>NZ_JAIFAG010000001.1:0-605046 GCF_020012125.1 Hymenobacter psoromatis
TTCAAAAAATAACCGGCCCCAAGCTGGCCGCTCTCCCCCCGCCTACCGGCCCGCTCATCGAGTTTATCGGTAACAGCATCACCTGCGGGGCCGCCGCTGACCCTTCGGAAGTGCCCTGCGGCACCGGCGAGTATCAGGACCAGCACAACGCCTACCAAGCCTACGGCCCCCGCGTGGCCCGCACCCTGCACGCCAACTATATACTGAGCAGCGTGAGCGGCATCGGGGCCTACCGCACCTGGAATCGAACCGGCCCAACAATGCCCGAAGTGTACGAGAAGCTCGATTTTCAGGCAACTAATTCGCAGCTCTGGGATTTTGCCAACTACAAGCCTGCTGTCGTAAGCATTGCCTTGGGCACCAACGACCTGAGTGACGGCGACGGCAAAACGCCCCGGCTGCCCTTCGACAGCGCCGCCTTCGTGAACAGCTACGCGCAGTTCGTGGTGCTGGTAAAGACCAAGTACCCGCAGGCGCGCATCGCGCTGCTAAATAGCCCCATGCTCAACGGTCAGAAGCGCACGAAGCTGCAAAACTGCCTCACCGCAATAAAAACCAAAACCGATGCCGCCTACCCCAGCGCCCCGCCCGTAGCGCTGTTCTTCTTCGAGCCTATGCAGGCCCACGGCTGCAACGGCCACCCCGACGTAGCCGACCACGCCATTCTGGCCAAAGAAATGGAGCCGTTCCTCCAAAAACTACTGTAGGGCGCGGGGCTTGCCCTGCGTTGAACGAAGCCAACGCAGACTGTTGAACACTGGGTGGAGATAAGCCCTACTCCCATCATTTAATACTAGCGCAACTTTTTTTGTACTACCAAATGAACTCCTTGTACCAGTACGCCGGGTTCTAGGACGTTCCAAGGCGCTTTTTGGTAAGTTTGGTGGGGATATGCTTCATCGGCTCATCGGGCCAGGGGTGGCGGGGGTAGCGGCCCTTCAGGTCCTTGCGCACCTCGAAGTAACCCTTCTCCCAAAAGCTGCGCAAGTCGCGGGTGACCTGCGCCGGCCGCCCGCCCGGCGACAGCAAATGGAGCAGCAGCGGCACCCTACCCCCCGCCACGGTGGGCGTCTCGGTGAGGCCGAATAATTCCTGCAGCTTTACAGCTAGCACCGGCGCGGCAGGGTCCTGGTAGTCGAGGGCGATGTGCGAGCCGCTGGGCACTTCGAGGTCGGTAGGAGCCAAGCGGTCGAGCTCCTGGCGCTGGGCCCAGCCGCCGGGCAGCCGCGCCAGCAGTGGCTCCAGCAGGTCGAGGCGCTGCACCTGGTCGAGGCTCTTGAGGCCGGTCAGGTGCGGCCCCAGCCAGGTAGGCAAGTCGGCCAGCAAGGCGGCTTCATCGAAAGCCAGCCACTCGGCCGCCGCCTCCCCGAAATACTGCCGCAGAAACTCCAGCCGTTGCTGCAGCTGACGGGCGGCGGGCGTCCAGTTCAGCTTATCCAGCCCCGCCTCCTGCAAATAGCTGAGTAGCGCCTGGGCCACCAGCTCGGCATTAGGCTGGCCGATAACTTTTTCTTCGAGCAGCAGCGCGCTCAGGCGGCGCACGCGGCGGCCCGTCACGCGCTGGGTGGCGGGGTCGAAGCGCACTTCCTCGGTAGTAATTATTTGCTCCGCGAAAGCTGCTTCCAACTCCTCGCGGTCGAGAGGCGCGGCCAGGGCGGCGCGGGGCGCATTGCCCTGGCCCAGCAGGTGCGCCACCGCAAAAAACTCGGCCTGCGGGTCCACGTCCTCCGTGCGCAGGCTCACGCGCTGGCCGGTCACGAGGCGTAGGCGGTCGGGCGCCTCGCGCTGGGCCAGCCGGTCGGGGTAGGCCAGCGCGGTCAGCAGGCCCACTGGTGAATTGGTGACGTGGTGAACTGGTGCGCTTTCCTTGGCGCTGCCCAGGCGGCTTTGCAGGTGGCGGGCCACGTCGCGCACGCGCTGAAGCGTGGCGTGGTGCAGCGCCAGGCCAGCCATCGGCGCCCGGCCGCTGGCCAGCGCTTCGAGCCTCAGGCGCAGGTCGGGGGGTAGGGGGCGCGGGTCATTGGGCGTGGCCCAGCGCAGCAGGTCGCGTTCGGCCAGCAGGGCGGCCAGCGCGGCGGCCGCCGGGCCGTGGCCCAGCGCCGCGCCGCGCACCACCAGGTGCCCCAGGCGCGGCGGCAGCCCTAGTTTGGCCAGCTGCCGGCCGTGAGGAGTTGAATTAAAAATTAAAAATGAAGAATTAAAAATTGGCCCTCCTGCGTCGTTGTAGGCTTGTGTTTCTCCTACCACATCTTTTCCTTCTACCACCTCGGTTGAGCTTCCTGCCTCATTTTTAATTTTTAATTTATCATTTTTAATTCCCTCCAAAGCCCCCAGGCGCACCAGCAGCTCCCGCGCCTGGGCCACGGCGGCCACGGGCGGCACATCGAGCCAGCGCAGACTGGTGGGGTCACTGGCGCCCCACAGGGCCAATTCCAGCACCAGGCCGCTGAGGTCGGCGGTCTGGATTTCGGGCGGGCGATGGGCGGGTAATTGGTGGTGCTCGGCCTCGGTCCAGAGGCGGTAGCAGGTGCCGGGCGCGAGGCGGCCGGCGCGGCCCCGGCGCTGGTCGGCGGCGGCGCGGGCCACGGGCACGGTTTCGAGCGAGGTGAAGCCCGTGCGCGGCGCAAAGCGCGGCACCCGCGCAAAGCCGCCATCCACTACCACCCGCACGCCCTCAATGGTGAGGCTGGTTTCGGCAATGCTGGTGGCCAGTATCACCTTGCGCCGGCCGGCCGGGGCGGGCTTTAATGCCGCGTCTTGCGCTTCCAACGGCAGCTCGCCGTGCAGCAGGTGCAGGTCGGTACCGGGGGGTAGGGAACCTTCGAGCTTGCGGGCTACGCGCTGCAAGTCGGCCACGCCGGGCAGGAACACCAGCACGTCGCCGGCGTGCGCCGCCAGCGCGGCGCGCACCTGGCCGGGTACCGTTTCGGCCAGCCGCTCGCCGGGCTTGTTGGGCAGCGCGGCGGCCCGGCGCGGGTCGAGGTACACGGTGTCAACCGGAAACAAAAAGCCCGCGCTACTCACCACCGGCGCGGGCAGCCACTGCCCCAGCCGCTGCGCCTCCAGCGTGGCCGACATCAGCACAATGCGCAGCTCGGGCCGCAGTACGGCCTGCGCATCCAGGGCCAGCGCCAGGCCCAGGTCGGCGTTCAGGCTGCGCTCGTGAAACTCATCAAATACCACACAGGCTACGTCTTCCAGGGCCGGGTCGTCTTGCAGCATTCGCGTTAATATGCCTTCGGTAATAACCTCAATGCGAGTAGCTGACGATACCTTGCTGTCGAGGCGCACGCGGTAGCCCACGGTGCGGCCCACGGGCTCGCCCAGCAGTTGGGCCAGGCGGGCGGCGGCGGCGCGGGCGGCCAGCTGGCGCGGCTCCAGCACCAGAATTTTCTGGTTGGCCGGGCGCCAGGCGGCGGCTAGCAGCGCCAGCGGCACCACGGTGGTTTTGCCCGCGCCGGGCGGCGCTTCCAGCACGGCGCGCGGGCTGGTTTCGAGGGCCGCCAGCAGCTCGGGCAGCGCCGCTACAACGGGTAAATCAGGAAAGGGGGGTAGGCGGAAGGCAGCGGACACCCGCCAAAATTACACCCGCCGCAAGCGCCACAGGTCCACGCTCACGTGGCCGCCCGCATGCAGCAGGGGCGCGCCGAGGGGGGTAGGCAGGCCGTGGCCCTCCACCAGGTCCGAGTTATAATTCAACAGCTCCACCTCATGCAAAGGCCAGGAGGTGTGCGCAATGCGGCCCCGGTACAGCTTGTCGCCGCGCCCCGGCCCCATGCCGCCGGCCGCGTAGAGGCAATAGCGCTCGGTGAGGAAAAAAACCAGCGAGCCCGGCTCGGCGGGGGGTAGGACTGCCCCCACGCGCCAGGTGGCGGCAAAGTGGCCCTCGGGCGCGCCGTTGTGCACGCGGTGGCCAATGTAGTGTAGCTCATCGGCGGCGGGCCGCTCCAGCTTGAGCTGCGCCCGAAAATAGGGCAGGTGAAAAAACGTGCGCGCCGCCCACACCGCCAGCGGGTTGCTGGCATCGAGCGAGAAGAACCACACGCCCGGCACACCATCGAGGTGCACGTAGGTGCGCACGTTCAGCTCCAAAAACTCGCGCACGCCGGGCACGGGCGGCGTCACGCGGCTGTGCACGTCCCACATCCGAAAGGGCACCACCGCCAGCCACGCCATGCCCTCGTGCACGTCCACCGTCAGGCGGGGGGGTAGGAGGGCCTGAATCAGCTCGGCCGGCACCGGCCAATGCATAAAAAGCAGGTCGCCCCATTCCTGGTGCATCAGCGGCCGGCCGGCGGGACGCTCGCGCATGGCCAGGCGGTCGGCAAGGGTAGGGGAGGGCATGGAAAAGAAGTTAGAGAAGTAAGTAGAACGTCATGCTGAGCCTGTCGAAGCATCTCTGCCGCACCGTTGGGTTACTAACCCTGATGGCGCGAGCGAGATGCTTCGACAGGCTCAGCATGACGTTCTTTTACGAGAGCTAATACTAATAAATCGGCACCCCCGAATCCACTTCCTGGCTCCAGGCATCAATGCCACCCCTCAAGTTAAGCAGATTTTCGCGGCCCAGGCGGTGCTGCAAGTAGCCCAGCGCCTGCGCCGAGCGCACGCCGTGGTGGCAAATGAGCACCACCGGCCCTTCGGCGCGGATTTCGGCGGCCCGGCGCGGCACCTCGCCCAGCGGCACGAGCACGCTGCCCGCAATGCGGCAGTAGTCAAACTCCATTTCTTCGCGCACGTCGATGAGCTGGATGTCTTCGCCGGCCGTGAGGCGGGCGTGCAGGGCGGCGGGGGTAATGTCGGGCAGCATGGGGTAAAAGTACCGCGCCCGGCTACCTTGCGCGGCTTTTCTGCCCGTGCCCTATGCTGCTGTTTGCCTTCGCCAACCTGCCCGCCGACACCCTGGCCGCCGTGCGCGCCACCACCGGCCTGGAGTGGGCGGCCGTGCTCACGGGCTTCATCTGCGTGTGGCTGGCGGCCCGCGAGTCGCTCTGGAACTTCCCGATTGCTATCGTCAGCTGCCTGCTCTACGTGCTGATTTACTACCGGCAGGGCCTGTATTCCGACAGCGGCTTGCAGGGTATCTTCATCGCCCTCAGCGCCTATGGCTGGTACGAGTGGCGCTACGGCGGCCGGGGCCAGACGCCCCTGCCCGTGACCCACGCACCCCCCGCCGAGTGGGCGCTGGCCGCCGCCTTCGTGCTGGCCTACACCCTGGGCGCGGGCTACTACCTGGCCCACCACACCGACTCCACGTTTCCGCACTGGGACAGCTTCACCACCGGCACCAGCATTGCCGCGCAGTTTCTGCTCATGCGCAAGCGCCTCGAAAACTGGTGGCTCTGGCTGCTGGTAGATATTATTTACGTACCCATTCTGTGGGCCAAGCACCTGTATCCTACCAGCTTATTATACGCGCTGTACCTGGGCCTGGCCGCCTACGGCTACTGGGAGTGGCGACGCGATATGCGCGGTAAAGCGGCGATGGTCTAGTGATTTTTGGTATGCAGCGCATTTCCCTCACCGGCCCCGAATCGGCGGGCAAAAGCACGCTAGCGGCGCAGTTGGCAGCGCACTACGGCACTGTGTTCGTGCCCGAGTTTGCCCGGCATTATTTGGCGAAAAACGGCCCTGCCTACGCCCTACCCGACCTCGAAGCCATTGCCCACAGCCAGCTCGCGGCCGAGGACGCGGCGGCCGCCCAAGCTACCCGCCTGCTCTTCTGCGATACCGATTTGCTGGTCATCAAAATATGGGCAGAAAATGCGTTCGGCACGTGCCCGGCCTGGGTTTTGGCCGGGTTAGCGAAGCCGCGCTACGCCCTTACCCTGCTGCTGGCCCCCGACCTGCCCTGGGAGCCCGACCCCCTGCGCGAGCACCCCGACCCGGCACAGCGCTGGCATTTTTATACGTTGTATAAATCTGAATTACAGAGATTAAGCTGGCATTTTGTAGAAATAAAAGGCCCAGCTAAGCAACGCCTGGCGCAAGCCGTGGCGGCCGTGGATGTCCTCGCCTCCGTTTAATAACCAACGGCTGCTAACTGATAATTGCTAACTGTAAAACATGCCTACTCTGACCTCTGCCACCGCCCGCGTCGAAATTGCCCCGCACGGCGCGGAGCTGACCAGCTTCACCAGCCTCGCCACCGGGCTGGAATACATCTGGCAGGCCGACCCAACGCAGTGGGGCCGTCACGCGCCACTGCTGTTTCCCATCGTGGGCAAGCTGCCCGATGACACGTATCTGCTTGATGGCAAAGCGTATAAGATGCCGCAGCACGGCTTTGCCCGCGACCAGGAGTTTCAGCTCATCTTGCAGGATGCGCACAGCCTCACGTTTCAGCTCATGGCCAGCGCGGCCAGCAAAGCGGCCTACCCCTTCGAATTTGAGCTGCGGGTGCGCTACGAGCTGCGCGGCAGTGTGCTCACCGTGGGCTGGCACGTGCGCAACCCGGCCGCCGCGCCGCGGGCGCTGCTGTTCAGCATCGGCTCGCACCCGGCATTTCGGTGCCCGCCGGGACCAAAGGAGCGGTTCGCGGACTACGCCTTTCATTTTGACCACCCCGTGAGCTTAGATAGGCAGCTGCTGCGCGGCGGCCTGCGCACCGGCGAAACGGCATCCGTGCCCGCGCCGAACGCGGCCCTACCCCTCACCTATGAGCTTTTTGCCGACGACGCGCTGGTATTCAGTCATTTCGACTTCACGCGCCTGACGTTGCAAAAAGCCGATAAAACCGGCCCCTTCGTGCGGATGAAGTTCAATGGCTTTCCCTACCTCGGCCTCTGGACCAAAGGCCCCGGCGCGCAGTTTGTGTGCATTGAGCCCTGGCAGGGTGTGGCCAGCCCCGCCGGCCCGCCGCAGGAGCTACGCGACAAAGAAGGCATTCTGACGCTGGAGCCCAGCCAGGAATTCGAGGCCAGCTACTCGATTGAGATAGGGTAGAAGCCGTCTGTCCTTATTTGATGCGCCACATGCTCGCAAGGACAAATAATTTAACTTCACGCCTCCACCGGGCGGCGGGGGCGGTTATAGTCGGGCTCCCAATCGTTGATGGGGCGTGAGATGCCGGGGGGTAGGTCGAGGTCGGGCAGGCCGGGCTCGTGGGGCTCGCCGCCGCCGTCGTCGTCGCCCGAGGAAGGGGGTGGCGGCGGCAGCGTCCGCCGCTTAGGCACGACCATAAACAGCGTAAACACCGCCAGCATAACCAGCGCAAACAATAGCTGATGCATAATCCGGTAGAACAGAGCGACTAAGGGGGCGGGAAAATACGATTCTATGGACCGGGCCGGGCTGGTTTTCTGGCAACGCAAGTGGCCGGCTGGGAGTTGCGTCGGCCCGGCCCGAAAGCTAAGTTAGCGGATGCCGAGGGAAAAGCAAAGTGCGGTGGCCGAGCAAAAGATGAAAATTAGGAAAAGTGTGGGCGCGCCGCCGCGTGTATCTTTGCGGCCTGTTTAGGGGTGCTGGCTCAGAAATAATTCTGGCCGGCTGAGATTACACCCATTGAACCGGAACCGGATAATGCCGGCGTCGGGAAAAAACAATCCGCGAACGTTTCCGCCCTTGCCGCGACCCCTGCGGCCAGGGTGCGTTCTACTCTTTAGTTTTTTATTTAGTTGAAAACTACTCTTTTGGCGGGAGCCGCACTGTTGGTGCTGGCGGCCGCGCCGGCGTGGGCACAGGGCCCCGTATCTGGCCTCATCACCGATGCCCAAACTGGCGCGAGCCTGCCCGGTGCCACCGTGGTGCTCACCGATGCCCCTACCCTGGGCGCGACCACCGATGCCGCCGGCCGCTTCCGGTTGCCGGCCGTGCCGGCCGGCCCGCATACGCTGCACGTGCGCTTTGTGGGCTACGATGCTATCAGCCAGCCGCTTACTGGTCAGCCCGAGGCGCAGCAGCTGGCCCCGCTGAGCTTGCGGGTGGCCCGCAACCTCACGCCCGAGGCCGTAGTCACGGCCACCCGTGCCAACGAGCGCACCGCTACTACCTACCAGAACGTGAGCCGCGAGCAATTGCAAGCCCGCAATTTCGGCCAAGACCTGCCCTACCTGCTCGACCAGACCCCGAGCGTGGTCACGACTTCGGACGCGGGCACGGGGGTAGGGTACACGGCGCTGCGCATCCGGGGCACCGACGGCACTCGTATCAACGTGACGCTCAACGGGGTGCCGGTGAACGAGGCCGAAAGCCACGGCGTGTTTTTTGTGGATTTGCCCGATTTGGCTTCGTCCATTCAAAGCATTCAGGTGCAGCGCGGGGCCGGACCAAGCACCAACGGCGCGGGCGCGTTCGGGGCTAGCTTGAACGTGGAAACCCTGGGCCTGCGGCCTAAAGCCTACGCCGAAGTGAATAATTCGGCCGGCTCGTTTGGGACCTGGAAAAGCACCGTGGCGGCCGGTACGGGCCTGCTGAATGGCCACTTCACGGTGGATGCGCGGGCCTCGCGCATCCAGAGCGAGGGCTACATTGACCGGGGCTGGTCGCGGCTCCGGTCGCTGTATTTAGCCGGCACGTATTCGGATGAAAAAACGCTGCTGCGGGCACTCATTATCACGGGCTACGAGCAAACCTACCAGGCCTGGTACGGACTGGCCGACTCGTTATTAACCAAGAATCGGCGATACAACGAGGCCGGCACCGACGCGGGCCAGCACTTTCCGGCTTATAAAAATCAGACCGATAATTACCAGCAGGATTATTATCAGTTTCTGATTTCCAGACAGTTAAGTTCAAAATTTAATCTGAGTGTGACGCCCTTCTGGACGCGCGGCGGCGGCTACTACGAGGAGTACAAGGCCAACCAGAACTTTGCGATGTACGGCATTTCGGGGCCGGTGTACCAGCCGCGCACGGGCGGCGGCTTCGACACGCTGACGACGACCGACGTTATCCGCCGCCGCTGGCTCAAAACCGACCTTTACGGTGCGACCTACGCCCTGCAAGGCACTTTCAATCAAACGTTTCTGAAGACCTTCGCCGTGGGCGGCGCGGTGGTGGGCTACCGCGGCCAGCACTACGATGAGCTGACCTGGGCGCAGCGCGGCAACAACATTCCCGAAACCGGCACGCCCTACTATTCGGAGCCCAATGCTCATAAGCTCGACGTGAATTCCTATGCCCGCGCTACCGTGGCGCTGGGCGAGAATCTGTCGGCTTTCGGCGACGTGCAGTTCCGGCACGTGAGCTACGAGCTGTACGCGCCCGACGGCAGCCCCAACGGTGGCAAGAGCCAGCAGACCATCAACTTCAATTTTTTTAACCCCAAGGCGGGGCTGACTTACCAGGTGACGCCCGCCGTGGCCGCCTACGCCTCCTACGCCCTGGCCCAGCGCGAGCCTACCCGCACCGACTACACCGATACGCCCGCCAACCGCCGCCCGACCGCCGAAAAGCTGCACAACGTGGAGCTGGGCCTGCGCCGCACCACTGGCGCGTTCCAGTGGTCGGCCAACTACTACCTGATGCTGTACCGTGACCAGCTCGTGCTGAGCGGCCACCTCGACGACGTGGGTAACCCCATCCATACCAATGTGCGCGACTCGTACCGCACCGGCATTGAGCTGCAAGCCGCCGCCCGCCTGGCTAAGGGCCTCACCTTCAGCCCTACGGCGACTATCAGCCGGAATAAAATCAATAATTATACCGATTACCTAACCGACTACAACACCAATATCGAGCGCGGCACCACGTTCAAGCAAACCGACATCTCGTTCTCGCCCGCGCTGACTTTTGCCTACACCCTGGAATACGAACTGCTGCCCGGCCTGCGCCTGGCCACGTTGGCCCATTACGCCGGCCGCCAGTACCTTGATAATACATCCACCAACAGCCGCAGCATTCCGGCCTACTACGTGCAGGACGTGCGCGTCCGATACCTCTGGCACCCCACGGCGCTGGGCTTCCGCGAAATCGAGCTGGCCGCCGTGCTTAATAACGTGCTGGGAGCCACTTACGTCAACAACGGCTATACTTACGGCTACCTCAGTGGTGGGCAGGCGCAGTACTACAGCTACTTCTACCCGCAGGCCCGCCAGAATTTCCTGGCTTCGGTCAATTTGCGGTGGTAGGCCCGGCGGCGGGCGTGTATATTTGAAAATCTCCTCACCTGAGCAAACTCGTTGATATGGAAGCGGTCGTTGAAGAAATTTCTATTTACGAGCTAGAACGCGGTAAACCTATGCCCGATATGATTCATGGCTTGGTTCAGGCCAATCTGATATTTGAGTTGAAGCTGCGCCACCGCACTGAGTTTCGCATCGCGTCCGAGGTGGCTTTAGCCACTCTGCCAGTTGGCACTACGCCCGATGTAGTTGGTTTTCCCGCGTCAGCACTGGATTTTGAAAACCGCCCTGCCCGTAACCCTACCCCCCCCACTTCTGTGCATTGAAATTCAATTACCCTCGCAAAGCGCTGAGGAAATGGTAGATAAAACAGAAATTTATTTCCAGTTCGGGGTGAAATCGTGCTGGATAGTGATGCCGGCCATACGCGCCGTGCTAGTGTACAACCGGCCGGGCCATTACGCTTTTTTCCACGCCGACGACACGCTGCGCGATGAAGCCCTGGGCCTGGAACTGCCTTTGGGCTTGGTATTCGCGTAGAGCGGGAGTAGGAAAATCAACTTTAAGTATAGCTTCAGCAAGCCCGGCCGCCCGATGCGGCCGGGCTTTTTGCGGCCCGCACCGGCGGCTGCGCCGCGCTCTATCTTTGTGTACATAACGGCGGCGTGCTGCTCGCTTTTTCCTTGTTCCGTATGCTTCGTTTATTGCTGCTGCTGGCCATGCTGCTGGGCGGCTGGTTGCCCGCCGCCGCGCAGACCGCCTCAGTTACCGCCGCGCCCATTACCATTGCCGCCGCCGCCGATTTGAAATACGCGCTCGATTCGCTGGTGACGATTTTCAACCGCCAATACTCAGCCGCCAAGGTTACGGTGGTGTACGGCTCGTCGGGCAAGTTTTACGAGCAGCTGCGTCACAATGCGCCGTTCGATATATTCTTCTCGGCCGATAGCGACTACCCCCGGCGCTTGCAGCAGGCGGGCCTCACGGCCGGCGCGCCCCGGCCCTACGCCCTGGGCCGCCTGGTGCTGTGGAGCAAGAAGCTGAACCCCAGTGCAAAAGGCATGAATACGCTGCTCGACCCACAGGTGAAGCATGTCGCCATCGCCAACCCCGCCCACGCGCCCTACGGCCGCCTCGCCGAAGAAGTCCTGCGCCATTATAAGCTCTACAACCAGGTGCAGCCCAAGCTGGTATTGGGTGAAAATATTGGCCAGGCCGCCCAGTACGCCGCCACCGGCGCGGCCGATGCTGGCTTGCTGGCCTACGCCCTGGCCCTCAGCCCCGAGCTGCGCCGGGCGGGCCGGTTTTACCTCATTCCGGCCAGCGCGCACTCGCCCTTGCAGCAAAGCTTCGTGGTGCTGAAGCGCGCCAGCGGCAACACTACGGCCACCGCGTTCGCGGCGTTTATGGCTAGCCCGGCGGCCCGGCAGGCGCTGAAAAAGTACGGGTTTGGGCTGTGAAAAAACCGTCTGCCATTGTGAGCCTGCGAAGCAATCTTTTCTTGTCGTTCACATCGTCGAATTTGCTATCCCTAACGGAAGGAAAAATTGCTTCGCAGGCTCGCAATGACAAACGGCACTGACCATTAATCATTAATTCCTACCCCCTTGCCTTCCGACTACTGGCAAACCCTACGCCTGACGTTGGCGCTGGCGGCCTGCACCACAGTGCTGCTGCTGGGGCTGGGCCTGCCGCTGGCCTACGGGCTGGCGCGCAGCCGCTCGCGCCTCAAGCCGCTGCTGGAAGCCGTGGTAAGCCTGCCGCTGGTGCTGCCGCCCACGGTCATCGGGTTTTACCTGCTACTGGCGTTCAGCGATGACACGGGGGTAGGGCGGTTTTTGATTAACCAGCTGGGGCTGAGTCTGAACTTTACGTTTGCCGGCATCCTGGCGGGGTCGTTGGTGTATAGCCTGCCGTTTATGGTGCAGCCGTTGCAGGCGGGGTTTCAGCAGCTGCCGCGCGCGCTGTCCGAGGCGGCGGCCACACTGGGCAAGTCGCGCCTCACTACCCTCTGGCGGGTACTGTTGCCCAATATGCGGCCTGCGCTGCTCAGCGGCGCGGTGCTCACTTTTGCCCACACGCTGGGCGAGTTTGGGGTGGTGCTGCTGATTGGCGGCAGCCTGCCGGGTCGCACGCGGGTGGCTTCCATCGCTATTTATGATGAGGTCGAAAGCCAGCACTACGGCCAGGCCAACGCCTACGCGCTCACGCTGCTGGTGGTAGCTTTCGGTATTCTGACGGCGCTGTATTGGTTTAGCAAGCGCGATGCCCGCCTGTCGTAATTCGTCCGTGCTCGATTTCCACCTGACCAAAGCGTTGCACACCGCCGCCGGCCCGCGCACCCTCGACGTGGCCTTGGCCCTACCCCCCGGCGAGCTGCTGGCCGTGACCGGCCCCTCGGGCTCGGGCAAAACCACGCTGTTGCGCCTGCTCGCCGGCCTCGACCGGCCCGACGCGGGCTTCGTGCTTTTTGGGGAGCAAACGTGGTTTAATGCCGCCCGACGCCAGTGGCTACCGCCGCAGCGCCGCCCGCTGGGCTTCGTATTTCAGGACTACGCGCTGTTTCCGAACATGACGGTGCGCGAAAACCTGACTTTCGCCGCCGAAAATCAAGCTAATAAAACTCAAATTATCAGTGAGTTATTGGAATTACTGGAACTGACCGAATTGGCCGAGCGCCGGCCGGCGCTGCTTTCGGGCGGGCAGCAGCAGCGGGTAGCGCTGGCCCGCGCCCTGGCCCGCCGCCCGCGCCTGCTGCTGCTCGACGAGCCTCTTTCAGCCCTCGACCTGCCCACCCGCCAGCGCCTCCAGCAGGTACTGGCCGAGGTGCACCAGCGCTTTGAGCTGACGACTATCCTCGTGAGCCACGACCCGGCCGAAATTGCGCAGCTCGCCCACCGCGTGCTCACCCTGGACCTGGGCCAGGTGCAAGGGGTAGGGCCGCCCGCCGCGCCGCCTACCCCCGCCACGGTGACTGGCCGCGTGCTGGCCGTGCTGCCCGGCGGTCGCCTGCGGGTGCAGCTGCCGGGCGGTGCCGAGGTCGAGGTGAGCGGGACGGCCGGGGTAGGCGAGGAAATCACCCTGGCGGTGGTGGTAGTGCGCCCGTCGTGAGCCCGCCAGGGGGAATTATTTTGGGCGCGGGCTCGTAGCTCTTGTGCCTTCTTCTGGTGAAGTACCTTTGCCTAAACCCCAGTCCTACCCCCGCCCATGTCCTCCATTGCCGACGTTCTCAGCCCCGAAGTCAAAGCTCACACTGCTCAGCAAGGCAGCACCAATGCCAACGGCTTCACCGATTATTTTGACCTCGACGGCCTGCTGACCGAGGAAAATATCCTCGTGCGGCAGAGCATCCGCGATTTTGTCAAGAAGGAAATCTCGCCCAACATCGAGCAGTGGGCGCAGCAGGCGCATTTTCCCTCCGAAATCGTGCGTAAGTTTGGCGAGGTGGGCGCGTTTGGCCCCACCATCCCGGCCGAGTACGGCGGCGGCGGCCTCGACTACATCAGCTACGGCCTGATTATGCAGGAGATTGAGCGCGGCGACTCCGGGATGCGCTCCACGGCTTCGGTGCAGGGCTCGCTGGTGATGTTCCCCATCTACGCCTACGGCTCCGAGGCGCAACGCCAAAAGTTTCTGCCCCGGCTGGCCAGCGGCGAGTGGCTCGGCTGCTTCGGCCTTACCGAGCCCGACCACGGCTCGAACCCCGGTGGCATGACCACCAATATCCGGGAGGAAGGCGACCACTACGTGCTGAACGGCGCGAAGCTCTGGATATCGAACTCGCCCGAGTGCCAGGTGGCCGTGGTGTGGGCCAAAAACGAGCAGGGCCGCATCAAAGGCGTGCTTGTGGAGCGCGGCATGGCGGGCTTTACTACCCCCGAAATCCATAATAAATGGAGCCTGCGCGCTAGCATCACCGGCGAGCTGGTGTTTGATAACGTTATCATTCCGAAAGAGAATATTCTGCCCAACATCGAAGGCCTGCGCGGCCCGTTGAGCTGCCTCGACTCGGCTCGCTTCGGCATCGCGTGGGGTGCCATCGGCGCAGCCATCGACTGCTACGAGTCGGCCCTAAAGTACAGCCTGGAGCGCGAGCAGTTCGGCAAGCCCATTGCCGCTTTCCAGCTCCAGCAAAAAAAGCTGGCCGAGATGATTACCGACATTACCAAAGCCCAGCTATTAGCTTGGCGCTTAGGGGTTTTAAAGAATGAAGGCAAAGCCACCAGCGCCCAAATCTCGATGGCCAAGCGCAACTCCGTGGAAATGGCCCTGCGCGTAGCCCGCGAAGCCCGCCAGATTCACGGCGGCATGGGCATCACCGGCGAATACCCCATCATGCGCCACATGATGAATCTGGAATCAGTGATTACCTACGAGGGCACGCACGATATTCACCTGCTCATTACGGGCGCGGATATCACGGGTATTCAGGCATTTAAGTAGGGTAACTGAGATTGTTAAATGGAGTTAGAAATCGTTAATTATCTTATTAAGGAATACTCTCACTTGTTGCCGAGGCTGGAAACGCTGGCGCTGAAACATGTGCTTCATAGTGAAAAGCTGCCTGTTGATGCTGAAGGGAAAGTGCACGCCGAAACGCGCGCACTTATGTTGCGAGTCGGTTGGTTGTCAGATGATGAAGAGGTCCTGCTTTTGATGCGCGATGGGAGGGCCGCCTTGCGAGAAAGAATCGCTACTAAAATCTACGCAGAGTATGGAGGTGAAATATTGCTGAACAACTGTTCGCAATGCCGACGGCTAGCTCGAACCCCCCGCGCCAAGCAGTGTCGTTATTGCGGCTACGACTGGCACTAAACCGATGGCCGTAATTGTACCCACATATACGCCGCCCGCCAGCCCCGACTGGGCTAGTAGCGCCAGTACCTGCGATATAAACAGCTTCACCGTGTCGTACTTCAAATTCAGAACATCGAGAAAAATGACTGCAACGGAGTAGCGCTGCCAATTCTGCTCGTAGCACATCTTCTTATCGGCAGTTAGAAAAGCTTCAAATTTATGCTCTACTAGCAACTTCAGCAGTTCGCCGTTTTTCTTGCCGCGCCAGTCTATATCCTGTATCGTGAGCGCATCGTGCAACGGTACCAAGCGGTGCGAAAGCCGCCTGGGTAGTTGCTCGTCAAGCAGCAGCTTAACAGGGCGGGAGCTTATCGGCGAAAGAAAAATCAATCTGGGCCGGTGCCACGTGGAAGGCGGCCGGCAGCAAGGCAGCCTGCACGGCCTGTAAAACGCCTGCGGCCTGCTCGCGGGTCACGCTAGGGAAATCGTAGAGAAACATGGTTAGCGGCTCGTCGTCGCCAAGGTAGTCGAATAGCGCCTGAATAGGCACGCGCGTACCCGTAAAAACCAGCGTACCACCCGTTATTTCCGGGTCAATGGTGATGAGGTCGGTGCGTAGCATGGGAAATATACGAAAACCCGTCCGAACGGTCGGCTCTACCCCACCGTATAGCCGCAGACACTCTTTCCCTTTTCCACGCATGGCTACTGAACCCGAAAACGCCGAAAGCCGCCGCCAGGAGCGCCGCGAGCACGACCAAGAAGCCTACCGCGAGCAGGGCGACGATATGCGCCAGGGCGGCCCCGACCCCGACCTGGCCCACCGCCTGCGCTCGCGCCCCGGCGACGGCAACTTTGACCCCAATGTGCAAGCTGAAGATGGCACCAGCGACGGTGTAGCTGCCCACATCGGCAGCAGCGGCCAGGGAGCTAGCCAGCGCGGCGGCGAAACCGTGCAAGACGCCAATAAAGCCCCCGACCGCCTCGCCGACCACAACACGGAAGGCGGCGACATCAAAGACTAATCTGCTTCGCTGCTTGATTTCTAACCTCTAGCCTTTAGCAGTTTTCTAAAACACCAGGCTCACCAGGCTTCCCTATGGGAAGCCTGGTGAGCCTGGTGTTTTTTTTTAGCTATAAACGGATGGCTCAAATAAATAACCGCGCATCCAAGCTCCGAAACTGGATGACTGGCTGCCAGTCGATGGGGTAGGCCAGGGCGGCCGAATAGCCGGGGGCCACACCAAAGCTGCGGACGGTCCAGCCGGTGGCCGCCGAAGTAGTGGCTTCGCTGAGCCCCGTGCCAGTGGCTTTGGTCCGGGCTTCCATCTGGGTCCAGATTTGATAGAACGTGGCCTGTGGCTGGGCACTCTGGGCTAAGAGCTGCTGCTCGGTGGTGCTGAAGCGGTAGGCCGCCACGCTGGCAAAATCCAACTCCGGCGCTTGCACTTCCACGTCAATCCCAATCTCGCGGGCGGCCAGCGCGATAAGCACCCACTCGCCCGAGTGGGCCACGTTGAAGTGCACGCAGGCCGGCTCGGCCAATTGTGGCTTGCCAAAGCGGCTGAGGCACAGTGGCACGGCGGCCGGGGGTAGCCCCAGCCGCTGCCCCAGCAGGTAGCGCAGGCCAGCTCGCCCCACCCGAAAGCGCAGCTGGTCGGCGTAGTGGGCGTAGCGGGCGGTACGCTGCTGCTCGGTAGGTGTCAGCAGCGCATCGAGGTGGTGCTCCAGGCCGGCAAAGGCGGCGGTGGGAATGCGGTAAACCGTTAGCGTGTCGGTGAGGGGTAGGGGCGGGGTAAGGGCCAGCCACTGCTGGGCAGGGCGGCGGGTAGCAGCTAGCGGGGCCATAAGCTAAGCGGCGAACGCGGTGAGGCGAATAAACAAAGCCTTGTCAGACTGTTGATTAAGTAGCGCGGGTAGCAGGATACACCTATCCGATAACTCGGCGGCTAGAATAAAAGTATTAGTAAAAGTCATGTAATAATGAAATAAGTACACTGATAAAAACTAAATGTGCGCTTGCTGGCCCTATGTAGCCCGGCAGCCGGCGAAGCCGACCGTAGCGAAGAGCTTGCAGTCGGCAATTTGGGGTGGAGCATTAAGAAAAAATCAATTACCTGGAAAATAATAAATTAAAGAAAGTAACGAGAAATAAGTGGTACTGCTGAGCGCTACGCCGGAGCCAGTTGCACATAGCGCCCCGGCCGCTGGGGGTCGCTCATAAACCAGGCGGGGTTACCACCTGCGTCGCGGCCCAGGCGGGCTCCCGGCAGGGGCGGCTGGTTCAGGGCCGCGAGTTGGTGCTCTACGGGAGCCACGGTGGATAACGGCGTGGCGGGCAAAAAGCCGACTGCCACCAGCTCGTCGAGGCTGCTCGTGAAGGCCGCTACCACCCGCTGCACGTCGGCCGCGGTGTGCGCCTCGGTGAGAAAGCACGGGAAGTTATCCCAGATGTGCACGCCTTTTTCGCGCATAAGCGTGAAGAGCAGCGTACTATACGGCAGGTCGGTGGTGAATTTTATTTTCCAGAGTGAGCCCGCGTGCACCACCGTTAGCGGGATTTGGCGCTGCTGGGCAGCCGCGTTGAGCTGCGCTGCCAGGCCGGCCGTGGTTGCGTTCAGGGTTTCCTGCAAGGCCGGGCCCTGGTCGCGCAGGTGGTGTAGCGACGCCTGAGCCGCCGCCAGCGCCAGCGGGTGGCGCACGAAGGTGCCGGCAAAGTAGGTGACGCCTACCTCGGGCACCGAGCGGTCGCCATACTGCCAGAAGCCGCCATCGAGTGCGTCCATATACGTTTTGCTGCCCGCGATGGCCCCGATGGGTAGCCCGCCGCCAATAACCTTGCCGTAGGTGGCGATGTCGGCGCGAATGCCGAAGGCGGCCTGCGCACCGCCCTGGTGCAGCCGGAAGCCGGTAATTACTTCGTCAAAAATAAGGGCTGTGCCAGCGGCAGCCGTTACGAGGCGTACTTCTTTTAAGAATTCAACTGGCTGAAAATCAGGCCGGCGGCTTTGAATAGGCTCGACCAGTACGGCGGCTAGCTCATGGGCGCGCTCCATGATGATGCGCAAGCTCTCCTCGGTGCCGTAGTCCAGGATGAGCATGTTTTGCACGGCTTCGGGCATAATACCCGGTGCGGCCGGGCGCGACTTCAGCTGCCGGGTGCCGCGCACGATAACCTCGTCATTAATGCCGTGGTAGGAACCCGTGAAGGCCACTACCAGCGAGCGCCCCGTGACAGTGCGGGCCATGCGCAAGGCCCCCAGCACGGCCTCCGAGCCGGTGTTGCAGAGGGCGGCCCGGTCGTGGCACGTCAGCTCGCACATAAGCTGGCACACCTCGCCGGCCAGCGCGTGCTGCGGTCCCACTTCGTAGCCGCGCTCAATCTGAGCGTGCAGGGTGGTCTTAATAAACTCGGGCTGGTAGCCAAACATCGACGAGCCGAAGCCATTAAGCGCGTCCACGTACTCGTTGCCGTCCAGGTCCCAGAGCCGGCTGCCGGCCGAGCGGTCCACCACCAGCGGGTAGGTCAGCTCCTTGAGCAGCGGCGTGAAACCGGTTACTACCCGCGGGTCGGCCATGTGGGCGCGGTGCTGCTGGGCGTAGGCCTTGCTGGCGCTGGTTTTCTGGGTGTAGCGCCGGGTAAACTGGTTGAGAAAATCCTGTTGGCGCGGCGCAAGCGCCGTAGTTGCCTGTCGCTCGATGCGGGCCGTGGCCCCGAACGGCTTGGCGTGCTCCACAGCCTCGGCGGCCGTTAGCTCCGACATGGGCGCGCCGGGAGGGGGTAGGGCGACCGGCGCAGTGCCTGCGGCCGCGGGTAAAGCGCTTGCCCCTACGTGCTGCAAGTGGGCTACTTGCTGCGCTAGCTGCTGAAGCTGGGCGGCGAGCAGGCTCAGCGTGGGGTCGGCGACGGGATTGGCTATGGGCGGAGGGGGTAGGGCGGGCGTAGCCACCGGCGTGCGGGGCGCAGGGTCGGCGGGCAGCTGCACATCCAGGTAGGCGGCCAGGTCGGCGGGCGTGGCCAGCGTTTCGCTCAGCTGCCGAAAGGTAACGGGCACGTTGAATTCCTTCTTGAGCGTCAGAGCCACCTGGGTGAGCAGCAGCGAATCGAGCCCCAGCTCCAGAAACGTGTGGTTGGCTTGGCTGGGCGCTAGCTCCACGTCGGCCGCATCGGTCAGGATGGCCGCGATTTTTTGCAACAGTACGGGTTGTCTCATAGGGAGGTTGGGAGAAATAGGTAGGGTAGGGGTAACAGCAATGGGGGTCGAAACTAGGGTAGGTACCACGGCCGCGGGTGCCACTGGCTCTGGCGCGGCGGCCGGCTCCAGCCAGCAGCGTACGCGGTCGAAACTGGTAGTAGGCAGCCGGAGCTTTTGCCGCCCCTGGCCCGCGTAAAAAGCGTGCCAATCGGGTTCGAGCCCGTGCAGCCAGAGCTGGCCGAGCGCACTCAGCAGGCTTTGATAAGCCGTTTTTTCCAGCGCGGCCGAAGGCAGGCTGGCCAGCACCGCGTGGGGCCGGCCGGCGGCCTGCTGCCGCACCAGCGCCGTGAGGGTTGCGCCCGGCCCCACTTCCAGCAGTAGCGGATTGTTCTCGCCTAAAAGCGTGTCGAGCGCGTCGGCAAACAGCACGGGCTGGCGCAGCTGTCTGGCCCAGTAGGCGGGGTCGGTGGCCTGGGCATCGGTCAGCCAGGTGCCGGTTAGGGTCGAAACAATGGGCAGTTGCGGGGCGGCCAGCGGCACTTCGGCCAGCAATAACGACAGGGCTGCCCCGGCCGGCTCCATCTGGCGCGAGTGGAAAGCGTGGCTGGTGGCCAGTGGCCGGCTCGGAATGCCCTGCTCAGCCAGCGCGGCGGCGAAGGCGGCTATCTCGTCGGCTGGTCCCGCCACTGCCACGGCCTTGGGGCCGTTCACGGTCGCCAGGTCGAGGCCGGGGGGTAGCAGGGTAGCAAGCTGGGCGATGCTGGCGCGCACGGCCAGCATCTGGCCGGCGGGCAGCTCACTGATTAACCGGGCGCGGGCAGCCACCAGCCGCAGGCTATCGGGCAGGGTAAAGATGCCCGCCAGGCAGGCCGCTACCAGCTCACCCAAGCTGTGTCCGCACAGGGCCGTAGGCCGCACGCCCCAGCTCAGCCACAGCTGCGCCAGCGCATACTCGGTCACGAACAGCACCGGCTGGGTGTAGCGCGTATTTTGCAGGCGCGCCGTCAGTTCCGGAGTAACCCCGCCGTCAGCTGGGTACAGCAGTTGGCGAATATCAAAGCCTAGCCACTCAGCTAATAGCCCCGCGCACTCGTCCACGGTAGCCCGAAAAACCAACTCATTTTCGTACAGTTCGCGGCCCATGTTCACATATTGCGCGCCCTGGCCCGGAAACAGAAAAGCCACGCTACCCGGCAATTGCGTGAGCGTGTGGGC
The DNA here is from genome assembly GCF_020012125.1 of Hymenobacter psoromatis. Classification (NCBI taxonomy): domain Bacteria; kingdom Pseudomonadati; phylum Bacteroidota; class Cytophagia; order Cytophagales; family Hymenobacteraceae; genus Hymenobacter; species Hymenobacter psoromatis. Next base: position 20,273 of record NZ_JAIFAG010000001.1, read on the forward strand.
CGCCGGCTCCGCCGCGCGCAATTCGTCTGGCGCGGCCGCCACCACGAAGCGGCGCTCAGCCAGCGGCGCGCGGGTGGTTTGCAGGGTAAAAGCCACATCGGCCAGCGCCGCGCTGGGGTTCTTTTCCAGCCAGCCAATCAGCCGCTGCTGGTAGGCGGCGGCGGCGCTAGTTGAGTGGGCCGCCCAGGTCACGAGCTGCGCGGGCCGACTCAGCGCCGCGGGGGGGGTAAGGCGTACGGCCGGGGCTTCCTCGATGACTACGTGCACGTTGGTGCCGCCCACCCCAAACGAGCTGATGCCCGCCCGGCGCGGCGTGCCCGCCACTACCGGCCAGCCGCGCAGCGCGGCATTCACCACGAACGGGCTGTGGGCCAGGTCCAGGTGCGGGTTGGGCGCGGTATAATGCAGGGAAGCCGGCAGCTGCTGGTGTTGCAGCGCCAGCAGCGTTTTTATCAGGCCCGCCACGCCGGCCGCCGCCGTGAGGTGGCCCAGGTTGCTCTTCACGGAGCCCAGCGCGCAGCTGCCCGGCGCGGCCTCCGGCCCGAAAGCCAGGCGCAAACCCTCTAGCTCGATGGGGTCGCCGAGGGGAGTCGCGGTGCCGTGAGCCTCCACGTAGCTGAGGGTGGCGGCGGCCACGCCGCCATCGGCCAGGGCCGCCCCAATGGCGGCGGCTTGCCCTGCGGCGCTCGGGGCCGAAAAGCTGCCCTTGTCACGGCCATCATTCGCAATCCCTACCCCCTTGATAACACCGTATATCACGTCGCCGTCGCGCTGGGCGGCGGCCAGCGGCTTGAGCAGCACTACGCCCGCGCCATCGCTGAAGACCGTGCCCTGCGCCCGCGCATCAAACGGCCGGCAGTGACCATCGGGGCTCAGCATGGCCCCCTCTTGGTAGAGGTAGCCGCTGCGCACCGGCGAAGTAATGCTAACGCCGCCCGCCAGCGCCACCTCGCACTGCCCGGCCCGCAGGCTGTGCACGGCCTGCGCCACGGCCAGCAGGGAGGTCGAGCACGCCGAATACACGCCCACGCTCGGCCCGCGCAAATCCAGGGTGTACGACACGCGCAGGGCCAGGTAGTCCTTCTCGTTCACGGTCATCACCTGAAACTCGCCCAGCTGGTCCACGGCGGTCGGGTTAGCCCGCACGTTGTGCTGATAATAAGTATTGTTGCCGCTGCCCGCAAACACGCCCACCCGGCCCGCGTAGTGCGCCGGCAGGTAGCCGCTCTGCTCCAGCGCCTCCCAGGCTATTTCCAGAAACACCCGCTGCTGCGGGTCCATCGCCGCCGCTAGCCGGGGGTTCAGCTTGAAAAAGGCCGGGTCAAAGTCCTCGGCGTGGTCCAGAATGCCCCGTGCCCGCACGTAGCGCGGGTCGCGGCGCAGGGCATCCGGCACGCTCGCATCCAGCTCTGCTTCGGTAAAAAACCGGGTGGTTTCGCGGCCTTCGCGCAGCACGTCCCACAGCTCCTCCACCGTATTAGCCCCCGGAAAGCGCCCCGCCATGCCAATCACGGCCACGTCCTTATCAGGATTAATTTTTTGATTGGCAGCCGCTTGCGCCGAAACGAGGGGGGTAGGGCCGGCTTCTGGCCGGTCCAGGTAGGCTGCCGCGCCCGCCACGGTAGGATACTGATACAGCTTGGTAACGGGCAGCCGGTGGCCAAACTCAGCCTCCAGCCGCGCCACGGCTGCCTGGGCCAGCAGCGAGGTGCCGCCTAGCTCAAAAAAATTGTCGGTTGCGCCCACCGCGTCCAGGCGCAGCAGCGGGGCCCACACCGCCGCCAGGTGGCGCTCGGTGGCCGTGCGCGGGGCCTGGTAGGGGGTGCCCAGCGCTGCCCGCGCCTGCGTAGCCGGGGCCGGCAGCGCCAGCCGGTTTATCTTGCCACTGCTCGTTTTGGGGAACTCGGCCAGCAGCACGAAGGTGGCGGGTAGCATATAATTGGGCAGCACCTGGGCCGCCGCCCGGCGCAGCGTGGCCGGCGTAGTCAGGGCAGTATCAGTTGGTATAATATACGCTACTAGCTCTTTCGGGCCTTGCTCAGCTTGCCAGGCGGCCACGGCCACCTGCCCTACCCCCGGTAGGGTGGCTAGTAGCGCTTCCACTTCGCCCAGCTCCACGCGGTGGCCCCGGATTTTCACCTGACCGTCCTCCCGACCCAGAAACTCTAGGTTGCCATCGGGGAGCCAGCGTGCCAAGTCGCCGGTGCGGTATAGGCGCACCGGCGGCCCGGCGGGCGGGGTCCAGGTGATGAATTTTTCGGCGGTGCGGGCCGGCTGGTTCAGGTAGCCTTCGGCCAGGCCCGCGCCGCTAATGCACAACTCGCCCACCGCGCCGGGGGCGGCCAGCTGCTGGTCGGGCGCAAGTAGATATAGCTCCGTATCATCAATAGCTTGGCCGATGGACGGCAGCCGGGGCCAGCCCGCAGGGTCGCCGGTTAGCGCCAGCTGCGTCACCACGTGCGTTTCGGTGGGGCCATATTGATTGTAGAGCGTGCAGCCGGGTAGGGCCGTGCAGAAGGCCGCCAGTTGGGGCGTTATCTTCAATTGCTCGCCGGCGGTCATTATTTCCGTCAGGCTCGCCGGAAACTGCTGGCGGCTCACCGCTAGCTCGGCCAGGTGCTGCAAGGCTACAAAAGGCAAGAAAACCCGGTTAATCTGCTCTTGCTCCACTACGTCGAGTAGCGCGCTCAGGTCCAGGCGCTGGGTTTCGTCCAGCAGTACCAGCGTGCCGCCGGTGCTGAGGGTCGCGGCTATTTCCTGAAAAGAAACGTCGAAGCTGAGCGGCGCGAATTGTAGCGTGCGCGTGCCCGGCCCCGCCGCCGAGTAGGCATTTTGCCAGCGCACCAGGTTGGCCAGCGCGGCCGGTCCCATGCCCACGCCCTTGGGCTCACCAGTGGAGCCTGACGTGTACAGCACGTATGCCAGCGGCCCCAGCTGGGGCGAGGGTATTAGCTCGGTGGGGGGGGGGTAGGCTGGGCATAAGTCGTTACAGAGCAGCACGCGCAGGCCCAAGCCCGTAAATAAGTCGGCCTGCTCGGGCGGCGCTAGGCAGTAGCGCAGGTCCGCGTTCGCCACCATCCGGCCCAGGCGGCTGGCGGGATAGGCGGGGTCCAGGGGCACGTAGGCTTTGCCCGCCCGCAAAATGGCCAGCACCCCGATTATCATTTCCACGCCGCGCGTGGTACTGATGCCAATTAGATTGCTATCAGCGGCTTGCCCGAGCAGGTTCGCGCTGAGCCGGACTACTCGCTCCGCCAGCTCCGCGTAGCTAACGATGCGCGGCCCAGCTTTAATGGCGACGTTACGCGGGAATAACGTTCCGCTTTGTTCAAGCAGATATTGAAGTTCTGGTAAGTTGGCTGGCATAGCAAGGAAGGAGAGTAGGTAGCGTTTTCAATCTGAAAGATAAGCAATTGGTAGCAGCTGGCAAAAAGCGTGCGGGCTTTGGCCTGATAACCCACGCAAAGAGAACCAAACGGCTGCCTCCCTGGAGTTGGCGTAGCTAAAGTTTTAGCCAATCGGGCAGATTTACGGCATGAACGAGGTAATTAACGGGTCGAAAAAATAGTGCCAATGGCTAGCCCAGCCGGCTCGCATCTTCGCTACGCCAGTGGCCGGCACTGCCCAACTGGTGAGAACTCGCCGCGCCGCCAACTCAAACATGCGGCCCGCACCGTAATTTGGCCGCATGAAGAACCCAGCCGCCGCTGTCGTGGGCACTGCCACTACGCCCCTCGTGTTACTGGAATGCCTCGTCGCGGGCACTTCGCACCGCCCCGAGCTGCCCGTTCAGGAAAAAAAGCTGAAGGTGGGCCAGGCCCTGCGCCTAGAGCGCGAGGCCGATAGCAAGTATGACGACTGGGCCGTGAAAGTTCACTCTGGCCCCGCCACAGACAAAAGCAGCGTCTGGCTCGGCTACCTGCCCGAAACCCGCAACGAAACCGTGGCCCGCCTACTCGATGCCGGCTACCCCCTCAGTGCCCGCCTGGCCCACAAAGCCTGGGAAGACGACTGGCTGCACCTCGAAATTGAGGTGTTGCTACCGCGGGAGTAGATTGGTTTTTAGCGCGCGGCCGGGAGCTTTTTGCTAACTAATTTGGTTAGTCTGCTACCCGGTTGCGGGTAGTATTCAACAAGCAGCCCTCCACCCCTCAGCCCTATGCGCGAAGCCTATCTCACCGGCGGCAACGAACAGTTTGATGCCACCGATAAAGACATTGACAAGGCCCTGCGGCCGCTGAGTTTCAGCGATTTCACGGGCCAGGACAAGATTCTGGAAAACCTCAAGGTGTTTGTGGCCGCCGCCAAACAACGCGGCGATGCCCTCGACCACGTGCTGCTGCACGGCCCCCCCGGCCTGGGCAAAACCACGCTCTCGCACATCATCGCCAACGAGCTGGGCGCAGGCATTAAGATGACCAGTGGCCCGGTGCTCGATAAGCCCTCCGACCTGGCTGGCCTGCTCACCAACCTGGAGCCGCACGACGTGCTCTTCATCGATGAGATTCATCGCCTCAACCCCGTGGTGGAAGAATATCTCTACTCGGCGATGGAGGATTACCGCATCGACATCATGCTCGACTCGGGACCTAATGCCCGCTCGGTGCAGATTTCGCTGTCGCCCTTCACGCTCATTGGGGCTACCACGCGCTCGGGAATGCTCACGGCTCCGTTGCGCGCGCGCTTTGGCATCGCGGCCCGCCTGGAGTACTATGATTCCAAGCTGCTCACGACCATCGTGTTGCGCTCGGCCGAAATATTGCAGACGCCCATTCACGAGGACGCGGCCTACGAGATTGCGCGGCGCTCGCGGGGCACGCCCCGCATCGCCAACAACCTGCTGCGCCGCACCCGCGACTTCGCCCAAATCAAGGGCAACGGCACCATCACGGTCGAGATTGCGCAGTTTGCCCTGAATGCGCTCGACGTGGACGCCCGCGGCCTCGACGATATGGATAAGCGCATCCTGACCACCATTATCGACAAGTTTAAGGGTGGCCCGGTGGGTATCAGCACCATTGCCACGGCCTGCGGCGAAGAGGGCGAAACCATTGAGGAAGTCTACGAGCCCTTCCTCATTCAGGAGGGCTACATCAAGCGCACGGCGCGGGGTAGGGAAGCCACGGAGGCCGCTTATCAGCACCTGGGCCGCCTGCTGCCCAATCACTTGCGCGGTAACAACGGCGACCTGTTTGGGGAAATAACGCAGTAGTATTATCCGCTAGTTTAGCGAAGAAATAGGAAAAGGAACGCGCCGCAGTTAGTGGCGCGTTTTTGTTTTTAAACGTACCTTTCAACAATGGAAACTTTGCAGCTAGTGAAAGAAATCGAGTGCTTGCCGGACGAGGCCAAATTGAAAGTGGAGGAGTTGGTACTCGAATTAAAGCTGCGCTACAGCCGGCAAACGCCACTTACAGAAGAAGAACTAACACGCTGGGCCGACCCCGAAGTGTTTGGGATGTACGCCGACCGCGAGGACATGCGCGACAGTACGGCCTACATTAGAAAGTTGCGGGACGAGCAATGGGGCGCAAAATGAGTGACTTTTTTTGCGTTGATACGGATGCACTGATTGATTTCCAACGGGGCGACCAAATAGCGTTGCGCGAATTGGCTTACCTGGAAAGGGCTGCGCCGCTGTCGGTCAGCGCAATTGTGCGCATGGAGTTGATAATTGGTAGTTCCAACCGGGAGTTTTTGCAACGCACTGAAAAGCTGCTCAAGCGCTATCAACTGCTGCCGTTAGAGGCCGAAATCGGCGCGTTGGCTGACTGCTGGCTACTTGGTTTCAGCCTGGGCAAAGGGCTGCGTCTGGCTGACGCACTTATTGCCGCTACGGCGGTCCACCACGCTGCGCCCCTGCTTACTAAAAACCAGCGCGACTTTTACTTCATCCCCGGCCTGAAACTGCTGCCCTACCCCGGCACGCCCGCCTGATGCTGCTGCACGCCGAATGGACGCCCTACATCAAGCGCCGGGCCGCCGAGCTAGGCTTCATGGCCTGCGGCATTTCTAGGGCGGAGTTTCTGGAAGACGAAGCGCCGCGCCTCGAAAACTGGCTGAAAAAGGGAATGCACGGGCAAATGAGCTGGATGGAAAACCACTTCGACAAGCGCCTCGACCCGCGCCGGCTCGTGGATGGGGCCAAGTCGGTGATTTCACTGCTGCTTAATTACTACCCCCCCACCGAGGCGCAGCAGCCCGCCGATACGCTGCAAATCAGCAAGTATGCCTACGGGCGCGACTACCACTTCGTCATCAAAGACAAGCTCAAAACGCTGCTGGCTGATATGCAGGCCAATATTGGCGAGGTGGGCGGGCGCTGCTTCGTAGACTCGGCCCCGGTGCTGGACAAAGCCTGGGCCAAGCGCGGCGGGCTGGGGTGGGTAGGAAAAAACTCCAACCTCATCACGCCCGGCGCGGGCTCATTCTACTTCATTGCCGAGCTAATTGTGGACGTGGAATTGGCCTACGACGGGGCCATCCGCGATTACTGCGGCACCTGCACCAAGTGCCTCGACGCCTGCCCCACGCAGGCCATTACCGAGCCCTACGTGGTGGATGGCAGCAAGTGCATCAGCTACTTCACCATTGAGCTAAAAGACCAGCTGATACCCCAAAACGTGGCCGGGCAGCTTGGCAACTGGGTGTTCGGCTGCGACATCTGCCAGGATGTATGTCCCTGGAACCGCTTTTCTAAGCCTACACAGGAAGCTCAATTTCAACCCAACGAAAAGCTGAAGGAGCTGTCGGTCAGTGACTGGCAGGAGATTACCCACGAAGTTTTTCAGGAGTTGTTCCGGCAATCGGCGCTCAAGCGCACCGGCTACGAGGGGCTGAAGCGCAACATCCGGTTTGTAACCGGGCAGTTGCCCTCGGGCTCAGGCGCTGAGGCGGGGTAGAGGGTGCGCCTGCGAAAACACGCGCTTGAGTACGCGGCGATACAGGCGCGCAAACTGCTGGTAGCACCAGGTTTTGAAGTCGGCCAGCTCTTCGGGCAGAATAGTGCGCACGGCTTTGCGCAATTCCTTCTCGAAGAGGAGTTTACTAAAGCTCACCTTCAGTAAAATCATTTTTGCGTAGTCCAACATAGCGGGTGGGGTGGGATGGGAGGGGTAGGCCGCGAGCGCGGCTTACCCTATACGTAAACCAAAAATGGGAGTTGTGGCCGACTGCCACCCGTTTTTTGGCTATAAAAACAGCTTGGCCGGATTGCCCTGAGCCACAAATTGTAGCGCGATAGCTTTCACCGACTTGCCATCCAGCGGCTCATCAAAAGCCTCGCTGGCCACATACTTTGTTATTTGTAATTTATCACTAAGCGCTACTGTATTCACGAGTAAGTCGAGCTGAGCCTGCGTAGTATTGTCTTCGGCTGGGTAGGCGGGGGTAGTGGCCGTGGCCTGCGCGCCGGGGCCGTAAATAGCTGCCGTGACTGCCGGCACCGGCCCGCCGCCCTCCTGCTCCGACACCCAGCTTTTAGGGAGGCTGTCGGCTGGCCCGCCGCCGTCGGCCCCGGCCACGCCTACCCCCCCCCGCCGCATCGTACGGATGTGCGAGGCGTGGCGCGCCTGCACCGTGTGGATGCCCAGCACGGTGCGTTGCTCGGCTTGGTTGCCAATGAGGGTGGCCAAGGCCGTTTTGTAGGCGCGCACGCTTAAGTCTTCCAGTACCTGCGCCAGCGCCAGGAAGCTCGGCGCGTCGGCAAAAGGCGTGAGCTGGCCAACGGCGGTATAGTCAAAACTCGTAGCTTGGGCAACTGCGGTGGTCGCCAGGCCCAGGTCGGCCTGCAGCGTGGTCAGGTGTGCTTGCTCGTCGGCCATAATGGCCAGCAGGGCCGCCTGGTCGTTGCCCGCAAACAGGGCCACCCCTTGCTGATACAGATACAGTTGCAGGTAGCCCAGCTGCACCACCAGCGTTAGCGCGTCGGTGGCCGGGCCAGAGAGGGTAGCAGCCTGCGCGGCGGCCCGGCGCGGCAGGCCGCTGAGCAGGCCCGGCAGGGCGGCCCCCGCCACGGCCCGCCCCGCGCCGCCCAGGTAGCGCACCAGCTGCCGGCGCGAGCCTAGCTGCGCCGCTGCCCCGGCATCGAGCCGCGCTAAGCCGGCAAAAAGCTGTACTAGCTTCATGGTGGATAAGTTGTTGGGATAAAAGCCGGGGGTGGAGCTACATGAGCCGAACGGCCGTCAGCTGCGAGTCGGCGGCCAGGTAGGCGTTCAGGGTGGGAAGTAGGGAGGCGGGCAACTGCACTTTTTCCTGGTGCGTGTCGGGGGCAATGATATCGGGGCCGATGAAGTAGGCCGCGCCCAGGCTGGCATCGTCGGCCAGCCGCAGGTCGCGCAAGAGAGCCGCGTGCCGGGCCTCGACCGACGTGATTTTGCTCAGTAGCGTAAGGTAGGCCGCCGATACGCAGTACGGCGCGGCCCCGTTGCAGACGGCCACGCCCAAGTCTTCCAGCTGTTGGGCCGCCTGCCAGATACCGGGCCGGGCCGAGCCGGCGGGGGTAGCCAGGGTCGTCACGTCTACTTTATCGGTCAGCGGCATCAGGGTCAGCGGCCGCAGGGCATTAGAGGCCAGCACCGAGCGCAGGAAATCGAGGTGGAGGCGCTCGTGCCGCACTAGGTCGCTCAGAATCTGGTAGTTGGCCGAGGTAGCAGATAGCGCGGTATAGTAGCTGCCCGCCACCACCTGGGCGTAGAAAGCGGTCTCCACCTGCTTGAGGGCGAATACCAGGTTCAGGGCCCCGACGTCGCCGGCCCCTACGTCGGTAGTAGCGGGGGTAGCCCCATTTTTGGCGCAGCCCGCCACTACCAGCGCCGCCGTGCCAGCCGTGGCCCCGGCATACCGCAGAAAACCCCGCCGCCGCATGGGCGGTAGGAAGCTAAGCAGCGGAGCAGGAAAGCCGGCCGCGGCCAGGGGCGGAATAGGCATAGAGCAGGGAAGAAAAAGGATGCGTCGGTAGCCGGCTAGTACAGGCCCGTTACGTCGAGCGTGGAGCCGGGTGCCAGGAAGGTATTGAAGATGGCGGCTACTTGGCTGGGAGTTTGCGGGCGCTCCAGGCTGGTGCCTTCGGCGAGGGTTACTACATCGTTAGCAACGAAGGAGTTGGGCGTGAGCAAGTCGCGGATAAGGGCGGCGTGGCGCGCCTCGACCGATACGATTTTGGCGGCCAGCAGCAGGTAGGCGGGCACCGTAAAAAAGCGCGCTACCCCGTTGTAGGCCGCTACCCCCGTGTCTTCCAGCAGCTGGGCCGTGCTCAGCACCGCGTGGCGGTCGCCGAAATTCACCGCGCTAAAATCAACGGTTAGCACCTGAATGGGCGTGGCCTTGCCCTGGATAATCAACGCCTTGAGGAAGTCGGTATGGATGCGTTCGTGCCGGGCTATATCCGTAAAGACCTGCTGCTCGGCGCTGCCCGCCGCCAGGTTTCTGAAATAATCCCCGGCCAGCACCTGGGCGTAGAAAGCCGCTTGCAGCTGCTCTTGGGCGTAGGCGAAGTTGAGGGCCCCGGCATCGCCGCTGCCCACCTCCACCACGCCGGGTATCTGCTGGTGCTTTTTGCAGCCGGCCAGGGCCAGTGCGGCGGCCGTGGCCCCGGCGTATTTCACGAAGGAGCGCCGCCCGGCATCAACCGGCCGCGGAGGATAGTCGGCCAGCGCCGACGGCGCGGCCGAAAAAGGAATGGGCATAAAAAGTAGAGGAGAATAGAATGTAAAAGTACGCCCCAGCCAGCCCTACCCCCTTGCTGGTCATTAGCCCAGCAAGGGGGTAGGGCTGGGCGCAAAAAAACGCCGGCTCCCGTTTAAGGAACCGGCGTTTTTTGAACAGCTATTTAAAAGCCAGCGTTGGAACTAAGCCCCGATGAGCGGCATGGCAATTGCTAATACTTCCGCAGGAGTCAAAATCTCGTCAAACGCAGCGGCTACATCAGTAGCTGAGTACGTTACGCTGGGAGTAATAACACCGGCCATCGTCAGGTTGTAACCGGCTTGCGTGGTGTTGCTTTCGGGCGTAGCACCCTGGTAGGTAGCTTGTGTGTCTAGGTCGCCAGTACCGCTAATCCAAGCGGTTTGCATACGCATACCACGGATGTGAGCCGCGTGGCGCGCCTCCACCGAGTGGATACGAAGAGCTGATTCCAGTGGGTTAATCGTGCCTACACCTGGAATATTCACATCAGCGATGCCTTGCAGGTCAGTGGCGCGGCCTTTGTAGGCGCGTACACCAGTATCTTCCAGAAGCTGAGCCACTTGTAGCTGAGCTGCGAACGAAGTCAGAGTAGCGAAAACCGAGGTCTTGAAAGTGTTACCAGTTACGGGCGTACCGCCAATGCCTTGAACAACCGTCGTTAACAATGCCACGTGCGCGGTTTCATGCTTGCTGATTTGCTTAATAGCAGCTTGGTCAGCCGCCGAAGCCGTCAGGAAGAAAGGTGAAGCCTGCACTTTGTTATAAAAGTCAGCCTCCAATTGCTCCAATGTCAGCGCATAATTAAAAACGTCTACCGGGTTGCCTGCGTTGGTGCCCGCGTAGGCCTTCTGGAACATAGAAGCGAGTAGCACGGGGGTAGCGGCCAGCGCCGAGCGCTTGGCTACCGTGCCGAGCGAGGCGAACACGGCGCGGCGCGGGTTGAGGCGGTCGAGGACATCGGAGTCAACTTCGGCCAGCTGGGTAAGGATATTGAGGAAATTCATGGCGATGAGATACTTACGAGAGAGAAAGAATTACTTGCCTACCTGGCTGGCGTCGATAGTCTGCTTGACGTACTTCTGCGCGGCCGTGATAACGGCGACTGGCGTCATGGACATGTCGAGGCCGGAGGCGGGGTCTACCTGGTCGTCGGCGGCAAACGAGCCGGGGTTAAGCAGGTCACGCACGTAAGCCGCGTGGCGGGCTTCAACCGACACGATTTTGCCGGCCAGCGTGAGGTAAGCAGCGCCGTTGGCATCGGAGTTCGAAATAAGCTTACCGGCTCCGTTGTAGGCCGATACCCCCAGGTCTTCAAACGCCTTGGCTGCGCCTAGCACTCCGGCCCGCTTGGTGAAGTCGATAGAGCTGAAATCGGGCGTCAGGTCCATAATCGGCGTACCTTTGGCTACGTTGGTAATGGCCGCCTTGAAGAAATCGCGGTGGATAGCCTCGTGGGTTGCCACCTGCGTGAAGTAAGCCAGTTCGATAGGCGCGAAGTCGCTGGCCGGGGTCTTCACCACTTGCGCGTAGAACGCGGCTTCGAGTTGCTCCAGTGAGTAAGCATATTGCAGCACGCTGAGGTTGCCGTTGCCCAGGCTTACCGTGCCGGCCGCCGGCGTGGGGGTAGTGCTATCATCCTTCTTGCAACCAGCCAGCACCAGCGCGGTCGCGCCGGCCGTAGCCCCAGCGTACATGAAGAACGAGCGCCGCTTAATGGGCGTGTACAGCGGCTTTTCCAGGTCAGTCGTCTGGGGCTGCGAACTAGGGATGGTTTTGGTTGACATAAAAAAGGAAAAAGGAAAAATTGAATTGTTAGCCGAGCTACCGGGCCCCTTACGGCTGTTAGTATGGTTCAGGTTACCAGTTAGTGGATAAATCCCAAAGTTTACTTTTTTGGTGATAATGCTCCAGCTACTAATTACGACGAACCAGAGCAGGGCGGAAGCCTGGTAAGCAAAAGCGCCACTCCCCATACGGGAAGTGGCGCCTGGCTGGATTTTAGGCTCGCTAAAATTTATGCGAATAAACCCTTGGATTGGCCCAATGGCGTGATAAAATTGCGGGCAATAGCCTTCACGGCCGCAGCGTCGAGCGGCTCGTCAAAGGCCTCACTAGCAGCGGCTGTCGTGATGGTCAGGCCTGCCGGAGCAGTGGCATTGGTTTGCACATTTATGCCCGCCTGCATCACATTGTCATCAGCCGGATATTTGGTGGCATCGGTGCCCGCGGCGTACACGGCGGCCGTGAGCGGCCCGCCGGCCGGCCCACCAAGGTTAGCTACTGTTTTGGTAGGCGCTGGCCCACCATTTTCTTGCAGCGAGAGCCAGCTTTTGGGCACCAGGTTGCCGGGGCCACCAGCTTCGAGACCAACGATGCCGGTGCCATTGGTATTGGCCGTGCCCGTGCTGTAGCCCCGGCGCATCGAGCGGATGTGCGACGAGTGCCGCGCCTCTACCGAGTGAATGTTCAGGGCGGCCGTCAGGATGGCCTTGCCAGCCGTGGGGTCGCCAATGAGGTTGGCCGCGCCGCCCTTGTAGGCCCGTACGCCCGTGTCCACAAAGCCCTGCGAGGTGCCCAGGTACATGGCCGCGCTGGCAAACGGCGTTAGGTTGCCGCCGGCCGTGTAATCGTAAGAAGCGGGGGTAGGGTCAGGAATGGCCGCCGCGCCCAGCACCATTTTCAGGGCATTAATGTGGCCCTGCTCATCATCACGAATAATGCTAATGGCGTTCAGGTCATTGCCCGTGAACAAACCGCTGGTTACCCCTTGCGAGTAGTAGTAAAACTCCAGATACTCCAGGCTCAGCGCCAGGTTAAGCGTATCAATAATAATCTGGGGTAGGGCGGTCGTGGTCTGGCCGTAGGCTTTGGTAAATACCGTGCTCAGCAACGCTGGCAGGGTTGCCGCCGTTACTTTTTTGCCCAGGCCACCCATGTGTTTAAACACCTGGCGGCGCGTGTCGAACCGGTCGTACACGTCGGTGTCTACTTTGGAAATGTCGTTAAGAATCTGGAAGAAGTCCATGCTAAGATAAAAGCTAAGTTGTGGATAAAGAGAACGTTGGACTTAAACCAGGCTATTAGCCGAAACCTTAGAGCCAGCAGCTAAGAACGTATTGGCTGTCATCAACACCGTAGCCGGCGACTTCGACTGTTCCTGACGGGCGGTAGCGCTGGTTAGGCTAGGGTCAATCACGGCGTTGCCCGTTACCGTTGCGCCAGCTACCGGGCCCACAAAAGAGTTATAGGAAATCAGGTCACGGATAAGGGCCGCGTGGCGGGCCTCTACCGATACTATTTTGCCGGCCAGCGTCAGATAATCTACGTTTGTGATGAAGCGGCCCGCGCCGTTGTAGGCCTGCACGCCCAGGTCCTCAAATGCCTGCGCGGCATTCAGCACGCTGGTGCGGTCGCTGAAGGTGATGGACGAAAAATCCGGCATCAGCGCCTGAATGGCATTGCTGCCGAGCGCCGTTTTGAAAAAGTCAGCGTGAATTTTTTCGTGTAGCGCCAGGTCCGTAAAGATTTGCTTTTCAGCCGGCGTAGCGCCAGCGAAGTAGCTGCCCGTCAACACATTTGCATAGAATGCTGCTTCCAGCTGCTCCAGGGCGTAGGCGTAGTTAAGCACGCCGTAGTCGCCCGAGCCCACGTCGATAGCGCCAGGCGTGGAGTTGCTACTATCTTTTTTGCAGCCCGCCAGTACTAGGGCGGTTGCGCCGGCCGTAGCCCCGGCATACATGAAAAACGAGCGCCGCTTGATGGGCGTGTACAGTGGCTGGTCGGGGGTGGCTTCCCGCGACGGAGAATCCGGGGACAAGAGGGTAGGCATACGAAAAAGGAAAGTGGAAAAAGGAATAAAAAAGGCAGCTTGCTGGCCCGGCAGGGGGTAGGGACGCCCCACTGGCTACGAGCTTTTTGGCCTCTCTACGGAGCCGGGCGCGCCAGGGTGAAGCCAACAGCGACGGTCGCAACGGCAGCTGAAGCAGCCGGTAGTAAGTAATTATTTGATTGTCAACAAGCATCTTTTATCGTAAAGCCGAGTTAAAAAGACCAAAAAAAAAGAGGCGGCCCGCAGGCCGCCTCTTCTAGTGTCGAGCTTAGCTAAGTAGCTAGGCTAGCGTCTATTGTACCAAACCACCGGCCCGCGATTTATCCAATACTTCGGCCGGGGTCAGGGGCTCGTCGAAGGCGGCGGCCACGTCGGCCGCTTTGTACATCGAGGCCAGGCTGGTCGTCAGGTCCACGTTCGACTGGATAATGTTGGTTTCGGGGGTAGCGCCGGTGTAGGCGGGGTTGCTGGCCACATCGTCGCTGTTGCTCACCCAAGGCGTCTGGCCGCGCATCAGGCGAATGTGGGCCGCGTGGCGCGCCTCTACCGAGTGAATCTGGAGAGCCGTGGTCAGCAGCGTGACCTGGGTGGAGGCGGTCAGGCCGTTGCTGGCCCCTACCACCAACTCGGCAGCGCGGCCCTTGTAGGCCCGCACGCCGGTGTCTTCTAATACCTGGGCAATGGTGAGCAGGGCGGCGTAGCTGTTATTAGCATTAAACACCGACTGGCTGAACTGCACCGGGGCCGTAGGCGTGCCGCCCAGCGCCGAAATGGTGCCTTTGAGCAAGTTCACGTGGCCGTCTTCGTGCTGCTTTATCTTGGTGATGGCCGTGGTGGGCGCGCCGGTCGGCACCAGGCCCGAGGCAATAAACTTGGCGTAGAAATCGGCCTCCAGGTATTCCAGTGTCAGGGCGTAGTTGAGGATATCGACGGGCGAATCGGCGTTGGTGCCGGCGTAGGCTTTCTGAAACACCCCAGCCAGCAGGACGGGGGTAGCGGCCAGGGCCGTGCGCTGGGCCACCGTGCCCAGGTGCTTGAACACGGCGCGGCGCGAGTCGAAGCGGGCCAGAAAATCAGCGTCGGCCTCAGCGAGCTGGTCAATAATAGCGAAAAAATTCATACAAAGGATAGCAAAGGATAAGAAGAAAAGCGCTTAGCCGAGCTGGCTGGCATCGAGGGGTTGCACCACGTATTTCTGGATGGCCGCCACCACGGCCGAGGGCTTGAGCGGGTTCTTATCGAGGCCCGAGCTAGGGTCTACCTGGTTATCGCCGGCGAAGAAATTGTTGGGGTCGCCGGGATACAGCAGGTCGCGGATGTAGGCCGCGTGGCGGGCTTCTACCGACACTATTTTGCCGGCCAGCACCAGGTAAGCGGCATTCTTGATGAGTGCGCCCGCCCCGTTGTAGGCCTGCACGCCGGTGTCCTCAAACGCTTGGGCGGCAGCCAGCACCGTAGCCCGCTTGGTAAAGTCGATGCTCGTAAAGATGGGCGTCAGGTCCTGAATCAGTTGGCCCGATGCGTCGCGGTTGATGGCCGCCTTAAAAAAGTCGCGGTGAATAGCTTCGTGGGTAGCTACCTGCGTGAAATACGCCAGCTCACCCGTCTGGAAGTCGGCGGCCGGCGTCTTCACCACCTGCGCGTAGAAGGCGGCTTCGAGCTGCTCCAGCGCGTAGGCGTAGTTGAGAATGCCCACGTCGCCGGCCACAAATGTGACGTTGCTGCTGGTAGGGGTAGTGTTATCGTCCTTTTTGCAGCCCGCCAGCACCAGGGCCGTAGCCCCAGCCGTAGCACCGGCATACATAAAAAACGAGCGCCGCTTGATGGGCATCAGCAAAGGCTGGCCGGCGGCAGCAGGTGAAGTAGGCCGCGCGGAGTGGCCCGAGGGGGTAGGGGTAGGCATGGGCGAAAAAGTAAAACGGGTAAAATGTTGGAAGAATTTAATAAGTAAACTATAAGATAAAAGCCGGCCTCCAGGGGAGGCCGGCTTTTAATAGATAATTAATAGTAACAATAAGCTAACGTAGGCTAACATAAAGATAAAAGGGTGCTCAGGGCTGGATAAAGCCAGAAGCGGCATAACTTGGATAATGGATAGCGGGCAACTGATAAAACACCGATAACTGCCTACCAGCTTTACTGCGCTGCTGGTACTCAACTCATCTACGAACTTTGTGCCAAACTTGGATTTTTCATCAGAAAAAAAGCTATTTTTGCGGTATTATTTCAAGAAAATGTTTCATGCTGGTTGGCAATTCGTTTTTTGCCTGCTTTTCGGCCTCTCCGCCGGGGCGCAGCCGGCTCCGGTGGGCGGGGTAGCCAGCCTAGTGCCGCCCCCCGCTGCCGTGCCCCTGACCGAGCCTTTTCCGCTGGCTTTTCGGCTGCGGGGCGCGCCGCTGGCCAGCCAGCCCGATTTTCCCGAGCTGGAAGGTTTTCGCAAGGGTAAGCTCATCAAAAGCGTAACCACGCGCCTGCTGCCGGGCGGAGCCCGCCGCACCGAGCTGACCGTGACGCAGCTTTACCTGCCCTACGCCGAGGGCAGCTACGTGGTGCCGGCCTTCACGCTGACCGTGAACGGGCAGCTGTTGCATAGCCCCGGCGGCCGGGTGCGGGTGGGCGCGGCCCCGCCCAACGCCGCCGATGTGCCGCCGGGCGCGGCCGCCGTAGGCTCACTCGACCAGCTGCTGGGCCGGCCCAAGCCCAAATATTTTTACGAGCCACCCGACGCGGCTTTCCTGGCCCTGGAGGCCGACCACGAGCGCGTGTACGTGGGCCAGGGCGTGCGCGTGAGCCTATATTTCTACCTGCGGCCCGCCGACCAGGCAGTACTCAATTTCTACGATTTCAACAACCAGCTGACCGAGCTGCTGCGCCAATTGCGCCAGCCCACCACCTGGCAGGTGCCCGCTCCTGACCCTTCGCCGCTGCCCGATACCGTGCGCCAGCCAGGCCAGCCGGTGCTGCTGCGCTTCCGGTTGGCGGCCGGTACCTACTACCCCCTCACGGCCCAAGACCTGCAATTTCCGGCCCTGCACCTGACTCTGACCAAGTTTCGGCTGCTCAAAAAGCCCGCGCCGGGTGATAACGAGCGCCTGGCCATGTACAAAACGTATATGTCGGCCCCGCGGCGGGTGGCCGTGCGCGCTCTACCCCCACCGGGCGGCGTGGCAGTGGGCGACTACCTGTTGCGCGAGGCTGTGAGTCCCGCCAGCTTTCGCACCGGCGAGGCGTTCACGTACACGTTTGGGGTAGAGGGAGCCGGCAACCCGGCTGCCCTGGGGCCACCCACCCTGCGGCCCCGCGCCGGGCTGGAAATATTCGGGCCCGACTTAAAGGAGGAAGCCCTGCCGGAGGGCCGCTTTCGCAAGAGCTTTCGCTACCGGCTGGTGGCCCGCCGCGCCGGCCCGCTGCCACTAGACAGCCTCTGGCAGCTACCATTTTTCAACCCTTCGGCAAGCCGCTACGACACGCTGCGGCCCGCGTTGCGGCTGCTGGTGAGCGGCCCCAACCGCCCTACCCCTCGCGCCAACCCCGAGGCCGACCCCTTTTACAGCACCGCCCTGGCCCGCGCCGAAACCCAGCTGCAACCCCTTGACGTGTACCAGCAAGTGGGGCGCTATGCCGCTGGGTTACTGGTCGCCCTGCTCACGCTGGCCGTAGTGGGCTGGTGGCGGGCGGAGTAACTTTGCGGGTGAGCGGGGGTAGGGGGGTGAAAGGGTAGTAGTGGGGTAGGGGGCGATTGCCGCGCTGCGCTCGCAAGGCTAAATGCCCCCTACCCCCTTACCCGCTTACCCCTCAACCCTTTTACCCCCTTACCCGGCTTTGTCAAACTCTTTCGGAACGCTTTTTCGCATCACCACCTTCGGCGAGTCGCACGGAGTCGGGATTGGGGTTATTATTGACGGCTGCCCGGCGGGGCTGGCTCTGGAGCCGGCCGCCATTCAGGCGGCGCTGGATAGGCGGCGGCCGGGACAGTCGGCGCTCACTACCCCCCGCCAGGAGGCCGACCGCGTGCAGGTGCAGTCGGGCACGTTTGAGGGCCTGACCACGGGCACGCCCATCAGCCTATTCATACCTAATGCTGACCAGCGCTCCGACGATTACTCGCACATTGCCAGCGCTTACCGCCCCAGCCACGCCGACTACACCTACGATGCCAAATATGGCCGCCGCGACTACCGCGGCGGCGGCCGCAGCTCGGCCCGCGAAACGGCCGCCCGCGTGGCCGCCGGGGCCGTGGCCGCCACACTGCTGGCGCATTTTGGGGTGGAGGTGAAGGCTTACGTTTCGGCCGTGGGCGAGGTAGAAGTCGGCAAACCCTACGAGGAGCTGGACCTGAGCCTCATCGATAGTAACCCCGTGCGCTGCCCCGACGCCGCCGCCGCCGCCCGCATGGAGGCCCGCATCCGCGCCGCGCAGGCGGCCCACGACACAGTGGGGGGGGTAGTAACCGGCGTGGCTACCGGCCTGCCGCCCGGCCTCGGTGAGCCCGTGTTCGATAAGCTACCCGCCGTGCTGGGCCACGCGCTACTCAGCATAAATGCGGTGAAGGGCTTCGAGTTTGGCTCTGGATTTGAGGGGACTAAATTGCCGGGCTCCGAGCACAATGACCCCTTTTATACCGATGAAGCCGGCCATGTGCGCACTCGCACTAATCACAGCGGCGGCAGCCAGGGTGGCATCTCCAACGGCCAGGACGTGTACTTTCGGGTGGCCTTCAAGCCGGTGGCTACCATCCTGCAAACCCAGCAAACCATCAACCAGGCCGGCGAGGCGGTGGAGTTGGCGGGCCGCGGCCGCCACGATGCTTGCGTGCTGCCCCGCGCCGTGCCCATCGTAGAAGCTATGACGCAGCTCGTGCTGGCCGACTTGCTGTTGCGCGCCCGCGCCAACCGGCTTTAGAACTAAGTTTCTAATTCCTTGTTCCTAGGTTCTGGCTGCTAGTTTGTATTGAATCTAAACTAGGAGTCAGAACCTAGGAACCCTAACCAACCCCACGATATGTCTACTGTCTCCATCTAC
Source organism: Hymenobacter psoromatis (assembly GCF_020012125.1). Classification (NCBI taxonomy): domain Bacteria; kingdom Pseudomonadati; phylum Bacteroidota; class Cytophagia; order Cytophagales; family Hymenobacteraceae; genus Hymenobacter; species Hymenobacter psoromatis. The sequence continues at coordinate 38,811 of NZ_JAIFAG010000001.1, forward strand.
GCCGAGGCGTCGCCCAATCCTGAGAGCATGAAATTCGTGCTCAACTCTACCCTGCTGCCCGATGGCGTGAGCGTGGACTACCCTACCCTGGACGCGGCGGCCAACTCGCCCATCGCCCAAGAGCTATTCGGCTTCGACTACGTGGGCCGGGTATTCATCGCCCAAAATTTCGTCACTATCACCAAAACGCAGCCCGAGTTGGGTTGGACCAGCATCATCCCCGAACTGCGTCAGTTCATTAAGAGCTACGTGGAGGCTGGCGGCGAGCTATTTTTGGTAGACCCCGCTGCCGAGCAGAAGGCTGCCCAAGCTGCCAGCGCCGGCGACCCGACCGAGCAAAATGGTTTCACATCGCAGAAAATTATTGACCTGCTCGATAACTACGTGCGCCCCGCCGTGGAGCAGGACGGTGGCAATATCACCTTCAAGAGCTTCCACGACGGCATTGTGACCGTGAACCTGCAAGGCTCGTGCTCGGGCTGCCCCTCGGCCACGGTCACGCTGAAGTCGGGCATCGAAAACCTGCTCAAGCGCATGGTGCCCGAGGTGAAGGAAGTAGTAGCCGAAGGCATCACGGCGTAGGGCCTACCCCTCCAAAGAAAAGCGACCCGCCTGGCTAGGCGGGTCGCTTTTCTTTGGAGGGGTAGGCCCTTTTTGGTCGGTTAGAAGCCAGGGTTTTGGGGCAGGTGCCAGGTCTGGGCATCGTTCAGTTCGATGGGCAGCAGCGGAATAGGATTCACTACGCCCGTCGTGACGCTGTGCATCATGGCGCGGCCGGCCACGTCGGGGGGCAGTACGCCGAAGTAACGACCCGTGCGCACCAGGTCCCAGAAGCGTAGCGACTCCTCGGCTAGTTCTACCCGGCGCTCGTGCCAGATGGCAGTGAGCAGCGCCGAGCCCGACAAGCCGGCTGAGATGTCCGGCAGGGTGCCGGCGGGCGCATTGGTAGGCGCGTAGTTGTCAGAGGTGCCCACCGTGGTGGCACCCGGCGGCCGGGTCGAGGTGCGGGCGCGGGCGCGTACTTGGTTTACTAATACAACAGCCTCACCGCTCTTACCGAGCTGAGCGGCGGCTTCGGCCTTCATCAACAGGATGTCAGCATAGCGCATTTTCCGGATATTCTGGGGGCCAGCCTGGTTGGCAATGGGCACCAAAATAGCTACTTTCCGGCTCAGATATCCTGTGTCGTTTTGCGACAAGTCGATAGTCTCGGGTAGACCGAGCACGATGTCGTTGTTTTTGTACACGGTGGCCTCTAGGCGCGGGTCGTTGGGCTCAAACTCATTGACCAGGTTTTGAGTGGGGTTGTTGAAACCGTATCCCCAGCCGGTGCCCGGTATGTTGGCCCCGCTGGCATCCTTGGTCGTAACGCGGTTATTCTGGAACACGTTGTTAGTCGTGCCCGTCATAATGGGGCCGTAAGTGTCGTTGGAAGTAGCAAACTGAATCTCAAATACCGACTCACTGCTATTCTCACCCACCGTTTGGTGGATAGCGGCGTAATTAGGCAGCAAGCTGTACTGCGTCGAGCTGATGACAGTAGTAGTCAGGTCGTACACTTCCTGCCAGGTGTGCTTGTTGGTATTGTCGGTGCCAAGCTGGTACATGATAGCGCGGGCCAGGTAGCTATTAGCCGCACCCTTAGTAGCGCGGCCGAGGTCGGCGCTGGCGTAGGCATTCTTTTCTGGCAGCAAGGCTAAGGCAGCTTTCAGGTCTTTCTCGATGAAAGCGTAGGTGTCCGAAATGCTGGCGCGAGTCACCGTAGCTTCTTCAGTCGGCAGCACAGCCTTCTCAAACAGCGGCACGCCGCCAAACGACTTCACCAAGTTGAAGTAGAAGTAAGCGCGCAGGAACAGGGCTTCGCCCTTCAGTCGGCTCTTCAGGCTGGGGTCGATGGTGCCAGCATCAATGTTGTTAATAACCGTATTAGCACGTGCTACCCCCGTAAAGCTGTGTACCCACAGGGTACCGAGCGGGCTGTTACCGGGCCCCATTGTCCAGGTTTTCAGCTCGACAAGAGGCGTGAAGTCGCTGGGCGTGCTGCCTTTCGCGGCATCATCGCTCATGACGTCCCCAAACATCCACTCGTAGGTCTGGCCCACGTAATCGCCTACCCCAAACTTGGGGCCTTGGTCCCAGGAAGCAACATCGTAGATGGCATTTACCGCTTGCACGGCATTAGTGGGGTCGTTAAAAAGATTGCCCTGGGTAATAGTGCCCAGTGGTTGTTTGTCGAGGAAGCTTTGTTTACACCCTTGGGCGACTACCAGGCCTACCGAAAGCGCTATGAGGCGAGCTGCTTGTGCAGTTTTCATCTGTTGCGGTTGGTTATATTGTTAAAATTGAACGTTGAAGCCCAGGCGATAAGTGCGCGGCTGGGGGTAGTTGCCGAAATCGACGCCGTAGGCCAGCGGGTTGTTGTAATAGCCCGTAGCCGAAATCTCGGGGTCGAGGCCGCGGTACTTCGTGATGGTAAACACGTTATCAACCGAAGCAAATATACGGAAGCCCGTGATTTGGAACTTGTTGAGTACCGAGGGCGACAACGAGTAGCCCAGCTCCATGTTGCGAGCGCGCAGGTAGCTGGCGTCTTCCACGTAGCGGCTGCTAAACTTGTCGTTGTAGCCGCCCCCGTTGTTGGTGTCATTGGATGTTACGCGGGGCTGGTCGCTGTTAGGGTTGCTAGGCGTCCAGCGGTCCATGCGGTCGGCGTAGAAGTTGGTCCACAAGCCCGCGAAGTTACTCGATTTCGATAGGTTGAAGGCCCCGGCATTAATCGCGTCGGCACCTTTCACGCCATATATCAAAATCTTGAAGTCGAAGCTGCTGTACGAGAGGTTCAGCGAGGCACCATAGGTGAACTTGGGGGTAGCGCTGCCCAGGTACGTGTAGTCGTTGGAATCGATTTTGCCGTCGCCGTTCACGTCTTGGTAGCGTACATCGCCGGGCTTAGCACCAGGCTGCAAGGCCCCACCAGCTGCGTTCTTATAGCCATCCACCTCGGCCTGCGAGTGGAAGATGCCCGTCGATTGCAGGCCGTAGAAGTAAGCTACTTCGTGGCCCACATCAGTGCGGGTCGTGTTGCCAATTTGCGAGAGTACGTTGCCGCTGACAATGGGGGTAGCCCCGCCCAGGTCGGTGATGAGGTTGTTAATCTTGGTGACATTCACGCCCACGTTGTACTGAAGTTTGCCAATGGCATCGCGGTAGTTCAGGGCTAGCTCTACCCCCCGGTTGCGGAGCGAAGCCACGTTAGCGGCAGCTGGAGCCTGGCCCACGTAGTCGGGTACTGGCAGCAGGGCAATCATGTTCTTGGTGCGCCGCTCGAAGTAGTCGCCGGTGAAAGTCAGCTTGTTGTTCAGAAAAGCCGCGTCGATACCAAAGTCGGTGGTGACGGCCGTTTCCCACTTCAGGTTCGGGTTGTTGAGCGTGGCGATGGCCAAGCCGGGGTTCTTCGCCTTGTCGGGCCCGAATACGTAGTTCTGGTTGTTGACGGCCGTAGAGGCGTAGCCGTAGTTGGGGGCAGCATTCTGGTTACCTACCTCCCCGTAACTGGCCCGGAACTTAAGCTGCGAGATAGCCGTCACGCTCTTCAGGAATTCCTCATTAGAGATGTTCCAGGCCACGCCCACCGAGGGGAATGTGCCCGTGCGCTGAGCCGGTAGAAACTTCGAGGTCTGGTCGAAGCGCAGGGTACCCGTCACGAGGTAGCGGTCGCGGTAGTTGTAGTTGGCCCGGCCAAAATAGGAGAGCAAGCTCGCATCGTAGGGGGTAGGCGTAGTGAGCGTGTAATTGGGGCTGAGAGCCGAGTTGAGATACTGAAGCGACGCATCGGCCGGCACATTGAAGGCCCGAATACCGATACCATTGGCGTAGCTGCGCTGCGACTCCTGGCCCAGTGTAGCCGAGAACGAGCTGTTTTCGCCCATATCCAGGGTGTAGTTCACGTAGTTAGACCATACCCAGGCTATGTTTTCGATGCGCGTCTCGGTTAGCGCGCTCTGCGAACGCTGGTCGTTAGGGCCCAGGAAGTACTGCGGCTGGTACTGCTTGGGGTGGTTATTCCCATAAGTGATACCAAACGTTGAGCGGAAAGTCAGGCCCTTCAGGATGGTCACGTCCAGATAGGCATTCGAAAACAGCGTGGCGGTTTGCGTTTTGTTGAGTTCCTGCTCGGTGAGGTAGCGCGCCAGGTTGGGCGTGAAACTCGTGATGTTGTTGTAGGAGTAAGAGCCGTCGGCGTTGTAAGGCGACGTGATGGGGTTGGCCTGAATGGCATTCTGGAGCACCGTGCTGTAGAAGGCGTTGCCCGTGCCATCGCCCGCGCCCAGCAGACTAGCCGCGGTGAAAGTGCCCGCCACGCCCGCCTTGATACGCTTGGTCAGTATCACGTCGTCGTTGAGGCGTATCACGTACTTCTTCAGGCCCGAGGCTTGGATAATACCATCTTGCTGGAAGTAGTTGCCGCTTATCAGGTAGCGGTTCTGCTCGGTACCACCCGAAGCCGACAGGCTGTAGGTCTGAATCAGGCCCCGCTGGGTTACAAAATCCTGGTAGTTGAAACCCGGCTGACCACCCGTCAGGGCGCTTTGCAGCAGAGCCGAGTAGTCGCTTGGCACCGGGGCACCGCCGTTGGCGTAGGCTTCCGTCACGAGCGTAGCGTACTGCTGGGCGTTCGCCAGGTCGAGCTTCTTGCGGATTTGCTGAAAACCAGTGTAGCCATACAGGTTAAACTGCGTTTTGCCCGCCTTGCCGTGCTTGGTCGTAATGATTACGACGCCGTTAGCCCCGCGCGAGCCGTAGATGGCGGTGGCCGAGGCATCTTTCAAAATCTCAGTTGACTCGATATCAGTGGGTAGCAAGAAGCTAATGTCCCCCGTCTGAATCCCGTCAACCACGTACAGCGGGTCGCTGTTGTTAATAGTGCCTACCCCCCGCACCCGGATGCGGGTACCCGAGCCGGGCTGGCCGCTGTTGGAGGTAATCTGCACGCCGGCTACGCGGCCTTGTAGGGCCTGCACCGGGTCAGAGGTAGCTACCTGCGTAAGCTGGGCGTTGCTGACCGAAGCCACCGAGCCCGTAAGGTCGCTCTTACGAGCCGTGCCGTAGCCAATTACCACTACGTCGTTGAGGCTCTGCGCGCTAGCGTCGAGCACTACGTTGATGTTCGAGCGGCCCTGGAGCGGCACTTCCTGGGTGGTCATGCCCGTGAAGCTGACGACTAGCGTCGAAGTCGGATTTGGCACGCCCAGTTGGAAATTGCCATTGGCGTCTACGGTCGAGCCGGCTGTGCCGCCCTTCACGCGGACGGTAGCCCCAATCATGGGCTCGCCCTTAGTGTCTTTTACTGTGCCCTGAATAAGTTGTTCTTGTGCTGCCGCGCCAAACGGCCTGGCAAGCAAAACGAACAACATGAGCACCGCGAGTAAAACGGATTTCATAGTGTGAGTACTTGAAGTGGATGGGTGAAAAGGATACCAGTAAAGGTACTTTTCTACTTAATCAGCACTTAATACTATTTGCGCATTCTTTATTCTTAAACTTGAAAGTAGGCGGTATTCGGTTCAAAAAAGTCAGAAAACTATCAATTCAGTCAAGCATTTTTCCAGCTTACTTTCCCAGCCGAGTTGGACGCTGGCTAGCGGTTGGCTCTCCAAAGTCTTACGCGGCCGGCAAGGGGTAGGAACTCAGCTACCAAGACCCGGCACCCCTGCGGCTACCTGCGCGAACGAGAAAGTGCCGGGGCCTGGTAGCTGTTGCCCGCTTACTAGCTAGTATATAAGGTTGCCGCCGCTAGTGCCGCCGCTGCTTCACCGTAAAGTTGCGGCTGATGTTGAAGCCCGGATAGATGAAGCCTTTGAAGAAGCTGCCCGTCGTCTGGGTGATGAACTGTTGCTCAATCATACTAGGCGAGTTAGTGACGTGCAGTTGGAAGATGTGCCCGCCCGTCTCAATATCGACACCCAGCGCCAGCGAGTTGCGGAAGTGGTCGGCGGTGTAGCCCGGCAGCAGGTAGTAGTACTCTGCATTGAGCGAAAAGCGCTTAGTAAGCTTGTAGCGCCCGCCGATGCCCATTGCATACACATCGTTCTTTTCGCCTTCGTTCATCACCAGGTTGCGGTGCACCAGCGTGGGCATCAGCTGGAGCGAGAGGTCTGAATTGAACTTGCGCGCAATCAGGGCCTGATACGTATAGGCCGTGCGCCGCCCCAGAGTGTGGTCAATGTTATCAGCGTATTGCTCCGTGGCGATGGCTGCCGACGAGAAGAGCGTAACCGATACCGGCACTGCGTGCGTGCCCGTTGTTTGCTGAATGGCCTTGTATTTCAAGAACCCGTCGTAGGTTTTGAGCATCGACGAGCGCCCGATTCCCACCTCAAAGCGGTCGGTAACGGCATACTCAAAGCCCAGCCGCAGCTGCGCGTAGTCAAGCCCGAAAAACTGGTACGCTCCGCTGTTGATGGCTCCGAAGCGGTGCTGAATTAAAAAAACCATGGTGCCCTCGCCGGGTGTTTGCACAGTGTGGCCATTGATGAGGCGCGTCGCCTTGAACGTGGCGTCTACCACTTGGCTAGGCTCGTCCTTCTTGGTTTCCTTTTCCAGCTGGCCCAGTAGGTCGGCCTGGGCCCAGGCAGCCGGGGCTACCCCCACCACCAGCAGCAGGCAAAGGAGCGAAAGTTTAGTAACTAATTGATTCATAAAAAGTAAGGATAAAAGAAAGTCAGGGTTGAGAAACCAGGGCCGGGTTCAGCGCTTCGCAAGCCAGATTAATGCGCACGCTCACCGACTTGGCAATGTGCTCGCGCACCAGCATCGGAATGTCGATGGCGAAGTCGGCCGGGGCAATGTTGAAGTAGGCAAATACCACCAGTTGTCCATCGCGCAGTTGCAAGGTGCCCGTCACGATGGCCTTGCGCGTCACGCCGTGCAGCGTCAGGCTGCCCTCGGCTTCCACGTTCTGGCCGCCGCCGGGCAGCTGCTTCAGCACCTGCGCCGCGTTCACGAGCTGCCCCGTGAAGGTGGCCTTAGGATATTTATCCGACTCCATGTAGTTCTCGTTGAAGTGCTCCTGCATGAGGGTGCGCTTGAACTGGAAGTCATGAATTGGCACCGAAAAGGCTATCTGGCCGCTGCTGAGGTCAAAAACGGCCGCTACTTTATCGTTGCGGGCCTCAATGTCCTCCATAATGGAGGCCGAAAAGAACGAGATGTGGCCGGCCCTAGTCATGTACTTGCCTTGGCCCCACGCCGACCCCGGACTGCCCAGCCCCAGCAACAAGGCCACCAGCAGGCAGCCCAGGCGCGGTAAGTAGTCAGTCATACGCTACGGGAGGGGGGTAGGGAGTAAGCCAGATGCTGGGGCACCGAGGCTAGTTATTGAGCGCACCAGCATCAATCCAAGCTTTGATGGTGGCGATTTTGCAGTCGTCCAGCTTATCGCCTACTTGCGGCATGTTGTTGAAGCCGGGGTCGTGCCGAATATTGCCCAGCATCCAGGGAATACCCGTTTTGCCGTTCTCCGTGGTGGCCCAGTACTGCACCTGCGTGAAGTCATCCATGTTGAAATTGCCTTGCAGCAATTGTGGATTGTGGCAGGAGTTACGGCAGTCCAGCGTGAGGATAGGCAGTACGTCAGTTTTATACGAAACCGTGGTGGGCAGCGCGCAGGCCGGCTGCGCCGGTGGTACTACCGACGTATAAGAACAACCCGCTAACAAGCTGCCAAGGCCAAGGAGCAAGCCCGCGGCCGCGTAGCGGGGGGTAATCAAAAAAGTAGATAATTTCACAAAATTAGAATTAATAGTAAACGTAATTAAAAAGAAAAATTACGGCGGGACTCCAAGACAAATAATTTTGCTAGTAGTCTGACAAAAAGCATTTTATAGGACGTAAAAAAGATTAAAAAACACTATTCTTTTAATGTCAGAGTTTTTTGAAAGTGTTCAAGATTAAATAGGATTAAAAAGTAAATTTAATCCTCCTTTAAGCAAGTGGCATAACCTACGGCGGACTGTAAAACTAGGATTTACCAAAGCAAATAATTGTCCATTCTTGACGACCGCCCCGCTGGCCTGGCTAAACAGCGCTAAATTCTGGCCGACAAAAAATGGACTATGCCGTACCAACCGGACACAAAAAAGCCTGACCACCAAGGTCAGGCTTTTTGTAATAACGCTGGAATTCGGGATAACCGCGAGGCTATACTGTGGCCGTGCTCAGCTTGGGGGCCTCGCCGGGCAGGCTAGTTATAGTTTCGCCAGCGGCCTTGCGCTCGCGCTCTTCCTGGCGGCCGTAGGTATCGAGGATGATGGGCGTGGCGATGAACAGCGACGAGTACGTGCCGAACACAATGCCGATAATCATGGCAAACGAGAATGAGCGCAGCGTTTCGCCGCCGAAGATGTAAAGCACTAGTACGACTAGGAACACTGTGGTGAACGTAATCATGGTGCGCGAGAAAGTCGAGTTCAGGGCCGGGTTCACGACTTGGGCGAAGGTCATGCCAGGGTTGTTGCGCAGGTATTCGCGAATACGGTCATAGATAACTACCGTATCGTTCATCGAGAAGCCGATGATACTCAACACGGCCGCCACAAAAATCTGGTCCATCTCATAGTTGGCCCCGAAGGCGCGGGCGATGGGGTAGGACGCGATAACCAGCAGCGCATCGTGGAAGAGCGAGATAACGGCCGCCATCGAGTACTGCCATTTATCGAAGCGGAAGAGCACGTAGATGAAGATGCCGGCCAGCGTGAGCGCCAGGCTCAGGAACGACGTGCGCTTGATATCGTCGGCAATAGTCGCGCCCACTTTGGAGGTCGATTTAATAGTGGGTGCGTCGGCGGCGTACCGGCGCAGGCCCTGGTTGAGGGCCGCAGCCACGGTCTGGTCAGCGGTCTGGCTTTCATCTTCGGCCAGGTAGCTGGTGGTGATGCGCAGGCGGTCGGGGTTGCCGTACTGCTTCACCTCGAGGCCGGTATTTTTAAAGTCGGGCTCCAGAGCGGTGCGCACGTCGGAGGCCACCATCGGCTTGTTGAAGTCTACTACGTAGGCGCGGCCGCCGCGGAAGTCTACGCCCAGGTTGGGGCCGCCTTGCAGGTACATCAATACAAAGCCCGTGACGATAATGATGGTGGAGAAAGCGTAGGCGTATTTGCGTTTGCCCACGATGTCGAAGTTCAGGTTCTTAAACAGGTTGCGCGAGATGAACGTGGAGAACGTGATGGCGCTCGTCGTCTTGCCCTTAATCAGGAATTCGATAATAAGGCGCGACACGTACACAGCCGATAGGAACGACGTGAGCACACCAATACCCAGCGTGATGGCGAAGCTCTGCACCGGACCCGTGCCGAAGAAACCCAGAATAATGGCGATGAGCATGGTCGTCACGTTCGAGTCGAAGATGGCCGAGAAAGCCCGCGTGTAGCCCGCGTTCACGGCATCGTGCAAGGATAGGCCGTGGTCTAGCTCTTCGCGGATGCGCTCGAAAATCAGCACGTTGGCATCTACCGACGAGGCAATCACCAGAATCAGACCCGCGATGCCGGGGAGGGTGAGCGCGGTGCTGAACTGCGCCAGCACGCCCAGAATCAGGAACATGTTGAAGAGCAGCGCGGCATCGGCTACCAGGCCGGCGCGGCCGTAGTACAGGCCCATAAAGACCATGATAATAAGCAGCCCAGCCAGCGACGAGTACAAGCCTTGGTTAATGGCTTCCTTGCCGAGCGAGGGGCCTACCACAGCTTCTTCCACGATGCGCGTAGGGGCGGGCAGCTTGCCGGCTTTCAGCACCTGGGCCAGGTCCTGGGCCTCATCAATACTGAAGTTACCCGAGATGCTGGTGTTGCCACCCGCGATTTCGCTCTGCACTACGGGGTCCGAGTACACCACGTCGTCGAGTACCACGGCCACTTGCTTACCGATGTTGGCCCCGGTCATTTTCTGCCACTTGCGCGCGCCGGTGGGGTTCATGCTCATGCTCACTTCGGGGCGGCCGTTCTGGTCGTAGTCCTGGTGGGCATCGCTCACCACCTCGCCGCTGATGGGCGCGGCGATGGTGCCGGTGCGGTCCTTCTTCACGGCCACGAGGCGCAGAAACTGCTGGCCGTTGGCGTCAATCGGCTTGTTGAGGTAGAGCAGCGCCATATTAGGGGGTAGGATGGCGCGGGCCTCCTCCGAGTGCATCACGCGGTCGAACTGCGCCGTGTCACGTAGGTTCACGCCCAGCGAGCCGGGCATGGTGAGTAGCCGGGCCAGCACGCCCCCACGCTGCGAAGCAGCCGTCGAGTCAGTTTTGGCTTTGCCGGCCGGGGCCTTTTTAGCCAGTTGGGCAGCCAGCGACGTGCTGTCGCCCTTGGTGCCGGCGGTGGCAGCGGCGATGGTCGAGTCAGCTTTGTTAACGGCGGCGGCGGGGCCGGTCGCGGTCGCGTTAGCCTTTTCCTTGGCAGTCAGCACCTGGTCAATCTGGCCCAGGTAGGGCGCTACTTCCTGTTGGGGCCACACCTCATAAAATTCCAGCTTAGCCTGGCCTTGCAGCAGCTTGCGCACGCGCTCGGGGTTGTCCACGCCCGGCAGCTCCACCTGAATGCGGCCGGTGCCCTTCACCCGCTGAATGCTGGGCTGGTTCACGCCAAACTTATCCACCCGCTTGCGCAGAATGTCGAACGAGCGGTCAATAGCATCTTCTTCTTCCTTATCAATGGCCGTCAGCACCTTGGCATCGGACGTGTTCAGGTCAATCTTACGGTCTTTATTGATGGAGTTGGCAAAAACACGGTTCAGCGGCACGCCGGGCGCGGTTTCCTTATACGCTTGGTAAAACAAGGTCGTGAAGGCCGTGCCCGAGTTGGTTTTCTGGCGCTCTTGAGCCAAGGCCAGTGCTTTGTTAAAGGCAGGGTCTTTGGAGTTGCCGGCCATTGCCCGCACTATTTCCACCGGCGATACCTCCAGCGTCACGTGCATCCCGCCCTTCAGGTCGAGGCCCAGGCCCAGCTCGCTCTGCTTCACGTCTCGGTACGTGTAGGAGCCGAACACCGGCGCGCGCCACACCGAGTCGAGGTAGTGCTGGCGCTGATTTTCGTTCAGTTGGCCGTTGTGGGTGGCGTAGGCCACGGCCTTGTCCTGCACCTGCCGCGAGATGTAGGTGAAAAACAAAAAGTACGCGCACAGCACCGAGACGATGACGGTGAGCGTGATGATAAGTCCTTTGTAACGCATTTTAAGTAAGTAACAATGAGCAATGAGTAAGGAACAGTTGGCCTTGCGTGAGGCAGGGGGTAGGAGCAACAGCCAGCTCAGCAGAAAGAACAATTGGCCTAAAAACCAACTACTCCTTGCTCACTGGTAATTGCCCTTTGAAAAGCTAAGGGGCCTGCGGCGACACCGCCGCCCGCAGCTGCCGCTGGCGGCACAGCTGCGCCACGAAGGCAACCGGCACGCTCGCTGTTGCCAGCAGCACGGCGCGGCGCACCAGGCGCGGCTGCCAGCCCGCGAAGGGGGTAGGGGGCAGCCAGCCCAGCGCAAAGGCCGGGGCCACGTAGCTATCGGCCGGCGTAGCGGCTTCGAGCCGCACTTTTTGCTTCACTACCGTGGCGCGGGGCGCGGTGCTGACTTGCGCCCCGGCCGGGGGGGTAGGGCGCAGCACGCTCACCGTCCGGCCGTTCAGGCCCAGCAACAGCAGCACGGGTAGTGCCACTAGCACCACGCGCAACAACCGCGTAAACTGGGAAAAGGAATAGCGCATAACTCGGACAGGGCTACAAATATAACGCGCTGCGCGACTTAGGTCCGCGCCCGGCCCTACCCCCTACCATGCGCGCAGCTCCTCAAAGGCATACTGCGCGTCGTTCCAAAAGGCATCTAAGGCAATAAGGCGGGGCTTGAAGAACGAAATCAGCGCCGGCCAGTCGTCGCGGCTGAACAGGTTGGCCGGGACTAGCTCCTTATAAATGCGGCTCAGCGGCTGGCCGTGCTCGTTGGTGGCGTGCACCTCCCAGGTCCAGGTTTCGCCCAGCGTGTCGTGCAATAGCATTTTTAGAGACACAAACTGCTCGAAGAACAGCTCGCGTACGCCCGCGTCGGGCTGCGTTAGCTCGATGGCGATGCTGGCGCGCCGGTTGTCGGCGTGTAGCTTGAATTGCACGCCCTTCAACCCCGTTTTATAATTGACCCAGCTAACGGGCAGGCCCTCGGCCGACAGCACTGGGGCTAAGTATTGCCCGAAGGTGGTCCAGAAGGCCTGGCGCAGCTGGGAAGCTTCTGCTTTGCTATACAAGGCGTTGCGGCTGGGTTAGGCGGCCCGCCGCAACGGGCGCAAATCGAGGCGAAAGCCGGGCAGCACCGGCTCGCCGCTCAGCTCCTGGTTGTAGCCCTGCACGGTTTCGGCGGACTGGCCGGGGCGGTATACGTAGGCCGTTTCGGCCTCGACATCCAGCAGAAAGCCTAGCTCCATGCCGTTGGCCAGGTAGGCTTCCATCTTGGCTTGCAGCATAGTTAGCTCATCCGAAGGTGATTTTATTTCCATCATAAACTCGGGGCAAACCGGCGGAAACTTGCGGCGCTGCTCGAGCGTGAGTACCGCCCATTTTCCCTGACTCAGCCACGCCACATCAGGCGAGCGCACCGAGTTGTCAGGGAGCTTAAAGCCCGCGGATGAATCATACACGTGACCCGGCTGAGCCGGGCGATTCCAGTGCCTGAGTTGATAATTTGCCTCGGAGCAGGATTCGCTGGATTCGGAGCCGGCGGGAGGCATAATAATAATTTCCAGGTGGGCATTACGCTCAAAATTGAGCCTGGGGTTGGCTTGGCACAACTCAAAAAACTCATCGTCGCTAAGCCCAGCCAACACGGGGCCTTGCAACACCGGCAACTCGGGAAACTCGTAGGTGGTGGGCATTGCGAAAAGTTAAATTAGAAGTAGTTACTTGCCAAGATACGAACGGCGCAACATTCCCCTACCCCCCCTCAGCCACCTTGCCGCGCAGGTAGCCCGTGAGCACAGCCAGCCCATTCTCAAAATGCCGGTTATTGGGAATGATGATATCTGCCTCAGCCTTAAAGGGTTGAATATACTTCTCGTAGGTGGGCGCCACGTGGTTGGTGTAGCGATAGAGCACGTCCTGGAGGTCATAGCCGCGCTCATCGCGGTCGCGCACGATGCGACGGTGCAGCTTCACGTGCTCCTGGGCATCGATGTATACCTTGAGGTCCAGTAGCTTCGCAATTTCCTCGAAGTAGAAGACGAAGATGCCCTCCACCACCACGATGGGCGCGGGCCGAAAAACCAGCTCGACCGGCACCACGTTTGGATTATTGAACGTGTACTCCGGGCGACGTACCTCGCGGCCCTCGCGCAGCTGGCGCACGTCGGCCGCGTAGGCGGCCGAATCGATGCTGCCGGGCAGGTCGAAGTTCTCTATCCCCTGCTCATCGCGCAGCTGCTCGTGGCGGGGGTGGTAGTAATTATCCTGCGAAATCAAACAGATGTCGCGTTCGGGAAAAGCGGCCAGCAAGCGGCGCAAAAACGTGGTTTTGCCCGATGCGCTGCCGCCCGTGATACCAACGAGGTAGGGATGCTGCATAACGGGGGGCAAAGGTACGGGTAAGGGGGAATGAGCGTGACAAAAGAACGTCATGCTGACGAAGGAAGCATCTCTACCGCCTAACTAATCCCAAACGTCAGGATTTACTTGCGCGGTAGAGATGCTTCCTTCGTCAGCATGACGTTCTTTTATCATCTATTCAAAAAAGCCGCTAGCCCGGCCACGGCGCGGGCGCGGTGGCTGAGCAGGTTTTTTTCCTCCAGCGTCATTTCGGCGAAGGTGCGGCCGTCGCCTTCGTCAGGTACGAAAATGGGGTCGTAGCCAAAATTGCCCCGGCCGATGGGCGCGGCCGCGATAGTACCCATAACCTCGCCGCTGAACTCGTGCGCATCGCCCGGCCCGCGCATCAGGGCGATAACCGTGCGGAAGCGCGCCCGGCGGTCGGGCTGCGCGCCTAGCTCATGCAGCAGCTTGGCCATGTTGGCGGCGGGCTCGCGGGCGGGGCCGGCGTAGCGGGCCGAGTACACGCCGGGCGCGCCATCTAGGGCATTTACTTCCAGCCCGGTATCATCGGCGAAGCAGGCCACGCCGTAGTGGTCCCACACGTACTGGGCCTTTTGGTAGGCATTGCCAGCGAGGGTAGGCTGGGTTTCGGGTAGCTCCTGGTGGCAGCCGATGTCGGCCAGGCTCAGCAGCTCGACGTGGGGCAAGAGCAGCCGGATTTCATCCAGCTTGTGGGCATTATTAGAGGCGAAGCACAGGCGCATGGCAAGTGGGAGGGGGGTAGGGAGCCGAAGAAAGCTTGCGCAAAGCAACAACCCGCGGCCCGACTACCCGCCGGCCCGGCCCCGCAAAGGGGGGTAGGGGCTTGACTTTGTGGCGGCTACCCCGTACTTTTGCAGTCCCTTCCGCAAAACCGGCAGGGTTTAACAGGTAAATAGACCCTCCCGATATGAAAAAGGACACGCACCCCGAATACCGCCAGGTAGTTTTCCAGGACACCTCTTCGGATTTCAAATTTATTACCCGCTCCACGATGACCTCGCCCGAGACCATTCAGTGGGAAGACGGCAACACCTACCCGGTCATTAAAATCGAAGTGAGCAGCGCCTCGCATCCCTTCTACACCGGCAAAAACATGTTCATCGATACGGCCGGCCGCGTAGAGAAATTCCGCAGCCGCTACGCTAAGAAAGAGCAGAACAGCGCGGGCAAAGAATAGAGTTTTTAAGCTGTTAGCTGATAGCTTTTTTCTGAGACTCCTTCCGGTGCGCCGGGAGGAGTTTTTTTGTGGATGCCACTGGCGGGGCGGCGTAAATTTGTCTTTTTCCCCAAATTCGTTTGTCCTTGCGAGCAAAGCGAAGTAATCTTTCCTTCCGTCAGGGGTAGTAAACCCAACGATGCGAACGACCAGGAAAGATTGCCGCGCTTCGCTCGCAAGGACAAACGGTCCACGGGCGCTTTGAGGCAAGCCCTACCCTCCTAAAAAAAGCCGACAGCTAAGGGCCGCATCAAGGCCATCACCAAAAGCTAACAGCTCAAAAAAAATGCACTTACTCGTATTCGATGACCCGGCCATTCGGCCGCACCTGCTGCCGCTCACGTTTACGCGGCCGGTGGGGGCGCTGCGCTGCGGCATCCTCACCATTGCCGAGAAGTGGCAGCGCCGGCTGGGTGCGCCTACGGTGGGCTACCTCACCGAGCGCTATTTGCAGGCCAAGTTTCCGGTGTGCGCCGATGGGGCCGTGACTGGCCCGGCGCTGGTCGTGAACGGTGCGGTGTGCCCCGATGACCTGCTGGCGCGCCAGGTGCTGACCCTACCCCCCGGCACCGGCCTCTACTGCGGCGACCTGCTGGTGGCCGCCTACCTCGCCGACGCCAGTCAGGTGGCCGAGTTAATCCAGGACGGCCTCACCAGCCAGCGTGAAGTAGCTGAGCCGGTAACCGTCATTGACCGGCCGTGGCAGCTGTTTCTGCGCAACGGCGCGGAGATTCGGCGCGATTTTGCGCTGCTCACGGCCGGGCGCACTTCGCAGCCGGTAGGCGACGCGCATACCATTGTGTACGGTGCGGAAAATATCTTTATTGAGGAGGGCGTGAAGATTCGGGCCGCCATTCTCAACGCCGAGGACGGCCCTATCTACCTGGGCAAGAACTCGCAGGTGCACGAAGGGGCCATTATTAAGGGGCCGCTGGCCTTGTGCGAGGGCAGCCACGTAAATGCCGGGGCCAAGCTGCGCGGCGACAACACCATCGGCCCGTTCTCCAAAGTCGGCGGCGAAGTGGGCAACAGTATCTTGCTGGGCTACAGCAACAAAGGCCACGATGGTTACCTCGGCAACTCGGTGCTGGGCGAGTGGTGCAACCTGGGGGCCGATACCAACACGAGCAACCTCAAAAACAACTACGCCCCCGTGAAGGTATGGAGCCACGCCGCCCACCGCTTCGTGGATACCGGCCAGACTTTCTGCGGCCTGCTCATGGGCGACCACAGCAAGGCCGGCATCAACACCATGTTCAACACCGGCACCGTGGTGGGGGTAGGGGCCAATGTGTTCGGGGCCGGCTTCCCGCGTCCCTTCATCCCGAGCTTCAGCTGGGGCGGCCCTTCGGGCTTTGAAACCTTTAAGCTCCATAAGTTTGCCGAGGTAGCCGAGCGCGTGATGAGCCGGCGCGGCCTGGCGTATGACGCGGTGGAGCAGGGGATTGTGGAGGAGGTTTTCCGGCAAACGGCGGCGGATAGGGTTTGGGAGAAAGTGCCGGATAAAGCCTAGTTACTATCTTCACCTATCAGCTTCTTAACGACCTCACTCAATGCAGACGACCACGCCTAAACTAGATGCAATGGCCTACCTGCTCGGCGGGGTTGGGCTGCTGGCCATTTCAATTTTGCCGGTAATAGCTTTGGCTGCCTCGGAAGTGCAGCTGGTGGCTAAGCTGATAGCCGTTGGATATTGGCTGCTGGGCGGCCTATTGTTATGGTGGGCCGTGCGGCGCTTCGCGGGATTGGGCGAGCGGCTGGCGGCGGTAGTTGGGATAGTAATCGGCTGGTACATCGTACTTCAGATAGTAATAATGCTGGAAACAATGTTTTTCAGATTTTAAGCGTTGCAGTTCCAAGACATCCCCAACCAAACAGCCCTCAAGGACGTGTTGCGCCAGTCGGTGCAACGTGGGCATGTGGCGCACGCCCAATTATTTCGCGGGGCGGAGGGCTCGGCGGCCCTACCCCTGGCCCTGGCCTACGCGCAGTACCTCAACTGCGAGGGCCGCGCCGCCGACGCCGCCGATAGCTGCGGCCACTGCCCGGCCTGCCTGAAAATCAGCAAGCTGGCGCATCCCGACCTCAACTTTATTCTGCCCACCACCACGACCAAGGCCGTGCCCAAGGATACCACCAGCGGCCGGTTTATGGCCGAGTGGCGCACCTTTCTGGCCGAAAGCCCTTACCAGGGCTTCAACGACTGGATGCAGCACATCGGGGCCGAAAACAAGCAGGGTAGCATCTCGAAGGAAGAAGCCGGGCAGCTGCTCAAGCTGGTCAGCCTCAAGGCGTTCGAGGCGAAGTTTAAAATCGTCATCATCTGGCTGCCCGAGCTGATGCACCCGGCCGCCGCCAACGCCGTGCTCAAGCTGCTGGAAGAGCCTCCCCCCGCCACCGTGTTTTTGCTGGTCAGCAACGAGCCCGAGCGGCTGCTACCTACTATTATCAGCCGGGTGCAGCCGGTGGTGGTGCGCCCGCTGGCCGAAGACGACATCGCTGCCTACCTCACCGCCCGCTACCAGGTACCCGAAGCCAAGGCCCGGCAGGTGGCGCAGCTGGCCGAGGGCAACCTAGGCGCGGCCATCGCCAGCCGCGAGCAGAGCGCCGACCACGACTACGCCGAGTTTTTCATGAAGTGGATGCGTAAGTGCTACTCCTTGAGAATAAGCGAGGTGTTAAGCCTGGCCGACGAGTTTCAGAAAATGGGCCGCGAAAACCAGAAGGAGCAGCTCAGTTTCTCGCTGGTGCTGCTGCGCAAGGTGCTGCTCTTCGGCATCGACCCCGCGCTGGTGCCGCACCTACCGGCCGGCGAGCAGCAGTTCGTGCTGGGTTTCAGTAAGTTCGTGACGACTCGGAATGCCGACCAACTCACCGAAGAGCTGAACACGGCCCACTACCACATCGAGCGCAACGCCAACCCCCGCATGGTTTTCGTAGATGCCTCCCTACGCCTGGGCCAGCAGCTGAAGCAGGGGTAGGGGACCTCTACCTTTATACTATGCGCCGCCTGCTTGCCTTGCTTCTCCTTCTGCCCCTGCTGCTGCACACGGCGCGGGCGCAAGCGCCGCCGCCCCTACCCCCCGACTCGACCCCGGACATGGGCATTCACCAAGGCCGGTTTATTGGTGTGGTGGCGGGTACGGCAGTCGTATATGCGCTGACTTCCTACTTCTTAGGCAAAACCTGGTACACCAAGCGGGTGCCATTTCATACCTTCAACGACAACGGCGAGTGGCTGCAAATGGACAAGGTGGGCCACGCCACTACGGCCTACGCCATCAGCCAGGGCGAGTACCAGCTTTTCCGCTGGAGCGGGGTTAATGAGCGGGCCAGCATCCTCACGGGCGGGCTCATTTCCTTGCTCTACCAGACTACTATTGAGCTATTTGACGGCCGCTCCGAGGGCTGGGGCTTCTCGAAGGGCGACATGGTAGCCAACATCAGTGGCATCGGCTTATTTATGGGCCAGCAGTACGGCTTCGGCGAGCAAAAAGCCAGCCTGCGCTACGGCTGGCGGCAGAGCATCTACCCCGGCTACCGACCTAATTTACTGGGAAAAAGCATTGGTAGCCAGATGCTAAAGGACTACAATGGCCAGCAGTATTGGCTCTCGTTCAACGTGGCATCGGTGCTACCGGTGGGGCCGTCATTCCCACGTTGGCTGAACCTGGATGTGGGCTACGGCGCGAGTGGCATGACCGGCGGCCACGCCAACCCACCCTACTTCGACGCGGCGGGTAAAGAAGTAAAATTCACCCGCTACCGCCAATTTTACCTCGCGCCCGACATCAACCTGGCGCGCCTGCCGGGCCTCAACAATACCGGCCAGCGCTTGCTGGGAGCCGGGCAGTTTTTCAAAATCCCTACCCCATCCATTGAGTACAGTGGGCTGCACGGCGTGCGCTTTCACCCGTTATTTGTGGGGAAAGACTAGGTTACTTCGGGTTTTGAGTTCCGAGTTTCTGGTTTGAATATCAATAAAGAACCCGGAACCCGGAATTAGAAACTCGGAACCAATAAACTGTAAAATGCCCGACCCCATCCGCCTCGCTACCCGCGCCTCGCGCCTCGCCCTCTGGCAAACCGAGCACGTGGCCAGCCTGCTCAACCAAGCCGGCCTACCCACCGAAATCGTGCCCATGCAAACCATCGGCGACAAGGTGCTGGACCGCTCGCTCACCAAAATCGGGGCCAAGGGCGTGTTCACCGAAGAGCTGGAAGAAAGCCTGCGTCGCGGCGAAACCCACCTGGCCATCCACTCGGCCAAAGACGTGCAAAGTACCATCCCGCCCGACCTGGAGTTGCTGGCTTTTCTGGAGCGCGAGCAGGTGAACGACGTGGTTATCAGCTTTCAGGAAGACTTCGACCTGGCCAAGCCGGGCATTATGCTGGGCACCAGCAGCACCCGCCGCCGGGCGCTGCTGCGCCGCTTCTACCCCCTGGCCGGCACCGCCGAGGCCCGCGGTAACCTCCAAACCCGCCTGCGCAAGCTCGAGGAAGGCCAGTACGATGCCCTGGTCCTGGCCTATGCCGGCGTGCACCGCATGGGCTACGACGGCCTCATTCGCCACGTGCTGCCCGCCGACCGCTTCGTGCCGCCCGTGGGCCAGGGCAGCATCGCCGTGGAGAGTTCGCGCTTTTTAGATAATGAGCTGAAAGCGAAGATAAAACAGGCCCTCGACCACCCCGACACCCACCGCTGCCTGCTGGCCGAGCGCGCTTTTTTGCGCACGATGGAAGGTGGGTGCAGCATCCCGTCGTTCGCGTTGGCAACGCTGACTTCTGCCGGCGACGTGCGCCTGCACGGGGGTATTATCAGCCTTAGCGGGGAGGAATACGTGGATTTCACTCAAACTGCTCCTGCTGCGCAGGCCGAAGGCCTGGGCATGGCCGTGGCTGAGCACGTGCTCGGTCAAGGGGGCTCAGCTATCCTGGCTAGTATCCGCGAGCAGCGAGGCGAATTGTGAGGGGTAGGCGGTAAGGGTAGGTGCGCCGTAAGTTTGCCGGTTCTTACTTGATTGTTATAAAATGAATAGCTTACGTTTCAGAAACCAAATCTTTATCCTAGGTTGGCTACTGTTGAGTCTACCCGTCCTGGCTGCAAAAGCGCCGCGCAAAAGCAAGAAGGATGACGTGGTGACCATCAGCACGAGCCTGGGGGATATTAAGCTTATCTTGTTCAGTGACACGCCCTTACACCGGACTAATTTTCTGAAAAAGTCTGAATCGGGCTACTATGACGGCACGACTTTTCACCGGGTCATCCCCGGCTTCATGGTGCAGGGTGGCGACCCGAATAGCAAGGACAATGACCCCATTAACGACGGCCAGGGTCCTGCTCACGAAGCCACGATTCCGGCTGAGCTGGCCGGCCACCGGCACGACTATGGGGCCGTAGCCGCCGCCCGCCAGGCCGATTTCGTGAACCCGCAGCGCGCCAGCAACGCTAGTCAGTTTTACGTGGTGGTGAATAAGCAGGGCGCGCATTCGCTGGATGGGCAATATACCGTGTTTGGCCAAGTAATAAGTGGGCAGGAGGTACTGGATAAAATAGCCGCCCTACCCCGCGATGCCCGCGACCGGCCCCTGGCCGACCTCAAAATGACTATGAAAGTAGAAAGGGTCAAGAAAAAGAAAATCAGTGAGTTGTACGGTTATTCGTATCAGTAGCGCATGAAAATTTTGCTAACCGGCTCCAATGGTCTGCTGGGCCAGAAGCTCGTGGCCCTGCTGCACGAGATGCCCGACGTGGAAGTAGTAGCCACGGCTCGCGGCGACAACCGCTTGGCCGGGTGCTACCCCCGTCTGCGCTTCGTACCCCTCGACGTGACGGATGCTGCTCAGGTGCAGCAGGTGCTGGCCCAGGAGCGCCCGACGCAGCTCCTCCACACCGCTGCCATGACCCAGGTGGACGAGTGCGAACTGAACCAGGAAGCCTGCTGGACTCAGAATGTGACGGCCGTGGAGTACCTGGCTGCCGCCTGCGCCCGCCTCGATATTCACCTTACGCACCTCAGCACCGATTTCATTTTCAACGGCCAGCAAAGCCTGCTGGCCGAAGACGCTACCCCCGACCCGTTAAGCCACTACGGCCGCAGTAAGTTGGCCGCCGAGCGCGCCGTGCAAGGCACACCTGGCCTGCGCTGGGCCATCGCCCGCACGGTGCTCGTGTATGGCACACTCACGGCCGGCAGCCGCAGCAATCTCGTGCTGTGGGTGCGCGAATCGCTCAGTAAGAATCAGGCTATCAAGGTAGTAGATGACCAGTGGCGCACGCCTACCTTGGCCGAGGACCTGGCCCTGGGCTGCTGGCTGCTGGCCCGGCAGTCGGCCCAGGGCATCTACCACCTCGGTGGCCCCGAACTGCTGACGCCCTACGAGATGGCCCGGCAAGTGGCCGCCTACTTCCAGCTCGATGCCACGCTGCTAGAGCGGGTAGATAGCCGCACCTTCACGCAGCCCGCCCGCCGGCCGCCGCGCACTGGCTTCTGTATCGACAAGGCAGTGCGCGACCTGGGCTACGCGCCCCGCACCTTCGCCGAAGGTATTGCCCTGCTGGCGCAGCAAACCGCCGCCGCAGACTAGCAGCCCGCACAAAAAAAAGCCCATTGGCAGTGCCAACGGGCTTTTCAGCTATAAGCCTTCCGCTTCTAAAAAAATACTTGGGATGCGATAAATGGAAATTGATAAAAGGACTAATGGGATTAAAATAACTTAAGTGAGTTGCTTAATAGTAAGGGTAATAAATTCGTGATGCACGGCCCACCCAGTAGGGTAGAACTATTTAAAGCTGCTCTGGCCACTCACCGATTAACAGGCCACCGATGAGCATCGCGGTGCGTTGGCGCAAAGCCGCTTCGCCCAGAGCGCGCGGCACCAGACGGCCATCTAGGGTTGTGAAATCGCGGCCGGCGGCCAGCGAGGAATATTCGGTGGGCAACGACCCCGAACGTGCGAAATCCTGACGGGATGAATAAGTGGCTTTCATGGGGTAGGCGGCAGATAAAGGGACTAAATAGGGGGACACGAAGTAGCTGTAGGTGATAATTCGTTACAATGTTAAGGTTGACCTCGCCCAATTAAAAGGACATAAGTTCTTCTTTTGTGACATCGCAAAAAAGCTATTTGACCTAGAATAATTATAAATTATAAAAAAATAAGTCAAAAATAATAATCGTACAAAATGAAAATTCAGCTTATTTATTTGATAAAAAGAGCCTTACGATTTTGTTAAAAAAATTATTGCTGACTGGTAAGACGCCTGTTTGTGACAAATACTCCTGCAAAGCAAATGCCTTAGGTGTTCTTCGGGTAGCTCGTAATCGGAGTGGCAAGGCTGCGGCCCAATTGCTGCAGAGCCAGCAACGTGCAAAACAGGGCCAGGCCGGGGCCTAGCGCTACCCACCAGGCCGCTGGGTCCTGGCGCACGGTGGTGAGTTGGCTACCCCAGCTCACCACGTCCGGCGACTGGCCGATACCGAGGAAAGCCAGGGTATTCTCCAAGCCCACCAGCCCTGCTAGAGTAAGAGGTGCGAAGGCGTAGAGCGGCTGGCAAGCGTGCGGCATGGCATGGCGCAGCCACACGCGCCAGCCCGGCAGCCCACTAGCCCGCGCCGCCTCCAGAAATGGCAGCACCCGGACGCGCAGCATCTGGGCGCGCACGAGGCGCGCAGTCTCGGGCCAGGCTACTAGTGCCAGCAGGCCCAGCAGCAATGGCGCGCTCAGGGGCGGCCCCGCGGCCAGCGCGGCCAGCAGTATTAGGCGGGGCACGGCCCCCAGCATGGCCGTGGCTCCCAGCACCAGGCCGTCGAGCGGTAGAGCGAATGTGCGTCCGCCTGCCCTACCCCCCGGCCTGTGCCTAGGCAGGCTGCCCAGCGTTAGGGCCAGGGCTCCTACCCCAAAAGCCAGCGTCAGCCCCGGCCGGGTGGGTAGGGCGAGCTGCCACCAGGCCAGCCCCAGCAGCCAGGGTAGCACCGCCAGGGGTAACCGCAGCCGGCTGTTGCCCCAGAAACCGGCTGCTCCGCCGGCTGCCGCACCCAGCGCAGTAGCCAGGCCCACGGCGGGCAGGCTCAGCCGTACCAGCTGCCGCGCGCCCGCTACCAGTCCGGCCAGCACGTCGCGCCCCAGGGGGTCGGTGCCCAGGTAGTGCAGCGCGCTGGGCGGCGTGGATATGTGCAGCAGGTCGGGGGTAGCGGCGGGGTAGGGCAAAGGAAGCCACGGGGCCAGTAGCCCGGCGACGATAATCAGCCCTAGCCAACTAAGGGCCAGCCAGTAGGCTAAAGGACGGCGGCGATGCGTCATGCGGTGGGGCGGAGGCGGGGGTCCACCACAAAATACAGCACATCGGCCAGCACCAAGCCCAGCAGCCGTACGGCTGCTACCAGTAGCACGCCACCCACCACCACGGGATAGTCGTGGGTGGCGGCGGCCTCGGCCAGCAGGCGGCCGCTACCCGGCAGCGCAAACACCACTTCGACCACCACGGTGCCGGCCACTAGGGTAGGCAGCAACTCGGTGAGAATAGTGAAGAGGGGTAGGATGGCGTTGGGTAGGGCGTGCTGCCGCAGCACCCGGCGCAGGGGCAGGCCCTTGGCGCGGGCCGTGGTGGCATAGCCCGCGCTCAATTCGTAGCGCAGGGCAGCCGCCAGCGGCAGGGTTAGCTCGGGTAGTACCACCAGCACCAGGCTGAGCAGCGGTAGCACGGCCCGCGCCGCCCAGTAGCCAGCGGCTGCCAGCGGCCCGGCCGCCGGGGCCCGGCCCGCTGCCGGCATCAGGTTGAGCAGGTCGGGATTGGCAAACAGCAGCAGCAGCGCCAGCGACACCAGGAAAACGGGCGTCATTTGCAAGGCTGCCAGTGCGGCGCGCAGGCCGGCGCGCCGCTTGCCCCGCGCCGCGCGCGCCAGGTACAACGCCAGCCCCAGGGCCAAACCAGTAGCCAGCACGGCCGCGCCCCCAGCCAGCGGTACACTCACAATCAGTGCCTGGGCCAGGAGCCGGGTCACGGGCTGACCGTCCCGGTAAGAGGTGCCGAGGCTGCCACGCAGCAGCTGCCCCAGCCAATGGTGGTACTGGTTGTGCGGGCCGTGCCACTGCCACTGGTTGGTGGGGCCGGGTAATCGCGTCCAGTAAAAAACAGGCTCGGCCAAACCCAGGCGCTGTCGGCTGGCTAGTTGGGCAGCGGCTAGCGTCTGGGTCCCGTCGGGAAGGTAGGTCAGGTCGTCGGTTTCACGCAGGGAGAGCTGCTCAGGGCTGACCGGCAGCAGGCGGCTACCCAAAAAGACCAGCGAAGCGATGCCCCAGGCCGCCAGCACCGCGCGCCCCAGCCGGGCCAGCAGCCACCATCTCATCGCTTACGGAGTAGCAGGCGAGTGTGAACCTGTGCTGTCGGCCGCGGCCCAGAAAAGCGCGGTGGCAGCATAGCCCGGCTTCAGACTAGAGATGACAACGTGCCGCAGCCCGCGATTGACAATCAAGTGATTATTTAAAAAGAATAGGGGTAAAATGGGCATTTCATCGCGTAGCAGGGCCTGAAAGCGCCGGAGCAGTACCCGCCGCCGCAGTATGTTACCCTCCGCCGCAATAGCTTCCAGCAGGTGGTCGGTATCCGGCCGGCCAAAGCCCGTAATGTTGCCGCTGCCAATAGCTCGCGAGTGCAGCATAGACTCAAAATTCAGCCCGAATGGATTGCCTTTCACCAAGCGAATGTACAAGTCAAAATCACCGGCCTGGAGTGCCTGGCCCAGCATGGCCGCCTCCATCGGCAGCAGCGTAACCTGAATGCTCAACTGCTCAGCCGCTGCCTTAAACTGAAGCGCCGCGGTGGCAAAGGTCGCTTCGTCGGCCCGGTAGCGCAGGGCCAGCGCCAAAGGCTGCGGATTATTGGGCTGCCGCCACTGGCCGTTGGCTTGGCGCTGCCAGCCCGCCAGGCGCAATAGACTCTGCGCCTGGGTGGGCGCATAAGTCAGTAGAGGCAGGCTATCGTTATAAAATTGACTGGTAGGCGACAATAGGCCCACAGTGCGCCTACCCTCCCCCAGCTGCGTAGCGGCCAACAACCCTACGGGGTCAAAGAGCCGGCTCAGTGCTTGGCGTGTGTACTTATCGCGCAAGGCGGCGTGCTGGGTGTTAAACCCCACCGTGAGCACATCATACGAGGGTGAGGTATAAAATGCCAGCTCGCTACGGGCGGCTTCAGAGGCCCGTAGCCGCTCAAAAACGCGGGCGGGCACGTGCGGGTACACGTCTACCTCTTGCCGCCGTAGCGCCAGCACCGCCGCCGCATCATCGGGTATTATCAAATAGTCGAGCTGCCGGGGCCGCGCCTGCAACACGAAAGGTACGGGGCGCAGCGCATCGGCCCACCAGTGGGCTTTGCGCTGAAACAGCAGGCGGCGGTTGGGCTCCCAAGCTGCTAGCCGGTAAGGGCCGCAGCCGGGCAAGTGGCCGGGGTGCTTAGCCAGGCCCGCTGCCAGGTAACGCCGCACCAGCGCTGCTACTGCCGGGGCGGGCGGCCGCTTCGGTAGCCAGTCTTGCAACACACTCAGCGGAAAGTCGCGCAGTGTGTGCGCTGGGTCCAAAATATCTTCTGGTAAAACTGGAAAGTCGCCCGAAGTTATCTGGTAATCATTGGCCTGCCCCCGGCATACCAGAGTAAAGTGGCGCGGGTCGGCCGGGTCGGCGCGCAGCTGCCGAATAAAACCAAACTGCTCGCGGGCCGACTCGTTGGGCAGGCCGGGGCAATGCATCAGCTTTAGGGTAAACGCCACGTCGGTGGCCAGTACCGGGCGGCCATTGTCCCAGGCGGCGGTGGGCCGCAGGTGATAGTCGAGTTGGGTCAGCGAGTCACCCAGTACCTGCACGCCGGGTAGGCTCTGCGCCAGCGCCGGCGCGTATTCGTTGGTTTGGTAATTTACTTGTAGCAGTCCCAGATGCAGCAAGTAGCTGGCATCAGTGGCATTTTGATTCGGCTGCGTCAGCGGGTCCAGGGTTTCCGGGTCACGAGCCCAGCGGATGCGAACAGCTTCAGTTGACGAAACGCTGGCATCTGGCTGACAGGCACTAACTACTAGCACCAAGCTACTAAGCAAGCTTAGGTATTTCATTGCGCAGCAGTTTTTACATTAAAACTGCTGCCGCAAGTTAGCGCTCAGGTAGAAGAATTACCAGCAACTATCGCCTTGAACTGGCAAAACCAAACTGGTTGGCCTACATCAATATTAGCTTATGTCGTTGCCCCAGCCGCTGCTGCCGATGGCGGCCACGTCGTTGCCCCAGCCGCTGCTGCCGATGGCGGCCACGTCGTTGCCCCAGCCGCTGCTGCCGATGGCGGCCACGTCGTTGCCCCAGCCGCTGCTGCCGATGGCGGCCACGTCGTTGCCCCAGCCGCTGCTGCCGATGGCGGCCACGTCGTTGCCCCAGCCGCTGCTGCCGATAGTATTAGTACCAGCGAGTTGGCCAGCAGTTGCGAGTTGAAGCAGGGCGGCAGCGAGGAAGTAAAACATGAGGTACGAAGAGGTTGGGGTGAATTGTTGTACAAATCTCCTCCCAATTCGTTAGCCTCAAAAGGACAAAAGCTTATTATTTGTGACAATGACAAAAGCCATGATTTTTGTCATTAAATCACGAAAAAATTGGCTTTAGTTAGTATGAAATGATTTTTCTCCAGTGTATAGCTCAGTCTGTTTTGCAAAAAAATGCCCAAATGTGACATCTTAACGTAAAACAAACCGGACCTTTACCATACAAAGGTCTGGTAGAATCTACTTGGTCACAAGGACACTTTGGTCCTTTTTTACCCGTCTATTTCGAATATAATTTTTACAAAGAAAGCCGTTTTTACTACCTAAACGCTGTTTTGTGATGGATGAACTTGCAAATTTAGCCCGGATTGTGACATTGCGACGGACAAATAAGAAGGTGTTACTCGACCTTGAGTCGCCGCAACCAGGCAAAGAAGAGCAACTGATGCAGATAGTAGTTGCGGAGCCGCATTTGACCCTAGCGCAATTGACCAAAAGGATGTACGGCTCTGGCTCAGCGGCTAGCCAGGCTGCTTTGCGTAAGTTGCGAGGCCGGTTACAGGACAGGTTGCTTAACCACTTGCTCTTTCTCGACCATGCTGACTCCCGATTAGTGATTTCCAGGCGCTACGAAATAGAGTGCCTGGATTTATTGCATAAGGTAAGCATTCTGTATTTAGAGGGTGAATATGCATTAACGGAAAAATTATTGCGCCGCTGCCTGAGCTTAGCTGAGCAGGGTGAATTTACTGCTCATGCTGAAGAAGCTGCTTCTCAATTATTGAGGTTATATACTGAGCAACGACAACGTACTAAATATCAGTCTCTTGAAAGAAAAGCTAAGAAGCTACGCGGAGTGTTGGTTAAAGAGCAGGAATCCCAGCAGATTCTAAACAACGTTACCCTAACGATGACCAAGACGGTAGCGGCCCGGCGGGCCATGCTGCCCAAGATGATGGCCTACATCGCGCAGGTCGAGCAGCTGCACAAGCAGGCCGATACATTTGGTACGTTTATCATCCTCTACCGGCTGCGCATCGTGGAAGCCGAATTGACGGGTCACTACCAGACCATTATTCGGCAGACTGCCTTAGCCGATAAGCTGTTGCGGGAAGGTAAGCTTAATGCCCGGCGGTTCGACAACCGCTTCAACCAGTTCATGAGCATCTACGCGCATTTGCGCGGCCGGCAGGCAGCGGCGGGCCTGAAGCTGGCCGACAGGTACGCGCCTGATTTTCACCCTACTTCCAGCAACTGGTTTTATTTTTATGAGCACTACCTGCTGCTGGCCCTGCATGCGAATGAGTATGAGCGCGCCCTGCGCCTACTGTACGTAGTGCACAAAAACCCGTCGTATACCAAGCTGCGGCCATCGGCGCTGGCCCGTTGGGAGTTGATGGGGGCGTATACCGAATTCGTGCAGCCGCCGGAGCGCATCGCGGTGCGCCGCCGCAACCAGCTGGCCGTGTTCGCAGCCCTAAGCGTGCCCGAGTACAGCCGCGACAAGCGGGGCTACAATGTAGCCATTCTCGTGTTTCAGGTGTTGCACTTTTTGCAGCAGAGGATGCTGGAGCCCGTGCTTTCGCGCCTGGAGCGCCTGCGCAAGTACCAGCAGCGCCACCTGCGCGATGCAGCCACGCTTCGCAGCCGCACCTTTTTGCGGCTGCTGATGCTGCTGCCCGAAGCAAATTTTGACCAAGTGCTGCTGGCCCGGCGCGGCAAAGTTTTGCTGGCCAGCCTCCGGCAAGCCCCGCCAGAAGGGGAAGCCGATGCCGAGATTGAGATTATCCCCTACGAAGACCTGTGGGCCCTAACGCTGCGCATTCTGCGCGATGGCGCGCCGGAGTAGCCCCGGCTACAGCTCCACGATAACTTCCTGGCTAACACAGTTGCTGGCCGCGCACGCGCCGGGGCCGTAGCCACGCAGGCTCATGCGCACCGGAAAGCGGCCCGGCTTGCGAAACGTGTGCGCGGCCTGCCGGCCCTGCGCAATGGAGCCATCCCGAAAATCCCAGATGACTACCACCGCCTGGCACTCGGGTAGTACCGAGTCGAGGGCGTCGAAGGCCACCGCCTGGCCCACGCGCACCGTGCGGGTGGGCCCCACGCTGAAGTTGAGTACCGGCTTGCGCAGCAAATCCACGTCGAAGGTTTTTTCGGCGGGCCGCACCTCGCCGGTGGCGGGTACTACCACATCGAGTACCACCTGGTAGCGGTCGCGCTTGGCGTAGCAGTGCGTAACGGTGAGGCCCGTGAGCGTGGTGCCGTCGCCCATATTCCAGCGGTATTCGAGTGGGCCGGCCGCAGCATCTACCGAGCGGGTAGCGTCAAAATCGACGCACAGCTCAGCGGGCTGCACGGGGCCGCAGTTGGCGGCGGCGGGCGGCGCATCTGCCTCGGCCGGCGTGGTTTGGGCGCGCGCCAGGGCGGGTAGCAAGCTCAGGGCCGCCACGGCCGCCACTAGGCCCTGCCGCCAGTTAACTGAAAAAGAGGGGGTAGGGAAAGAACGCACTGGGTAGCGAAAAAAGGTGAGAAAAAGAAGCCAGGTCGCGCGGGCACTTACAGCTTATTAAGGCGCACGAGCAGACCCCGCAAATACGTTTGGCCAACCGGAATATACTTATCCTTGATAAGCAGCGAATTATCTTCCAGGGCCTGCACGAAGTCGATATTGATAATAAAGGAGCGGTGCACCCGCACGAAGCGCTGAGCCGGAAATTTCTCCTCAATGGCGCGCATCGTACTATATACGATGAGCTTGCCGCGCGCCGTAACGAGGTGCACGTAGTCGCCGAGCGCCTCCACATAGTACACATCGGCAAAATCGACGCGCACGAGCTTGTTATCCACCTTCACGAAGGTGAAATCGGGGCTGCCGGCGGGCGGCGCGCCGGGGTCATCGGAGGCCGCGGCGCGCTGGGCATTGATGTTTTCCAACACCTTTTGGGCGGCTTGCAGAAAGCGCGAATAGCTCAGCGGCTTCAGCAGGTAGTCGGCCACGGCAAACTCAAACGCCTGCACCGCATACGATTGGCTGCCGGTGATAAGCACCACCTGCGGTGGCTCGGGCAGGGTGCGCAGCAGGTCGAGGCCCGACATCAGCGGCATTTCCACGTCCAGAAACAGCACGTCGAACGCCTGGGTGCGCAGTATTTCGGCCGCTTCGATAGCGCTGCCGCAAGCGCCCGACGCCTCCAAAAAAGGCGTATTGGCAATGCAATTGCGCACTATCTGCACCGAAAGCGGGTCATCGTCGATGACCAGGCAGCGAAGCGGAGCCGCGTCAAGCTCAGGAGAAGGAGTAGTCATGCTGCAGCTTGAGGGAGAAATAAAACCGGGGGGTAGGCCAGCAAAAATAGGGGCCGCGGGCAAAGCGGCCGCCCCACTCAGCGTAAAAACTGACGGCATGGGCGGGAGGGCCGCGCCTACCCCCCTCAGACCCGCGCTTGCAGCTGCGAATAAAGCTGCCCCAGCTGCTGCCGCACCGTGTGCAGCAGGGGCTCGCAGTAGGGGTAGCCGGGCGTGCGAGCCCCGCGCTCCAGCTCATCGAGCTGGGCGTGCAGGCCCGCTACGCCAAAGTACGCCACCTGCCCCTTAAGCTTGTGGGCGGCGGCGGCCAGGCCGGCCACGTCGTGGGGGCAGGCCGCCACCAGGAGCTGCTCAATGGCCGGGGCTTCCGTCAGGAAGGTATTGATAACCTGCTTAATAAAGTCTTCGTTGCCGCCGGCCAGCTCCTCCAGCTGCTGCCAGTTGGGGTGCAGAGTGGGGGGCGCGGCGGGGGGTAGGGCGGTGGGAGCTAGGCTCATGGCCGGCCCCGTGGCCCGCCCGGCAAAGTGCGCCAGCCGGGCATATAGCACGGCCGGCTCGAAGGGCTTGGCCAGCAGGTCGTTCATGCCGGCGGCCAGGGCCAGGCTGCGGTCTTCGGGCAGCACCGAGGCCGTGAGGCCGATGATGGGCAGCCGGGCCGCGTCGGGAAAATGCCGGCGCAAGGCGCGGGTGGCCTCGTAGCCATCCAGCTCGGGCATCTGCACGTCCATCAATACCAGGTCGAAAGGCTCGGTGGCGGTCACTACTTGCGCCACTGCCAGGCGGCCATTATCGGCGATGGTGACGTGTACGTTCCAATTTTCCAGCGTTTTGCGGGCCACCAGCTGGTTGAGCTGGTTGTCTTCGGCCACCAGCACCCGCAGGGCGGGCTCGAAGGCTGGCAGCGGCCCGGCCACGGCACCGGGCTGCGCCAGCGTAGGGTCGGCCAGGGGGTAGGTTAAGTCAAAATAAAAGGTCGAGCCTACCCCTTCCTCGCTGCGCACGGCCAGCCGGCCGCCGTGCAGCTGCACCAGGTTGCGGGCAATGCTCAGGCCCAGGCCCGTGCCGCCAAACTCGCGGGTAGTGCTGGGATTGGCCTGCGAAAAATCCTCAAAAATGCTCGCCAGCTTATCGCCCGCAATGCCAATACCGGTGTCCTCCACCTCGAAGCGCAGCAGGGCGTGCCCGGCCCCGGCCGGGGGGGTAGGAACGCGGCTCACGCGTAGCGTGACACCACCCTGACGGGTGAATTTCAGCGCGTTGCTGACCAGGTTGACCAGCACTTGCTGCAGGCGTACGGGGTCGCCCAGCACGGCCTCGGGCACGTCGTCGGCCACCAGCACGGCCAGGCGCAGGCCCTTGCTGTCGGCGGCGTAGCGGAAGAGCGTGCGCAGGCCGCGCACCGCCTCGGGCAGCCGGAACGCCACCTGCTCCAGGGTCAGCTTGCCGGCCTCCATTTTGGACGAGTCGAGGATGTCGTTGAGAATCACAAGTAAGTTTTGCGACGACGTGCCGATGGCCGCCAGGTATTCGCGCTGCTCGGGGTTGGTGGGCGTGTGGTGCAGCAGGTTGGTGAGGCCAATAACGGCGTTCATCGGCGTGCGAATTTCGTGGCTCATATTGGCCAGAAACTGGGCCTTGGCCCGGCGGGAGGCTTCGGCCGCGTCGCGGGCTACCCGCAAGTCCCCATTTATCTGCTCGATGGCGTAGTTTTTCTGCCGCAGCTCGCTGGTGCGCTCCTGCACGGTGCTTTCCAGCTGAAGCTTTTGGCGGCGCAAGGCCCGTTCGCGGGCGCGCACTACGGCCACCAGCAGGCCGGCCAGCCCCAGCAGCCCCAGCACCAGCGCGGCCGGCGTGCGCCACCAGGGCGTGGCGATGGTAAACGCGGCGGTGGCCGCCGGGCTCCACGGCGCACCCGGCGCGGCGCGGCGCACTTGTGCTTCCAGCACGTAGCGGCCCGGCCCCAGGCCCACAAACTGCGCCTCGGCGGCCGGGCTGGGGCGGCTCCACTCGTCGGCCAAGCCGCGCAGGCGGTAGCGGTACGCCAGGTTTCCGGCCCCCTCCGCCCCCAGGCTGATGCCCGCCAGCGCAAAGCTGACGCGGTGCCGGCCGGCCGGCAGCTCGCCGAGGCGGCCGGCCGGCCGGGCTTCGCCGTCCACTTCGGCCCCGCTGAGGGCTAGGCCGGGGGTAGGCGCGCGGCCCGGCTGCCAGCGCGCCAGCAGGCCCAGGTCAAGGCGCAGCACGCCGGCGCGAGTGGGCAGCCAGGCCAGCGGGCGGGGGCCGGCCGTCAGCGTAGCGGGGGGTAGGGTGGCGCGCACCAGCGGGTCGTCGGGCGCGGTGAGGGGGGTAGGGCAGTGATTTATGTCCAACAAACTCAGGCCCTGCGGATGCACCAGCACTAGTGCGCCGGCCAGCGGCGGGGGCAGCGGCAGCAGGCCGGTAAAGTAGTCGTCGGGCAGCGTGCCCTCAGCTTTAGTCAGGTGCTGCCAGGGTCGGTTCCTGGGTTTAAAAAACAAGCCCTGTCCTTCGGTGCCCACCCAAATAGTGCCGGCCGCATCCTCCGCTAAGGCGCTGGCATCGAGGCCCACGGGCGTCAGTTTTTCGTACCGAAAGCGGCGCGGCTCCGGCTCCCACACGGCCAGCCCCGAGTTGTGCGTGCCCACCCACACGCGGCCGGTATGGTCGGCCAACAGGGCGTAGATACTGTTGTGCAGCAGGCCAGTAGCCGTCGTAAAATGCTGCGCGGCGGGCGCAGGGTTGGCAGTCGTTTTAGGGGGTAATACATATACGCCATCGGCCTCCGTGCCCACCCACAAGCCCGAGCCGGGCGCGTAGGCCAGGGCCGTTATGGCCGAGCCAAGGCTAGGCGGCAGTCCCGGCACCGGCCGCGCCGCGCTCAGCCCCACAATAACTTGCACGGCATCCCCCGTTCCTATCCAAAGCCCGCCGCCCAGCGCCGCTGGCCGGGCCAGCGCTACCCCCCGGCGAGCGCCCGGCGGCGCGCTGGCCAGGGGCCACAGGCTCAGGTAGCGGTCGGCATGCTGCCAAAGGCCCTGGCCGGCGGTGCCGAGCCAGGCGTTGCCCTCGCGGTCTTCGAGCAGGCAGGTGGGCACTACGTCGGGGGGTAGGGCCAAGTGGAAGTGCCGTAAGTACGCCCCGAGGCGGGCGGTATCGGGGACGGCCGGCCCCGGCTGGCTGGCTGGCCCGCCCCGCAGCCCGGCCGGCGCGGGCCGGAAAGGCTGGTCGGGGGCCGGCCGCACCGAGCGGCCGCCCTGGTTGTGCGCCACCCACAGCGCGCCGGTGGCGGGGTCTTGCCAGAGGCCGGTCACGAAGTCTTCGGCCAGCCCATCGCGGGTAGTAAGCGTCACGAACTGCTGGCCGTCGTAGCGCACCAAGCCTTCGGCGGTGCCCAGCCAGAGATAACCCTGCTGGTCTTGGAGCAGGCAGTATATAAAAGGTTGGCGCAAGCCCTGCGCCGGCCCAAAATGCCGCACGAAAGCTTGTGGCATTCGCGGCCCCGGCCCGGCCACGTCCGCCAACGCCCGCAGGCTCAGCAGCCCCACCACCAGCCAGCGCCACCAGCACTGCTTATTTAACCGCCACGTACTCACGCAAAAAAATTACTGCTAGACTGCTTAAATCGGCTACTTCCCGCAAGTTACCAGTGCGAGCCAGCTTCGGGGAAGTTTTGGCCGACTACAGCCCAACCCTCGCCGGGCACGCTTCTCCAAGCAACGAACAACTTGGTCCCGGCCAAACTAGTACTCAAAGGCTAAACTTTTTAAGACCCTGCCGCCTTATGTTAGGCAGCGCCAATTGCGCCGTAATTTTGTACGTGTCCGGCGGTAGTGCCGCGCACTTCTTTATCTTATTCAAGATGGCTGTTTATCCCGAATACATGGTTGCCCCCATCCGCCAGGACCTGACGGAGGCTGGCTTCGAGCAACTGATGACCCCCGAGGCCGTTGATGCGGCCCTGGCCGGCACTGAAGGCACCGTGCTGGTGGCCGTAAACTCGGTGTGTGGCTGCGCCGCCGCCAAGGCCCGCCCCGCCCTCAAGCTGGCCCTGGCCAGTGCCGACAAAAAGCCCGGCAAGCTGGTTACCGTTTTTGCCGGCATGGAAACCGACGCCGTAGCCCAGATGCGCGCGCATCTGCTGCCCTACCCCCCTTCTTCGCCCTGCATCGGCCTCTTTAAGGATGGCGAGCTGGTGCACATGATTGAGCGATACCACATCGAGGGCTCAGACCTAATGCGTATCGTCAATAATCTGCAAGGCGCATTCGAAGAGTACTGCTAGCCCGCAGATTCAAACGAAGTACGTGGGTATGCCGCTGAAGCGGCTGGCTACGCGGCTTTCGTTGCTATGTCAGCGGTTTGAGCGAGTTTAAGCGAACACTAAGAAGGGCGGCCCTAGGGCCGCCCTTCTTAGTGTTCGCTGCCAGCCAGCCGCTTGAGCGGCGTAGCCGCGTCATCCGTTAAATCTGCTTGAATCTGCGGTTTAGTTGGCCACTTCGCTTAGGAATTTAATGCGCATCAGCCGCACTTCCTCTTCCGTAAAGTCATCCGCCCCCAGCTCACTCATGGCTAGCGCGATATTGTCCGAAGCCGCCGTCATGAAGTAGTCAAAAATCTCGGTCTGCTTGTCTTCATCCACATTTTCGCGGATATAATAGCTAAGGTTCAAGCGGGTGCCGGAGTAGCAGATGTGCTCAATTTCCTCCATCAAATCAGGCATCGTGATGCCCTGGCTGCGGGCGATGCCGGTCAGGTCCATCTTCTTATCAATCTGCTGGATGATGTAAATCTTGAGCTTGGAGCGGTTGACGGTAGACTTGATAATGACGTCGGCGGCCGTCTCAATATCGTTGTCCTCCACGTACTTCTTGATGGCGGCCGCGAAGGGCGCGCCGAACTTCTGCGCCTTGCCCTGGCCTACCCCCGCAATGTGCGTCAACTCGTGTAGCGAGGTAGGGTAGGTAGTGGCCATCTCCTTCAGGCTGGGGTCCTGGAAGAGCACGTAGGGCGGCAGGTTTTTCTGCTTAGCCAGTTGCTTGCGCAGTTCCTTAAGCTGCGTAAACAGCGCCTCATCGTGGCCCGCGGCCTGCTGGATTTTCTCGCCGTCCTCTTCCTCTTGCTTCTCGGCCTCAAAATCGTGGTCTTTGGTCAGCGTCAGGGGGTAGGGATTTTCGATAAAATCAATACCCTTCTCCGTAATACGCACCAGCCCGATGGAGTCGATATCCTTCTCCAGCAGGCTATTGAGCAGGCACTGACGCAGTACTGAAAGCCAATGCTGCATGTCGCCGCTCAGGGCCTTACCCTGGCCATACACCGGCAGGCCGGTGTGGCCGTAGCTCTCGATGTGCGGATTGCTGAGGCCGAGCAGCACCTGAGCCACGTGGTCGAGCCCAAAGCGCGCCTCGGTCTGCACCACGGCGCGCAGGGCCAGGGCCACGTGGGCGGTACCGTCAAATTTCTCTTTCGGGTGGCGGCAGTTGTCGCAAAAGCCGCAGTCCTGGTCCAGCCGCTCGCCGAAATAGTGCAGCAGTTGGCGGCGGCGGCACACGGCGCTTTCCGAGTAGTTCGTCATTTCCAGCAGCAGTTGCCGGGCATTGTCGCGCTCGGTCACGGGCTTGTCCTTGCTGAATTTTTCGAGCTTCAGAATATCGTCGTAGCTGTAGAACATCAGGCAGTTACCCTCCATGCCATCGCGGCCGCCACGGCCAGTTTCCTGGTAGTAGCCCTCAATGCTCTTGGGCGCGTCGTAGTGAATCACGAAGCGCACATCGGGCTTATCGATACCCATGCCGAAGGCAATAGTAGCCACAATCACGTCGCAGTCCTCGTTCAGAAACGCATCCTGATTGTTCATCCGGGTGTGCGGGTCGAGGCCAGCGTGGTAGGGCAGGGCGCGCACGTCGTTCACGCGCAGCAGCTCGGCCACTTCCTCCACCTTCTTGCGGCTCAGGCAATAGATAATGCCCGCTTTGCCCTTGTGGTGCTGCACGTATTGAATGAGTTGCTTCTTGGTGTTACGCTTGGCGCGCACCTCGTAGTAAAGATTGGTGCGGTTGAAGCTGGTTTTGAACACGTTCGCATCATCCATTTGCAGGTTTTTCTGGATGTCGAGCTGCACTTTAGGCGTGGCCGTGGCCGTGAGGGCGATGAGCGGAATCCTACCCCCTAGATTATCAATGATGCCGCGAATCTTGCGGTACTCGGGCCGGAAGTCGTGGCCCCATTCCGAGATGCAGTGCGCCTCGTCGATGGCCACGAACGAGATGCTGGCTTTTTGCAAAAAAGCAATAGTGTCTTCTTTGGTTAGGCTTTCCGGGGCCACGTATAGCAGCCGTACCTCGCCCGAAATCACGTCCTTTCGCACGCGGGTCTGCTCCGTCTTGGTCAGCGTCGAATTGTACACCTGCGCGTTCACGCCGAAGGCCGAAAGCTGGTCCACCTGATTTTTCATCAGGGCAATGAGCGGCGAGATGACGATGGCCGTGCCCGGCAGCACCAAGGCTGGCAGCTGGTAGCACAGGCTTTTGCCCGCTCCCGTGGGCATGATGACAAATGTGTTGTTGCCGGCAATAATATTCTGAATAACAGCTTCTTGGGTGCCTCTAAATTGCCCAAAGCCGAATACTTCCTTAAGCGTGGCTTTTATTTCGGGCTGGAAGGCAACTGGTTCAGCAACGGCGGTCAGGGACATAGACTAGAAAAATAAGGCGGAGCTACGAGCGGAGGTTCTAAGCGAAGATAAGCAAGAAGCGCTTTTTTTGAAAAAAAAGCGTCGTTTACATCAAACATTTCGAAAAAGTTCCGGCTGACCCCCGGCTTCACGATTCAGTAACTTCCTGCGCGCCTCCGCGGCGAGGCGGCGATAAAAAATTCACCGGGCCGGCTTATCAATCCTCGCTACCCGTATTTTTGGCCGTGCAAACCCCTCCCCCCACCGACGTGCTGGCCGTGGCCCGCCAGGTGCTGCTCACCGAAGCCGATGCCCTGCGCGACGCCGCCCAGGCCTTGGCTGCTACCCCCGACTTTGCCCAGTGCGTGGCGGTGCTACTGGCGCTGAAGGGTCGCATTGTGGTAACCGGGGTAGGCAAGAGCGCCCACATCGCCGGCAAACTCGTGGCCACGCTCAACGGCACGGGTAGCCCGGCCCTATTTATGCATGCCGCTGATGCTATTCATGGCGACCTGGGCATGATTCAGACTGGCGACTTTGTAATTGCCATTAGTAAGAGCGGCGACACGCCCGAAATTAAAGTGCTGGTGCCGCTGCTGCGCCGCAAGGGGGTAGGGCTGGCCGCGCTCGTCGCCAACGCCGATTCCTACCTGGCCCGGCAGGCCGATTACGTGCTGCACACGCCCATTCGCCGCGAGGCGTGCCCCCACGACCTGGCCCCCACCACCAGCACCACCGCTGCGCTGGCCCTGGGCGACGCCCTGGCCGTGTGCCTGCTCGAAAGCCGCCAGTTTACGGCCCAGGACTTTGCCCGCCTGCACCCCGGCGGCACCCTCGGCAAGCGCCTCTACCTGACCGTGGGCGACCTCAGCCGCCAAAACCAGCGCCCGCAAGTGGGCCTGGCCGCGCCGCTGCGCGAGGTGCTGCTGGAGATATCGGGCAAGCGCCTGGGCGCGACCGCCGTGCTCGACGAGGCCGGCCGCCTGGCTGGCATTATTACCGATGGCGACCTGCGCCGGATGCTGGGCCGTGGCCACCTAGCCGCGCTGGACGCCCTTACCGCCCACGATATCCTCACGCCTCAGCCTGCTACCATTGATATTCAGGAATTTGCTGCCGAGGCCCTGGCCCGGATGCAGGCCCGCAATATTACCCAGCTTATCGTGACCGAGGGCGGGCAGTTCGCAGGCTTTATTCACTTGCACGATTTGCTGCGTGAGGGGCTGGTGTGAGCGACCTTCGAGATTTAGTGGGGGTAGGCGTTTCAGTATTTTCATACTCAATTGATTGGCAATTTTTTTGCGTTTACCTAACTTGTTACGAAACGAGCCGGCGTGTTTAAATACCTTTGCGGCTAGACCTTTGGAAGCTACCCGTCGATAGGTTGCATGCTGTATCTTATTTGGGCGTTGACTTTCGCGTAGTATCCTTTGCCTTGCAGACCCCTTTAGTTTCCCTGCTTATTCCGGCTTATAATGAGGAAGCCCGGCTCGGCCAGTCGCTCGAAAAGGTCTTGGCCTACCTTAATGCCCAGCCCTACCCCAGCGAGGTGCTGGTGATTGACGACGGCTCGACGGACGATACCCGGCTGGTAGCCGAAACCGGCTTCGCGGCCCGCACCGGGCAAGTGGCGGCCCGCGTCATCAGCTACCAGCCCAATCGGGGTAAGGGCTACGCCGTGCGCCAGGGTCTGCTGGCTGCCCAGGGGCAAATAGCCGTGTTTTCGGATGCCGACCTCTCTACGCCTATTGAGGAACTGCCCAAGCTGCTAGGCCCCATTCTGGCCGGCGACTACGACGTGGTGTTCGGCTCGCGGGCGCTCGACCGTAGCCTCATTGGCGTGCACCAGCCTTGGTTGCGCGAGCAAAGCGGGCGGTTTTTCAACCTCGTGACGCGGGCCGCCACCGGCCTGCCCTACTGGGATACGCAGTGCGGCTTCAAGGCTTTCCGGCTGGCCGTGTGCCGGCCCTTGGCCGAAGCCGCCGCCCTCGACCGCTTCGGCTTCGACGTGGAGCTGCTGCTGCTGGCCTACCGGGCCGGCCTGCGCCTGCGCGAGCAGCCCGTGTGCTGGAACGATGCGGCCGGTAGCAAAGTGGGCCTGCTCAGCGGCCTCAATGGCTTTTGGGAGCTGCGGCAGCTGCGCCACCGTGCCGGGCAGGGCCACTACGATGCCGCCCTGCAAGCTACCCGGCTGGCCGCCGCGGCCGCCCGCCCTACCCCCGCTGCCGGGGCCGCTTAGCACGGGTTGCGGCCTAT
Organism: Hymenobacter psoromatis; assembly: GCF_020012125.1. NCBI lineage: Bacteria > Pseudomonadati > Bacteroidota > Cytophagia > Cytophagales > Hymenobacteraceae > Hymenobacter > Hymenobacter psoromatis. Next base: position 77,391 of record NZ_JAIFAG010000001.1, read on the forward strand.
CTTAGCGGCCTCAATCCTCTGGCTTTGCTTATGAACAGTACGTATCTCGTAGTAATGGCCGGTGGCATTGGCAGCCGGTTTTGGCCGTTCAGCCGCACGCAGCACCCCAAGCAGTTTCACGACGTGCTGGGCGTGGGCCGCTCTATGCTCCAGCTCACCGTGGACCGCTTCCGGGGCATTTGCCCGCCCGAAAACGTGTACGTGGTGACTAACCGCGACTACGTGAAGCTGGTGCAGGAGCATCTGCCCGACCTGGCTCTTACCCAAATTCTGGGTGAGCCCATCGGGCGCAATACTGCGCCCTGCATTGCCTACGCCAGTTACTGCATCGCGCAGCGCGACCCCCAGGCCACTATCATCGTGACGCCCGCCGACCACGCCGTGCTGCGCGAAGAGGAGTTCCGCCGCCTCATTCGGGAGGCCGTGGCCGCCGCCCGCCAGTACGAGGTGCTCGTGACGCTAGGCATTCACCCCTCGCGCCCCGACACGGGCTACGGCTACATTCAGTACCTGGATGACCCGGCTAACCGCCTGGATGGCACCGACTTATGCAAGGTCAAAACGTTCACCGAGAAGCCCAACGCCGAGCTAGCCCGTATGTTTCTGGACAGCGGCGACTTTCTCTGGAATGCCGGCCTGTTCATCTGGCGTGCCGAGGTGATTATCAAAGCTTTTCACGATTCGCTGAGCGACATTGCCGAGGTGTTTGACGAAGGGGCCAGCCGCCTGGGCACGTCCCAGGAAGCTGCTTTTATTGACGAAGCTTACTCGCGCTGCCCCAACATCAGCATCGACTTCGGCATCATGGAAAAGGCCAATAACGTGTATGTGCTGCCCGCCGACATTGGCTGGAGCGACCTCGGCACCTGGGACTCGCTGCACCGCGTGAGCGACCGCCGCGACGAGCACGACAACGTGGTGGATGGCGACGCCCTGCTCTACGACACCCGCGCCTGCATCATTAAAACGCCCCACGAGCGCCTCGTCGTAGTGCAGGGCCTCGAAGGCTACATTGTGGCCGAGTATGACAACGTGCTTCTCATCTGCCAGCGCTCAGAAGAGCAGCGCGTCAAGGAGTTCGTGGCCGACGTAAAAGCCAAAAAGGGCGCAGGGTATAATTAAGGGGTAGGAAGGTAAGAGGTAGAATTTTATCCTCCTACCCTCCTTATCTACACTGTTTCGCGGCGGCTTCGGCGTAAGAATACCCGGCCCTGGCCCCGCGCCGGAAAAACTCACAGCCGCTAGTGGAGTCGCCCGTTTGCTGGGCCAGGCGGCCCAGTAAAAATAGCGTGCGGCCATCTTGCGGCTGGCTTTCCAGCGCCTGCAAATACACGCGGCGGGCCTCGGCGTAGCGGGCCAGGTGGGTGAGGGCCGCGCCTTCGGCCTGAAGGTAGGGTAGGGGTACGGCGCGGCTGGTACGGGTGAGCTTGCCAGCCCCGCGGCGCAGGTCAGCCAGGGCGGGTAGGGTGCGACGCAGCTCCAGCAGGCGATTTTCGCCGCGGGCCAGGTAGGCTTCGGCCAAAGTAGAGTCAAGGGCCAGGGCGCGGCAATAACTGCGCTCGGCCTCGGCGGGCTGGTGCAGGCCGGCCTGGCAGCGCCCCAGCCGGTAGAGCAGTGTGGCCGCCTCAGCGGGGGGTAGGGCAGCTACGGGGCCAGCCAGCAGGGCGGCCTCGTAGTCGGCGCGGGCGGCGGGTAGGTTGTGGTCCACGTCCTGGTGCAGCTGGCCGCGCAGGCGCAGGGCCTCCACGTGGTCGTTCCGAAATTCGAGGGCCTGGTCAAGCTGGCGCTCAGCTTCGGGCCATTGCCCGCGGGCGAAGGCTGTGCGCGCATCGGCCATGTACGCATTGGCCTGCACCCGGTCCATCACAATTTTAACCGAAATGCCAAACAAAAAAATCAAGCCTATCAGGCCGCCCACCAGCCAGAAATCCTGGCGGTTGAAGCGCGCCTGCTGGCGCGGCACGCGCTGCTGGTAGTGGCGCTCGCGGCTGCCGGCGGGCGGGCGGGTGCGCAGCGGGGGGGTAGTGGTGCGGTCGCCGGGCATCTTATATACCGAAGGGCCATCGGCCGGGGCGTAGCGGGTAGCCTCAGCCGGGCGGGCGGCCTGCTGAAGCCGGTAGTCGTACTGCGCCCGGCGGTCGGGGTTCGAAAGCACGCCGTAGGCCACGGCCACGGCCTTAAACTGCTCCTCGTAGCGCGGGTCGCCCTGATGCTTGTCGGGGTGCAGGGCGGTGGCTAGGCGGCGGTAAGCTTGCTTAATAACAGCCGCCGACGCGGTAGGCGGCACCCCGAGTACTTGGTAATAGTTCTGACTCACGCCGCGGAAATTTAAACGAAAGCGCCGGGGAAAGGCAGCCCTGCCGACAAGTTTTGCGTAAAGAAACTCCAGCCGGCAAAGTCCTTGCCACCGGCCCCGCCTTAACCTACTTTACTCGCTAAACAATTCCGCTCGCATGGCCACCCTGACCGACGACAAAACGCCGCGCAACGATAGCCTCATCAGCAACCTGACCGGCTACCTGGATACGCGCATCGACCTCGTGCGCCTCGAAGCTCAGGAAAAAGCAAAAAGTATATTCGTGAGCACCGTGCACGGGGTAGCGCTGGGTCTGCTGGGGTTCCTGTTCATCATTTTTGGCTCTATTTATTTGGGCTTCGTGCTGAACAGTGCCCTGGATAGCTCGTCAGCGGGCTTCGGGCTCGTAGCAGCGCTCTACTTGCTGCTGGCGATTCTGTTTTTTGTAGGCATTGATAAGAAAGTATTCCAGGGGGTAGCCGATAAGCTGCTGAATAACACTATTTATAAATCAGATAAGCGTTCGTAAGCTGCTACCCGTTAGTTTCGGGGCCTTTTTGCCAAATCACCACGACCATGACTGAGCCGACCAACCCTTTATTTGAAAACGAAAAAGAATTTCTGGAACGCAAAAAGCTGGAGTATGAGCGTGCATTGCGCGGTGATGTGGCGGAGATAAAAGCCACCACCGTGCAGGCAGGCAAAGTAGCCGCTATTGGGGCCGGCCTGGTGGGTAGCATCTGGCTAATTACCAAGGCATTCGGGGGTAGTAAGTCTAAAAAGAAGAAGAAAGACCAACATCTCTTCGACGACTACGCGGGTTTCGATAGCTTCGACGACGATGCCTGGGATACCAACGACTGGACGCCTAGCTTTCAAGAGCCGGACTATGAGGACCGGAGCTACCGTGCCGATTCGCCCGATGGCTTTTACTTCGACGGGCCCGATTCGGATTTGGATGACAATGGCCTGAGCCACGACCCCGACTTTCCACCGCATTCGGCTCCGCACCACGGCTCCGATGCTGCCAAGGAAGAGCCTACTAACGTTGGAAAAACAGACTACGCTGCGGCTGGCTCGCACCCGGACCTTCCCTTCGATGACAGCCGTCGCTTACCTCACTCCAATAGCTTTGCCGAGCCGACCGACGAGGAGGGAGACCTCACTAAAGAAGCACAAGGAGAAAAAGAGAAGAAGCCCAGGGGCAGCGTTATCGGCCCGGCGCTGCTAGCGTTTGCCAAGAGCGAAACCGGCCGGTTTATCGCGGCGCAGGCGGCAGGCATGGCCCTGGCGCTGGTGACTAAGGCCGTGCAGGATATTCTGCCCAAGGATAAGGACGAAACCGGCAAAAATGCCGACCTTGTGCCTTCATCAGCTGCGAAGGGCGTGCCGCCCGCTACGTGGCCCGCTACTTCTGCCGTTCAGGATGTCTCTGCCGCCGCCCACCCCGACGACGACTCTACCACCGCCCGCGAGCCGCTTGCTTGACACGCTGGCCGGGCTGCGGCTGCACGGCCGCAAGGCCTTAGCTATTTTGCTTGACCCCGACGATTTTGAGCCTGCCCGCCTGCGGCACCTATTACGCCTGATTCAGCAGCACCCCGTTGATTTTTTCCTCGTAGGAGGCAGCTTGGTGCTTACCGAGCACCAGACAGCCCTCATTGCGTTATTAAAAGCCGAGGCTCCGCAGGTGCCGGTGCTGCTTTTTCCGAGTCACGCCCTGCACGTAGATTCCTCCGCCGACGGCATTTTGCTGCTTTCGCTCATCTCAGGGCGCAATCCTGATTTTCTCATCGGCCAGCACGTAATTGCCGCTGGCCGCCTGCGCCAGAGCGGCTTACAAATTCTACCTACCGGCTATATACTGGTGGATAGCGGCCGGCCTACTACGGCCTCTTACGTTAGCGGCACTGCGCCTCTACCTCATGATAAGCCCAGCATTGCGGCAGTCACCGCGCTGGCTGGTGAGCAGTTGGGCCTGCGCCTCATGTACCTCGATGGCGGCAGCGGTGCGCAGCAACCCGTGTCGGCGGCCATGATTAGGGCTGTGCGCGCCGCCGTCGAAACGCCGCTTATCGTGGGTGGCGGCCTTAACACGGGCGAGAAAATATACGCCGCGCTAGCCGCCGGGGCCGATATGGTAGTGGTCGGCAACCATATTGAGCGTGACCCTAGCTTCTTGGCCGAAGCGGTGGCGGCCGTGCGCGGGGCTACGGCCAGCCAGCCGGTGCAGTAAAACAAAGGGGGTAGGGACGGTAACGAACTGTCGGATAGCGCAGTATGCCAGGTCAATTTTTGGTTATTCTTCTTGCTGCTGATGAGGGTTCGTTACTTTGTGTGCTGCTGTGTACTAGGCTGCGGTCTATCGCGTACAGCCTTGGCACAATCGCTAGCCGCGCAGCAGGCGCTGGATAGTATCCGCGCTCACTACCACCTGCCAGCGCTGAGCGCAGCCATCATTGAGCCGGGCCGCATCCGGTACGTGTACGGCGGTGTGCGGCGCAACGACCAGCCCAACCCCATCGCGCTGACCGATTATTTCCACCTAGGTTCCGATACTAAAAGCGTTACTAGCCTGCTAGCCGGCAAACTGGTAGAAGAAGGTAAAATCAGGTGGGATAGCAAATTGCTGGATGTAGTGCCTGCGCTTCGCGCCGCAGCCCTACCCCTCTATACCAACGTGACGCTGGGCGACCTTCTCTCGCACCGGGCGGGCATTCAGCCGTACACGGCGGGTAGTGACTACGAAACGCTACCCAAGCTTACCGGTTCCGTCTCGGAAAGGCGCTTGCAGTTTGCCGCCGTTGTGCTGCGGCAACCGCCCGTAGCGCCGGCTCCCGGCCAGTTCTACGTCTATTCCAATGCCGGCTACGTGTTGGCGGCTCTCATGCTGGCGCAAGCCAGCGGCTATTCATGGGAAAAGCTGGTAGCCAAGACCTTCCATAAATTGAAGCTGCATTACGTGCTGGGTTTCCCCAATCGCCACGATGCCCGGCAGCCCTGGGGCCACTGGCGCGCAACGCCCGCCGACAGCGCCTTTACGCCGCTGGGGCCTACCCACTTTTACCAACTCAACGATTATATGGCCCCGGCCGGTGACCTGGCCATGCCCCTGCCCGATTTTGCGCGCCTCGTGCAGTTGCACCTGAATGGGCTTTTAGGTCAAAATAACTACGTATCGGCCGCCACGTATCAGCGGCTGCACTTCGGGCTACCCGCCTACGCCTACGGCTGGGCCGTGAGTACGCTGGCCACCACGGGCGCGCTCGTCAGCTTGCACAATGGCAGCGCTGGCACGTTTTTTTGCCACACCATCCTGTATCCGAGCCAGCGCGTGGCATTCGTGATGCTGACCAACGATGGCGATGACCCCGCCCAGAAAGCCTGCTACGCCCTGCGCCGCCGCCTCAAGCAGCTTTACCTGCAAGGCCAGCTATGAGCGTAGCGTAGCCCTAGGCCATCCGCCCTCGTTCGCCCTACCCCCCTAAAAATAGTACGGCGGCCCGTCAGGGCCGCCGTACTGTTATCTGCGAAATTCGTTGAATCAGGTAAAATCTGCCGTTTTCAGATGTTCATGGCCGTTTCGCGGCGGCGCATCTTGCCAGCCGGGATGCCAAACATCATCTTGAAGCGGCGGCAGAAATAAGCCGTGTCCTTGTAGCCCACTTCCTTGCCGATGTCGCGGATGCTCTTCTTGGTGGTGCGCAGCAGCGATACGGCGCGCTCCATGCGCTGATACTCAATGTAGTCCTGCGGATTAATGTTGGTCAGCATCTTAAAATACTGCCCCACATAGTCCTCGCTCACGTTGGCTACGCCGGCTAGCACCTTGTTGGAGAGGTCACCGCTCAGGTTTTCCTTGATGAAGTTGAAAAGGTCAATTAGGCGCGGGTCCTTAAAGTAGGTGCTATTGGTAGCCAACTGCTCCACAAACAGGTTGTTACGCAGAATGTAGCGCACCACTTCCACCACCAGGTTCTCGGTATAAATGTTGATGAGGCGCTCGCGGCCCGGCAGGTCCTGCAAAGACTCCTCAATAACCTTGATGACCAAATTAGCCAGCTTCGTGTTGCCCCTGATTACGAAGGCCGGCACGTCGAGCGAAGCGAAAAAGTTAACCGAGTCGAAAACCTTAGCCTCAAATGAAACGAAGCTGTGGCTCTCCTCCGCATCGCCGATATAGTCGAGCTTATCGTTGGAAGTAAAAAACCGGTCTTTGTTTGTTATCAAATCGTCGTTGGAAATGAGGCGTGCCGCCGCGCCCTCACCGTAACCCACGCGGGCGGGCCGGCCACCCGGTAAAAATAGCAGTTCGCCTTCCTCTACCGTTTGCTCGTCATCGCCGAAAACTAATCGACCCCGGTGCAGCAGAATAAGGTTGTTACCAACGTCGTAGGCGTTGCGGACCATAAAGGGCTGGCGAAGAACCAGATTCTTGGCCTTAATATACCGGACTCCTAATGATTCAATTACCTTATTGTAATCTTCCATTGCATATATGTTGTTTTCAAGAAAAAGTGGAAATTGCCTTGTAAAAGTACCCAAAGTTAAAGCAAATTACTGCAATCAATTCTAAAAAAAATTCATTTAAATAAAAAAACCCAGGTCGAGCGGACCTGGGTTCAGTACAACTTCTTAGAAAAATTTAATTTCGCAATCCGCTTACTTCAGAATTTCGCGGGAAATCACGATTTTTTGAATCTCCGAGGTGCCTTCATAAATCTGGGTAATCTTAGCGTCGCGCATGAAGCGCTCCACGTGGTATTCCTTCACAAAGCCGTAGCCACCATGAATTTGCACAGCCTCCACGGCCGAGTCCATCGCCACTTTGGAGGCGAAGAGCTTGGCCATTGCGCCACTCTTAGCATAGTCGGCTTGGTTGTCCTTGTCGGCGGCAGCTTGCAGGCACAACAGGCGGGCAGCGTCCACGTTGGTCGCCATGTCAGCTAGTTTAAATTGAATTGCCTGGTGCTTGGCTATTTCTACGCCAAATGCCTTGCGCTCCTTCGCGTATTTAATGCTCAGTTCCAGCGAACCCGAAGCGATACCCAGCGCCTGGGCCGCGATGCCGATGCGGCCGCCCGCCAGCACTTGCATCGCAAACTTGAAGCCGAAGCCATCTTCGCCAATGCGGTTTTCCCTGGGCACTTTTACGTCGGTAAACATCAGTGAGCAAGTATCGGAGCCGCGAATGCCGAGCTTGTTTTCCTTGGGGCCCTGCGTAAAGCCGGGCGTATCCTTGTCCACGATAATGACATTAATGCCGCGGTGCTTTAGCTCAGGATGTGTCTGGGCGATAACCAGATATACCGAGGCCGTAGTACCGTTAGTAATCCAGTTTTTGGTGCCGTTCAGCAGATAGTAATCGCCTTTGTCTTCGGCGGTGGTGCGCTGGCTGGTGGCGTCGGAGCCGGCTTCGGGCTCGGAAAGGGCGAAGGCCCCAACAATCTCGCCGCTGGTGAGGCGGGGCAGATACTTGCGCTTCTGCTCCTCGCTGCCATATTTTTCCAGGCCCCAGCAAACCAGTGAGTTATTAACCGACATGATAACCGAGCACGAAGCATCAACTTTGGAAATCTCCTCCATTGCCAGCACGTAGCTGATGGTATCGAGGCCTGAGCCGCCGTATTCGGGGCTCACCATCATGCCCATAAAGCCTAGCTCGCCCATGCGCTTAACTTGGGCGACGGGGAATTTCTGGTGTTCATCGCGCTCAATTACGCCCGCCCACAGCTCACTCTGGGCAAAGTCGCGGGCGGCGGCCTGCACGGCCAAGTGCTCTTCGGTGAGCTGGAAAGGAGAGGCGGGCGCCGTGGAAGTCATCATGACACAAAGGGGGGTAGGGTAGGAGGGGTGGGAGAGTAGGACGTAATACTTTACTACGCAAAAATACAACTTTTAGCAGCAGCCAGCCGGAAAAAAGACTTTAGGCTGAACAGCGAAGCTACTTGCCGTATTCACAATCTGCGGGTTATCTAAACTAGTAGCTAGTCTTAGCTACGGCGGCCGCCGAGCAGCATAGAGCCGTAGTAGAGCAGTGTGGCCAGCGAGCTGATGGCCGCTACCACGTAGGTCATGGCCGCCCACCAGAGCGCATTTTTGGCTACGGCGTGCTCGCTGGTTGTCACCACGCCACTGCGGTCCATCCAAGCCAGAGCACGGCGCGAGGCATCAAACTCAACGGGCAGCGTAATGAACGAAAACAACGTAGCCAGCGCGAATAGCGCCACCGCCAGGCCCAACGGCAGCAGGCTTACGCGCAGCAGCACAACGCCCGCCAGCAGCAGCAGCGGCATCATGCGCGACACTGACGACAGCGCCGGCACCAGCGCCGAGCGTAGCCGCAAAAAGCTATACGCCTGCGCGTGCTGCACGGCGTGGCCGCACTCGTGGGCCGCCACGGCGGCGGCCGTGGCCGAGCGCCCAGCGTACACGTCGGCGCTCAGGTTCACGGTTTTATCGGTGGGGTTGTAGTGGTCCGAAAGCTGGCCTTCAGTGCTGATAATCTGCACGTCACGAATGCCGTGGTCGGCCAGCATCTTGGCGGCTATCTCACGGCCACTCAGGCCTGAGCGCAAGCTAATCTCGCCGTATTGCCGAAACTTGCTTCGCAGCCGCTGTTGAATGCCCCAGCTTACGAGCATAAGGAGAATAAGAATGATAAACATAGCTTTGATAGATTTTCAACTCCGATTATATATAAGTCAAAAACTTGAAGAACAATGATTTACGATAGACGGGCTTTGGCTACGATGCCGGACGTACTGTAGCCCGTAACGAGCGGCACGGTCAGGACCTGCCCGCCACTGTTTAACACCAGTTCATGGCCCACAATTCCGTCAATGGCGTAGTCGTCTCCCTTCACCAGCACGTCGGGCCGCACGGCTTCGATGAGTTGCAGGGGGGTAGGCTCACCGAAGAGCACCACCGCATCCACGAAGGCCAACGCGGCCAGCACGCGAGCCCGCGAAGTTTCATCCTGCAAGGGCCGGCCGGGCTTGAGCACGCGCACCGAGGCATCGGTATTGAGGCCCACCACCAGCCGGTCGCCAAGGGCGCGGGCTTTTTCGAGATAATCGACGTGCCCCAGGTGCAGCAAATCAAAGCAGCCGTTGGTGAACACGAGGCGCTCGCCAGCGGCGCGCCAGGTGGCCAGCGTAGCGGGTAGTTGGGCGCGGGTCAGGATTTTATCGGCGGTCATAAAATGTAGGGGGTAAGCTTCAACTGGCCGTGATGGAAGTAGAAAAATAAGCTCTAGCTGCTAACACGGCAAGCTAAAGCTTACCCTACCCTACTCACTCACCAGCGGCTCGTTGCTTAGGGCTTCGGCCTCCTGGGCCACGCTGCGCCGGTCGGCGGCGGCCACAGCCACGAAGCTGATGCCGCCCAGCAGCACGACCAGTAGTGTTTGGGCCCCGTGCACGACCAGCGCGTAGGCAATACCGGCCTCCCGGCTAAGGCCGTACACCACCAGTACGCTCTGCACCAGCACGTGAAATGGCCCAATGCCGCCCGCCACCGGCGCGGCCATGCCAAACGCGCCAAAGGTGAGCACCGCCAGGCCCGCCCGCCAGCCCAGGCCGTAGGTTTCGGGAAAGCAGAAAAAGGCCAGGTAGTCAAGCAGGAAATAAACGCCCCAGGTAAAAAAGGTGTGGAACAGAAATAACCACTTATTGTCGAGCTTCCGAATGCTGAACACGCCCGCCAGCAGGCCCTTTACAAACTGGCTGGCTTTATTGAACAGTGCGTTTTGGCGCAGGCGCTCCAGGTTGCGCACCAGCGTGTAGGCGGCCACGGCTAGTAGCACCAGCGCGCCCAGCCCGGCCAGTAGCAGGGGTGTACGGTTGCGGGCCAAAGCATCGTATTGCCCGCCCAGCAGCTTATCGGTCACAAAGGCCCAGAAGGTCTTAAAATCGAGGGCCAGCGTGGCCCCCAGTAGCCCCAGCAGCACCAGCACGTCGATGACGCGCTCCGTCACGACCGTGCCCAGGGCCACTTGCACCGGCACGGCGCTCGTGCGCCGCAGCACCGAGCAACGAATGACCTCGCCCATGCGCGGCAGCACCAGGTTGGCCAGGTAGCCCACCATCATAGCGTGGTAGGTGGCCCAGTAGGGGGCCGGCGTGCGCGAGGCATTCAGCTGCATCTGCCAGCGGTAAGCCCGGCTGAGGTAGCCCAGGGTGGAAATAAACAAGCTGACTATCAGCCAGAAATAATTAGCCGTGCGGATGTAGTGTCCAATGCGCGACAAATCCTGCCCGCGCACCGCGTACCACATCAGCGCCGCCGAAATGCCCAGCAGCAGCACGTATTTTAGAACGGTAAGCAGGTGCTTCATTTTGGGGAATTAGGAGCTTTCCTGAACAAGCTGATTATGATGGTCGGGAAAAATGACCGTGGGCTGGTGGGCGCGGGCTTCTTTAAAATCAATGAGGCCGTAGGAAATAATAATAACGATATCGCCCACGGCGGCCCGGCGGGCGGCAGGGCCGTTGAGGCAAATCATGCCCGAGCCGCGCGCACCCTTAATGGTGTAAGTTTCGAGGCGCTCGCCATTGTTAACGTTCACGACGGTAACCTTCTCATTCTCTACCATATTGGCCGCGTCGAGCAGGTCCTCATCAATTGTGATGCTGCCCACGTAGTTCAGTTCGGCCTGCGTCACGCGGACGCGGTGGATTTTCGATTTTAAAATTTCAATATGCATAACCCAAAAAATAATCGGCCCGCAAAGATAACAGGCCCTACCCCCGCCGTAGGACCGAGCGCCGACCGGGTTGTACTTTCCGGCCCCTAATTGGCTCCGGCCTACCCCGTACTTTCGCTTATGCAAACTCTCGTTGCTGGCCCCTGGCGGTGGGCGCTGCTGGTGGCCGCGCTGCTGGCCGCTCCTGCTGCCCACGCCCAAACGCCCCTCGGCCAACCCTCACTAGACGAGGCCAAAGTGCAAATCTGGTGCGCCACTGCCCGCTACGTGTACGCGGATGCGGGCCGGCCGCAGCTCCAGGGTACGCTGCGCTGTGAGGGCGGCAACCTGAACGCCCTGGCCGCCAGCCTGCGCCCCGATAGCCTGCGTATTTACTCGGTGCTGTACACGCCCATTGAGGGTAAGGGGAAGATTTACAAGGGGTTGAAGACTAATTCGGCCCGGTTGACGGCGCTTGTGCGGGCTATAATCGGCAAGCTGCGCGCCTCGCCCGCCCGGCAGCGCGCCCCCGCCCGCCTGGCGGGCCTCCAAACGCTGGAAAAAAAGCTGACTGACTACGTGCAAACCGGCCTACCCCCCGCCGATGTGGCCCCCGCCCCCGAAGCCGCCCATCCCGCCGACCCGCTCACCGGCCCCGCCGAAGTGGCCGAGGCCGGCCCGGCAGCCACACCTGGCCGCCCTACCCCCGCAGTGGTGACGAAAGAGCCGCTGCTCGACCGAATTTTTGCGCCGTTAGCGTTAATTTTCAGCTTACTGAGCCTGGTGCTATACGCCCTGTTACGCGCCAGCCTGAGCCGCACGTTGCGCGAGCTGCGCCGGGCCGCCAACCCCCGCGAGCTAACGGCCGCCCAGCGCCAGCAGCTAGAAGCCATTGTGGCCGAACGCCTGGCCGAAGCCCAACGCCCGCCTACCCCCGACGCCTGAGCCGGCTCGCCCGTGAAACATCCGGGCCCCGGCTGCGTGTTAGCACCATCGAATGCCCGAGCAGGTAGGAAGGAGGAAGTCTGAGGGCAGTTATTAAACCGACAATATCGTTTGCGTGGTCTTTGTATCGGTATCTATAGTCCGGTACACTTGACTGGCCATGTCCTCTGGCATGATTACGTCGTATTCTTCCTCCAGGGCCTGTGCCAAACCTGCCCAGCACAGGCCGTTAGTCATTAACCCATGTAGCAGAATCACAGGTGGTTTGCTTCTCCCGGTTCTGATATAATGAATAGTGATTTCGTTTGTTTCGCAGACTGTTGTGTGCCAGTTGGTCATTTCTTTCGAGCATAAAATGCATGCTAAAATTAATCAACCCAAGTAGTACATTATACCCTGCACCTAGTCCGCAATTTGGGTTAACTACCCTGCGAATCGGCGCGCTGGCCGGGCTGCTACTGGCGGCCGGCTGCCAGCTGGCGACACCCCGCCAGGATGCCCGCAAGGCCGCGCTGCGCGCTAATGCTGTTTCTAATAAGCGCACCATCAGCGAATCGCCGACGCTGGAGCGGCCCGAGCCGACGGTGAAGCAGCGCTGAGCAGCCAAGCCTTTTGTCATGGCTTTGCGCTGCTTGCCATGACGGGTGTTTTTGCATAAATTCTAAATTCATAATTCCTCCTTAACCTTGCCCTACCCTGCTGCCCGCCGTGACCCGCGGCCCGATACCTACTTTGGCACCGACGTGCCCGACCCGTACCGCTGGCTGGAAGATGCCGACTCGGCCGAAACCACGGCCTGGGTGCGGGCCGAAAACGAGGTGACGTTCGCCTATCTTGACCAGATTCCATTCCGCACGGAGCTGCGCGAGCGGCTGACCCAACTCTGGAACTACGCGCGCTATGGCGTGCCGAGCCAGGAGGGGAAATTACTGATTTTCAGTAAGAATGATGGGCTGCAAAACCAGGCCGTGGTGTACGCCCTACCCCCCGGCCAGCCGCTGAGCGCGGCGGAAGTGCTGCTCGACCCCAATCAGTTTTCGGCAGAGGGCACTACGGCGCTGATGGGCCTGCACTTCAGCCCCGACCACCGCTACCTGGCCTACACGACCAGCGGCGGCGGCTCGGACTGGCAGCAAATCCGGCTGCTCGATATGGCCAGCCGCCTACCCCTGCCCGATGAGCTGGACTGGGTGAAGGTGTCGGGCGTGGCCTGGGCGGGCGACGGCTTTTATTACAGCGCCTACGACGCGCCCCCGCCCGGCGAGGCCGCGCTGGCCGGCAAAAACGAGTTTCACAAGGTGTACTACCACCGCCTGGGTACGCCCCAAAGCGCCGACGAGCTGGTGTACGAAAACCCGGAAATGGCCCTGGGCTTCCGCATCGCCGACGTGACGGAGGACGAGCGCTGGCTGTGCCTGAGCCTGACCGACGGGCTCAGCGATGGCAACCGCCTGCTGGTGCGCGACCTGCGCGACCCCGCCCAGGCCCAGGTCTGGACGATTATGCAGCCCAGCTACGAGTTTGAGACGAGCGTGATTGGTAGCCTCGGCGACGAGCTTTTACTGTATACGAATGACCACGCGCCCAACTTCCGGGTGGTGCGCGTAGACCCGCGCCGGCCTACCGACTGGGCCGAAGTGCTGCCCGAAACCAGCGAGAAGCTCGAGGGTATCAGCTTAGCGGCGGGTTGCCTGCTGGCTACTTATTTGCACGATGCCAGCTCGCGGGTGCGGGTGTATTCGGAGGCGGGCGCGTGGCGGCACGACGTGGCGCTGCCGGCCATTGGTACGGCAGGCGGCTTCGGGGGGCGGCGCGATGACAAGGTGCTGCACTACGCTTTCACGTCGTTTACCTACCCCACCACTATTTACCAATACGACCCGGCCACGAACGGGAGCACGGTATTCAGCGCGCCAACGGTAGACGTGCAACCGGCTGATTATGAGACGACGCAGGTTTTTTACGAGAGTAAGGATGGCACGCGGATACCGATGTTCATCACCCACAAAAAAGGGCTGGCACTGGATGGGCAGAACCCGACTTACCTCTACGCCTACGGCGGCTTCAACGTGAGCCTGACGCCGGGCTTCTCGGTGGCGCGCATGCTGTGGCTGGAGCGGGGCGGCGTGCTGGCCATTCCGAACCTACGCGGCGGCGGCGAGTACGGCGAGGCCTGGCACCAGGCCGGTATGACGCCCCATAAGCAAAACGTGTTCGACGACTTCGCGGCGGCGGCCGAAACGCTGTTTGCCCAGGGCTATACCAGCCCGGCGAAGCTGGCCATCGCGGGCGGCTCGAATGGCGGCCTGCTGGTGGGTGCCATCATGACGCAGCGGCCCGACCTGTGCCGGGTGGCCCTCCCCGCCGTGGGCGTCATGGACATGCTCAGGTACCAGAAATTCACCATCGGCTGGAACTGGGCACCCGAGTACGGCACTGCCGACGACGAGGCGCAGTTTCGCAACCTGCTGGCTTACTCGCCCTTACATAACCTGAAAGCCGGCACGGCCTACCCCGCTACCCTCATCACGACCGCCGACCACGACGACCGCGTGGTGCCAGCGCATTCCTTTAAATTCGCCGCCGAGCTGCAAGTCTGCCAGGCCGGCCCTACCCCCGTCCTCATCCGCATCGACGTAAACGCCGGCCACGGCGCGGGCAAAAGCACCCAGCTCCAGATTGCCGAATGGGCCGATGTGTGGAGCTTTACGCTATTTGAGATAGGTAATGAGTAGGGGATAATGGGTAGCGAGTACCAAAAGAACGGTCATGCTGATGAAGGAAGCATGACCGTTCTTTTGGTACCTCTTGCTATTACTGCTACTGCCTACTCCACCACTTCCAGCACGGTGCGGAAGGAGTGGTATTTGCCCGCAAACTTTTTGTCCATCTCCTGGTGCAGGGCGGGGGCAAAGTGCTGCTGATAAGCCTCCAGCTGCTCCAGGCTCACGCTAAAATACTGAGCGGCGTAGGTTACGCCATCGTCTTCCTCGTTCAGCAGGTGCAGCAATACGCTGCGGATAAAGCAGCCGGTACCCATTACGTCGGCCATGTGGTGCTCGCGCATGTAGGCCACCCACTCGTCGGCGATACTGGGCTCCAGGCTGGTGGTAACGTTGTAAAGAATCATAAGCGGTAGATGAGTAGCGGAGTAAATGAGCGGGAAACTAGACGAGTAGCCAACTTACTCAGCTACTCATATACCTCCCATCATACCCGCATGGTATCAAATTGGAAATCGGTGATGCGGGCCAGAATGGCTTTGGGGGCCAGCTTTTCGCGGGCGGTAGCCAGGGCCAGGGCGGGCAGCTCCTGGTCGCCGGCCAGGCGTAGGGTTAAGATTTGCTTGAGAGAAAGCTCTTTTTCGAGTGGGGCGAAGCGCTGGCCGCTTACCTCGAAGTAGCGTTGGCGCACTTCGAGGCGGGCTACCCGGTCTTGCAGCAGCAGGGCGTAGTGCTGGCGCAGCATCACGAGCGTGACGAAAAAAAGGAGCGTGACGGCCGCCAGCGAAAACCAGAGGCGTGCAATCTCGGAGTCGTCGCCGGCCACGCCTACGTAGCGCCGGATGGTGTAGCCCACCATCAGCAGCGTGAGGGGCAGCAATATATAATGGTGCAGGGGGTAGTAGCGGGCGGGATTTTTGGCAGCCATGCGGCAGATAAGGAAAGCTGGAAAGAAGGCATACGGGCAAACGCAAAAAAAGCTCCGGCCGAAACCGGAGCTTTCTGAATGGCTAGCCCCTAAGGATGGTTTAATAAGCTAATTTACTGTGCTTTGCTGGCGGCTTTCTCCGCTGCCTTTTGCGCTTTCATTTGTTCTTTAGCCGCTTTTTCCTGCTGCTTGGCGGCTTTCGACTGCTCGCGGGCCATTTTAAGCTGCTCGTTTTGCTGCTTTGCCTGCTCGCGCTGCTGCTTCATCTGGCTTTTTAGGTCGCGGGTCTGGCTTTCCTGCTGCTTCAGTTGGCGGCGATTGTCAGCCACCGCTTGGTCGGCCGTCTTGCGCTGGTCACGCTGCTGGTCATACGTCGTTTTCGCATCCTGTACCGTTTGGGGGGTAGCCGGGGTGGCATCGGGGGTAGTAGTCTGGGCGTGGGCCGATGTAGCGATTAATGCGCTGAGGGCGAAAGTAGCCCCGATAAATAGCTTTTTCATAAGTAACAGATGAGGTTCTTTAAGAGAACCCTGCCTTAAACGCACAGGCGGTAAGATAGTTCGCGCCTACGTTGGCTCACTGTAATCCAGGTCTTTACCGAAGCTCTCGGGTAGGGTGCTCACGGCCCAGAAGGCCACTACCAGCGTGAGGCCGCCCAGCGCCGCCGCGCCCGTGATGCGCCCGCCCAGATGCGCCTCGGCCCACCGAAAGGCCGGCACCAGCCCCACCACCGCGCCACGCGCAAAGTTGGGGGCCGTGGTGGCCACCGTGGCCCGCAGGTTGGTGCCAAACTGCTCGGCCGCCACCGTCACAAACAACGCCCAGAAACCCACCGAAATGCCCAGCACGAAGCACACAACGTAGAAAAAAGCAGGGGTAGCGCCGCGCAACCCAAACAAATAAAACCCCACCAGCAGCGTGCAGAAAACCAGGAAAATTTGCAAAGCCCGGTTGCGGCTTTTCAATAATTGGCTAAGCCCACCGCTGAAAAAATCGCCGAATACCAGCCCAAAATAGCACCAGAACACCGCCAGCCCGGCCGTCACCGGCGCCTCGCCGGCCGGTACCCGCACGCCCAGCGCATCGGCAAACTCGGGCGAGAAGGTGATGAGAATGCCCACCACAAACCACAGCGGCACCCCAATGAGTAGGCAGCGTACGTAGCGCCCCAGCAGCGCGGCATTGGTAAAGAGGGCCAGGAAGTTGCCGCGCGCCACGGTGCTTTCTTTGGTCTTTTGGAACATCCCAGACTCGAATACGCTCACGCGCAGCACCAGCAGCGCCAGGCCCAGCCCGCCGCCCACCAGGTAGGCCGTGCGCCAGCCCAGGCGGCTACCTACCCAGTAGCCCAGCATGGCCCCGCTCACGCCCACGGTGGCCACTATCATGGTGCCCAGGCCGCGCCGCTCCTTGGGCAAACTTTCGCTCACGAGGGTGATGCCCGCGCCCAGCTCGCCGGCCAACCCTACCCCCGCCACCAGCCGCAGCCAGGCGTATTGGTCCAGGGTGTGCACGTAGGCATTGGCCAGGTTGGCCAGCGAATACATCAGAATGGAGCCAAACAGCACCGAGAGCCGGCCCTTCTTGTCGCCCAGAATGCCCCACAAAATGCCGCCCAGCAGCATGCCGCCCATCTGCATCGAGAGCAAGTATTCGCCCTGCGTTTTGACGGCGACCTTATCGACAATACCCAACTCAGCCAGGCTCTTAACCCGCACGATACTGAAGAGGATGAGGTCGTAAATATCCACGAAGTAGCCTAGCGAAGCCACCACGACCACGGCCGAAAGCAGGCGGCTGGTCTGGACCACGGATGCGGCGGATTTTCCAGATAGGTCGGATTTTGTGGGCGATGCTGGGCGGGTGGGAGTTTGCATGGCGAAAAATAACGCCCGCAAGGCAGACTTTTCTGCTGGTAGTAGTGGCCGGGTACCCACCCGCTACCCACGACCAAATTGTGCGCTCACCAGCTCATTGCCCAAGCAGGGAGTAGCGAAGAGTAAATCGACTACAAAATCCGGCCAATCCAACTAATTCGAAAAATCCGCGGTTCAGACAGCCAGCGCTGGCGCGGGCACCTTACAGCCGCTCTGGCAGCCGTGCTCCAGCTCCGAGTCTTCGACCTGCACGGTGCTGTGGTGAATGTGAAACTCGCGCAGCAGCCCGGCCGAGAGGCTGGCCAGCCAAGCGGCGTCGGCACCGCCGGGGCGCACGAGGTGGGCCATAAGAGCGGTGTCGTGGCCGTCGCTGCTCAGGCTCCAGATGTGCAGGTCGTGCAGGCTTTGCACGCCGGGCTGGGCCAGCATAAACTGCTGCACCTTTGCTAAGTCGATGCCATCGGGCACGCCTTGCAGGCCCAGGCGCACGGTATCGCGCAGCAAACTCCACGAGCCTACCGCGATAACGACCAGCAGGCCGAGGCTAATAATCGGGTCGAGCCAGGTCCAGTGCGTGAAGTAGGTAATAGCCCCGCCGATGACTACGCCCAGGCTCACCAGCGCGTCGGTGAGCATGTGCAGGTAAGCGCCGCGCACGTTCACATCGCTCTTTTGCCCGGCCCGGAACAGCCAGGCCGTGAAGCCATTAACCAGGATGCCCGCCCCGGCCAGGCCCATCACGGCCACGCCGTTGACGGGCGCGGGGTGGCGCAGGTGCTCCACGGTTTCCCACAGAATAAAGCCCAGCGCGCCGTAGAGCAGCGCCGCATTCAGCAAGGCCGCCTGAATGGTAGCACCCCGGTAGCCAAACGTGTAGCGTATGGTGGCCGGCCGGCCGGCCAGCCAGGCCGCGCCCCAGGCCAGGGCCAGGGCTAGCACGTCGCTCAGGTTGTGGCCCGCGTCGGAGAGCAGCGCTGCCGAATTGGCCCACATGCCACCCACCACTTCGGCCACTACGAAGGCTAGGTTTAGCCCAATGCCCCAGGCGAAGGCGGCGCTGAACTGGCCGCCGGGCGGCGGGGCGGCGTGTACGTGGCCGGCGTGCGAATGGTCGTGGTGGTCGTGAGGCATGGCAAAACAAAACTAATTGTCCCCATAACGCAGCAACAGCACATTTGGGTGCCCTACCCCCCCCCGCCAAGCCTGAGCTTGCTAGGCCGGCTGGCGAACCAGTACTTCGTCAATTAGGCCGTATTCCTTTGCCTCATCGGCGCGCAGCCAATGGTCGCGGTCCGAGTCGTCATGAATTTGCTGGTAGGTTTTGCCGGTGCGCTCGGCGTAGATGGTGTACAGCTCGTGGCGGAGCTTCACCACTTCGCGGGCCGTAATCTCAATATCGGCCGAAGGCCCCTGCACGCCCCCGCTCGGCTGGTGAATCATCACGCGGGCATGGGGCAGGGCCGAGCGCTTGCCCAGGGCCCCGCCCGCCAGCAAAAAAGCCCCCATCGAGGCGGCCAGGCCCGTGCAAATGGTGGCTACGTCGGGCCGCACGTATTGCATGGTGTCATAAATACCCAGCCCGGCGTAGACCGAGCCGCCGGGCGAGTTGACGTACAGCAGGATATCCTTCGTGGCGTCGGCCGATTCCAGAAATAGCAGCTGGGCCGTGATGATATTACCAATTGTTTCCTCCACCGTGGTGCCCAGAAAAATAATCCGGTCCATGATGAGGCGCGAAAACACGTCGATTTCGCGAAAATTCTGCGGGCGCTCCTCAATAACCGAGCGGGTCATGTTGGTAACCAGGGGCCGGGCCACGCCGGCCAGCTGGTGCACGTACTGGTCCACGGCCAGGCCATTGAGGCCTTGGTGCCTGACGGCAAACTTGCGAAATTCCTGGTGCGTAAGCATGAGATTAAAAAGAAAAGAGGGGGTAGGGCAAGGCGCAGCGCTGCCCATTCGCCCATTTGGGCGGTGGTAACGTAATTCCTAAAATACTGAAAATCAGCGGGTAATAATGCCCAGGCCAGCGGCTAGTCGCTGGGCCCAGGCCAGCCAGCGGGGCTGGCCGTAGAGCCGCGCGTGCAGGGCCGCCAGCTCGCGCCGCAGCTGGCGCCGGCCAGCCAGCCGCAGGCACTGGTACAGCTGCTGCTGCGCGGCCACGTCGGCGTCGAGGTCGGGGTCGAGCAGGCGGCGTAGCTGCCACTCGGCGGCGGGCAGCGCGGCCGGGCCATTGCGCAGCTGCTCTTCAATCAGCGATAGGCGTTCGAGGGCGGGGCGCATGGGTTAGTAGTCGATGGTTTCGGCCCGGAAGGCGGCGCGCACCGACTCGCGCAGTCGTTCCAGGCACTTGAATTTTTGCACCGTCGCCGAGCGCACCGAGCGGTAGCCATTGGCCTCGGCAATCTGGGTTAGCGGCTGCTGAAAGTAGTAGAAAGCCAGCAGGATACTCCGGCATTTCTCGCCGAGCTGTGCCACGTAATCGCGCACGGCGAAGGCTGGCTCGGTAGAATCTTCCACCTCTTCGGCAGCCAGCGGGGCAAAGTCGTCGGGCAGTGGTTCGTGCGGCAGGCGGGCGCGGCGGCGCTGCTCGTGGTGCCACAGGTGGCGGCCAATGCCCAGCACGTAGGTGCTGGCCGAAGCCGTGAGCACGAGCGTGCCACTCACCGCCTGCTCGTACAGCACCACCAGCGCATCCTGAAACACGTCCTGCGCATCCTGGGCCGAGCCGCCCTGCTGGCACACGTGGCGGCGCACCAGCGGAAAAGCGTGCCGGTACAGCTGCGCCAGGGCTCGCTCGCGGTTAGCCAGCAGGTCTTGGCGTAGCTTGGCAGCCGGCGAGGGGGGTAGGGAAGAAGGGAAAGCAGTCATGATACTAAGTAATCCGCTTTAGCCCGAAGTATCACCCACCCTAGGCTAAAATAAAGGCAATGATATACGAGTTTACACCAAGTGTAAATTGCGTTAAGTACTTATTTTCTAACGGGTGTGATACTAGAATGACCATTGTACCGTAAATAGCGGTAAGAATACGGTATCTTTGCACCCCCGAACAAGATAAGTTGTTAGTATACTGGCTATTTGCAGCTTACCCTCTGCTGTGAAAGAGGGCACTACTCACCATTTTTTCGTTTTATTATGGGCGCTATTGGAGTTCTAGCCGAATGGCTAGTCGGAATGGTCGGCGTCTCAACTACTGGGCTAGCGCTGTGGCAAATGTTCCGCTCGCACAAAGTGAAGGTTACAAATAAGGACACTGGCAGGTCTGTTATTATCAACACGAAGGCAGGAGTTAAAGAAGGCCGCAAACTTGTAGACTTGATGGCAGAGGTAGATTAAGCATGGCTGAATCTTTAATAGAAAAGCCAACACTGGAAGTCAGTATTATTGCTGTGCTGACATTCATTGTAAATACTACACTGCCACTTGAAAAGCATACGCTATTTACTACCCTTGTTTCCCCTATAGGTTGGGGAATAGGCTGGGGAATAAGATGGCTTAGGCGCAACTATAACCATACGCAGTTAGTCAAGAAAGAAAGCCAATGGATTGCAGAGTTGGAGGCAGACCGAAACAAACCGGGCATCAGTTCAGCGAAAAGAAAGGCGATTGATTTGGACATTGCGCAACGAAAAGTTGCAATGCAGCAGATGGAGCGTAATCGTTATAAAGTAGAATAGAAAAGGCCCCGCAGTGCGGGGCCTTTTCTATTCTATCAAGATTCTACTTCTTCTGCGCCAGTTTCATCATCTTCCTCATCAGAAGGTCTACCAGGCTTATCATCTTTTGACGGTGGCGGGACAGAAAGAAGGCCAGTAAGGACAATGTCAAAATCACTTCGCGGCGGTATATCGTCAATTTCTTTGTCACCAAAATCAAGCACTTGCTGTCCAAACTTGCGCTCGAATAGCCCTTTGAATTCTTTCCAATCGTTGGAGACATTCATTAAGGTAACAACTGAAACGAGCTGTTTTTCTAAGTGTGGAACGCCTGTATCCTCGCTGAGTGCTTGGTGTAATTTAGGCTTGCGTTTGCCGGTAGGCTGCGGAGTTTTATCAATTAGGGCTGGCAGCACCCCCCTAGGCATCGGAGCATAGATGAACTGCTTAGTCCATGTACCAATGATGCCAGGGCGCTGCTTGATGCCTTTTACTGTAAAATCCCATCCATTAAGGCGAAAAATTTCACGGTAAAATTCATCGGGGAATCGCTTACGCCAAGCAAGTAGCTCTTCGCCAATATAAGCTTTAAGAATCTTTTGCAGCTCGTCTCTTTCGCGGTCATACTGATAGCCCGTAGCCTCATCTACCAAGGCAATAACGCCGACCCTAGCTAGGCTGCGAATAAGTATTTCGCATTGGTCTGCCACTATATACTGCCTTTCTGTTTTTAATAGCCCCTGCTTCCGAGCATCTAGCATTATATCACAGAACTCAACTAGCATAGTAGCCTCATAGCCGTTGATGCGCTGCCTGCCTTTATGGACAGAAACAGGCTCGAAATGCTCCAGCTTGTTCCCCTTAACAATCAGCGACTTAAGCCAGTTGATATTCAAAAAACGGCTAAGTGCTACCCCAGATGATTTGGCAGCATCGCTTACAGGGCCATCTACTAATTTAATCGCCGTTTGAATACCACGCGCAGCGATTAAGCGAGTTCCATCCTCTAATACATAGCAGGGTATTTTGACGCCATTTAAGTCTAACTCTCCTTCGTGAGTGATTTTTCTGCTCTTTTCCATATTAGCGGGCAATCAAAGTTTGGTAAGTGAGGCGGCCGGCAACATTGCCAAGAATGAAATTGAAGCGGTCAGATGTTGCCGAACGGCGCGTATTCCAGCGAAGCGAAAACTCCGTTACATAGGCTTGCAGGTGCTCAAAGCTGACGTGGTGATAGATGCCGTCAACCATGCGCTTGAAGTGGCTCCAAAAGCCTTCTAAGCCGTTGGTGTGGGCTTTCCCTTCTACATACTGCTTAGCACTGTGGCGTACAATCTGATGGTCGTACACGGCGGCAATCGGGCGGTAAGCCTGGTACTCGTCGGTGTGTACCGTCGCGCCAGCTTCAACCGTCTCTTGAATGATAGTAACGAGCGTAGCACTGGTTACATCTTCTACTACTTGCGCGATTGCGTGCCCGTCGCGCTGCAAGACACCAACAACTGCCTTCTTAGTTTTGAGGCTACGGCCTTGATTGTTTGGCGTTTTCTTGTTCGCGTGCTTGTTACTCTCTTTGCCCCCAACAAAGGTTTCGTCTACTTCTACGGTGCCGTCCATCGTAGCTTGAAAGTTGGG
The DNA here is from genome assembly GCF_020012125.1 of Hymenobacter psoromatis. Classification (NCBI taxonomy): domain Bacteria; kingdom Pseudomonadati; phylum Bacteroidota; class Cytophagia; order Cytophagales; family Hymenobacteraceae; genus Hymenobacter; species Hymenobacter psoromatis. Next base: position 100,140 of record NZ_JAIFAG010000001.1, read on the forward strand.
GTGCGCGAAAGCATAACGCAAACGATGCAGCATGAACCATGCGCTCTTTTGCGTTACGTCAATATCCTTCGCTAACTGGTGCGAGCTAATACCCTTCTTATGCGACGAGAAGATATAGAGGGCCATGAACCACTTTTGCAGCGGTATCTTGGTGTCCTCGAAGATGGTACCCACCTTGACGTTGAAGTACTTATTGGTGTTCTTGCACTTGTAGCGGTGCCCAGCGCATTTGTAGACCTTAGAAGTAGGGTCAAAGGGCGAAACGGGGGTGCCGTTCCAACGCAACGCTTCTAAGTGCAGCGTGCAAGCTTCCTCATTGGGGAAAGCTTTTACCAAGTCGAGCAGGCTTTTGAAAGTAGGGAGCATAACACCAGGCCGTTAATCTGGTGTAAATATACGCTCAAAATCTCAATAAGTTGTTACCTGGTGTAAACTCGTATATCATTGCCAAAATAAAAGCCGCCCACCCTACTCCAGGCTGGCGGCTTTACTTGCGAAGGCGGCGCGCTTACTTAAACGATAGCGGTACTACCACCTTCACGCTCAGCGTGCGGCCCAGGTTAAACACCCCGCGCCGGCCGGTGGCGTTGTTGACCTCCTCGTACTTGAGGCGGCTAAGGTGACTTTGGTAGGCTTTGTCAAATAAGTTGTTCGCTGTGAGATAGATAGAGAACAGCGTGCGGCCCTTCTCGTCGGCCACGTCGGTGCCGGCCCCGGCATTGAACAAGGTATAGGCTGGGGTGGCGGTTTCGGTGTCGTAGGCGGCGTAGTAGCGGTTTTGGGCGAAAGTCTGCTCCAGCTGAAAGCGGGCGTACACGTTGGTGAGGCGCTTGCCCTGGCGGCGAAAATTGCCGCGCAGCTCGCTCTGAAAGCGGTCGGCCGGAATGAAGGGCAGAAACTGCTGGCCCTCGGGCGCATCGAGCTGCCGGGCGCGCACCAGCGAATACGAGTTCTCAAAGTGCAGCCAATCCAGCGGATGCGGGTGAAAATCGAGGGTAGCCTCGCCGCCCAGCAGCCGCGCCTGCCCCTGCACGTACTGAAACAGCCCAATGGGCGGCGGCCCGGCATTTACCACCGAGTCGCGGCCCGCCCGGCCCAGTACCCGCCGCTCAAAAATATAATTGCTGATGCTGTTCTCAAACGCATCCACCGAAAAGCGCACGTGGTCCGTCACGTAGCTCGCGCCCGCATCGAGCTGCAAGCTGGTTTCGGCCCGCAAATCGGGCCTACCCACCTCGTAGCGGATGGTACCCTCGTGCACCCCGTTGGCCCCCAGCTCGGCGATGTTGGGCGCGCGAAAGCCGCGGGCGATATTGGCCTTCACCGTGAGCCGGTCGCTGAGGTTATAGGCCGCACCCAGGCTACCGCTGTAGTTATCGAACGTGCTTTGAAAACCTGGAAACTTGGTTTCGGCCCCCGGTGTGGTAGGGGGGGTAGGGCGCTCGTTGGCGTCGAGATATAGACTCTGAGCTGCGATGCGGCGCACGTCGTAGCGCAGCCCGCCGCTGAGGTCGAGCCCGCCAAACGACCTTTTCACTACCCCAAATACGCCGCCTTCGGTCAGATTATAAGCCGGAATCAGGAATTCGGTGGCCAGGTTGCGGTTTTGCTGGCGCAGGCCGGTACTGCCCACAGCCAGGTTCCAGCCCTTGAATTCGGGTAGAAAATACCGCACCGCGTAGTCCACGGTGCGCAGCTGGAAGTACAGCTGCGGCGTGTCGGGCTGGAGCACGTCGCCAAACTCGCGGCGCAAATTCTGCTGGTAGTTGACTTGCAGCGTGAGCCGCCCGCCCTGGTCGCCGATAATAAAATTATTGTCGGTGCCGAAGCGCAGGTGGTTGATGCGCTGGCGCGGCACGAACAGCTGGTAGCCGTGCAGCTCATCGTCGGTCACGATGCGCTGCTCCACGGTGGTGCCTACCGCCACGTCGCGCACGAAGCGCCCGCTCAGGCTGTCGCGCCCACCCTCAATCAAGCCCAGGTTTTGGTTGAAGGTGCTGAACGTCAAGTGCGAGTAGCCCCAGCTTTTGTTCAGGCCCACGTAGGCATTGGCGTCCCACTCATTGAAGCCCGAATTAAAAACCCGGCCGTCGTAGCGGTTCTGGTAGTCGCCGGCCACCTTGCGGGTACCGCGCGCCAGCCAGTTCAGGCCGTTGATATTGCCCGCGTTCTCGAAAGAATAGCCCTGCTGGCGGTTGTTGGTCTGGTAGGTAGCTGTGGCTGAGCCGATAACGTGGCCCTCCGCCACCGGGTCGGGGGCCAGGAAGTTGATAACGCCCGCCATCGCGTCGGAGCCATACAATAAGGAGCCCGGCCCCTTGATAATCTCGGCCCGGTCGATGCTGAACTGGTCAATCTCGATGCCGTGCTCGTCGCCCCACTGCTGGCCTTCCTGCCGCGCCCCGTTGTTGAGCGTCACTACCCGGTTGTAGCCCAGCCCGCGCACTACCGGCTTGCTGATAGCGGCCCCAGTCGTAATCTGGCTCACGCCCGGCGTGTGGGCAATGGCATCCACGGCATTGGTGGCCGAGGTCTGGTTGAGGCGCGTGTGGTCCACCACCGTCGTGGGCACCGGCGAGCGGCGCAGCGCCGTGGCCTGCGACACGCCCGTGACCACCACCTGCCCGATTTCGGTGGCTGCCGGGCTCAGGCCCACCAGCAGTGGCTCGTTGCTACCCGTGTCCACCGTCCGGCTCACCGTGTTGTAGCCCAGCGAAGTTATCTGCACCAGAAACTTGCCCCTGGGTAGGTCGCTGAAGCTAAAGCGCCCGTCGGCATCGGTGGCCGCGCCCTGCTTGAGGTCCGGGAATATCACATTGGCCCCTGGTAGGGGCTCATTAGTAGTGGCATCCACCAGCCGGCCGCCAAAGGCGGCCGCGCTGGCCCGGCGGCCGGCCGCCGGGGGGGTAGGGCTCGTTTGGGCCGCCGCCGATAGCGCCAGGGCGCTCAGCAGTAAGGTAGTCGTAAACTGGTTTGACATAGGAAAGCGCAGGGCAGTAGCAAGAACGGCAACAATCGCCGTCCGGCCCTCCCTTACGCAAACAAACCCCAACCAGCGGCCGGGGTCTGTCTGTAATTTCTCTAAACCAAACCAGAGAAAAATCGGCGCGCCTACCCGAGGTAGAGACGCGACCCATCGCGTCTCTCGGCATCAGGGGTCAAGCAGTGCGAATGGGGGAGAGACGCGATGGGTCGCGTTTCTACAAAACCTTATTTCTTAGCCTCAGCGAGCAGCTTCTGGTGCTCGGCCATCATACTGGCGTGGTCCGCTACCAATTGCTTGTGCTCCTGCTGAATCTGCTGGTCTTCGGTCTTCATCTGGTCGTGGTCCTGGCGCATTTGGGCTTCGGGCACGCCACCGCTTTCGTGCTTGGCTTCCAGCTCGGCGTGACGCTTTATCACGGCATCGTGGCGCTTTATCACGTCCTGGTGCTGTTGAATGAGGGTATCGTGGCGCTTCTCGAGAGCCTGGAAAGCCGGCGTATTCTCGATGCCGGCCTGTTTGGCCGCCGCCAGTGCCTGGCGGTGGTCCACCTCCATCACCGAATCGGCGGTTTGCATGATGCGGTGGTCAGCCTCCATCTTCTGGTGGTCGGCCACCAACTCGGCGTGCGTGATGGCCGGCCCGGCGGCGGGCGCGCCCGTCGTGGTTGCGGCGGTTTTGTCGGCGGCCGGCTGGCAGCCGGTCAGCACCAGCCCGCAGCCCAGCAGGGCGGCGGCAAAGGCAGGAACGAAAGAACGGGTCATAGGGAGTGAGGGGGGTAGGGAGCGAAAATCCAAGACTTACTTCCCGAAATTGAAAGCCAGGCCCAGCGACGTATTGAAGGCCGAAACGGGCTGCTTGGTCTGCAAGCGGCCGGCGTTGTTGGTGCGGTTGCCATTGTCAACGGTGAAGGCACTGGCTCCCATAAAGTCGCCGCGCAGCACCAGGCCCACGCGCTGGGCCAGGGCGTAGTGCAGCCCCAGGCCCGCCTGGTAGCCAAACACGGTGCTCGTAGAGCTGTATTGCGTCAGCAGCGTCTGGGCGTTGTCTTCGAGCTGCACGGTGAGGGTAGGCGTGCTGAAGCTGTGCACGATACCTACCAGGCCGCGCGCCTCCAGCCGCAGCTTGCTGCCAAGCGGAAACATAAACGAGGGGCCCACCATCGCCGTGAGGCGACGGTAGCGGCTGCCGCTGCGCAGCGTGCTTTCATCCACCCCGAAGCCGTCCGTGAAGCCGGCCCCGATTTGGTCTAGGTCCTTGGTTTTCAGCCGGCCGTTGTCGCTGAATGCCACCTGGCCCGCCAGGCCCACGATGCCGCCGCCGAAGTAGTGCGCGCCGTCGAGGGCCAGGTGCAGGCCCGTTTTGGCGAAGCCCGCTTGGTTATTAAAGTAATCGGACTTGCCAAAGTCGCCCAAGGCGAAGGAGGCCCCGACGTTCAGGCCCACGTAGCCGGGATTAGGGGTAGTCTGCGCGGCGGCGGCCAGGGGTAGGGCGGCGGCCAGCAGAAGGGGTAGGAGTTTCATGGAAAATTGAGTTTTGAAAGTTGACTTAAGGCCGCCTGGCAGTGCGATTAACTATTTAATGCTCACGTTAAAGCCCACGTCGAGGTCCGTGGAGCCAGGGGCGAAAGTGCCGTCTTTCACATTGGGCTGGTGGCGCAGCACCACGCGCAGATAGCCAGTACTGGCCGCCCCGGTCTTGAAGGTCGTTTTGAAGCCCAGTGGCAGCGCCGGGGTGTTGGTATCCACGTCGGTAGTGGTCACCGTTAGGTTCAAGGGCGGGCTAGTGGGTAGGGGCGTCGGAATGGGCGCGGGGTAGATATCAGCCCCAGTACCAGTTGGAGCCGGAATCATCAACGGCTGGTTGGTAGGCAGCGGCTGGTAGAAAACGTGGTGATAATTAGCCCGTTGCGTCGCAATCTCGTTGCCCACGTCGAAGGTTGGCGTCTGGCTCTTGTCCAGAATGCCCAACTGGCCGGTGTAGTTGGCGTTGGCGGTTAGGTTGAGGTTGGCCTTGCTCACGTCGGGCGTCAGCGGATTGCCCTTGCTGTCAAGTAATTGCTCCCAGGTGGCGGTTTGCACGTCGGTGGGGTTGGCGGTGTTGGTCAGCGTCAGGATGGTCGTCGTGAGGGCTTCGTTGGCCACGGTTGGGGCCACTACTTCTTCATTTTTGCTGCATCCGGCCAGGGCGGCTAGCAGCCCGGCCATTGCCGCCACGCGGACTTTGGGGGTAGATTTCACGGTTAAAAACATGGAGTTGGAAAGGAAAAATGGTTGAATGTTGATTATTAATATTTTGTCATTGCGGACAGAGCGAAGCAATGACAAGCGGCACTATTTTAGCCTAAAACGGCACGCGCACGCGGAGCTGAATATTCTGGCCCACGTCGGCGGTGTAGTAGCGGAAACGGTTGAGGTAATCGCGGTATTCGCGGTTTAATAAGTTGCTGGCCGTCAGGCTGATGTCGAACAGCTGGTGACCGGCGTGGAGCAGGGTGCCGGCCTCGGCTCCCCATAGGTCATAGGCGGCCGGGGCGGGGGCGTAGTCGCCGCTGGCCGGCGTGCAGCCCTGGCGGGCCACAAACTGGTTATTGAGGCCCACGTAGCTCTGGCGCAGCGGCCCGGCATCGCCGCCCAGGCTAAATCGCACGCCGTTCTGCCAGCGGTTGGGCGGCGCGTAGATGAGGTAGTCGTGGGCGCTCTCGTTGTAGGCCCACAGCAGCGAGGCCGACGAACTGAAGGTCAGCCGCGGCACCGGCCGGTAGCTCATGCGCGCGTCAAGGCCCTTGAAGAGCGCGTTGGCCTGCGTATAGTCGAAGGCCGGGTAGGCCCCGCGCACGGTGCGGATGTAGCGCCCCGCTGGGGCCAGGTACAGGTAGTTGCGGATGTAGTTGACATAGCCGCCCACTTCGCTCTCCACCTTCGTTCCGCTGTATAAAAGGCTGGCGCTGCCGTTGTAAGCCTGCTCCTTAGTCAGGTTCGGGTCACCGATTTCGTAGGTGGCCGCGCTCTGGTGCACGCCGGCCGCGTACAGCTCATTCACGGTAGGCGGCCGCCAGGCGGTGGCCAGGTTGGTGCTCAGCGTGAGGCCGTGGCCCAGGTCGAGCAGGCCGCCCACGGTGCCCGTCACGGCTTGGTAGATGGTGGTGGGCCGCGTGATGCGGCCGGTGCTCACGTCGGTAAAAAAGGCCCGCAGCCAGCGGTAATCATAGCGCAGGCCGCCTTCCAGGGTCAGGCGTTCGCCGCGATGCTTGCCCAGCACGTAGGCCCCCGCCCCGTAATTGCGGAAGTTGGGAATCAGAAACTGGTATTCCCGAATGTTGGCCTGCGTCACACCCTGGAAGCCCGCCGTAGCCGAACACGGCCCGGTGGTGGGCGTGAGGTAGGCTAGGTCGAGAGTGTGCGAGGTCAGGCTTAGAAACAGGTCGGGCACATCGCCCAGCGCCGGGTTATAGGGCAGTTGGTCGCCGTACTCCGAGCGGGCGTCTGTTTGGCGGGCGTAGGTGGCCTGCACCTGGCCGCCGCCCGGCAGCGTGGCCGTGGCTTTGGTCTTGAAGAGCTGGTGTACCACCGCCTGGTAGGGCCGGCTGATAGTATAGGTAAACACGTCTGGCGTCAGTGGCCGGTTGCGGTCAATGGCACTCAGCAAGTCCGTCACCGAGCCCGTTTCGGAGCCCGAAAAGATGCCCAGCTTGGTATCGAAGCGGCTGAAAAACAGTTCGGTAGCGATAATGCCCCGGTGATAGTTTAGCGCCAGCGAGTAGTTCTGCTCCTGCAAGCCGGTGTTAGTGATGTAGTAGTTCGCCGAGCGCGCCGTGCCGGCCCGCCGCAGCGTGCCCTGCACCCGGTAGCTGAGGCCGTGCAGCAGCCCCCGCCCCCGCCCGCCGCCCCCGCCCGCCGAGTCGGCCGGAATGGCACCCTGCACGAAGGCCGAAGCCGCGCCCAGCCGGCCGTTGGTCATACCCACCAGGTTCACCTCGCCGCCTACCCCCGCCGTGTCGGGCAGGGCCGCCGGCTCCACCAGCACCACGCCGCCGATGGCATCGGCCCCATAGCGGATGCTGGCCGCGCCCTTAATCACGGTGAGGCGGGTAGCGGTAAAGGGGTCAATCTCGGGTGCGTGGTCGTTGGCCCACTGCTGGCCCTCCTGCCGCACACCGTTGTTCAGAATCAGCACCCGGTTGCCGTACAGGCCGTGAATCACGGGCTTGGCAATCGTGGGGCCGGTCTGGATGCTGTACACCCCCGTAATGCCCTGCAAGGCGGCCGCCAGGTTGAGGCCCCGCGTTTGCTGCAAGGCCCGCCCGGTCAGTGTAGTCTGGCTCTGGCTGATGAGCGGTCGGGTCTCCTTAGCCCCATCTACCCGCACCTCGCCCAACTGCCCGGCGGCGGCTTTTAGCTTGATATCCAGGTTGGTCACGCTGCCGCGCATCGTCACGGTCAGCACCTGCTCGGCGTAGCCCACGAAGGTGGCGTGCAGGTGGTACTTCCCCGCGCACAGCTGGTTAAAGTGGTAGTGGCCATCGGCATCGGCGGCTTCGGCGGCGCTGGTTTCATCCAGCCGCAGCACGGTGCCCGGCAGCGGCTCGCCGGTGCGCTGGTCCGTGATGCGCCCCGCCAGGTTCAGCGCGCAGGCCGGGGTAGGCTCTACCTGGGCTTGCGTACCAAGGGGTACGCCGCCCAGCAGCCAAGCCAGCACCAACAGCCCCCGCCCGGCCGCCACGCGGCCGTTTGCAAGAGATATACCCAAGATAATGAGAAAATTGCGCCGCCCACGGGCGGCCAGTACGGCCGCGGCCGGCCCGCCCACGGCGGTCCTGGCACCCTACGGCGGCTCAGAATTAAACCAGACGGGAGCCTTACCCCACCGGGGGGCCGCGTAGCGCCGTGCGCCGTAGCTCGGTGGCCGAGCAGGCCAGCGTGAAGGGTATCGCCAGCGGCTGATAGCTCAGCAGCACGCGGGGCAAGGGCATCACCACCGGCGGGGAAGCCACGAAGGGCACGTTGTAAAACGTGTCTTCGTGGCAGTGCGTGTGCTTGGGCGTGAGCAGGGCCTTGCCCGCCACAGCGTGGCTGTGGCCCCGGCCGACCGTGAAGGCCAGTTCCTCCGTGGTATGCTCGTGGCCGTGCAGCGCCAGCACCCATGCCTCCGGCAGCAGCGTCCGCGTGAGGCAGAGCAGCAATAGAAAGGCGAGGTAGGGACGAAAAGCAGACCGCAACATGCTGGCATAAGGAAAGCAGAGGCAACTACAAAGCCGGTAGCCAATACTGCTTTCCTTTTGACAAAGCTACTGATAAATCACTGGAAAGCTTTCGCAAAAAAGCAACAATGTTTCAAATAATGGTCACGTTATGTTTGTTCGCCTCGAAGTTTCCGGCATGGAAATAGAAAGAGGCCGGCCTTCGCTGGGGAAGTGTACCCCGCCCTGCACCTTACGTTCAGCGCAAGCAGCCAGCCCTACCCTCATTTGTGGCCGGTAAGCACCGCCGGCTTCAAATGAGGGTAGGTTCTGGGGCTACCTGCCGTTTCCCGCTCTACCTTGCCATACTTTTTGCGGACTGACAGCGCTGCGCTTCCCACGTATAAGCCCGGCGCTGGCCAACGCATACTGGGCCGACCAGCCGCCACCTGATAGTAGAATTTTGAGTGGATGAAGAGTCGATAAAATAATTTTAAAAAATATAGTAGTAACTAATAAAAACTGGTAAACATTTAACTTTTATTAATACTAAAAAACTGCACGCTACCCGCTTTAAGTCCAGGGAATGGCTTATTGAAAAAAAGTTAGACTTAGAACGACCACTCTTAAGTCTTTTTCGTAAGTGGGCCGATTCTCTCTTTTTCTATCTTCCACTTGATTGTATTTAGTAAAGATGCTTACGGTTTAGCTATATGATAATTGACTCTGTTAAAGAGCTTTGTGTGCAACATGATGTCGCGCTCGGGGTAGCGCGGATTGCGTGGGTAGGTGGTCGCCAAATGAGTGGCTTCCGCGAGGCATTTGGGCAAATATGTCAACTAGTACGCCAGCTGGGAGTAAAGCGGGTGTTGCTGGATATGAACACTTTGCCCGATATTTCGGTCTATGACCAGCTATGGCTGAGCAAGAGCTTTATTCCCTCCCTGCTCACCCTGCCCCTGCGACAGGTGGTAGTGGTGCTCACGGCCAAGCGCATCTACAACCAGCACGTAGTGGAGGACCTGCTGGGCGCAGTGAGCCTGCACATTCGGTTCGATTTGCAATTTTTCGCGCAGTCCGAAGCCGGCATGCACTGGCTCACCGACTACTCGCCCCGCCTGCCGGCCCTGCTCATCGAATGGGTGCAACACTGCGCCCGCACCAGCAAAACCGACGACGTGGCCGGTCCCCGCGCGTATTACCAACTGTAGCCTGGCGGCTCGGCTGCCAGGTTGGCAGCCAGCACCCGCTTGGAACACCCTTTGAAATGGAAGGTTGACGCACGGCCCCGGCCTGTTAGTCAGCCTTTTGTTGTTTTCCACCATTTCGCTATTCCCATGTCCGAAACCGGCTCTATTTCCATTCACACCGAGAACATCTTCCCCATTATCAAGAAGTTCTTGTATTCTGACCACGAGATTTTCCTGCGCGAGCTCGTCAGCAACGCCGTTGATGCCACGCAGAAATTGCAAAGCCTGGCCCGGCAGGGCGAGTTTACCGGCGAGCTGGGTGAGCTGAAAGTGCGCGTGACTGTGGATAAGGAAGCCCGCAAAATCACGGTGTCGGACCACGGCCTGGGCATGACGGGCAATGAAATCAAGAAGTACATCAACCAGATTGCTTTCTCCGGCGCTACCGAGTTTGTGGAGAAGTACAAGGAAACCGATGCGCAGGCTAAAGACCAGATAATCGGGCAGTTCGGCCTGGGCTTCTACTCGGCCTTCATGGTGTCGAAAGAAGTGGAAATCTGGTCGAAATCCTATAGAGAAGATGCCCTGACCGCGCACTGGATTTGCGACGGCAGCACGCAGTTTACCCTGGACGAGCCCACCGGCGAGCACGCCAAGGCCGAGCGCGGCACTGATGTGGTGCTGCATGTAGCCGAAGACTCGGACGAGTTTCTGGAGGAAGCCCGTTTGCGTACCATCCTCACCAAGTACTGCAAGTTCCTGCCCGTCCCGATTGAGTTTGAGGGTCAGCTAATTAACGATACGACGCCCATCTGGACCAAGCAGCCGGCCGACCTGACCGATGAGGACTACCGGAAGTTCTACCACGAGCTGTATCCGATGAGCATGGATGAGCCGCTGTTCTGGATTCACCTGAACGTGGACTATCCGTTTCACCTCACGGGTATTTTGTACTTCCCGAAGGTGAAGGACGAGCTGCAATTTCAGCGTAATAAGATTCAGCTCTACTCGCGGCAGGTATTCATCACCGATGAAGTGAAGGATGTAGTACCCGAGTTTCTGATGCTGCTCCACGGCGTGATTGACTCGCCCGATATTCCGTTGAACGTGTCGCGTAGCTTCCTGCAAGCCGATGCCAACGTGCGCAAAATCAACACCTACATCACCCGTAAAGTGGCTGATAAGCTGGCCGAGCTGTTTCGCAAGGACCGCGCTGGCTACGAGGAAAAATGGGCTGATATTGGGGTGTTTGTAAAGTACGGGATGCTCTCGGATGATAAGTTTTACGAGCGTGCCAAGGACTTTGTGCTGCTGAAAAGCGTGGAGGGTAAGCTATACACGCTCACCGAGTACACCGAGCATATTCAGGCCAATCAGCAGGACAAAGACGGCAACACCGTAGTACTTTATACCACCGACGCCGAGCGCCAGCACGGCTTCGTGGCGGCGGCCCAGGAGCGCGGCTACGACGTGCTGAATATGGACCAGGTGCTCGACCCGCATTTCATTGGTTTGCTGGAGCAAAAATTGGAGAAAACCACGTTCAAGCGCGTAGACTCGGCCACAGCCAGCCAGCTCATTGAAAAAGAAGAGGCCCCGGCTAGCGTGCTGAGCGAAGACGACCAGAAGAAGCTAGAGGAAACCTTTAAAAGCGCTATCCACAACGAGACCATGCACGTCAAAGTGGCGGCCCTTTCGCCGCAGGATGCGCCAGTGGTCATCACCCAAAACGAGTTTATGCGCCGCATGAAAGACATGCAGCGCACCGGTGGCGGGGGCGGCATGCAGATGTTCGGCTCCCTACCCGACTCGTTCGACGTGACGGTGAACGCCAACAGCCCGCTGGTGCAAAAGGTGCTGGCCGACGGCGGCGAAACCATTGCCAAGCAGGCCTTCGACTTGGCCCTGCTCACGCAAGGGATGCTGAAGGGCGAGGCGCTTACGGCCTTCGTGAAGCGTAGCACGGAGCTGCTGTAGTTTTTGGGTTGTTAGCTTTTTAAGAAAGCCCCGTTGCCAAGCTGGCAGCGGGGCTTTTTGCGTGTAGCGTGAAGTTTCTCAACTTCGTGCGCGAGCGCCGCGAGCAGGCAGAACCGCACAGTGCAAACGACGATGCTCGCCGTGCTTGCGTACGAAGTGGAAACTTCGCGCTACTTTTCGCCATGAAACTGCTACTTTTCCTACCCCCCCTTTTCCTGACCATCGTGGCCGTGGCTCAGAAGCCTGCTTCCAACCTTGCCCAAAACCAGGTGCAGGTAGCCGGCGGCCGGCTGGCCGGCGCTACTGCCGCCAGCGGCATCCACGAGTTCAAGGGTATTCCCTACGCCGCGCCGCCCGTGGGCGAGCGTCGCTGGCAGGCCCCGCAGCCGGCCGCGAAGTGGACCAACGTGCGACCGGCCACGCAGTTTGGGCCGCGCGCCATGCAGCTGCCGCTATTTGGCGACATGAATTTTCGCTCGAATGGCGTGAGCGAGGACTGCCTGTACCTGAACGTGTGGACGGGCGCGAAAACGGCCCAGGAAAAGCGGCCGGTGCTGGTGTATTTCTACGGCGGCGGTTTCGTGGCCGGCGATGGCTCGGAGCCGCGCTACGACGGCGAAAGCCTGGCCAAGCAAGGCATCGTGACCGTGACGGTGAACTACCGCCTGGGCGTGTTCGGCTTTATGGCCCACCCCGAGCTGACCAAGGAATCGCCGCACCACGCCTCGGGCAACTATGGTCTGCTCGACCAGCAAGCGGCCATGCAGTGGGTGCGGGCCAATATCGCGGCCTTTGGCGGCGACCCGCAGCACGTTACCATTGGGGGCGAGTCGGCGGGCTCGTGGTCGGTGAGCGCGCAGCTAGCCGCGCCGGCTTCTAAAAACCTACTGGTGGGTGCCATTGCCGAAAGCGGCTCGCTGCTGGGCTTGCAGCCGCTACCCACCCTGGCGCAGGGCGAGCAGACGGGGGTAGGGTTTGCTACCAGCCTGGGTGCCTCTTCACTGGCTGCGTTGCGGGCGCTGCCGGCCCAGCAGCTGCTGGAGGCCAGCGGCAAGCAGGGCGCGCCGCGCTTTGCGCCCATTGTGGATGGGTATTTTCTGCCGCGCTCGCCGGCCGAGATTTTTGCCGCCGGCCAGCAGGCGCACGTGCCGCTGCTGGTGGGCTGGAACTCGCAGGAGATGGGCTACCAGATGGTGCTGGGCCCGAACGCGCCCACGGTAGCCAACTACAGCGCCGCCGTGCAAAAGCTGTATGGCGAGCAGGCGGCTGACATTCAGCGCCTCTATCCCGCCACTACCGACGCGCAGGCCGAGCAGGCCGCCACCGACCTGGCCAGTGACCGCTTCATCGCCTACAGCACCTGGAAGCTGGCCGATGCCCAGCTCCAGACCGGCGGCCAGCCGGTATACCGCTACCTCTACGCCCGCCCCCGCCCGGCCATGACGCCCGCAATGGGCAACGCCACCGCCAACCTGGCCGGCGGCGTCACCAAGGGTACCGGCGCGGCCCCTACCCCCGCCCCGCCCGCCAAGGGTGCCGTGCACTCGGCCGAGATTGAGTACGCGCTGGGCAACCTGCCTACTAACAAGGTATTTGCCTGGACGCCCGATGATTACCAGGTGTCGAAAGTGATGCAGGGCTATTTCGCCAACTTCATCAAAACTGGCAACCCCAACGGCGTGGGCCTACCCCCCTGGCCAGCCGCCAGCCAGCAGAATGGCCAGGTGATGCGCCTTGACGTGACCACCCAGGCCGGGCCCGACCAGACGCGCGCCCGCTACCAGTACCTGGAGCAGCATGCAACTAAATAACTCATCCCCTACTTGCTGCCAGGCCCGGTCGGAGACATCTTCGACCGGGCTTTTTTGTAAAGGAAAAAAGGAGTATTTACAGAAAAAAGCTGTGTGCAAGGCGCAATCGGCTCCATTTTCGCGTTAAAGCGCGGGTGCCCCCAACCGGCCCCGCTGGGCGCTATTTTTGCCCGACGTTATTTAATTACCTCTTCTGATGCGCAAGATTCTGCTTGGTTTTCTGGTATTTGTCGTGCTACTGGTGGTGGCGCTGGTGGCCGCGCCGTTTTTATTTAAAGACAAGCTGCGGGCGCTCGCCGATAAACAGATTGCGCAGCGCGTGCGCGCCAAGGTGCAGTATAATCCTGCCGATATTGACGTGACGTTGCTCAGCACGTTTCCCAATTTAGGTCTGGATATCAAGAACCTGCGCGTGATTGGGCTGGACTCGTTCAGCCGCGACACGCTGGCTTACCTGCCCGACTTGCGGGTAGGGCTCGATTTGATGAGCGTCATCAAGGGCCAGCAGATTGACGTGAAAAGCGTGGCCCTCGACCAGCCTGACATTGCCATTGAGGTGCTCAAGAGCGGGCGTGCCAACTGGGATATCATGCTTTCGAACTCGGCCGCCGCCTCGAAAGGGCAGGATACCAGCTCGGTGAATCTGGCCATTCAGGGTTGGAAAATTACCAACGGGCGCTTGCGCTATGATGACCGGAGCATTCCCTTCCGAATGGACGCACGCGGCGTGAACCACACCGGCAAGGGCGATTTTGCGAAGAATATCTTCGACCTGACGTCTAACACGACCATCAATAAGCTCACGGCCACCTACAACGGCATCGACTACCTGACCAATAAGCAGGTGAATGCCGACGTGGCGTTGGCGATGGACCTGAACAAGCATCTGTATACCTTCAAGGAAAACCAGGTGAAGCTCAACGATTTCCCGTTCAGCTTCGCGGGTGCCATTGGGCTGCCCAACGCCACCGATATCACCTACGACATCACGTTCAAGGCGCTGCAAACCGACTTCAAGAACATCCTGAGCTTGGTGCCGGGCGTGTTCAACGCGCAGTTTAAGGACGTGGCGGCGAGCGGGCAGGTAGCCTTTAGCGGCTACTACAAGGGCGTGCAAAATAAGTTACGGATGCCTGGCTACGGCGTGAACCTGACCGTGACCAACGGCCGCTTCAAGTATCCGCAGCTGCCGCAGGAGGCCAAGAACATCAACGTGGCGATGGTGGTGGATAACCCCTCGGGCTTCACGAATAATGTGAAAGTCAATATATCGAATTTTCACCTGGACCTGGGTACCAACCCGGTAGATGGCAACGTGGCCATCGACGGCCTCAACCCCATGCAGGTGGACGGCCGCGTGAAGGCCAACGTGAACCTGGCCGAGGCGCTGAAAGTGTACCCGGTGGCCGGCCTCACCATGCGCGGCCAGTTTTTCGTGGATGCTACCGGCAAAGGTACGTACTCGAAGACCCAGATGCCGGTGGTGAACGCCGCCATCAAGATGACCAATGGCTACGTGAAATCGGATAAGTTTCCGGCCCCGATTGAGGATATCAATCTGAGTGGCACGGTGGTGAACGCCACGGGCCAGGTGAATGATACTTACGTAAACCTGCCGCAGTTTCACATGCTGCTGGAAGGTGAGCCGCTCGATGGCCGCTTGGCGGCCCACAACATCAACTCGCCCGTCTTCGACGCCGACGTGAAGGGTACGGTGGACCTTACCAAAATCACCAGGATTTTTCCCTTGCAGGGCATGACCGTGACGGGCCGCGTGAGCGGCAACATTGCCGCCGCCGGCAACATGGCCGACGTGAACGCCGGCCGCTACCAGAACGTGAAGGCCAGCGGCACGGTGCAGGCGAAGAACGTGACTTACCAGAGTAAAGAGCTACCGCAGGGCGTGAACATCAGCAGCGCGACGGGCACCTTCAACAACAACCAGATTGTGGTTCAGAGCCTGAATGGCACGGCTGGCACTTCCGACTTTGCGGCCAGTGGCACGGTGAGCAACTACCTGGGCTACCTCTTCACGCCCGGCCAGCCGCTGCGCGGTAACCTAACGGTTAACTCGCACAATTTCAACGTGAACGAGTTTATGGTGGACCCCGTGAGCAACAAGAGTACGGCCACTGGCAAGGCCGCGCCGACCCAGGCCAGCGGGGTAGTCGCCATTCCGAAGTTCTTCGACCTGGTGCTCAACAGCAAGGTAGACAACGTGACCTACGACAACCTGAAGCTAACCAACGCCACTGGCACCGTGACGGTGAATAACCAAATAGCGACGCTTAAAAATCTGACTTTCAACACCCTGGGTGCCACCTTTGGCACCACCGGCAGCTATAATACCCAGAACCTGGCTCATCCCAAATTTGACCTGGGGCTGAATATTAAAAACCTGAATTTTCAGAGTGCTTTCCAGGCATTCAACACCGTGAAGGCGCTGGTGCCGCTGGCCGCGGCGGTGCAGGGCGTGTTCAACACCACCTTCAGCGCCAGCGGCGAGATGGGCCAGGATATGCTGCCCAAGTTGAGCACGCTAAGTGGTAACGGCGTATTTGATATCTTGAAAGCCAGCGTGTTGCAATCGCCTACCCTCAGCCAGATTGCCAGCCTCACGACCTTGCCGGAGCTGAAAAACCTGAGCATTATAAACAAGGTCGTGAACGCGCAGATTGTGGATGGCAAGCTCATCGTGAAGCCTTTCGACTTCGCGGTAGGCGACCTTAAGCTGACGCTGGGCGGCACCAACAGCCTGGCCGGCATCGTGGACTACGTGGCCGCCATAAACGCGCCCACCGGCAAACTTGGTAATGCGTTGAACAGCAAGCTTACGCAACTGACCGGCGTGCAGAATATTCAGGGTACTGACCGCGTGACGCTGGGCCTCGACATTGGGGGCAACATCAGCAGCCCCACCGTGAAGCTGACCAGCGGCAGCCTCAAGGACCAGGGTAAAGCCATCGTGACTAACGTGGTGAAGACCAAGCTCACCGACGCGCTGTTGGGCCTCGCCAATAAGAATAGAGCCAAGGGTGACAGCACCCAGAAGGCTACTGCCGTTACCCAGCAAAATGCCCAGGAACAACTGAATCTGGAGATTCAGAAGAAGAAGCTGGAAGCTGAAGCCAAAGCAAAGCAGGCCATTGGCAATGGGTTGAACAGCCTGTTTGGCGGTGGGCGCAAGGCAACCCCTACCCCCCCCGCGCCGGCCGATACGACCAAGAAGTAGCCCGCTGGTTCACTGAGAAAGGCCACCCGCTTGGGTGGCCTTTTTTGGCAAATCGTAGGCGTGAATCGTCCAAAAAATTCGTGAAATCCCGCACAATTCGCGCTATTTAATGGTCAGAGTTGTGGCGCTACCTGCCCACTTACCTCGCGGCAGTAGGTGATGAAGTCGGAATTGACGGGCTCCAGACCGCCTTCGCGCATTTTGGTAGCTACCTGGCCGCGGTGATAGCTGGCGTGCACCACGCAGTGCGTCAGAATATCGCTCACCTGCGAGTCGAAGGCATCGCCCTGGGAGTTGGAGTACTGGATGTGGCGTAGCAGCTCCTGCTCATCAGCATTGGCGCAGAGGTCGGCAAACTTTTGAGAGGTTTGCTTGTGCCAGTGGTGCAGGCCGGCCAGGTCATGCTCCTGCCACACTTTAAGCGGACTGGCGGTGCCGCTGAGGCGTGCAATCCAGATGGCCTGGGCATTGATGACGTGGCTGAAAATGCGCAGCGCGGCTGCCGGGGCCTCTTTGCCGGCAGCTACGGAGGAATCGAGGCGGCGCAGCAGCGTTTCGTTGGCCCACACGTTGAAGGTGCCGAGCTTAGCGATAGTATTAATCATGAAATGGTGAAGGGGTAATTCAAGGAGGTAGTTATTGACTTGTTGAGCGAACAAAAAACGTCATGCTTCGACAAGCTCAGCATGACGTTCTCTTAGTATTTGACTGAAAAATTTACCGCGGGTCCTCCCACACCAACTCGGGGTCGGTTTTGCGCTTATCGAAGTTGCCGCAGCGGCCATCGCCCTTGCCGGTGAGGCCGCCTTCGGGATGGCATAGCACCTGGCCTTTCGCATCGTAGAGGGTAGACTGCTGCTCGCAGCAAGGGGCCGACTCGTAGTAGACCGTTTCGCCATCGTACTTGTAGCGGGTGACGCGGATAATGGGGTTGCGTTTACGCTCAGCCAGTATGCCCTGAATGTGGCGCTGTAGCCAAATAGGGCGGGCAGTACTATCGAGGCGCATGTCGCGGGCGGGCACGGGGTCCACGGTATTCGTGCTGGTAGGAGCCGGCGTATCGGGCTGGCTCACAAAGCCTTCGACGGGGGGAGTAGTAGGCGTGTTCACTACCACATCCTGCTGGCAGGATACCAAGAGTAGGGGTAGCGCGGCAAGCAGCGCGATAAACGGAGTAAACGAGCGGCGCATGGCAAAAAGCAGGAAAAGGGGAGCGTTAAAAGCGTTTACCCTTACGCCAACCGGCTCGAATAGTTAGCGCGGCAGTAAGGCCCAGATTTTAGGCCCGAACACGCAGCTACCCACCGCCAGCGCGCCCAGCGCGGCTAGCAGCACGGCCCCGGCTGCCACGTCTTTGGCCCGGCCCGCCAGCGGGTGGTAGCCCGGCGATAGCAGATTAGTGAGCGTTTCAATGGCCGTGTTGAACAGCTCGGCGGCCCACACGCCGGCCACCGCCAGCGCCACCAGGGCCCATTCCGTGGGCCTCAACTGAAAATAAAGCCCTACCCCCAACACCACCGCCGTAGCTACCGCGTGCAGCTGCAAATGCACTTCCGAGCGCAGCGCGCTACCCACGCCTCGCAGCGCGTGCCCGAAGCTGGCTACCCGGCGGCGCAGCAGGCCCGGCCGCCCGGCGGGGGGTAGGGCCGCGGGCCCGGTCGGCTCAGACATTGTACTCGGCAAACGTGGTGCGGCGCAACTCGTGCCACTCGGGCCGCAAGATGCTGAAAATGACCGTATCGCGCCGGTAGCCATCCTGTAGAACGCGGTGGCTGCGCAGGGTGCCCTCCTCAGTGGCCCCCATGCGGCGCATGGCCGTTTGCGACTTATGGTTGCGGCTGTCAGTTTCCAGCTCCACACGCTCGCAGCCTAGCTGGTCGAAGGCGTAGCCCAGCAGCAGGTGCTTGGCCGCCCGGTTGAGACCCGTGCGCTGAAAGTCCGTGCCCATCCAGGTGTAGCCGATACTCAGCTTCTGGTTATCCAGGTCAATCGTATAGTAACTAGTGCTGCCTGCCAGCCGCCCGCTGGCCCGGTCAATAATGACGAAGGGGTAGCGCTGCCCGGCCTGTCGCGCCTGCTCGGCCGCCGTCACGTAGGCGGCCAGGCTCAGTGCGTCGTCGGCGCGGGTAATGGTGAACTGCCAGATGGCAGGGTCAAAGGCGATGGCCTTTAATTCTTCAAAATCAGCGGTTTCGAGCGGGCGCAGGCGCACGCGGCTGTTTTCCAGGACTAGGTTTTGAGTGAAATCTAAAGGCATGGCTGGCAGAAAGTAAAGCAGCCGCAAAGATGCAAAAACAAAGCTGCCCGCATAGGCGTGCACTTCCGCCAGGTGTTTTCGCCGCGAAGTGGGCGTGTGCATGAAAAGCTTGTAAATATCGGCCTTGAGCCAGCTTTCGTGCTCCGTTGTGCAGTTACCATCGCGCTACACGCGCCGAAAGGTGTAGAACGATATTGAACAAGGATTAATGATTAATGAGAATAGAGTAAACAAGAACGTCATGCTGACGGAGGAAGCATTTCTACCGCGTAAGTAACTTCATAATTTATAGTTACTTACGCGGCAGAGATGCTTCCTCCGTCAGCATGACGTTCCCCTTAATCCCTCATCCCTTAAATTTCCCCTACCATGTCCTCGGGTTTCAGCCACTCGTCGAACTGCTCGGGGGTGACGTAGCCGAGCTGCACGGCGGTTTCCTTAAGGGTCGAGTTGTTTTTGTGGGCCGTTTGGGCAATTTCGGCGGCTTTGTAGTAGCCGATGTGCGGGTTGAGGGCCGTCACCAGCATCAGGCTGCTATCGACGTGCTTCTTAATATTGGGCAAAATGGGCTCAATACCCACCGCGCACTTGTCGTTGAAGGCCGCGCACACGTCGCCAATGAGGCGGGCCGAGTGCAGAAAGTTGTAAATCATCACCGGCTTGAACACGTTCAGCTCGAAGTGGCCCAGCGAGCCGCCCACCGTGATGGCCACGTCGTTGCCCATTACCTGGGCCGAAACCATCGTCATGGCCTCGCACTGCGTGGGATTTACCTTGCCGGGCATGATGCTGGAGCCCGGCTCATTGTCGGGAATCGAGATTTCGCCGATGCCGGCGCGCGGGCCGCTGCTGAGCATCCGCACGTCGTTAGCGATTTTCATCAGGCTCACGGCCACCGTTTTGAGCGCGCCGTGGGCTTCCACGATGGCATCGTGGGCGGCCAGTGCCTCAAACTTGTTTTCAGCCGTGACGAAGGGTAGGCCGGTCAGCTCCGCGATGTGCTGGGCCACGCTCACGGCGTAGCCGGGCGGCGTGTTGATGCCCGTGCCCACAGCCGTGCCGCCCAGCGCCAGCTCGCTGAGGTGGGGTAGGGAATTATGAATGGCCCGCAGGCCGTGGTCGAGCTGCGAAGCGTAGCCCGAAAACTCCTGGCCCAGCGTCAGCGGCGTGGCATCCATGAAGTGCGTGCGCCCGATTTTGACGATGTGCTTGAACTCTTCCGATTTCTTCCGCAGCGTATCGCGCAGCTTGGTAATACCAGGAATAGTGTTGTCCATCAGTATCTTGTAGGCCGCGATGTGCATGGCCGTTGGGAAGGTGTCGTTGCTCGACTGCGACTTATTCACGTCGTCGTTGGGAGCCAGAAACTTCTTTTCGTCGGCTAGCTGACCGCCTTGCAGCACGTGGCCGCGGTAGGCAATCACCTCATTCACGTTCATGTTCGACTGCGTGCCCGAGCCGGTTTGCCACACCACCAAGGGGAATTGGTCGGCCAACTGGCCGGCCAGAATCTCGTCGGCCACCTGCCCGATGAGGGCGGCTTTGTCGGCGTCGAGCACGCCCGCGTCGCGGTTGGTGAGGGCGGCGGCTTTCTTGAGATAAGCGAAGGCTTGGATAATTTCCTTCGGCATCTTGTTGATATCCTGCGCGATGGGGAAGTTCTCGATGCTGCGCTGCGTTTGCGCGCCCCAGTAGGCGTCGGCGGGCACTTGCACGGGGCCCATCGTATCTTTTTCAGTCCGAAAATTCATGTCAGGAAGAAGGGAAAGGAATGAAATGGTAGGCGGATAAACCGGTAAAAACCGGCCGGCGGCCCGTGCAAAAGTACAACCCTGGCCCGGCGGCCGGCAGCCATTAGGAGGCCAGCTGCGTAAACTCGTTTGCTTTCCAAAAGTCCCTACCCCCTCACTTTATTCCTGCTTCCATGAGCCAGCCTACCCCCGACCCCCACACCGAGCCACCCGTACCCGTGCAAGGCGACGGCGTGCCCGACTACGAAAACGTAGAAATCAAAACCGAAACTGACCTGCCTACCCCCACTAAGCCCAGTGGCAGCGCCACCGAGCCCGAAAGCGGCGGTGGGTACAGCGGGTAGTTACCTTCCATTAGGAGAGAAGCCGCCGGTCATTTTGGCCGGCGGCTTTTTGACTTCAAAAGATTCGCGTAGTAGCTTGGCAGACTGGTACGAACGCCCGTGCCGCTCAGTCCTGACTTATGCCTTTTTCTACCCTCGCTCGCCGCGCCGCCGGCCTGCTGCTGGCCGCCACGCTGCCCGCCTGCCAGCCCAGTGCCCCTACTACCCCGGCCGCTGCGTCCAGCGCCTACTTCCCAGCCCAGGAAACGGGCGTGAAAACCGGCGGCGTGCAAGTTATTCCCATTACTACCCCCAAGGGGACGTTCAACGTCTGGACCAAGAAGTTCGGTAACAACCCAAAAATCAAGCTTTTGCTGCTGAATGGCGGGCCGGGAGCTACGCACGAGTACTTTGAGTGCATGGAAAGCTTTCTGCCCCAGGATGGGGTGGAGTTTATTTACTACGACCAGCTGGGCTGCGGCAACTCCGACAACCCCCGCGACACCAGCATGTGGAGCCTGCCGCGCTACGTGGAAGAAGTGGAGCAGGTGCGCCAGGCGCTCAACCTCAATAAGGATAACTTCTACCTGCTGGGCCACTCCTGGGGTGGCATCCTGGCTGCCGAGTACGCTTTCAAATACCAGAAAAACCTCAAAGGTCTCATTATTAGTAATATGATGATGAGCTGCCCCGCCTACGGCAAGTATGCCGACGAGGTATTGGCCAAGCAATTAAAACCCGAAGTGCTTCAGGAAATCCGGCAGATTGAAGCTAAAAAGGACTTCGGCAACCCGCGCTACATGGGCCTGCTCGAACCCAATTTTTATGCCGAGCACTTGTGCCGTATTGTGCCTAACCCCGAGCCGGTGCGCCGCGCCATGAGCAAGATTAACCAATCGCTCTACGTGACGATGCAGGGTCCCAGCGAGTTCGGCATTTCGGGCAAGCTCACCCATTGGGACCGTACCAAGGACTTGCCCCAGCTCACAATTCCGGTGCTGAGCATTGGCGGGAAGTACGACACAATGGACCCCGCCCACATGGCCTGGATTGCCACCCAGGTGAAGCAGGGGGCCGCCCTCATCTGCCCGCAGGGTAGCCACATGGCCATGTATGATGACCAACAAACGTACATGACCGGCCTTCGCAAATTCCTGAAAACCGTGGACGACGGTTCGTTCCGGGCCGGAATGAAGATGTAGAGAGCAGGAGAGTAAGGGCCAGGGATTAATCGCCTGTCATTACGAGCAACGCAAAGCAATCGTAGCCGAACGACACTCATTCGGCTGCGATTGCTTTACGTTGCTCGCATTACCGGACTGTCATCCCCAATCCCTAAAATACTACCGTCACATCGACCGTCGGGCTAGCGTTGAGGTCAGACTGCCAGGTAGGGCCTTTTCGCAGAAGCCGCATGGCTTCGGCATCATAGTCGGCGCGCAGCTTGCGCACGGTCTCGGCCCGCTGCACCTGGCCATCGGCCCCGATGCGTAGCCGCACCACCACCCGGCCCATGCGGCGTGGGCCGTTCTGGGGGTTCGGGTTGAATGCGGCAGCACCTTTTTGCAAATACTCATGCAGGGCCGCATAGCCCCCAATGGGTGTGGGCGTGGGTGTGGGTGATGGCTGGCTGGCTACCGCCCTGGCGTTGGCCGGGGCGGGGGGGGTAGGGGTCTCGGTGCGGCTGGGGAGCGCTACGCTGGCGACTGGCACGGCTGGGCGCTGCCGCTGCTGCCAGGCCCACCAGCCGCCGGCCAGCAGGCCCAGCAGCAGCGCCGCCGCCGTGGCCAGCTGCGGCCCCAGCCAGCGGTGCCGCCGGGGCCGCCGGGCCAGCCGGGCCGGGGCAGGCGGTTGCACGCGCTGGCGGAGGCGCTGTTGCAGCCGGGCCAGCGCCTGGTCGGTGGTGGCGGGCGGGGTTTGCAGCAGGCCCTCCAGCATGTCGGCGCAGCGGTCGCAGGCCAGGGTGTGAGCCTCCACGCGGTGCCGGGCCGCCGGGGCCAGCGTGCCCGCCGCATACTGGCGCAGCAGCGCTACCGGCAGGTGCGGGCCGGCTGGGGCAGTAGCGTTCAGCAGCGGGTGGGCAGGCAGCATATTTAAATAGAAATCAGGAAGGTGGAATGAGGACGTGATTTTGGGGGGGTAGGGGGAATATAAGCGCTTGAAGAAATGACTTCTTATTCCTCCTTCTTCATTCTCCATTCCTTGCCTATGCTACGCTTGAGCATTCGGCGGCCGTTTTGCAGGTGGCTTTTCACTAGGTTGAGGGCTAGGCTGGTAGCGGCCACTATTTCCTGATACGATTTTTCTTCCAGGTAAAATAATTCCAGGCAGCGGCGCTGCTCGGGGGGGAGCTGGCTCAGGGCCAGCTCCAAGGCTTGCAGGTCGTCTTCGTGCTGGCGGTCGGCTTCGGCCTCGGTAATGGCATTGGGTAGATGCCGGGCGGCGGCATTTTCCACGTCAATAGCTTCCGGGAAGAGCACCAGCGGGCCGCCGCTGGCTGTGCCGCGCTGCCGGGCGCGCAGCTCCATCAGGCAAAAATTGCGGGCTGTGGTGTAGAGCCAGGCCGAAAAATTGTCGGGCGCGTGGCTGCGCAGCTTCACCACCAATTGCTCGAAGAGCTGCATGGCTGCGTCCTGGGCATCCTCATCGGGCGGGGCCAGGTAGCGGCGGCATACGGCGAATATTTCTGGCAAGTGCCGCTCATAAAGTACGCCCAGCGCGCCCACGTCGCCACTTTGGCGGTAGCGCGCCAGCACCTCCTGGTCGGAGAGTACGTCGGCGGGAACGGTGGGAGGGCGGCGGCGAAATAACACGCGGCAAAATACACCCGCCCCGCCCGACCAGCGCACCAAAAAGCCCGCGCCGGGTAGGCGCGGGCTCGGAGGCAAGGGTTAAAGGCCGTACTATTTTACGGAATTCTGCATATTCTCCTTGGTTTCGCGGGCCGACTTGGCGGCGGCGTCGCCCATCGCATTCATCTTGTGGCCGGCGGCGTCCATCTTAGCGTCCATCTTAGCTTTGGTTTCGGCGGCGTTAGCCTGCATCTTGTCGCCAGCGGCATCCATCTTAGCCCCAGCCTCGTTCATTTTGGCGTCCATCTTGTCGCCGGCGGCGTCCATATTAGCGTTCATCTTATCGCCAGCGGCGTTCATTTTGGCGTCCATCTTGTCGCCGGCGGCGTCCATTTTGGTGCCTACCGAGTCCGTGCTGGGAGTTGTTACCTCCGTCGTGGTCGTCGTGGTGCCGTCGGCGTTCTCCTTCTTGGCGGTCTCGCTCGAACAGGCAGTGAAGCTCAGGGCGATGGCGGCGGTAAACAGGGTTTTGAGGGAAGTATTCATGGAGAAAAAAATTGCGGGTGAATAACAAATGAAAGTTCACCGCTTAATCAAACCTCCTCACGAAAGGTAACCCGTCGCTCAGCGCTTTTTTCACGTCTCTTCAAGGCAGTCTCAGTTGGTTGGCTGGCCGCGAACGGGCGTTGTGCCGGCGCTATCTAGCCGGACGCCGGCCCGGTCCTGCTTTAGCTGCTGCCGCGCGCCCACGGTATCGGCCGCGGCCGCGGCGTTGTCGGTGGTCGAGGCCGTTGAGTCCGTTTTGTCGTTGGGCGTGCACGCGCCAGTTCCCACGCCCAGCGTCAAGAGGGTAGCGAAGAGTAGCAATGGATTTTTCATGAGGGTAACTGCTTGATTAATTCGAAATTAGTGCTCCTTAATGGCGGCTGGGTGAAGGTCAGGGTTCCACGCTAGTTAATAGCCCGCCGGCCGGGCTGCTTTACATTGCGCCTAGTTTACACTACCCCCTATGCCTGCACTGCTGCTCCCCGTTCACGGAATCTGGCCCATCATCGGCCCCAACTGCTTTCTGGCCGACAATGCGACCGTGGTGGGCGACGTAGTGCTGGGCCGGGGCTGTACCGTATGGTTCGGGGCCGTGGTGCGGGGCGACGTCAACCGCATCCGCATCGGCGACGAAACCAACATCCAGGACGGGGCCGTGCTGCACTGTACCTATGAAAAGGCGGCCCTCACCATCGGCTCGCGGGTGAGCATCGGGCACCGGGCCATCGTGCACGGCTGCACCGTGGCCGACGACGTGCTCATCGGTATGGGGGCCATCGTCATGGACCACGCCGTGGTGGGAAGCGGCTGCCTCATCGCGGCCGGGGCCGTAGTGCTCGAACGCACGGTTTGCGAGCCCGGCTACCTCTATGCCGGCGTGCCCGCTCAAAAAATAAAGCCCGTGAGCGCGGTGCAGGCCGAGGGCATAAGCCGCACGGCCGCCAATTATCAGCTGTACGCCAGCTGGTTTGGTAACAAATAAAAAGGCCATGCAGCCCAAGTAGCTGCATGGCCTTCCGCTCATTTTTAGCGGCTACTTGCCTTGGGGCTTGTAAATGGCCCCGGTGGCAAAATCAACAACTAGGCTAGGTAAAAATAGTACGATGTCGGCGATTAGTGCGCCTACCCGCACGGAGCGTTGTGGCTGGCCAGCCGCGGGCTTTGTGCGCTGGTAGTCGGTTACCGGGCCCCCGAAGATGGTGGCGCAGCTGCTTGCGGAAAGGGAGAGCAGGATTAGCCCGCAGGCAGTAGCTTGTTTGAGTTTTGACATGCGAGAGAAAGAAAAAAGGTGACAGAAAAAAGGGAATGGTTATTTCAAAGATATGCCAGTTTTAAGTTCCTAAATAGATAACCTTAGTCTTAGAAAAGCGGTCGTGCCAGCTCAGTTTCCGGCGGCTAAATAAAAGACTCAGTGGCTCTAGCGGCAGAAAGCGGCAGGCAGTGCGCACGAGCAGCTGGCCCCGTGCCGGCTCCTCGTCAGTAGTGGTTACAATGTTGGTGCCCGTCATTAGCTTTCCTACAGTTCGAACGAATAGCATCTCACTGACCGCATAGTACAAAAAAGTGCTTCCTAATAACACAAAGCGGTAAGATTCAACAGGCACAAGCCTAGCGGGTAGCAGCCGTAGCACCGCCAGAAAAAGGAAAAAGCTGCACCCAAAGTCGATAAGGCAGGTAACTAAGCGTCGTAGTCTAGAGGCTTCCATAAGGATAGGCACTATTGTTTTTCTATAAAAGGCGCGTAAAGCTATAATGGAAACGAACTTTTTACTAATAATTGGATTAGTTATTTTGACTGCTTATAAAAGCCGGCGCAGGGGTAGTTCAGTGCGAGGAAAACAAAAAGTATTGCACCTGTAATAAGCACCTTTGGCCTCGCACTAGCTGCTCATTGGTGTAGCCCGGCGGGCCTTCTAGTGCGGTAGGAGAGGGCCGTTGCTAATGCCTCCACGTGACGCGCATCGCAGCAGTTGCGCGCGGAAAGCTCACTGAACACCCGTGAGTTTAAAGCGGAACGGGATAAAAAATAAGTGATTTATTTAAAAGTACTTATCCCAAAAATTCCTGGTTAAGCACGGCTATAGGTCTAAGGAGAAGTGCGTTATGAGAGAACCTTGTTAATCGTAAGTCGCGTATAGCGGCCTACACCTTCCAGCCTTTTCCCATGAAAAATACTTATCGCTCCCTGGCAGCCCTGACTTTTGCCGCCGCCTCGCTCAGCTCATGCAGCCGGGCCAACTACGCCTTCAATCCCAGCGTGCCCGCCTATCTGGGCACTACCTCACACGTCGTGGCCAAGGCTCCGGTAGCAGCTGCGCCGGCCGTCGCCGCGCCAGCCTCAGTAGTCCAGGCAGTAGCCAGTACGCCCGTTACCACGCTGCCGGTTTCGGTGGCGGTGCCCGCCGTTGCCCTCCCAGTTGCCACCCAGTCTCGGGCGGCCGCTACTAAAATTACTGCCCCGGTAGCCGCTGCGCCAGCCTTTGCTGCTACCCCTACAGCCAAGCCCAATCTGGTGCAGCGAATAATGCTGAAAAAAGTACTCAACCGCCTGACTAAAGCGGAGACGCGCCAGCAGAACACGGCCGGTACGGCGCACGCCACGGCCAAGTCGTCGGCCTACCTAGGCCTCGCCGTCATTGGTTTGGCGGTGCTCATTATCGGCCTCATCGTAGGGTCGGGCTTCCTCGATACGATTGGCGCAATTGCTATTGTGGTAGGTCTCATTATCTTCATCTTCAACAACATCTAGTTAATACGGCAGCTATTAACTAGATAGCCAAACGCCCCCGGCACGTATGCGTGCCGGGGGCGTTTTTGTGGGTCGGAAGCACCGCGTTGTCTGCTACAGGGCATCGGTGGGCTCGCTGGCCGGCGCGGCCGGGCTCAGCACCCGTAGTTGCACCAGCTCTACCACGCGGCGGTCACGGCTCAGCACCCGAAACTCGTAAGGCTCTAGCACGGCCACGTCGCCCACCTCCGGAATGTTGCCGTAGAGCACGTTGAGCAGGCCGCCCACGGTTTCGTAGTCTTCGCCTTCGGGCAGGGGGTAGGGCAAGTACTCGTTGGCGTCGGGAATCGCCGTGGAGGTATTCACGCGGTACTCCGACTCCGAAATCTTCTCCACTACGGGCACCTCGTTGTCGTACTCGTCCTGGATTTCGCCCACCAACTCCTCCATAATATCCTCAATGGTGACAATACCCGACACGCCGCCAAACTCGTCACTCACGATGGCCATTACCAGGTGCTTGCGCTGAAACTGGCGTAGCAGCCGGTTAATTTTCTTGGTCTCAGGCACGAAGTAAGCCGTGCGCATGATGCGGGCAAGCTCCAAGGGCTGCTGCCGCCGAACCAGGGGTAGTAAGTCCTTGACGTAGAGCACGCCCACGATATTATCGATGTTGTTTTCGTACACGGGCAACCGCGAAAAGCCTTCGCTGAATACTAGCTCCAGGATTTCGTCGTCGGTGGCGTTCACGTTCACGGCAGCGAGTTTGGTGCGGGGCACCATTATCTGCTTCACCATGCGGTCGTTGAACTGAAAGACATTCTCAATCAACTCGTGCTCTGAGTCCTGAATCTGGCCGCTCTCCTTACTCTGGTCGATGAGCAGGCGCAACTCGTCGGAGGTATGGGCTTCGGCACTGCCGTGCGCGCTGCTCAGGCCCACCGCCCCGAGCAGCAGGTTGGAAGCTTTCGACAAAAACCAGGTTAGCGGCAGCGTGCCCAGGTAGAAGATGCGCAACGGCACCACCAGCGCCAGGCTGATAGCCTCGGGCCGCTGAATGGCCAGCGCCTTCGGAAACAGCTCACCGAAGAGCACGTGCAGAAAAGTCAGAATAATCAGCCCCACCGTGACGGCAATGCTGTGCGCCGTTGCTAGACTGATGGTCAGGCCCAGGCGGGGTAGCAGGTCGAGCACGAGGCCCGTAAATAGCTGCTCGCCCACGGCTCCTAGCAGCAGCGACGACAGCGTGACGCCGAGCTGCGTGGCCGACAAGTAATCATAGAGGCGGCGCACCACCCTCAGGGCCTGTCCGGCCAGGCGGCTGCCCTCCTTGGCCTTGAGTTCGAGCTGCGAGAAGCGAACCCGGATAAGGGAAAACTCGGCAGCAACGAAAAAAGCGTTTACTAAAATCAGTAAAAAAGTCAGGAATACTTGTAAGCCCATGTGCCTGGCTACCTACGGACACGAACGGTCGGGCAGCCTAGTATCACAAAAGTACGCATCCTGACAGGGGGAGTTGGCCCCGACCGTCCAAATACCGCTAACTTACTGAAATTGGCGGCCCTACGCTAAGGCCCCTAAACGACTAAGAGGCGGCTTTTCCGAAGAAAATCGCCTCTTAGCACGCGCTGTAGCGGAAGGACTTGAACCTCCACGAAGTGGTTAGCCGCGCGCTCCGAAGAGCGAGCGCTTTATCCCAGTGTCTTCACCCCCGAGATAGGAGGGCGTGTCTGCCAGTTTCACCACACTACATTGTGAGTAGATAAATGCCAGTCGCGTTTACCTAACCTCAAAGATACTGGTAAGCAGCCCCTAAGAACAAGAGCTTCTTTTTTTTTTGCTAAAAAATATAATATTAATACCAGTTTCGAGCTAAATTTGTGTCGTTACTGCTAGTTTTTCTCATGGTGCGTACGTATGAGCTGGATATGGTTGACTACCGTATCCTCAATATTTTAGTGCAGGATGCCAAGCTGCCTTATTCCGAAGTTGCCCGTCAGATTCAGGTGTCGGCGGGCACGGTACATGGGCGCATGAACCGCCTGGAAGAACTGGGTATTGTGCGCCGGGCTACTCTCTCGCTCGACCTGGCCAAGCTGGGCTATGGCACCCAGGTTTATATCGGTATCACGCTGCTTAGCAATGCGTTCATTGCAGTCGTAACCGAAAAGCTACGTGAAATAATAGAGGTAACGGATGCGTACTTTGCTACCGGCCCTTACCATATTTTTACGTGCTTGCGCTGCCGCAACAACGAACACCTGCGGGCCATCCTGCGCGAACGCATTGAGCTAATTGAGGGCGTAGTGCGGACCGAAACCCTGGTGTTGCTCGATGAACTGTTCAGCCGGCCCGTCGCGCTCAAGGCCGACTGAGCATCCTACCCCCCTTGTTGGCCAGGACCGGCCATCACTTAAAAAGCCCTTTCGACTCTGGTCGAAAGGGCTTTTTAAGTGATGGCCGCGGGGCTACTCTACATCTTGGTCTTAGAGGTAGTCGTTGTTTTGTTGGTCTTGTAGCGCATGTCGGGCGTGCCGTCAGCCTTCATCGGACCGGTTTTGGTGGTGGTCGATTTGGCCACTTTATTGGCCTTGTAGCGCATATCGGGCGTGCCATCGGCCTTCATGCCCTTGGTGCTGGTAGTGGTAGTAGTATGCGACATCGCGGCCGGGGCCGTTTTAGTCGTCGTCATCTTGGTCGAGCTGCTGCTCATGGTGCTAGCCGGGGCCGTTTGAGCCTGGGCCGACAGGCCGCCCGCTATCAACAGGGCAGCAAGAAAACTAAGAAAGCGGTTCATGGGGGTAGGGAAAGGTGGTGAAGGTGACTGCCTAGCTGGCAGAACGCGCGCCTAATATAGCAGGGCCGGCCGCATCTGACTTGCCGTGGACAGTCTGCTTATCAAACTCGCTGGCTAGCTTCGCATCCAACAATAAGACATCACGGGTTCTTATTTGCCCTTTTTGACTACTATTCTCATAAAAAATAAGTTGTTTTCGGCGGTAGTCGCGCTTCTCCTATTGGCTGCCAGCGTTCAAGCTCAAACCCCGGCCCCGCGCAATACTCAGCAAGCCGAGCGGGCCCGCATTCGCCAAGGGGTAGCCTCGGGTGAGCTAACCCGCCCCGAGGCGGCGTGCCTGCACGCGCGAAGCCGACATCACGGCCGACAAGCGCGCTGCCCGCGCCGATGGCATCGTGACGCCGGACGAGCACCGCGAAATCTGGGGCGACGAGCGCCGCGCCAGCCGGGCTATCTACCGCCAAAAGCACAATGCCCAAGTATGCTAGCAGTGGCTGCCTCACCCATAAAAACCCCCCGTACCAGAGCTGGCACGGGGGGTTTAATACTATAAGTGGCTAGTGGGCGGGCAACTACGCCGTCACCTGAGCTTCGAGCTTCTGGGCGAGTACGTGCTTGGGCACGGCCCCTACCTGCTTATCCACAATCTGGCCGTTCTTGAATACGAGCAGGGTAGGAATGCTGCGGATACCGAACTTCATAGAAGTCTGCGGGTTAGCATCCACGTCTACTTTACCGATGATGGCTTTGCCTTCAAATTCGCCGGCTAGCTCCTCTACCACCGGGCCTACCATGCGGCACGGGCCACACCATTCGGCCCAGAAGTCCACGAGTACCGGCTTGTCCGAGTTAATAATCTCCTCGAAGTTGGCATCGGTTATTTCAATTGCTTTGTGCGCCATGACGCTAGGAATTTAAAAGTGAAGAAACGTCTGGCGTGTACGGCCAACGGGGCCGCAAGGTAGCAGAGTTGTAGTAAAACAAATGGGGTAGGGGAAAGTTCAGTAGGGCTAGGTGAGCTACAATAGGGAGCACACA
The DNA here is from genome assembly GCF_020012125.1 of Hymenobacter psoromatis. Classification (NCBI taxonomy): domain Bacteria; kingdom Pseudomonadati; phylum Bacteroidota; class Cytophagia; order Cytophagales; family Hymenobacteraceae; genus Hymenobacter; species Hymenobacter psoromatis. The sequence continues at coordinate 130,744 of NZ_JAIFAG010000001.1, forward strand.
TCCAACTCAAACTCACGCATCTTCTCGATAAACGACTTAGGCTCAATTTGAAAGCGGCGCGAAAACATGTCTACCGCCAGCCGCTCGTGGGGCTCCACGAACTGAATTTCGAGCCGCTTCGAGCCCTTAGCGTGCTCAATGGCTTCCTGCAAGCGGTCAATCATGGGGCCGGTCACGGTGCGCAGGTCCAGCTTCACGCGCACGCCCTTGCTGAGTTTGTCAGCCACGTTGGCGAGCTGTTCCATCGTCTTAATTTTCAATTCCCACTGGTCCTGCGTACCGTAGCGCAGCTCCATTTTGCCCCGAATGAACATGGGTGGCACCTGCTCGTTGTGGTAGTTTTTGGGGTTGATGAGCGGCCCAAACTTGCTGTAGTCGTCGCGGAACAGTGCCAGATTGATGCTGGAATCGTAGTCCTCCACGTTGAACGACACCATCGGTTGCCCACTCTTGGTGGTGCGGAATAGGACGCCCGAAATCAGGCCCGCGATGTTCACGTCCTTGCCTTTCTGGTCTTCCAGCTTGTCGAGCGGGCAGGTGCAGTAGGCATCAATTTCCATGCGGTAGATGTCGAGCGGGTGGCCCGAGAGGTAGAAGCCTACCACTTCCTTTTCGCGGCGCAGCTTCTCGGTGGTGCTCCACTCGTCCAGGTCCGGCACCTTGGGTAGGGGCGCGGCTACGGCCCCGAACGCGCTGGCCCCGAACAAGCTATGCTGCGCCGACTCCTTGGCTGCCTGATACTGCTGGCCCAGTTTCATCGCCTTTTCGATGAGGTTCTGGTCGCCGGCCGGCGCGTCCATGAACTGCCGGCGGTTGTACTTCTCGAAGCTGTCGAACGCGCCGGCCTGGGCCAGGCTCTCCCAGGTTTTCTTGTTCACCGAGCGCAGGTTGATGCGCTTGGCAAAATCAAAAACGTCGGAGAAGGGACCCTTTTTTTGGCGCTCCTCCACCAATTCCAGTACGGCTGCCTCGCCCGCACCCTTGATGGCGGCCAGCCCGAAGCGAATCTGGTTGGCGCGCGGCACGTTGAATTTCTGCTCGCTTTCGTTCACGTCGGGCCCCAGCACAGCTACCCCCTGCTTGCGGGCCTCCTCGATAAAAAAGGTCACCTTCTTGATGTCGCCCATGTTGTTGGTGAGCACGGCGGCCATGTATTCGGCGGGGTAGTTGGCCTTCAAATACCCGGTTTGATAGGCAACTACGCTATAAGCAGCTGAGTGGGAGCGGTTAAATCCGTACTCGGCGAACTTCTCCATCACGTCGAACACTTCACTCGCTTTCTTCGCCGGAATCTTGTGCAGCTTGCCCGCGCCCTCGATGAATTTCTCGCGCTCCAAGGCCATCTTCTTCATGTCCTTCTTACCCATTGCCCGGCGCAACAGGTCGGCCCCGCCCAGCGAATAGCCCGCCAGAATCTGCGCCGTTTGCATGATTTGCTCCTGGTACACCATAATTCCCTGGCTATAGTCCAGAATAGGCTTTAGCAGCTCGTGCGGGTACTCCACCGGCTCGCGGCCGTGCTTGCGGTTGATGAAGTCCGGGATGAACTGCATGGGGCCGGGCCGGTAGAGCGCGTTCATGGCAATGAGGTCCTCAATGTTGGTGGGTTTCAGGTCCTTGAGGTACATGCGCATGCCTTCACTTTCAAACTGGAAAGTGCCGATGGTGTCGCCGCGTTGGTAGAGCTGGTAGGTCTTCTCGTCATCGAGCGGGATGTCGTCAATATCAATCTTGAGGCCGTGGTTGCGCTCAATCAGATTCAGCGCGTCCACAATGATGGTCAGGGTTTTAAGACCCAGAAAGTCCATCTTCAGCATCCCGGCGCTCTCAATTACCTTGCCGTCGAACTGCGTGATGAGCAGGTCCGAGTCTTTGGAAGTCGAGACGGGGATATACTTGGTAATATCATCTGGCGCGATGATGATGCCCGCCGCGTGAATGCCAGTGTTGCGCACCGAGCCTTCGAGGCGCTCGGCCAGGGCCAGAATCTGGCCCTTGAGGTCGCTCTGGTCGGCGCGGATGGCGGCTAGCTCGGGTACATCGCGGAAGGCTCCGGCCAGGGTAGTGCCGGGCTTTTCGGGCACGAGCTTGGCAATCTCGTTGGCGGCGGGTAGGGGCAACTCCAAGGCCCGCGCCACGTCCTTGATAGAACTTTTGGCGGCCATCGTGCCGAAAGTGATAATTTGCGCCACCTGCGTTTTGCCGTATTTCTGCACCACGTAGTCAATGACTTTCTGGCGGTTCACATCGTCAAAGTCAATGTCGATATCGGGCATCGACACGCGCTCCGGGTTCAAAAAGCGCTCGAACAGCAGCGAGTACTTAATGGGGTCAATGTTGGTGATGCCCACGCAGTAGGCCACTGCCGAGCCGGCTGCCGAGCCGCGGCCTGGCCCCACGGCCACGCCCATGCTTCGGCCCTTGTTGATAAAGTCCTGGGTAATCAGAAAATAGCCCGCAAAGCCCATTGTCTGGATGATGCGCAGCTCGTAGTTCAGGCGCTCCTCCACCTCGGCCGTGCGCTCGGAGTAGCGCGGCTTGGGGCCTTCAAACGCGCCTTTGAAAGTGAGCTCGCGCAGGTAGTCGTCGGCGTTGGCAAACTGGGGGGGTAGGGGGAAGTTGGGCAGCAGGATATCGCGCGCCAGCTTGGGCGGCGTAATCTTATCCACAATTTCGTTCGTGTTATCCACACTCGCCGGTACGTCGGCGAAGAGCGCGTTCATCTGCGCCTGGCTCTTGAAAAAGAACTGGTCGTTGGCGAAGCCGAAGCGGCGCTTGCGCTGCTTCGGCGGCTTTTGCAGCTCCTCATCGATGCGGGCCAGCATCCGGCGGGCATTCTCGTCGTAGCTGTGGGCGGCTTTCAGGTTGTCGAGGGTGTCGTAGTGTACGCGCTGGTCGGCGGTGAGCACGGTGTAGTAGTTCGTCTCGAAATCACCGACCGGGATGCTGCGCTCCTCGGCCGTGTTCACGCACAGCAGCAGGTCGTGGGCCGCGTAGTCGGTCTGGTCCACGTAGTGCGAGTCGTTGGTGCAGATAACCTTAACGTTGTACTTCTTTGCCAGCCGCAGCAGCACCTGGTTCACGTCCTCCTGGCTCTTGCCGGTGCCGTCGAAGTTCATCAGCCCGTGCCGCTGAATCTCGATGTAGTAGTCCTCGCCAAACACGTCGAGCCACCATTTCAGCAGCTCCTCGGCCCGCTCCTCACTCTCGAATAAAATGGCCTGCGGCACCTCGGCGCCGATGCAGCACGAGGTGGCAATCAGGCCCTCGTGGTACTGCATCAGCAGCTCTTTATCAATGCGCGGGAACTTGGAGTACACGCCCTCGATGAAGCTCATCGAGCAGAGCTTGCTCAGGTTGTGGTAGCCGGCCTGGTCCTTAGCCAGCAGCAGCTGATGGTAGCGGTTGTCCTTTTCGCCTTTTTCGCGCAAAAAGGATTTCTTGTGGCGGTCGGCCACCAGGTAAAACTCGCAGCCCACAATGGGCTTCACGTTGTACTTATTGGCCTCGGCCACGAAGTTGAAGGCCCCGAACATGTTGCCGTGGTCGGTGAGGGCCACGGCGGGCATGCCGTCGGCCTGGGCCTTCTTCATGAGGGCCGAAATGCTGGCCTGGCCGTCGAGCAGCGAATATTGGGTGTGAGAATGCAGGTGGGAGAAAACGGGCATGGCGGGCAGCGGAAACGGTTATCGGGTAAAGATACAACCGCTCGCGGGGGGTGGAAAAGTTTGTTTTTCTCGAAATTTTCGGGTATGCGGCGCGAAAAACCCGTGGGTTTTTGGCGCGGCCGCTCCGTATCTTTACCGGAGCTGGAACTACTTTAAGTTCTCTGCCTTTATCTTAACAGTATCTGCTCGCCGCGTGCGTGTTGGTGGACGCTGGGGCCACCACTGGCCCGCCGCTGAGCCGCGTTTGGTTTCCGGGCCACACTGCTGGTCCGCCTACCCCGGCCCCGGCCGGTTTCCCTATCCCACCTGTATGAAAGTACTCGCCGCCTCGACCGACCCGGTGTATTGCCGGCCGGCGGCTCCCTCGGCGCTACACCGTGGGCTGAGCTGCTACTTGCAGGACGAGCGCGACATGCCCTTTGCCTACCTCTGCCTCAAAATAACGGTTACCATGCTGCCGCTGGCGGTGTTGCTGTTCGTGCCAGCGCTGCGCGGGGCGTGGTGGTGGGCCACTTTCGGGCTGTTTTTCTTCTTTAGCAATGCGCGCTACAAGGGGCCGTTTGGGCTGATGCTGCACTGCACTAGCCACCGGGTGCTGTTCAAGAAAAAACATAACTGGCTGAACCAGTACATTCCGTGGGTGCTGGCCCCGCTGTTTGGTCAAACGCCGGAGTCGTACTTCGTGCACCACATGGGGATGCACCACCCCGAAAACAACCTGCCCGACGACCAAAGCTCCACCATGTACTACCAGCGCGACTCGCTGGGCGGGTTTCTGCGCTACGTCAGCGATTTTCTGGCGCTGGGCGCGGTGCGGCTGGCGGGCTACTTCACGCGGCGCAATAAGCCAACTTTACGCTTGCGGCTGCTGCGCGGCGAGCTGCTGTATGTGGGGCTCACCGCAGCGCTGGCCTTCGTGAACCTGCCAGCCACGCTGGCTGTGTTCGTGGTACCACTTGTCTTGTCGCGGGTTATTATGATGTTGGGCAACTGGGCGCAGCACGCCTTCGTGGCCGCCGACAGCCCCGACAACTGCTACACCAACAGCGTGACCTGCATCAATACCAGCTACAACCACAAGTGCTGGAACGACGGCTACCACATCAGCCACCACCTCAAGCCAGCCCTGCACTGGACCGACCACCCCGCGCACTTTCGCAAAAACCTGGCTCTGTACGCCGAGAACGAGGCCATTGTCTTCGATGGCATCCACTTTCTGCACATCTTTTTCTTTCTGATGGGTAAGCGCTACGACCTGCTGGCCCGCCACTTCGTGGAGTTGCGCCCTACCCCCCGCACCGAGACTGAAGTCACGGCCCTGCTGCGGGCCCGCACCCAGCGCATTGGCCGGGCGGCGGTAGTGGTTGAAGAAGGTGCGCCGAGCTACGCGGCGGCGTGAAGGAGAATTAAAAAGAACGTCATGCTAACGATAAGAAGCATCTCGCTTGCGTAGCTAACTCCTAACGTTAGGATTACTCACGCGGCCAAGATGCTTCCTTCGTCAGCATGACGTTCTTTTTTATCTCTTAATTCTTAACTAATTACTCTTAACCTTCCCATGATTCCGCTCATCACCCAAACGCCGCGGCTGATGCTATTGGCCACTAGCCGGGCCCTGCTCACGGCGGAGTTGCAAAAGCCGCGCTATTTCCCCGCCCTGCTCGGCGCGGCCCTACCCCCCAGCTGGCCGCCGGCCCTGCCCGAGCGGGAAGAGGCGCTGACCCGCGCGCTGGGTGTGCTCACGGCCGGCGGCCGCGACGCGGCCGGCTGGTACGACTGGTACGTGCTGCGCAAGCCCGACGGGGCCACGCCCCGCACCCTCATCGGCACGGCCGCCTTCCTGGGCCCGCCCGATGCGGTGGGCTGCGCCGAAATCACCGGTTACCTCGTGCCTGAGTGGCGCGGCCAGGGCCTGGGCCGCGAGTTGGTGGCCGGCCTGGTGCAACAGGCCACCGCCACGGGCCAGGTGCACCTACTGGTGTCCCATGTCCCACCCGAAGACCTGATACCCCAACGCATATTATTGGCCAACGGCTTTGCCTCGATGGGTACCGACGTGGGCGGCCGCCTGCGCTTCGAGCGTGCCGTGGAGCCTACCCCCGACTTGGCGCTGCAAGCGCTCGCGTAGGCGGTTAGCCTGAGAAAACGAAACGCAAAAAGCCCGGCTTTCGCAAGGAGGCCGGGCTTTTTACTGCCAAAACAGGCAGTTATTTCTTCTGCGTTTTTACGCTTTTGCCCGAGGGTTTGTCCTTGATAGTGGTTTCGTTCTTGTCTTCCTTCTTCTTGGTTTCGGGGTCGGTGTGGCTGGGGGTTTTTACGGTGGTGGCCATGAGAATGAGAGTTGGGAAAAGGAATGTTAAGCGTTGTACGTAAAACGTGGGGGTAGGGTGGGGCCGGGCGGGCGCGGCCCGATTTAAGCGGGCCGGCGGTATCTTGCTGGCAGGCCTGCCCTTACCTGCGCTTATGTCGTATCGCCACACTGTCGGCTCCCGCACCTACGTCTTTGATGACCTGAAAACGCTGCTGGCGCGGGCTACCCCCCGGCGCGCGGGCGACGAGCTGGCCGGCGTGGCCGCTGCCACCTACGAGGAGCGCGTGGCCGCCCAGTATGCCCTGGCCGATGTGCCGCTGCGCACTTTTCTGCACGAGGCGCTGGTGCCTTATGAGCAGGATGAGGTGACGCGCCTTATCATTGACACCCACGATGCGGCGGCGTTCGCACCTATTGCTTCCTTCACGGTGGGCGAGCTGCGCGACTGGCTGGTGTCGGACGGGGCCGACGGGGTCATGCTGGCGGCGCTGGCCCCCGGCCTCACGCCCGAAATGGCGGCCGCCGTGAGCAAGCTGCTGCGCAATCAGGAGCTGATTGCGGTGGCCCGGCGCGTGGAGGTCGTCACGCGGTTTCGCAATACGCTGGGGCTGCGCGGGCATTTGGCCACCCGCCTCCAGCCCAACCACCCCACCGACGACCCGCGCGGCATCGCGGCCAGCCTCGTCGATGGCCTGCTTTACGGTAGCGGCGATGCGGTTATCGGCATCAACCCCGCCACCGATAATACCCGGCAGGTGGGCGACCTGCTGCGCATGCTCGACGGCGTGCGCCAGCGCTACGAAATCCCAACCCAAACCTGCGTGCTGTGCCACGTCACGACTACCCTCGATTTGATAAAGCAGGGCGCGCCGGTGGACCTTGCCTTCCAATCCATCGCTGGCACTGAGGCGGCGAATAAGAGCTTTGGTATTAGTTTGAGTTTATTGCGAGAAGCCCACGAAGCCACGTTGGCGCTGGGCCGCGGCACGCTGGGCAATAACGTGCTATACTTTGAAACCGGCCAAGGGAGCGCGCTGTCGGCCAGTGCCCACCACGGCCTCGACCAGCAAACCTGCGAGGCGCGGGCCTACGCCGTGGCCCGGCGCTTCCGGCCGCTGCTGGTCAATTCGGTGGTCGGCTTCATCGGCCCCGAATACCTTTACGACGGCAAGCAGATTATTCGCGCCGCGCTGGAAGACCACTTTTGCGCCAAGTTGCTGGGCCTGCCGATGGGCATGGACGTGTGCTATACCAACCACGCCGAGGCCGACCAGGACGACATGGACACCCTGCTCACGCTGCTGGGCGTGGCGGGCTGCAACTTCATCATGGGCGTGCCGGGAGCCGATGACATCATGCTCGGCTACCAGTCCACTTCCTTCCACGATGCGCTGTACCTGCGCCAGGCGCTGGGCCTGCGGCCCGCGCCCGAGTTTGCCGCCTGGCTGGTGCGGCAGGGTATTTTTGACGAGCGCGGGCACCAGCTGCCGGCCACGGCGGCGCACCTGTTGGGCCAGCTGCCGACCGCCCTGTGCGCCTGATTTTACTAGCTATGTCCGACCTGCCCGCGCTCCCTACCCCTTCGCCGGAGCCCGACCCCTGGGCGGGCTTGCGTGCCTTCACGGCCGCCCGCATCGGGCTGGGCCGCAGCGGCACCAGCGTGCCATTGCGCGAGGCGCTGGCGTTTAAACTGGCTCACGCCCATGCCCGCGACGCGGTTTATTCGGAGTTGAATAAAGAACTGCCAGTCGCGTTAGGTGAGCTGGGTTTACCAGTGCTGGAAGTGCACAGCCAAGCTGCTACCCGCCCCGACTACCTGCGGCGCCCCGACCGCGGCCGGCAGCTCGATGAAGCCGGCCGCGCCCACTTGGCCGATGCCGCGGCGGGCCCTTGCGATGTGGCCCTGGTGCTGGCCGATGGCCTCTCGGCCACAGCTACAAATCAACACGCCCTACCCCTGCTGCGCCGACTAGTGCTCGCGCTACGAGGAGCCGGTTTTCGGTTGGGTCCGCTGGTGCTGGCCGAGCAGGCGCGCGTAGCCCTCGGCGACGAGGTGGGCCAACTGCTACGCGCCCGGCTGGTGCTGGTGCTCATCGGCGAGCGACCGGGTCTGAGCGCACCCGATAGCTTGGGTGCGTACTTCACCTACGGCCCCCGGCCCGGCCTCACCGACGAGGCCCGCAACTGCGTGTCGAATATCCGGCCCGGCGGCCTGAGCTACGAAGCGGCCGCCGATAAGCTCTTCTATTTACTAAACGAGGCGCTGCGGCGGCAACTCTCGGGGGTAGGGCTGAAAGATGAGTCAGGCTTGCTGGCCGAAGGGGGGTAGGAGCGGCAGGATAGCAAAAACGGGTTTTTATTGCTGCCACTGGCAGCAATAAAAACCCGTTTCAAAGGCTGCCACCCAACGGCGGGTAGCGCTGACAGCCTGGTTAGGCAGTTTCCATAATGTGGATGGCCAACTGGGTGTGCTGCTCGTCGGCTTGCTTGGCTTCGTTCACGCAGGTTTCCATGTCCTGAGCCGTCTGGCTCAGGCCGGCCCGCTTGGCGTAGGCGTGCATGGTGCCGAAGGAGGCAATCCAGTAGTGTAGCGCCAGCTGGCCGGCGGTGATAATGCCCAGGTCGCGGGTGTAGTCGCTCTTGGCTTTCCCGCGAATGCGCTTGCTGACTTCGTAGTGAGCCTCCTGCACGGGGTTGTCAAGTTCGTCGGCTCCGCCAGCTTCTTCTATGGCCCGGTCAATGCGCGCTGTCCACTGCTTGGACGTTTCGTTGCCCTGCTTCAGGGCCGCTTTGAGCTGCTCGTGGGTTGCGTCGTCTTCGATGTCGGCGGTAGCTTTGGCGGCTATTTTGCTGCCGGTTTTCATTGCCGCTAGCCCTTGCTTAACGAGGGGTAGCAATTGGTGGTCTGCCATTGTGGAAAAGGTAGAGGGTGAGGGTAGACTGATTGGTACGAAGCAGGAAGGGCGGGGTTCAGTCCAGGCCGCCTTTTTTCAGTTATCCTGCCAGCCCATAAAAAGCCGCGCTGCCGAATAAAGTGAACCGTAGGCAAGAAGTAAGTAGCAGTAGAATAACGCCAAGCCAAAAAAAGCTGTTGCTCTCGCGTGAGCCACAATTTTTTTTAGCAACGAAACAGCTTGCGGGCCGCTTCGGGTAGGCCTCGCCCGGTGCGGCCGCTAGCCCGGCAGTTCTCGACAAGGGGAAGCTCGGCTACGCTTTTTCGTCGGCCAGCAGCGCTTCTACTTCGGTAGCCCGCACGCGCACCTGGCTGCGCTCGTAGTCGGTGGCGAGGGTGCGGTCGGCGGCCTCGCGGATGTAACTGACTTGCAGGCTTAACGTGAGGCGGCGGTCGGTGGCGCGGATGCGGGCGGCAGCCGTGCCGATAGCCGCTAGCAGGCGCAGGTACACGGCCACGTTGGCCTCGCCCGACACCCGTACCTGATTAAAGGCCGTGGCCACGTAGTCGGCGAAGGAGGGCTGTAAGGCTACCACGCGCACCCGGCCGTCGTCGTCGGCGCGCAGGGCGCTGCCGAAGTGGCTGCCGGCCAGCTGCGCCAGCAGCGTACCCAGATAGTCGATGCAGATGACTGAGGTAGTAGTGTCGTTGATGCCCGGCGAGAGCGCCTTGAGGGCGATATCCACGATTTGGCGCAGCCCAAAGCCCACGTCCTGCTCCACCGAGCGCTGGCTACCCAGGCTGAACTGCTCGTTTAGGTCGTCCGTCAGGTCTCTGGTGAGGGGTAGGGGGCCGCCCGTGTAGTGCGCCACCGACACCAGCGCCGCCCCGCGCGCCACGAAGCTGCCAATGCCGCGCTCCATGCGCACCACGCCGGACAGGTCGCGGGCCAGGGCCAGCAGGCCCTGGGTATCGACGCTCTGCACGTAGCCGTTCTGAGTTGCCGGCACGGGCACCCAGACCAGGTTATCGGCCTGGGTGCCCGTGCCAATATCGTCGGCGTCATCGCCCAGCTGCTTCGGAAACAGCCGCGCAATGGCCCGCTCCGTTTCGCGCGTCACTTCCCGCACAATGTTGGCCGCCTGAATAGACGAGGCCATGTGGTGAATGAAAAATACCAGTATCCCGATGCTTACCACCGCCAGCACCAGGCCACCCGTCACGGCCAGCGACGGGATGAAATTACCCTCGTCGCTGCCGCGAATCGTGCGCAGCACGAATAGGCAATACACGAAAATGCTGACGAAAAAGCCCAGCACCACCTGGTTGGTGCGGCTGCGCATAAAGTTGCGCAGCACCCGCGGCGTGTACTGGCTCGATACCTGAGCCAACGTGCTCAGGGTGAGCGAGAAAATAAGGGCCGCCACCGTCATCATGGAGCCCGCGATGGCCGTGAGCACGCCGCGCGCGCCATCGGCCCCCGCGCCAAAAAGCAGGGGGTAGTCGCTCACCCACTTGTGCCCGATGCGCAGGTCGAGGATAACCAGGCCGTAGGCTAGCCCCAGGGCCACGATAACCATAATTGTGGGCACAAACCACAGGCTGGAATTGAGATTGCGCCAGAGCGTGCGGAGTTTATGCATGCCCTGCCTTACTGTTGCGCTTGGCCGCGGGTTGTGTTGGGGGTAGGGCGCGTGGCCCCGCCTACCTTTAGCCTCCGGCTGACCTCTTCCCTTTTCAATATGAAACTCACGCGCCTTTTGCTTGGCTTGTCCGTGGCCGCGCTGCTGATGGACTTCGGCCACCGCCCTACCCCCTTGCTAACATACGACCTGGTTATCAAGCATGTGAGCGTGGTAGACGTGGCCACCGGCCGGCTACTACCCGGCCAAGCAGTGGCCGTGACGGGCGGTAAAATCATGCGGGTCGGCCCCGAAAACCAGACGCATTATCAGGCCCGCCAAACGCTGGACGGTACCGGCCGCTTCCTGCTGCCCGGCCTCTGGGACATGCACGTGCACTTCCGGGGCGGTGATAGCCTGGCGGCGGCCAATAAAAAGAGCCTGACCCTATACCTGGCCCACGGCATCACCACGGTGCGCGACTGCGGCGGCGACCTCACGCCCTACATTTTCAAGTGGCGGCAGGAGGAAGCGGCCGGCACGCTGGCCGGCCCGCGCCTCTTCACCTCAGGCCCCAAAATCGACGGTCCCGGTGCCACCTGGCCCGGCTCGCTCGAAGTAGTGAAGCCCGCCGACGTGAGCCGCGCCCTTGACTCGCTGCAAAAGCTGAAGGTGGACTTTGTGAAGATTTACGACAGCAAAATCTCGGGCCCTGCTTACCTCGAAACCATCAGCCAAGCCGAAAAAAGGGGTCTGAAAACCACCGGCCACATGCCGTACTCGGTGACCTTGGCCGAGGCCATAAACCGCGGCCTCGATGGCACCGAGCATTTATACTACGTCTTCAAAGCCTGCTCCAGTAAGGAGGACAGCCTCACGGCGCTGGTGCGCAACAGCCTCACTGCCAGCAAGCCGCTGGGGTTATTTGCGATGCTGCCGGCCGTGTACGATACCTACAGCCCGGCCGCCGCGCAGCGCATTTTCCGGCTCATGGCTAGCCACCACACGGTGGCCGTGCCCACGCTGGCCATCGGCAAAATCCTGGCCGAGCTAACCCCCGACAACCACGCCCATGACACCCTTCTGGCCTACATCGACCCTAAAATTCAGCGCACCTACGCCAAACGCCTGGCCAGCGCCCGCACGCAGTCGCCGGCCGGCCGTACCTTTACCGAGAAGCTCGAAACCAAGTTTATGAGCCTCGTGCCGCTGATGCAGGCGGCCGGCGTCACGGTGCTGGCCGGCTCCGACAGCGGGGCGTTCAACTCGTTTACCTACCCTGGTGCCTCGCTGCAAGATGAGTTGGTGCTGCTGGTGCAGGTCGGCCTCACGCCCGCCCAGGCCCTGCGCGCCGCCACGCTCAGCGGGGCCACGTTTATGGGCGTGGCCGACCGCAGCGGCAGCATCGCCGAAGGCAAAGATGCCGACCTAGTACTGCTGAGCGCCAACCCGCTGGCCGATATTCACAACACTCGAAAAATCGTGGCCGTAGTGTCGCGCGGCAAGGTTTACTCGCACGCCGAGCTGGGCAAGATGCTGGCCGCGATTAAGAACAAGTAGCGCGGACTTTGCGAGTCCGCGCGTAGAACGACCTACGCGCGGCCCATCTGGCGCAGAAAGGCCACGTGCGAGGCCACGGCCGAGCGCATTTTGGGGTATTCCTGGTAGGGTAGGCCAAACTCGGCGCACGTTTCCCGGATGATTTTGCTCAGCTTGGGGTAGTGCACGTGCGAGATTTTAGGGAATAAATGGTGCTCAACCTGAAAATTGAGCCCGCCTACCAGCCAGCTAATCAGGCGGTTGTCGGTGGCAAAGTTGGCGGTAGTGCGCAGCTGGTGAATGGCCCACTCGTCCTCCAGCTTGCGGGTGGTGGCGTGGGGCACCGGGAAGGCCGTTTGCTCCACGGTGTGCGCCAACTGAAACACGATGCTGAGCACGAAGCCCGCCACCGCGCCCGTGAGCAGGAAGCCCGCCAGCCAGCCGGCCCAGCCCACCGTGTAGATGGGCAGCGCCACGTACAGCCCCAGGTTCAGCACCTTAAAGCCCCAAAAAATGAAGTGGTCATTGGTGCTCATCGGCTTGAGGGCCACGCTGCCAATGCGCCGGCTGAAGTACTTCTGGTAGTCCGTAAACAGCACCCAGGAGATGAAGAGCAGGCAGTAGAAAAAGCCGAAATACAGGTGCTGAAAGCGGTGTGCGCGGTGGCGCGGCTGGTCGGGCGTGAGGCGCATCCAGGGCCGGATATCGAGGTCGTCATCCACGCCGTCGATGTTGGTATACATGTGGTGCACGGTATTGTGCTTGGCATCCCACATGTAGCTGCTACCCCCTAATACGTTGAGGGTGAAGGCCGCCGACTTGTTCAGCCAGCCGTAGCGGCTAAAGCTGCCGTGCGCGCCGTCGTGCATCACGTTGAAGCCAATGAGGGCCAGCACGGTGCCCATCAGCACGCACTCGGCCAGCGCCCAGGGCCGCGGGGGCGTGAAAAAAATCAGGTGCACGTACAGCGCCAGTAGGCTGCCCAGCAGCAGCAGCGCCTTGCCCAGCAGCGCGCCGTTGCCGGTCTGCGCCTTGCCCGTGGTGGTGAAGTAATCAGCCGTGCGGCGCTTGAGTTCGGCGTGGAACGAGCGCGGGGGCGCAAATCTTGGCAAAAGCATAAATCGGTAGAAAACCAGCTGGTTAGCCGCCGCGAAGCGGACCGCCGGAACGGGGCCGCATCGCCCATCGGCAGCTACAGCAAGCTTCTGCACGCTGCACAAGCCAAACGAGGGGGTAGGGAACCTGCGCTGCGCAAGTTCCCTACCCCCTCGCAAAAGTACAACCCCGGTTAGGGTGGATAAGTGCAGTTTCCGGGCATCTGGCAGGTTAGCGGCGGCCCGCCACCTACCCGCCGCTGCCGGCCAGCCGTGCGTTAATTCGTGCCTTGGCCAAGGGCACCGCGCCAGCGCGCGGCATCCATTACGGTGGTTACGAGCAGGGCGTGGGGTAGCGTCACTATTGAGGCTACCACCAGCGCCAAACTAAACCAGGTATTAGCATCGGGTCGGTGGGCGGCCGCCAGGTAGCCCAGCGCCAGCAGGGCCACGCAACTCAGCAGCAGCAGCGGGGCCGCCCGGCGCAAAAAAAACACCAGCCGCGGCAGTAGCGCCGGGCCTGGGGCGGCCGGGGTGTAGCCCAGCCAGCCCGTGAGGCGCAGCACATGCTGCAGACTATGCCAAAATACAAAGTACACGCCTACCGATAGCCGGGGCGGCAACGCCACAAACAATCCCGTGAGCAGCAGCACCTCCAGCGCCTCGGTGAGCAGCCCGGCTCCACGCCGGTACCAGGCATACCACAGCCACAGGCTCAGATGCCCACCCAGCGTGAGTCCGGCCAGCACGTGGGCCCCAGTGGTAAAAGTGGTGGTGCCCAGCGGCGCGGCCCCCATAAACGTGAGTAGATTGTTGACTACCCCGGCCGTTTCGGCGGGCCAGCACCAGGCGGGTACCGCAAATATCAATAGGCCGCGCAACACGCTGTGCGCCAGCCACAGGCCCAGCGGAGCAGGGTTCGGACCGGGTGCGTCGGCCGAGCCCCAGTGCCATACTGTGAGCACCAGAAAAATGCCGACCGCCGGGGCCGGCCAGCGCCACCACAGTACGCCCACCACGCCAGCCAGGCCCAGGTAGCCTCCCAAAAAGCCGAGCCAGTAGCGCCAGCCGCTGCCCGCCCGCCCAGCGGCCGGAACCACCAACTGGTCACAGGCCCCGTGTGCCACGCCCAGCAGCACCATGCCCACCGCCAGCGGCAGGCTCAGCAGCCGCCCGGCCGCCGCCGGAAAAGCTGCGCCCAGCCCCGCCAGCGCGAGCACCGCGGCGTAGGAGTAGCGCCGCTGGGGCCAGCTGGAAGCAAAATCAGGGTCGGTGGCGAACATGGCAAAATGGTTGAAAACCAAAACAGGCCGTTGCCCGGCAAAAAAGCGGTGCAACGGCCTGTCGAAAGGGGCCGCGTGGGAGCGGCCAGTAGCTTAGACCATAACCTTTTCTCTGGCCCCAGCCCCCACGTCTTGCTGCGGGTGAGCCTGCACCACCGACTCGCTACGGGCAATGCTGTACACAACTAGGCCAAAACCGATTTTATTAACGGCGTCGCCGAGGTTATATATCAGGTCAAGGCTGCTCGACTTCAGTAGGTTGAGGCCGTCGGGCCCGAGCAGGCCACCGGGCATGGCCATGTAGCCAATGGGGTAAATTGCCCAGCCAGCAAAAATAAACCAAGATAAGTAGCGCACTCCTTTTTGCACGGCCACTGAGTCGGACTTAGCCGCCAGCTGCGCAATTTCACCGTACCAGGCCGAATACAGAATGTAGAGGTAGCCCAGCGTAGACAGCGCCCCCCACAGGTTCGAGTGGGTTTTGGAACCATCAGTGAAGGCCTCGCCGATGTAGCCGCACACAAGCATGAACACGGCCGCGATGACGAGCTTCCAAAGCAGACCGATTTTAGCGCCGGCAGACCGTACCAACAGATAAAATTCTATCACCATCAGCGGCACAGTCAGTGTCCAGTCGATGTAACGTAGAGCCACGGGGGTTTGATGGGTACTAAGGTAGTAGTCGCGCATGTAATAATAATGCACGGCGGCGATACCGGTAATCATTCCCGAAATCAAAAGGGAAGTTTTCCACTTATCGGCCACGGTGCTGCGCTCAAACAGAAAAAACACCGACGCGGCTGCCATTGCCATGTAGCCCGTGAAGAAAGTAAACGCAACTGGGTCATCAACCGGGATGCGCATGACGTCAAGTAGGATGGTCTGCATGGGTAGGAAAATTAGAGGGTGAGGTACGTTTTATAAATAAGCAACTGATAGTTAATGTTTTTCATGAGTATCAAATAAGTGCCTTTTTTTGATAAAATTTTAGGTGAGGGCAGCTGAAAAGAGGGCTGATAGCGGCCCAGCCCGGCTCAACCGGGGCAGCCGCCGGGCCGGGCGGGCCGTAGAAGGCGAATGCACTCATTCACTTTTCCCCGTTCCGCCATGAATCGCTTTGTGTTTCTGTTGCTTTGGGTTGGGGTCTGCCTGCACGGGCCCGTTGCGGCCCAGTCGGCCAATGGACTGCCCGCCCGCCCGGTGCCCTTCACCTTTGTTACTGACCAAGGCAACCTGCTGAGCGCCGGCGACGCCAAAAAGCTCGATGGCGGCCTGCGCAGCTACGCCGAGAAAACCGGTACCCAGGTCGTCGTCGTGACGGTGCCCAGCCTGGGCGGCCGCTCGGCCGCCGACTACGCCCGCGCGCTGGGCACCGCCTGGGGGGTAGGCCAGCGCGGCAAAAACAACGGCGTGGTGGTGCTGCTCAGTGCCCAGGACCACAAGGTGTCCATTCAGCCCGGCGCGGGCCTGGCCCGCGTGATTACGCCCGCCGTAACCAGCCGCGTTATCGGCGAAATGACTCCCGAGTTCAAGCAGGGTAACTACTTTGCCGGCCTGCGTGCCGGCCTCAACCGCCTGCTGGTGACGGCTAACCCCGGCTCGGCACCGGGCCAAGGAACGACCAGCGCCGCCACCACTACGGGTGCAGCCGGGGCCGCAGGCAGCAGCCTGAGCGACAACAATGCCATGCCGGACCCTGCTACCCCCGCCGCTACCCTCACCGAGCCGGCCGGGGCCATTCAATCCGAAACCGCCCCGGCACCCGTTTCGCCGGGTATTGGGATGGGCGCGCTGCTCATCGGGGCGCTGGTCATTGGCGGCATCCTGTTTTTCATTATTCGGATGTTTCGGAGCAAGAGCGCAGCCTCGAACAACGGCGGCACACCCAGTTTTTACCCCAACGCGAATGCGAATGCCCAGCCCAATCAGCCCACCTTCTACCCTAATCAAAATGGCCCAACGCCCGGCAACTACCCCAACCAGGGCGGTAACACCAGCGGCGGCAGCGGGATGGGCGGCATTTTGGCTACGGGCGCGGCGGCGGCGGCCGGGGCCTACCTCGGCAACCGCCTGGGCGGCAGCCACGACTCGGGTAGCAGCGCTCCGCAGCAGTTTGGCAACAACACTAACAACAACAGTGGCCTGGGTGCCGGCGCAGCGGCGGCCGGTACGGGCGCGGCTGGCGACTATTTTTCGGGCCGCGGCGGCAGTAGCGCCAGCAGCAACGACGATAAAGCACCCGACTATTTCTCGGGCAATGAGTCGAGTAATTCGGGTGACTATTTCTCCTCCGATAATTCGTCGTACGACGACACTTCGTCGGGCGATACGGGCGGCGGCGGCTTCGACAGCACCGACGACAACAGCGGCTCGTGGTAGCGCCGCTGGCGCGTAGCAATCAGGACCGATAAACAAGCAGCCGTCCGGTTTCGGGCGGCTGCTCGTGCGTGAGGGCAGCTGTTGGGCAAAATTGGTAAACTGCCTGAAAACCTGGTAGCTTGCGACGCGCGGCCCGGTGGCCGGCTTCACTTCTACCTCCTCTGGCGATGCTTCATAAGCTACTGTTCCTATTGGTTTTGCTCCTCAGCACGCTGGCCGCGCCGGCCGCCCAGCCTGCGCTGGCCAGCGCGGCCCCTACCCCCCCGCCGGCGTTTAACGTGGAGGCCGCCACCCGGCACTACCTCGACACCCTCACGCCGGCCCAAAAGGCTAAGTCGGACGCCTACTTTGAGGGTGGCTACTGGCTGCAGCTCTGGGGCGTGGTGTACGCGCTGGCCGTGGCCGGCGTGTTTCTGGGCCTGGGCCTGTCGCGCCGGCTGCGAGCCCTGGCCGAGCGCCTACCCCAGCGCTGGCTGCGCACCCTGGCCTACGCCGCGCTGTACCTGCTGGCGTCGTTCGTGCTCACCCTGCCGCTCACGATTTACGAAGGCTTCGTGCGCGAGCACCAGTATGGCTTGTCGAACCTGACGTTCGGGGCCTGGGCGGGCGAAACGCTCACGGGTCTGGCGCTATCAGTGGTGTTTGGCAGCCTCGTGGTACTGGCGCTGTATGCCGCCATTCGGCGCACCGGGGCCAGCTGGTGGGCCTGGGGTACGGCGCTGATGGCCGGGTTTCTGGTAATCAGCGTGGCCCTGGGGCCGGTGTTTATCAGCCCGCTGTTCAACAAATACACGGCCCTGCCCCCCGGCCCGGTGCGCGACGGCATCTTGCGCATGGCCCGCGCCAACGGCGTGCCGGCCGACAACGTGTATTACTTCGACGCCTCCAAGCAGAGCAAGCGCATCAGCGCCAACGTGAGCGGCCTGGGCAGTACCATCCGCGTCTCGCTCAACGATAACTTGCTGAACCGCAGTACGCCGGCCGAAATTCAGGCCGTGATGGGCCACGAGCTGGGTCACTACGTGCTCAATCACATTGTGAAAATGCTGGTCTTCTTTATCGTGCTGCTGGGCCTCGGGTTCAAGCTCGTGGACTGGGCCTTCCGGCGGCTGGTGGCGCGCTACGGGCCGCAGTGGGGCATTGCCGGGCTGGCCGACGTGGGCGGCCTACCCCTGCTGGTGGCGCTGTTTACGGTGGCTGGCTTGCTGGCCACGCCCATCACCAACACCATTATTCGCACCAATGAGCAGGAGGCTGATATGTTTGGCCTGAACGCCGCGCGCCAGCCCGACGGCTTCGCCAGCATCGCCATCAAGCTTTCCGAATACCGCAAGCTGGAGCCTACCCCCCTCGAAGAAGTCATCTTCTTCGACCATCCCAGCGGGCGCACGCGGGTGCAGTCGGCCATGCGCTGGAAAGCGGAGAACCTGGGCAACCGCTAGCGCAGTGGGTAAGTATGAGGTTGACCAACCTATTTATAACTACCTACTGCGCGCTGCCCGCCACTTGCAGCGGCGGAACGGCCACCTCCACGTTGGGCGTGCGCGGGAAGGCCAGAAAGTGCGTCACGCGCGGCGGCTCATCGCCCTGGTGGAAGCGCCGCACCTCGGCCTCCACCTGCTGGTCGTCGCGGGTGAAGCGGTGGTGCTGGCGCTCGTGCTCGGCCCAGGTGGCCACGTAAAAAAACTCGGTGAGCCGCCGCGGCTGGCTCACGTCGGTGAACACACCGGCCCGCAGGGCGCCGTCGCGCAGGCGCAGGCGCGTGAGCTGCCGCGCCGCCACCTGAAAGGCCGGGTGGTCGGCCGGGTCCACGTCGTAGTCTATCATCACTATTACGGGGCCGTCTTCGGCCTCAATGGGCTCTTCGGCGAGGGGTAGGCGGTCGCTCCAGGGCTCGGCGGGCGAGAAGTCGAGGCCCTCGGGCTCGTGCATGGGGAAGGGCAGCGCCAGCGCCAGGCTGGCCAGCAGCCAGCCGGCCGCAATAAGCAGCGCCAGCGTGAGGGTAGTGCGGTCGGCCAGCTCGCCCCACACGACGCTGCCCAGCGTCATGCCGGCCTGAAACACGAGCATGTAGATGCTCACCGCCCGCGCCTGCACCCACTTAGGCACGTGCAGCTGCACGCTGGTGCTGAAGCTGGTCATGACGATGAGCCAGGCCATGCCCGTCAGAAACATCACCGGAAAGAGCCAGTACTCGCTGGTAACTAGCGCCATGCTCAGGTTGGTGCCCACGAAGACAAACGAGCCCAGCAGCACCCGGCGGTTGAGGTTGAAGCGGTAGCCGATGCGCCCGATGAGCAGCGCGCCCGTGACGGCCCCGGCCCCGAGCCACGACAGCATCACGGCGTAGGAGCCCGACTGCAGGTGCAGCCGCCGCGCCACCACCACGCTCAGCAGCGCCCACAAGGTGCTGGCCCCAAACGCGAAGGCGAACGTGCGCACCAGCACCGCCACCAGCGGCGGCGAGTACTGCACGTAGCGAATGCCCGCCCGCAGCGCGCCCGAAAAGTTTTCGGCTGGCCCGCCCTCGCTCTGCGCCTCGCGCCGCCACCGGTACACCACCGCCCAGGTGCCCAGAAACGACAAGCCATTCAACATAAATACCCAGCCCGGCGAGTAGTAAGCGATGATAAGCCCGCCCAGCGCCGGCCCGATGGCGCGGGCAATATTGTTGCTGACCCCGTTGAGCGTAATGGCAAACGGCAGCACCGGCCGCGGCACCAGCTCGGTGGTCACCGTTTGCCAGATGGGGCCGTTCAGGGCCGAGCCCATGCCCAGCAAAAACGTGAAGCCCAGCACGTCAATCGCCCGAATGGGCCCGATGAACGTGTGCGGCCCCGCCAGTGTAAACGCGCCCAGCGCCAGCGCCACCGCCGCCATAAAGCCCTGCGTAAACAGCAGCAGCTTGCGTCGGTCGATGAGGTCGCCGATGGCCCCGGCCGGCATACTCAGCAAAAAGGCGGGCAGGCTGGTCGCCGTTTGCATGAGTGCCACCAGCAGGGCCGAGGTGGTGAGGGTCGTCACGAGCCACACGCCGGCCACGTTCTGCATCCAGGTACCCACGTTGCTCACGAGCGAGGCAATCCAGATGGCCCGAAAAATATGATAGGCAAACGGGGTGCGCAGGTCGGGCCGGGCCTCAGCAGGGGTAGGGCTCATGTAGTACTAGGGCAATAAATAATGGATACTGCAAGAACGGTCCTGCTCATCTGGCGTACCGGAGGAAGTATCTCGCTCGCGTAGCTAACTCCAATGAGTAGGGTTAGTTGCGCGGACAAGATGCTTCTTTTGGTATGCCAGGTGAGCAGGACTGTTCTTTCACATTCCCCTACTACCCACTCCCTATTGCACCACCAGCTGGCGGGTTATCAGGCCTTTCGGCGAGTCGAGGCGCAATTGATAGATGCCCGTGCGCAGGCCACTTAAATCCAGCTCGCGGGTGGAGCTGGGCACGGCCAGCGCGGGCTGCCGCGCCACTACCTGGCCCAGCATATCGAATACCGTGTAGGCGGCCGAGGCCAGCGCTGGCTCGGCGGCCGCCAGCTGGAAGCGGCCCGCCGGGGCGGGGTTAGGCGCTACCGTGAGCTGCGCCTGCGTGCCGGCATCGGCCCGCGTGGCCAGCACGCCGCCCCCGCTCAGCGAAATATCATCCACCAGCAGCGTCGAGCCGGCTTTGACATTAGTTGGGAAGTTACTGCCAATATGCTGGCTATAACCCGACGCGAATATGATGTGGATGGAGTCGGGCACAGTGCTATTATTAGGGTCGTAGGTGATGGGAAGACTAACGGTGACATACGTGGCAGAAGCTGCCAGATACTGCCCGCCTATTCCGGCCACAACGGGCTTGCCGTTGCTCGAGCTGCTGAGGTACACCAGCGCGAGTGCTGAGTCTGCATCTGCCCCACTAAATTTGTAGGAGAACTGCATTTGGGTAGGCCGCTTGTTGTAGCCAGTACCGCCGACGGGGATGCCCAGAAAATTATACTTTCCGGCTTGAGCGCCCAGTACCAGTAGGCCCGGTACCAGCGCCGTGCTATTATTGGTCAAGGGCACGCTGGTAGTGGTTAGCTTGGCGGCATAGTTGCCGCTGTGCGCGTCTGTGGATTTGGTGACGGCCCCTATGTCAAAAGTGCCGGTTGGCTTATTATAATAATAGGCATATACATCATCCGTGTTCAGCCAGCCGGTGGGGGCCTCCACGCTATCGCGGGTAACCCAGGTTTCGAAGCCAGCGTTGGTAATCGTCTGCGCGGCGGCGGTGCGGGCCAGCAAAGCCAGCGTGCAAAGAAAGTAAAGTAGTGATTTCATAAAAATAATGACTGTAAAAATCCAACCGGCTACCCCCCGCGGGCAACTCCCTACCCGGCTAGACGCGCTTGGCTGCTAAAAGTTTAGCTTGGGCCCAACTTCATGCGGCCTACATCCACTGCTGCAGGTATTGGTACACCGCCGGGTGGTGCAGCAGCCCGCTATGGTGCTGCCCGGCAAAGCGCGCCGTGCGCACGGCGGTGCCAGGCGGCAACGCTGTTTCGTCGGCCAGCTCGGTAGCCCGGCCGCTGGTTGCCCCCACCAGGCCATCGCCAAAATACTCGCGCAGCACCTGCGGGCGGCTGGCGCGCAGCCACTCGCCCACCAGCACGTGGTAGCGCACGCCGGGCAGCAGCGGCACCGGCGTGCGGGGCCGGGGTAGGGCCGGGTCGTCGGGCTGCTGCCAGTCTTCGTCCACCAGCAGCGACTCGCCCAGGTCCTTGATGCCATTGGAGCGCCGCGCAATGGCCTCGCTCACAAACCGCGTGGGCATCAGGTTGATGCGCTTCAGCAGGCGCTCTACCAGCCGGCCGTTTTGCTCCAGGTACGAGCCCTCGTGCGGCACGCCCAGTAGAAATACCGTGCGCAAGTGCGCCAGCCAAGGCGCTTTTTCAGTTAGTAGGGAACAGTTACCAGGTATCGGTTTTTTGGGTCTTCCGCGCGGTTTAGGCACCTGCTCATTGCTAACTGACAACTGCTTGCTGATAATCGAAGAAGCGTAATACCCCGCCGAGCGGATGAGCAGGCCGCCCATGCTGTGGCCCACGAGCACCAGCTCGCCCACGGCGTGGGGGTAGGCCGCCACCAGCTCCGTAAGCAGCTGGCTCAGGGCGCGGCCATTTTCGGAGATGTGCAGGCCCGAATTGTAGCGCACGTAGAGCGGGCGGCAGCCCCGCTCGGCGGCCAGGCGCGGCCCGTAGCGCAGCGGCCCGGCGGGCGCATCCTGAAAGCCGGTTTGCCAGATAAGCTCGTCGCCCATCAGCCCGTGCACGAACACCACCGTTTTTTGGTGCAGCGTGCTCAGGCCCAACTCGGCCACGGCCACGTCGCGGCCCCCGCGCCGAAAGCTCAGGGCAATGGCGCGCGGGTCGTGGCGCGCGGCCAGCTGGTCGCCGAGCGCGCCGTTGAGCACGGGCTCGAAAAAATGCTGGTGCGCCCGCCCCGCCCGGTACAGCAGCGCAGCCCCGCGCGCGGGCAGCAGCGCCGTGCGCGCCAGGGCAGTGAGGGTGCGGCGAAGCATAAGGGTGGGATGGGGGGTAGGCGGGTGCGCGGCAAGCTTTAGCCTGCCGGTTATCAAATTAAAGAGTAAGCAACGCGCTGCGGCGGTTGGAAGCTATTTATGAGGTTTGTTTTTAAGCTGGCAAGCTAAAGCTTACCGCACATTCTCCCTACCCCCTTCTTAAAACCCAACGGCCACCTTGCGAGTAAAAACGGCGGGCGGGCTGCATCTTTGCACCAGTAAACTACCTGCTTTTCGAATGAAAGTTTCTTTTCGCCCCGCCCTGGCCCTGCTGCTGGGCAGCGTAGCTACCCTGCTCACGGCCTGCGACTACAATTATAGCCCCGGCAAAAACCCGCAGGAGCGCACCGGCTTCAGCAATCCGCCCGGCTACACCAACGCCGATGCGAACGCCGACAGCGTCAACAACCGCCAAATCGTGACTACGCCCATTGGCGTCGGCTCGGCCCAAGCGCTCAAGCACGCCACGGTCAACGAGCAGCTCAATTCAGCCCCGGCTGGCAATAACACCACTTCGCCCCAAACGGCAAGCGGCAAAATGGGTTCGATAGACCAGAATATGACCCCGCCCAAAACTCCGACTTCGGGTAAAAACAGCAATACGGGTAGTATGTAGCTTGTAGCTGTTGGCCGCGTTCGATGAAAAAAACGAACAGCCAACAGCTATAACCCACTAGCTAGCAGCTCACGCTATAGGCTGCGGAAACTGCCCCGGCCGGGCATAGCCGTAGCGCACGGGCGGCAGCACCTGATGGTAGCCATCGAGGCCCGAAATGGCGGCCGTGGCGGCGGCGGCCAGGTCCAGGGTGCCGTCGGGACGCAGGGCCTCGGGGCGCAGGTACACGTGCTCGACGGTACCCACCAGCAGCACCGTGCCGTTGAAAATAGCGTGCTCTTCCTTTAGCCGCAGCCCGATGCTGAGCGGACTCTCGGCCACGTAGGGTGCCGGAAAATCATCCCGAAAAACAGCCGTGAAGCCGCAGGCCTCAAACTCCGACTCATCCTCAAAATTGGCCGACGTGTAGTGGGCCTGGGCCGCCAGCGGCAGTGGCACGTGGTTCAGGGTGTAGGCACCGCCGTTGTCCTTGATATTCTGGTAGGTATGGCGCGGCACGGTGGTAGGGCGCGTTACCATGCCCAGCACCGCCGGGTCGGAGCCCAGGTGTAGCACCGAGCTGAAAATGGCGAGGTTGGTGCGGCCATCGGGCGCGGCCGTGCCCACGAGGTTGGCCGGCTTGTAGCCCGGCAGGCCATTCACGAAATTAAGGCGGTAAACTTTTTCAAAAGCCGTAATGTCGGCGGCGGTGATGTGCTGCATGGGGAGTAGGATGCGGGCAGGTTAAAGTAGTAAGCCTACGACCTAGCAGCGCTTGTAAATGTTCAGTCTGCTCACGAAGTGGCACTTCTCTTTTACAGCAAGGATTCTTGCTGGAGTTAGTGTTGGATGGTCATTAGTACGACGTTATTCCAACTATTTTCGAGGTAATGAACTGCTCTTGTACTAGCTACCCTGCTCTTAAGCTCACGCGCGCTAGCATCAACAAGCGAATAAGCGAATCCCGTGCGCTTGCTAAGAAGCTGCTGGTGCTTGCTGAACAGGATGTCTCGAAACTGAAATTGTGGCAATGCCCACACTGTTCCCACTATTGGCAGACTGGTCGTGAGTGGAATTTTAGCAACAAAGAATACCTATTTCAGGTACCAGCCATTGAAATAAAAGATTGGTTGAGCGAACCCTATACCCAGCCGGCTACTTGGCTGATTTATAGCGCCATGATGGCTGATTACGAGGCTCGCAACACATTCGAGGCAAGCAATAAACCATGCCGGGTCGAAAACTGTGCGCAACCCGCTATCAAAATGAGTGGCGTTTGTAAAAGCCATCATATTGAGCAGCTTCAGCGTTTCAATATTTTGCCCAAGCGCCCCAGTGGCCGGCCCTGGGGGGAATACCCATAGCCATTTTGCTAGCTGTCTACTCCGCCAATGGCTCCAGTGAGAGGGGTAGGGGACCAACATACGTTTTCTGGGTGAGCCGCGTCGCCACCAGGATAAACAACGTGAAGTTCACGGCCATCAAGCCCACGAAAAACCAGTAGTAATTCGCGCCCTGAAACCGGGCAAAAAAGCCGCCCCGCACAATGCTGGCGTTCATCAGGGCCAGGAAATAATTGCCGCCCGCAATGGTGAGCAGCCACAGCGAAGTCGTCAGGCTCTTGAGGGCCGGCGGCGCGTGGGTGTAGGCGAATTCGAGGCCCGTGACGGCCACCATGAGCGTGCCGCCAGCCACCACGAAGTAGGCCAGTACCTGCCACCACACCGAGGGGCTACCCCCCCCATCGAGGCCGTGCTGCACGCCCGCGATAATGCCCACGGCCAGCGCCACCAGCACCATCCCGAGTCCCATGCGTCGCAGCGGCGTGGCCCGGATGCCGCGCCGCGCCAGCGCCGGGTAAATGCGGTAGGTCAGCAGCGGATTGAGCCCGATGCCGAACACGATACCCAGAATCTGCAGCTGCTCGGGTAGCGGCGCGTAGCCGGGCCACAGGTGGCGGTCGAGGTGCGCCGCTTGCAGCACCCACTCCGACTCGCTCTGGTTGTAAAGCGCCCACAGCACCGGGATGAACAGGAAAATGACGCCCACCCGGCGCAGCGCGGCGCGGCTTTCGCCCGGCCCCAGCGCGTGGCGCAGGCCGGCGCGCAAGCCGGTGGGCGGCACCCGCACGTAGTGCCGCCGCCCCCGCCAGAACGTGAATGCCGCCGCCCCCATCAGTAGCCCCGGCACGCCGAAGGCCCAGGCCGCGCCAGCGTAGGCATACAGCTCCGGGATGAGCGCCGTAGACACCGCCGCTCCCGCATCAATGGCCAGCTGAAACCAGCCGTAAGCCTTCGGTAGCAGGTGGGCATTTTGCTGGTCGAACTGGTCGCCGAGGTTGGCCGTTACGCTCGATTTAATGCCGCCCATGCCAATGGCAATCACAATGAGCCCCGCCCGAAAGCCCGCCAAATCCTCGGTGTAGGCCGCCAGCAGCGCGTGGCCCAGGCAATAAAACAACGACAGCCACAGGATAACGCGGTACTTGCCCAGCACCCAGTCGGCTAGCAGCGCGCCCACCACCGGCAGCGCGTAGCCCAGCGCCGCGAACGAGTGCACGAAGTCATTGGCCCGCGCCTCGGCCGCCGCCGTGAGCGCCGCGCTGTGCGTGGGGTTGAAAAACTGCGCCACCAGAAATGTGGGCAGAATGGCTCGCATCCCATAGTAGCTGAAGCGCTCGGCTACCTCGTTGCCGATAATGAAGGGCACCGCCCGCGGAAAGCGCGCGGCTTCGGCCGGTAGGGGAGGGGTAGGCACTTTCGTCAATGAACAGTGAGCAATTATCAGTGAGCAAGTAGCAGAAGATTTTGGTAATTAACCAAAAGGAACAGCTTGCTCAGCTGGCGTTTACAACGCAAAGTATCTCTGCCACACGTGTAACTACTCAGGTGGCCGCTACCGGGTCGAGGCACAGGCGGTTGCGCTGCAAATGCAGCACCAGCGTAATGATATAGAGGCCGTAGAGTAGCTGGTCGCCCACCAGGCTCCACTTTTCCAGCAGGCTGCTGCCGAAGACCAGGCTCATTAGCACCAGCATGGCGGCTACCAGCGCCGGGCGCGTCCACAGCCCCAGCAGTAGCAGCAGGCCGATGCTGCCTTCGGCGAAGGGTAGGGCGTGGGCGTAGGCGCTGACCAGGGCCGGGGGCAGCGGCGCGGTGGCAAATTCCTTCTCGATGCCGGCGCTGAACGCGGCCAGCTTGGGTAGGCGCACCAGCCCGTGCAGCAGGAAGTTGAGGCCCAGCAGCAGCCGACCCAACACGAAGGCCAGCTCAAAGTTGTTGAGGTTCATAAGCAGTTGCGAAATGGTCAGGCTTACGCGGGCCGGGGCCGGGAGTTGGGGCGCAGCCGGGGGGTAGGGTAAGCTTTAGCTTGCCGTAGCTAACTTTAGCTCAGCTTCATGCGGCCCGCGCACTGCCACGCGGCCTGCCTGATTTGCCCCGCGAAACCGTCTGGCTGTTTTTGCTTTCTTTTCTCCATGAAAACTACTTCCTACCCTACCTTTTGCCACTTGGTGCTGGCAGCCGGCCTCGGCCTGGCGCTGGCCGGGCCCGCCCGCGCCCAGCTGCCCGCGCCAGCCACGGTAACCCTCACGGTGCCGGCCACGCTGGCTGGCGCGCCCTTCGACGTGCCGCGCACGCTGCGGGTGCCGGCCGGCTTTGCCATTGCGGTGTACGCGCGGGTGCCGGGGGCGCGGTTTCTGGCGATGACGCCCGATGGTAATCTGCTGGTGTCGCAGCCGGGGGCGGGTAAGGTGGCGCTGGTGCGGCCGGGTAGCGCGGGCGGGCCGCCGGTGGTGACCGACTTTGTGGCCGGCCTGCGCCAGCCGCACGATATGGTCTTTCACACCATTGGGAGCACTACTTATTTGTATTTGAGTGAAAGCAACCAGATAAACCGCTACGTGTATCAGGCTGGCGACCTCACGGGCCAAGGCCGCCAGGTTATAATTACCGGCTTGCCCGATGCCAGCACGCCCGAATTGCAGGGTGCCTACGCCCACGCGCTCAAGAATATAGCCCTCGACGGCAACGATAAGCTCTACGTCAGCGTCGCCTCCAGCTGCAACGCCTGCCTCTCCGACACGCAGAGCGACCCGGTGCGCGGGGCCATTTACCAATATGAGGCCGATGGCAGCAACCGCCGGCTCTTTGCCCGCGGCCTGCGCAATGCCGAGGGCCTGGCCTTCGTGCCCGGCACCAACACGCTGTGGGTGGCGGTGAACAACCGCGATAACACGCCCTACCCCCTCAACGACGGCACGGGCAAATACGGCCAGGTGCTGCCGGAGTACGTGGACAACCACCCGCCCGACGAGTTTACGCAGGTGAACGACGGGGCCAACTACGGCTGGCCATTCTTCAACCCCAACCCCGACACGGACTCGGGCTGGGACAACATGCCCTTCGACCGCGACTACGACTGGAACCGCGACGGCCACGTGGCCGCGGCCGCCATGACGCGCATCAGCAAAGGGATTCCGGCGCACTCGGCGGCGCTGGGCCTCACGTTTTTGCAGGGCACGGCCTTTCCGGCGGCGTATAAGCAGGCGGCCGTTATCGCCCTGCACGGCTCTTGGAACCGCACCGCGCCCGCCGGCTACAAGGTGGTTTATTTTCCCTGGAACCCGACCACCCAAGCGCCCGGCGCGCAGCAGGACCTGGTGGCGGGCTTCAGCGGCCCCACCGTTGGTAGCGCCTGGGGCCGGCCCGTCGATACGGCCGTGGACCCACAAGGTGGCCTGTTGATTTCGGATGACCAGAGCGGCACCATCTACCGGCTGAGCGCCCCGGCCGCGCCGCTGGCCACTACCCCCGCCGCGGCCGCCGCACTGGCCCGCCTCTACCCCAACCCGGTCGGTACCAGTCTCGCTACCCTCGACCTGACCGGCCTACCCCCCGGCAATTACACCATCACGGTATTCGACCTGCTGGGCCGGGCAGTGCTGCCGGCGCGGGCGGTAGGCGGCGGCAGCACTGCCGCCCTAGCCCTGGGCACGCTGAGCCGGGGTACCTACCTGGTGCGGGTGCAGGGCGCGCAATTCAGCCAAGTGCTGCGGCTCACGCGGGAGTAGCGGAGCAACCGATTGCGCGATTTCGGCGGCAACGCAGTTGGGTGCGGGGCTCGCCCCCGCCCATCGTTGAGCATCTCGGGTGAGATTCGGGCAACGACTGCCCAAAAAGAGGAGTGAGTTGGGGTCCGACCCTACTGCACTCCACTTTTTAGGAGGTCAGTTGCCTGAAAAGCGAAGTCAACTCCCTAAAAAGAGAGCTCAACTCCCCAAAAAGCGAACCCGAGTGCTTATAAAGTGAACCCGAGTGCCTAAAAAGGGGAGTGAGTTGGGGTCGGACCCCAACTCACTCCCCTTTTTAGGCACTCAGGCCGGAGAAGCAGGCTGGGGGGGTAGGGTGAGCTAGCTTGCTGCGGCGCGCGACTTTTCAGCCGGCAAGCCGGGGTGCGTCGCTGTTCTCGGCTAACTGCCGTATGCTACTTTCTTTCCTGCTTAATTCGCATAAGCTGAAGCTTGTGCCACGCTGCTTATGACTTCCAACCACGCCTCGCGGGCCAGTACGCCCGCTTTTATGGCCGTTGCGCCCGGCCTGCACGTGCTGCGCGACGTGTTCGTGAATCTCTACTACGCCGCCGCCGACCCGGCGCAGCCCGCTGGCGATTGGGTGCTGGTTGATGCCGGCCTGGCGGGCTCGGCCGAAAAAATCAGGCGGCACGCCGCAGAAGCGTTCGGCCCTACCCCCCCAGTGGCCATCTTGTTGACGCACGGCCACTTCGACCACGCCGGGGGCCTGGCCGGACTGCTCGAAACCTGGCCCGACGTGCCCGTGTATGCCCACCCGCTGGAGCTGCCCTACCTCACCGGCCGCTCGGCCTACCCCCCGGCCGACCCCACGGTGGGCGGGGGTCTCATGGCCTGGAGTTCGTTTCTCTACCCCCGGCAGCCCTACGACTTCGGCGCGCGGGTGCAACCGCTGCCCACCGACCACACTGTGCCCGGCCTGCCCGGCTGGCGCTGGCTGCCTACCCCCGGCCACACGCCCGGCCACGTGTCGTTCTTCCGCAACGCGGATAAGGTGCTCGTGGCCGGCGATGCTTTCACGACGGTCGTGGGCGAGTCGGCGCTGGCTACCCTCACTCAAAAACAGCAGGTGCACGGCCCGCCCGCCTACTTCACCCCCGACTGGGACGCGGCCCGCCGCTCGGTGGCCGCCCTGCTGGCCCTTGCGCCCGAAGTGGCCGCCACCGGCCACGGCATTGCCATGCACGGCGAGGCGCTGCGCCAGCAGCTGGCCGACCTGGCGACGCATTTCAACGCCGAAGCCCGGCCCAAAATCGGGCGCTATGCCCACGAGCCCGCCGTGGCCGATGCTAGCGGCGTGCGCTCGGTGCCGCCCCCGCTGGTAAATCCCTGGCTCAAAGCGCTGGCCGTGGCCGGCGCGGTGGTTGGGTTAGTGGCACTGCTGCGGAAAAAGCAGGGGTAGGGAATAGTGTAGAACTCACGCAAAAGCCGTTGGTCCCTGCGAACAAAGCGCTCGCAGGGACCAACGGCTTTTGTCTTTTGTGTAAGCCTGTTCGGCCTACTTCACCCCGGCCGCCCAGGCGTCCATCTTCTTTTCGAGCACGGCCAGCGGCATTACGCCGTCTTTGAGCAACTCGTCGTGAAAGTCGCTGAGCTTGAACTTGCTGCCCAACGCCTTTTCGTAGCGGGTGCGTAGCTCGCGGATTTTGAGCTGGCCAGTTTTGTAGCTCAGCGCCTGGCCCGGAATGGCCATGTAGCGCTCAATCTCGGCCGTGGCCCCATCCTCGCTGATGGGCTCGTTATCCATCATGTATTTGATGGCCTGCTCGCGGGTCATGTTGCGGGCGTGCAGGCCAGTGTCTACTACCAGGCGCACGGCGCGGTGCATCTCGTCGCCGAGCGCGCCCATGTACTGGTAGGGGTCGGTGTAGAGGCCCAGCTCCTTGCCCAGGCTTTCGGAGTAAAGCGCCCAACCCTCGCCCATTGCCCCGTACCAGGCAAACTGCCGGAACTTGGGCAGGTCCTGGTTTTCCTGCTGCAACGAAATCTGGTAGTGGTGCCCCGGAATAGCCTCGTGCAAAAACAGCGATTCCATGCCCGAGGTGGTGTTGAACTTCGTGGCGTCGGCAATCGGCACGTAGAACACGCCCGGCCGGCTGCCGTCGGGCGAGCCGGGGTTGTACTCGGCCGAAGCGGAGGCTTCGCGGAACTTTTCGGTCTGCCGAATCTCAAACGGCGTTTTGGGCACGTGCCCAAACATCTTCTTCAGATTCGGGTCGATGGTCGCCTGAATCTTGCGGAAAGCGTCCAGCACCTGCCCCGGCTGGGTATAGGGCATAAATTTCTTGTCCGTTTTGAGGTAGGTGAAAAACGCCGGTAGGTCGCCCTTAAAGCCAACCTGCGCCTTCACCTTCTCCATCTCGCCCTTGATGCGGGCCACTTCCGAGAGGCCGGTCTGGTAGATGTCGGCGGGCGTTTTGCTGGTCGTGGTCCAGTACGCTACATCGTAGTCGTACATGCCCGCCCCGCCCGGCACCGCCGAAATCCCGCTCGTCAGCCGCGCCTTCGGCAAATATTCCTGCTCCAGAAAATTGCCCAGCTTCTGATACGTCGGCACCAGCTCGGTCATAATGGCCTTTTTATAGGCTTCGGTGATGCGCTGCTTATCGGCCGCCGAAAAGCTTTTGGGCAGCAGCTTTATCGGCCCGTAAAACAGCGATTTGGTGGGGTCCGTCACCACGATATCCTTGCCGCGCATCTGCGGAATCATCTTCGTCACCAGCGACTTGGGCAGCACTACCCCCGCCCGCATCCCGCGCCGGAAGTTGCCAATGGCTGAGTCGGCCCACAGCGTATAGCCGTGCACCCGGCCCAGCCAGTTGTCGTAGTCCTTCACCGTTTTGAAAGGTTGGTTGCCCTGCCCCGAGCCGTACTGCCCCAGCGTGAGGGGGAGGCCCCAAAACTGCTGAAACGGTAGCATCCAGGTAGTGAGCTTGAGGCCCGCCAGCCGCTGCTGCATCTCATACTGAAAGATGTCGTAGCTGATTTTGTCGTTGTCGTCCAGCGCGTTGCGGTCGTATTTTTCCAGCTTACCCAAATAATTCTGGTAAAATGCGCCCAGCGTATCACGCCACGCCTGCGTCTGGTCATTGGGCAAGATGTCGTTGTAGCGGCTGTCGCCCTGTCCCGTCGCGGCCAGCGGGTCCAGCCGCGACTGTTTATCCCAGTACTGCCCGAACAGGCCGTTCAGGTCTTTATTGCCGCCAGTGCCAGCCGTAGTTTTTTCCGAGGTAGAAGACGACTGGCAGGAAGCCGCCAGCCCCAAAGCAACGGCCGCCAAGGCTATTTGCGCGAGGTAGTTCATGGGTGAATAGATAAATCGTTACTTGTGAAAGCCTTTAGGTCTGTAGAGACGCGACCCTTCGCGTCTCTCTTCGTTGGGCAATCATTCACGCGAAGAGAGACGCGAAGGGTCGCGTCTCTACAACTTATGCAGCAGTTGTCTAATCAGTGGCCCTACCCCCCGCCTCAAACGCATCGAGCTTCTTGAGCACGCCCGCGATGTCTTCCGTCAGCAGCACCACTACCGCGCCGTCGGGCGCGGTAGCTAGCACGTGGTCAATGGCTTCCAGCTCATTTTCAATGTAAGTAATCGGCAGTTCCGCCTTATCCAGGCGCAGGCCGCGGGTCATAATCTCGCGCAGTTGCTCGGCAGTTTTACCGCGCAGGTCACGGTCCTGCCGCAAAATAACTTCATCAAAAATGCGACCCGCGATGCGGGCAAAGCCCAGCGTATCCTCGTCGCGGCGGTCGCCCAGGCCGCTCACTACCCCCATCTTGCAGGTCGCCGTGGTGGCGTCCATAAACTCGGCGAAGCGCGTAATGCCGGCCGTGTTGTGGGCGTAGTCCACAATCACCTCAAAGCGCGGAAACTTGTACACGTTCATGCGGCCCGGCGTTTTGGTAGCCGAGGGGATGAAGGTGCGGAAGGCCGTCTTAATCGTGTCTTTGTCGAAGCCCGCCAGGTAGCCGGCCAGCGCGGCGGCCAGCGCATTTTCGATGTTGAACGTGGCCCTACCCCCCAGCGTGACCGGGAACTCCACCGCCCGGTCGATGCGCAGCTTGTACGAGTTCTTGTAAATGGTGAGGTAGCCTTCCTCGTACACGGCGGCCACGCCGCCGGCCTCCACGTGCTCCTGAATGCGCGGGTTATGCTCATTCATCGAGAAATAGGCCACCCGGCACTCCAGATGGCGGCCCATCTCATACACCAGGTCATCGTCGGCATTCAGCACGGCCCAGCCATTTTTGCGCACCGTGCGGGGCAGCACGCCTTTCACGGCGGCCATTTCCTCCACGGTATAAATGTCGCGCATTCCCAGGTGGTCAGCGGCCACGTTGGTGACCACCGCAATGTCGCAGGTATGGAAGCCCAGGCCCGAGCGCAACATGCCGCCGCGCGCCGTTTCGAGCACGGCGTAGTTCACGGTGGGGTCGCGCAGCACAAACTCGGCGCTTTGGCCGCCCGTGCAGTCGCCTTTTTGCAGCTGCACGCCTTGAATATAAATGCCGTCGGTGGTCGTGAAGCCCACTTTATAGCCAATGCTGGCTACCAGGTGCGCGATGAGGCGGGTAGTGGTCGTCTTGCCGTTGGTGCCCGTGACGGCGATAATCGGAATGCGGGCCGTGCTGCCGGGCGGAAACAGCATGTCGATAACCGGCGCGGCCACGTTGCGCGCCAGGCCCTCGGTAGGGGCGATGTGCATCCGAAAGCCGGGGGCGGCATTCACCTCAATCACTGCCCCGCGCGTCTGGTTCAGCGGGATGGCAATGTCGCTGGTCAGCATGTCGATGCCGCAGATGTCGAGACCCACGATGCCGGCTACGCGCTCGGCCAGCAGCACGTTGTAGGGGTCCACGAGGTCGGTTACGTCGGTGGCCGTGCCGCCGGTGCTGATGTTGGCGGTGCTCTTCAGGTACAGCGTTTTGCCGGCCGGCAGCACCGAGTCGAGGGTCAGGTCGTGGCCCTTCAAAATGTCGAGTGTGTGCTGGTCGGCTTTGATGGCGGTCAGCACTTTCTCATGCCCTACCCCCCGCCGCGGGTCCGTGTTCACTTTATCAATAAGCTGCTGAACAGTCAGCTGCCCATCGCCCACCACGGCCGCCGGCGTGCGCCGGGCGGCGGCGATGAGCTTGCCGTTTACTACCAGCAGGCGGTGGTCGTCACCCTCCACAAACTGCTCCACAATCACGGCTCGCGAGTATTCCTTGGCGGCTTTCAGGCCCTCCGCGGCGTCTTCCCAGTTCATGATGCGGATGGTGGCCCCCTTGCCGTGGTTGCCATCGAGCGGCTTGGTCACGATGGGAAAGCCCAACTCCTCAATGGCGTCGCGCAGGCCGTCCTCCGAATACACCGTGGTGCCGCGCGGCACCGGCACGCCGCCATCTTCCAGCATGGCCTTGGTGCGGTTCTTATTACCAGCCACCTCTACCCCGGCGTGCGAGGTCAGGTTGGTGGTAGTAGCCCAGATGCGGCGCTGGTTGTGCCCGTAGCCAAGCTGGATAATATTGCTGTTCTTGAGTTGGATATACGGAATATTACGCGAGGCCGCCTCAGCTACGATGCTCCAGGTACTGGGCCCAAAAAACTCCTCCTCCCGAATGTCGTGCAGCTCGTCAATCACGGGCTTCAGATGAAACTCCTCGCCTTTCGCCAGGGCCTCTACCAGCTCCACGGCAGCTTGGGCGGCGTAGCGCCCGGCGCGCTCCTCTTGGTAGGCAAACACCACATACTCGACGCCTTCCTCACGGGCCGGATAGCTTTTGCCCCAGAATACCGGCATCCCGGCCTGGCGCTGCAGCTCCAGCGCCACGTGCTGCACCACGTGGCCCAGCGGCTCGCCATCGGCCAGCTGCTCCTGCGACAGGGGCGGGTGCTTGGCCAGCTGCTTGCTGGAAGGGCTGCCCGGCTCGTGCGGCTGCCCAATGCCGGGCAGCAGCGCCGTCAGGCGTTCGGCAAAGCCGTCCAGGGTATTGCTCCACTCGCCGGCAAGGTCTTGTAAGTCAACTTTGCACACGATGAGCCGGTAGTGCTTCACCGACCAGTAGCTCGGGCCGCGCATGGTGCGCAGGTCAATAATCTTCATATAGCCAGGGCAAGAATAAGCCACCAGGCTCAGCCAGCGGCTTAGCAATGTAGGCACCGCGGGGCTTATTCAGTTGTCCGCAGCCCCGTTGTAGCCGGCAAAGCAGCCAAAGTGCGCCGCGCTTGAGGCCCTACCCCCCTTTAGTATCAGGGAGCGGCTGTGAGCTTGAAAAGTGCCATTTTCATTAAAAGCAAACACTACTTAATACCTGCCGCGTGCTGCCTTACCACTTTAACGGCCAGCCGCTCACACATATACTTCATCCCGTAAGCCTGAACTCTCTTATGATTATGCCTGTCAAAACAATCCTCATCGCTGCTGCCCTAAGCATAGGGCTAGTTAGTTGCTCACGTGGTATCAGTGGCGTGAATTCCAGCGACCCTTACATTGCGCAGCAGGCCCAAAAGGCCCAGATTTTGCAAGACCAAGTTGATACCCAGAAAAAATTGGTTGATGCCGAAAAACAAAAGCTCAAGTCGCTGCAATTGCAGCTAGATGGTGCCAAGCAAAATCTGAAAGGCCGTAAAATGGCCGGAATCTAGTACTTCAGCACTAGGCTAAATAAAAACCCCACTCGGCTACTACTGAGTGGGGTTTTTATTTGAGGTAACGGGCGGATTCGAACCGCCGTAGGAGGTTTTGCAGACCTCTACCTAGCCGCTCGGTCACGTTACCGGCTTGGGGGCACAAAGGTACGCTAAAAGAATACATTGCCCAAGCTATAGCTCATAAAAGAGCCCCGACCGCAAGGCCGGGGCTCTTTTTCAACTCACGCGCAGCGCCTTAGGCGATGTCCGCGTTGTCGGGCGACGGGCCAGCTAGTGGCACGTCAGCATCGGCGCGGGACTTCAGGCGGTCCTCGGCGGTCTGGCGCTCGGTGGTGGCCAACTGGTCGCGCAGGGCGCTGAGGGCGTCGAGGTCGCCAAGGGTATTCTTGTCAGCCGGCTTCTTGAGGTCGCTCAGCTTGCCTTCGCCGGTGGTAGCGCCGCTAGCGGGCGACTTCTTAGCGAATTTCGAGTTGCCGACGCGGTTGCTTTCGTCCTCCTTGTTATACACGGCGGTGTGCGAGAGCACCACGCGGCGGTCATCCTTGGAGAACTCCGTGACGCGGAAGTCCAGCTGCTCGCCGTTTTCGGCGGTCGTGCCGTCTTCCTTCACCAAGCCCTTGGGGTAGGCGAAGCCTTCGATGCCGTAAGGCAATTCGAGCACCGCACCACGGTCCGACTTCTCGGTGATGGTAGCCTTGTGGACCGAGCCGGGGGTGAATACCGTCTGGAAAGTATCCCAGGGGTTTTCCTCCAGCTGCTTCACACCTAGGGCGAGGCGGCGGGCCGACATATCCAACTCGAGTACTACTACGTCGAGCTTGTCGCCAACCTTTACCACTTCCGAAGGGTGCTTCACTTTCTTGGTCCACGAAAGGTCCGACACGTGCACGAGGCCGTCTACGCCTTCTTCCAGCTCTACGAAGAGGCCGAAGTTGGTGAGGTTACGCACCTGGCCGCTGTGCTTGGTACCCACGGCAAACTTCTCGGAGAAGTCGCCACGCGTCCACGGGTCTTCGGTCAGTTGCTTGATACCTAGGCTCATCTTGCGGTCTTCACGGTCGAGGGTCAGTACGACTGCCTCCACAATGTCGCCCTGCTTGATGAAGTCCTGCGGGTTGCGCAGGTGCTGGCTCCAGCTCATTTCCGACACGTGAATCAGGCCTTCTACGCCCGGTACCACTTCCATAAACGCGCCGTAGTCGGCCACGTTCACGATGCGGCCCTGCACACGCGAGCCGGGACCGAGGTCGGCCGGCAGCGAATCCCACGGGTGCGGCGTCAGCTGCTTCAGGCCCAGCGAAATACGCTTCTTGGCCTCGTCGAAGTCCAACACCACCACGTTGAGTTTCTGGTCGAGCTGCAGTGCCTCGCTCGGGTGAGCGATGCGGCCCCACGAAATGTCCGTGATGTGCAGCAGACCATCGACACCGCCGAGGTCGATGAACACGCCGAAGTTGGTCATGTTCTTGATGTTGCCTTCCAGAATCTGACCTTTTTCGAGGTTGTTCAGGATGGCTTCGCGCTGCTGCTCCAGGTCCTTCTCGATGAGGACCTTGTGCGACACCACTACGTTGTCGAAAGCGGCGTTGATTTTCACCACTTTTACTTCCATGCGGCGACCCACATAGATGTCGAAGTCGCGGATGGGCTTCACGTCGATTTGCGAGCCGGGGAGGAAAGCTTCTACGCCATCCATCTCCATGATGAGGCCACCCTTGGTACGGCGCTTCACCACGCCTTCCAGCACGGTATCATTCTCCAGAGCTGCGTAAATCGCGTTCCAGGCCTGCTTAATTTTAGCCTTCTTGCGGCTCAGGATGAGCTGGCCGTTGGCATCCTCCTGGTCTTCGATGAATACGTCCACCTCGTCGCCCACCTTGAGGTCGGGCAGGTCGCGGAATTCGCTCAGCGGCACGAGGCCATCTGATTTGAAGCCGATGTTCAGGATAACATCACGGTCGGTCATGCCCACCACGGTGCCTTTAATTACCTCTTCCTCCTGAACGGTGGTGAGGGTGTC
Organism: Hymenobacter psoromatis; assembly: GCF_020012125.1. Classification (NCBI taxonomy): domain Bacteria; kingdom Pseudomonadati; phylum Bacteroidota; class Cytophagia; order Cytophagales; family Hymenobacteraceae; genus Hymenobacter; species Hymenobacter psoromatis. Next base: position 167,422 of record NZ_JAIFAG010000001.1, read on the forward strand.
GCTGTAAAGCTTTTCCAGCTCAGCGCGCTGCTCGGCGTTGTAGTTACCGCCAAAGCCGCCTGCTCCGACATTGTCCCAGTCGAAATCGTCAACCAATTCTGCCATGTGTAGCGGGTTCCTAAATACCTGAACACCACAGCCGGAACCCGAAGCCGAAGCGCAGTTTGTCTTGATACCACGAGGGTTAGCTCCCGGCCCGCCACCTTGACAGGGCCGCAAAGGTACGGATTCTCAAGCTAATAACAACGTGTAATCGGTCGCCATTGCGAACACTGCAAAGCAATCGCATCCGCACCATTCCAAAACGAGCGGTGCAGGTGTCGGTTAAGTTCAACTACTTCGCAGGCTCACAATGACGGCCGATTTAGCACCAACTCTAACTAAAAAAAGGCAGGCTTCCTGAAAAAAGCCTGCCTTTTAATCAAGATAAACCAGTGTCTACTTTTTCTGCAGGCGTACCGATTGGGTACTGCCATCCGCCAGCGTGATGCGGGCCAAGTACATTCCGGTATGCAGGTCGCTCAGGTCGCCCAAGTCTAGGCTGGCATTGTTAATGGTCAGGCTCTGCTGGCGTACCGTTCGGCCCACCATGTCAATCAGCTGCACTTGAGCAACCCCGTTAGATACGTCACTACCGAAGTTGAGACTTACCTTATCGGTATCAAGGAAGGGATTGGGATAAACGGATAACGCTACCGCGCCAGTCGCCGAACCATCGAAGTTCAAGGCCCGCGTGGGCGAGTACGAATCTTTACCGTCCAAATCCACTTGGTGTAGGCGGTAGTAGCGATTACCAAACTTACCACTCTCCGTGTCCACGTACTTGTAGTTTTTGGCCTGTATGCTGTTAGGCGTTTCGCTGCTCACAAACCCTAATGTGCGGAAAGTAGTGCCGTCGGTAGATACCTGCACTTCGAAGCCTCTGCTATTGGTTTCCGTAGCGGTTTTCCAGGTGAGCAGGGCGTTAGCAGCACTACGGGTAGCGTTGAATGAGACTAGGACCACCGGAAGAGGATTAAATTCATCTCCTAGGGTTATGGTGTTGAGCGAGCCATTATAACCCAGTCGCGTCACGGTGTGATTTACTATATCCACATTCCCAGTCCGGCCAACAAGGTTATAAGGAGGGCCGTTATTGGCCGTTTTAAAAATTGTCAGATTTTGCTCCGGGTTACCATTCAACTCATCTGTTGAGTTAAGATAATGGAATACGATATCTGTAGTATTGCCATTATTGATATCACCCGTTATACCATACTGCCTCTTTATTGGCAAAGGATTGGCAGTAGTAGACGGTGGGGTGAGAGGGTCGCCGACGGTTCGCGTAATCTTAACAGTCCCGCTTACAGGCAGAGTGGGAGTGAGGTCAAGGCCAATATTGCCAAAGGTCTGCGGTGTGCCCACACTCATCGTTCTTTCCGCGATTGTTATTCCCTGAATATAGGAGGTGTTAGTTTCTCCTTGCAAGATACCGGTATTATTTATAACCACCTTAGTAGTTTGCGTAGTATTAATGTCAAAATTAGCATTATCTGCCGCTGTACGTAGGATAGCGCCAGTGCCCCTAGGTGCCGCCTTGAAGACTAGTGTATTTAATATATCAATTTCATTGATAACCGCTTTAATACCGCTGCCTTCAACGACAATATCTGTAACACTTAGAAGCCCTCTGATAGCCTGAGGATTACCATCATTGCGAGCAAACACCACAGTAGAGTTGAGCGTAGAGTCCTGTACTCCTGGTGAGCCCACAACACCGCCTAGTAGACCACCGGCGTAGTTGTTCAAATCGCCAAAAACACGTAGCGTAGCGCCTATCGGTGTGCCATTCGTAGTAGATTGGCCGATACGCACAAGTGCCCGCGTACTGTTAGCTGTACCGTTAAGAGTTAGGCTCCTAACCTCATAAGTTGCCGCAGGGTCACCAAGTAGGGGAGTAACTGTAAAAGCGGAATTAGGTCCTTTATCCGGGATAATGGCATCAGCATTGCGCGTGGGAACGCCGTTAGTCCAGTTATCTGCATTTAGCCAATCAACACCGGCAGCAGTGTTAGTCTGGCTAATCCAAGTCGTGGTAGCTCCGTTAGGCGTAACTGCAGGGGCTAGTACAGTGAAAGTTGCGCTGTATGGATTAGTAGCTCCATTGCCAGGGTTAGGAAGATTTGTTGAAGGCTTGCTACCATTCTTATAATTAGCATCATAGTATATATCAACCTGAAACGTACCACCGCCAATCGTTTTAGCAATAGCTAATAAGTCGATAGAACTGCTATAAATGTACGTTACTGGAGAACTGGTTTTAGTAGAAGTTAACGTTAAAGGCAGACTTTTATAAGCGGGTATAGAACTTGTCATCGTACCCTTTAGATACACCCGGTAGTAAAAATTAGAGCTATTAACTGGTATTGTCTTAGTTGCACCGTTTAGCGTGTCACTAATTGCGGCAATGGCCAAACTACCAGTTGTCAGGTCAAAGATTCCACCTTTACCTAAGTCTGCTCCCGCAAAACGAGTAGTAGTAGAGTCCTGCCCTCGTAGACCGAAATAAAGTGTGTTGGAAGAAGCTGTGGTAGTAGTTGCGCTAACTGTTAGGTCACTCGCATTAAAGTATACCTGTCCCCACGCCGAACGCGAAGAACTCAGACCTGCAAGCAGGACTAAAAATGGTAATAAAACCCGCCAAGACGCCCAGCCGGGCCTACCTTTCGGCGTAAGAGTAAGATTTTGCATGATGAAAAAAGGAGTGAAGGTGCTGAGTTAAAAGCGTTCAAAAACGCAAGTGTGGCCTTGTACGCAAGAGGTCATGTGAGGTTAACTTCTTTCTAAGAAAAATCCCACAAAGTAACAAAAGCCTAAATCAGCTGCAAATAATGCAACCGGCCGCAAGATACGCACCAATGCTGGAAGCGGTTTTGCTTATCCCGTCAGAAAGTAGGATTATAGTTTTAGTGCACTACGCTGTAAGGCATAGCTGCCAGAGCCTTTTTCTGCTCGGAAAGCTCAACGCGCAGAATATCGTGCACGCTGAACCGGATGCGGTTCGAGAGCTGCGTGAGGGGTAGGTCGTTGGAATCCAGCCCAAAAGGGTTCTCGATTTCCTCGCCAATCATTTCCAGGCCCAGCAGCGCGTAGGCCCCGAACATGGCAATAGGAATCATAAAGAAGCCAGAGGTGGACAGTAGCACGAACGGCATTACCCCGATAAAAGTCAGAATGTACGCCTTAATGAAAAAGGTATAGGAAAAAGGGATGGGGGTAGCCTTAATGCGTTCGCAGGTGCCGCTGACTGACATCATGCCTAAGAAATGGGGCTTGAAGGTGAGCAAGTGCGTATCACGAATAATTTCAACTTGGCGCAACTGCTCCAGGCTTTCCTGCAACACGGCCAGGATGGTGGCGGCCACGTTTTCGGCCGTGCGCAGCCGCTCCATAATGTCGGGCGTGGCTTCCATTTGCTCAAATTTCATTTGGCCGCGTAACGAGCCTTTGAGCGCGAAGGGGAAGTTGGAGATGAGCGCGGCGAAGTAGCGCCGGCTGGCGATGGCATCGCGGGGTAGTACGGCGTTGAACTCGATGGCCAGGCCCCGGCACTGCGAAATGAGCTGCCCCCATACTTTGCGGCCCTCGTAGTAGCGGTCGTAGGCCGTGTTGGTACGAAAGACCATTAGCAAACTCAGCAGAATACCCAGGAAGGAAAAATATTCCCGGCTGATACTGAGCATGGGATGGTGAAGCTCCAGTCCCCAAAGGGCAATAAGTCCGTTGTAAATACCTACTACGCTGACGCGCACCAGCAGCCGGCGAATGACGGCCGACGTGTGAAAGTGGCGAAGTGCCTGCCACCAGTCACCGCCTTGGTACACAATCATGAGAGTAGAGTTTTGGCCCGCCTTAAACGCAGGCCATCCAGCCCAAGTTGGGCGGCGGCTTCGCAATCTTCGTACCAGCCGCCCTTTCTTTGCGCATTCAACCCTACCCCGCATGGAGTTACTCAAGCACTTTTTAGACTTACTGCTGCACCTCGACAAGACGCTGGTAAGCGTAGTGCACGATTACGGCAACCTAACGTACCTGATTCTTTTTCTGATAATCTTTACTGAAACCGGAGTAGTGGTGCTGCCCTTTCTGCCCGGCGACTCGCTGCTATTCGTGGCGGGCACGCTGGCCGCGCAGGTCAGCCCCGAAACTGGCCAGCCGCTGCTTCAAATTGGCTACCTGATTCCGCTGCTGATAGTGGCCGCGTTTATTGGTGATAACCTGAACTACGCCATTGGCGACTACCTTGGCCCCAGGGTATTTCGGGAGGACTTCCGGTTTTTGAAGCGCAAGTACCTGGAGCAGACGCAGGCGTTTTATGCCAAGCACGGGGGTAAGACCATCATTATGGCGCGCTTCGTACCCATCGTGCGCACGTTTGCGCCCTTTGTGGCGGGGGTAGGCACCATGACGTACCGGCATTTCGCCTCGTTCAGCATTGCAGGGGCGGTGCTGTGGGTGGTGTCGCTGACGCTGGCGGGCTACCTTTTTGGGAATATCCCGCTAGTGAAAAATAATTTTACGCTGGTTATCTACGCCATTATTCTGGTGTCGGTGCTGCCGCCGCTGTGGCAGTTCGTGCGCGGCAAGCTGCAAGGCCGGCCGGCGTAGGGGGGGTAGGGTACCATTTCTTTTTTACAGCTTATGCGCACTTTCGGGCTGCTGGGCCGTTCGTTAGCCCACTCATTTTCGCAGCGGTACTTCAGTCAAAAGTTCACTGACTTGGGGCTAGCTGATTGTCGCTACGAGCTGTTTGAGCTGGCCGAGGCCGCTGAGCTGCCGCAACTGCTGGCCCGCTACCCCGACCTGGCGGGCCTGAACGTCACCATTCCTTATAAAGAGCAGATGGGTCTCTACCTCGCGCGGCTCGCGCCCTCGGCCGCGCTGGTGGGAGCGGTCAACGTTATTGAGCTGCGTGCCGGTGGCGAGCTGGTAGGACACAATACCGATTACGTGGGCTTCCGGGAATCGCTACGGCGCTTCTACCCCGTGCGCGGGGCGGAGGCGCGGGCACTGGTGCTGGGCACCGGCGGCGCGGCCAAGGCCGTAGCCGTGGCGCTGCGCGAGCTAGGTATTGCCAGCCAGCCGGTTTCACGCCGCCCGCAAGCCGGGCATCTCACCTACGCCGAGCTGACTCCGGCGGTGCTGGCGGCGCATCCGCTCCTTATCAATACGACCCCGCTAGGTACCTACCCGGCCGTAGAAGAATGCCCGCCGCTGCCCTACGAAGCCCTCACGCCGGGACACTACCTGTTCGACCTCATTTATAACCCGCCCGAAACCCTGTTTTTGCAGCGTGGCTTGGCCGCGGGCGCCCAAATCAGAAACGGTCTGGAAATGCTGGAGCTGCAAGCCGAAGCCGCCTGGGCCATCTGGAATGGCGAAATGGTAATTGAGGGAAATGGTAATTGAGTGCATAAAGAGAACGGTCATGCTTCCTTCGTCAGCATGACCGTTCTCTTTATGCACTCAATTACCATTTCCTTATTTCGCCAATTTACTGGCAATCTGGGCGGTGTGGCGACCCTGGAAGCGGGCTCCTTCCAGCTCGTTGGGGCTCGGCTGGCGCTCGCCCTGGCCGCCGGCCACGGTGCTGGCACCGTAGGGCGTGCCGCCGGTTACTTCGGTGTAACCCATCTGGCCCTGCCAGGCGTAGGGTAGGCCCACGATAACGAAGCCGTGGTGCAGCAGCTCGGTGTGGAAGTTGCGGATGGTTTCTTCTTGGCCGCCGTGCTGGGTGGCCGTGCTCACGAAAGCCCCGCCCACCTTGCCCACCAGTGCGCCCGTGGCCCATAGGCCGCCGGTGCTATCCATGAAGGCTTGCATCTGGCCGCAGAGGTTGCCGTAGCGGGTTGGCGTGCCGAAAATGATGGCGTCGTAATCGGCCAACTCGTTGGGGGTAGCCACGGGCACGTGGGCGAAAGCCTGCTGCGCCTCGGTCGCGCCCGTTTTGTCCAGGATTTCCTGGGCCAGGGTTTCAGGGACGCGCTTGATAGTTACCTCGTTGCCGGCTACTTCGCGCGCACCTTCCGCCACGGCTTCCGCTAGCTTCCAAACGTGGCCGTAGGTCGAATAAAATAAAATGAGCGTTTTCATGAGGGAGAAAATGGGGTGAAAAATAAGAAATGCGCGCGGGCCCAGCTAGTTGCAGGTAGCGCTTGAGGCTGACAGATGTTTATACATTAAATGTAGTTACATTGTTTAATTAACAGAAGTTATGCGTGCGTAATATTCTGACTTATAAAAATTTAGCTTAAAAATAAAATAATTTACGCTACGTATGCAACGCCTGGTGGGGGGTAGGCTTCTTAGAAGGCGTAGCGGTAGGCCCGGTGGGCAGGCGTATATTTCGTAGGCAGCTAGCTAATGATGCACATGGTTACCCGAGTTTACGCCGGCCTGCGCCGGCCCCTGCTATGAGTGCCGCCGCCTGGCCCGCGCTGGTCCCTGGAACCCCGATGCCTACTGCTAATAACTTGACGGTAAGCCGCTCTAGTGGTGCTACCCTGCCCACCGAAGCCGAGCTCATTGAGGGCTGCCTGCAAGGCCGGCAACTGGCTCAGAAACAGCTCTACGACCGCTACGCCGCCCGCATGATGGCCGTGTGCCTGCGCTATGCCCAGACGACGTTTGAGGCCGAAGACGTGTTGCAAGAAGGTTTTCTAACGGTGTTTCGGACCCTGGGCAGTTTTCGGCGCGAGTGCCCACTCGAATACTGGATTCGGCGCATCATGGTGAATGCGGCCCTGCGCCAGCACCGCCGCAACGCCCCACTGGTAGCCGTGAGCGACGGCGACTATCCCGAGCTACTGGCCAGCGAAGAATTTACCTTCAGCAGCTACGCCTACGGCGAGCTGCTGGCTGTGGTGCAGGAGTTGGCCCCGCGCTACCGGCTGGTATTCAACCTCTACGCCATCGAAGGCTACACGCACCGGGAAATCGGGGAGATGCTGAGTATCTCGGAGGGCACCAGCAAATCGCAATATTCCCGCGCCCGCGTGGTGCTCCAAACCAAGCTCGCCCGCCTCCAACCTCCCGCTAAATAATTTCAATTACTCATTTATGGAATCCCCGACCCCGCCCAAGGGTAGCTTAGAAGACCTGTTCCGCCACCACCTGCTCGAGAGCGAGGCGGCGGCGGTGCCCCCGCGCCCTCACGTGTGGGAGCAGCTGGACAATAGCCTCTTGCTAGCTCAGAATGAACAGTACCGGCGGCGGCTGCGCGCGCACCGCTGGGCCATCGCGGCCAGCCTGCTGCTGGCTTCGCTGGCCGGGGGCGGCTGGCTGCACAGCCAGCTAGCCCCGGCCCCCACGCTGGCCACGGCTACCCCCGCGGCGGCCGACCGGCCCGGCCTGGCTACCGCCCGCCGGGCAGGCGCGGCTCTGGCTCCGCCGCAGCTCAGCCCGGTTTCTATTACCAACCGCTCCGACGCTACCCTTGCTACTACCACCCCGCCCGCTATCGACCAAACTTCTACGCTGGCCTCCGTGGCCCTACCCCCTGCCACTCACCCTGGAGCGGCCGTTGCCCAGGTTGCTACCCCCACTTCGCGCGTCCGGGCCGGCCGTCGCCATTTAGGGCGCTTTGCGCCGGGCACACTGCTGGCCAGCCCAGATGGGGCTATTGTTTCGGGTGAGGCCACTGGGCGGGCTTATCTTACTGGTAATGTGGCTATTGCTCCGCCGGCTACAACTGCCGAAGCCGTCTCGGGCTCTCTACCCCTCCCAGTGGCGGTAGCCCTGGCTGCGACTGGCACACCGATGGGCGCGGAAGACGGCCCGGCCGGGGCCGCTGGCCTGCTGGCCACCCACGAGGCGGGCCTGGCGCTGCCCGTGGCGGCCTTGCCCGCCAGCTTGGACCCCGTGCCGGTGACGATGCCGCCGGTGGAGCTGGCGCGGCACTGGCAGTTTGGGCTCGGCTACGCGGTCAGCGCGTTTCAGCCCAATATCAACTTCACGAAGGCTACTGCGAGCTACGGAAGCTTTGTGACGACAAACGCGGTAGCCATTGCCCGCCCCACCACGGTAGAGTACCGCGAGAGCCTGCACCAGGGCCTGGGCCAGCGCCTGAGCCTGTGGGCTACCCGCCGCCTGGGGGCTAGCCGCTGGGGCCTGCGCACGGCCCTGGAGCTGAGCCAAAACACGGCCAGCTCGGCGGGCGCGGCGATTTATGACGACGGCCCGGTAGCAACCCTCGCGTATATGCAGGCGCTGCCGCCGCAGGCCCAGGCGCAACGCACGACGTACCGCTACCGCGCGGCCAGCGTGTCGGCTGAGGCCCGCTACACTAACCCCGTGAAGTCGGGCTTCTCGCTCTACGGCCGAATGGGCGCGCTGCTCACCACGTTATTCAGTGCCCACAGCGAAGTGGAAGGCGTGCCCGAAGCCACGCGCACCTACACTCTACTCTCGACCAGCTCGCCCTACCGGCACCTGACGGCGGGCCTGCGGGGCGGGGGCGGCATTCAGTACCGGCCGGCGGGCCACCAGTGGGCCCTCAACCTGGGGCCGGTGGCTGAGGTCGGCATTTTGAGTATGAGCGCCGACCCCGGCCAGGATTTCTGGCACCAGCCGCGGCCCTATAGCTTTGGGCTGGAAGCTGGCCTGGAGCTGGGCCGTAGTCCTAAAGCCCCTTAATTTGCCGGGCTGCCATCGCTGGGCCGCTGCGTACTATCCTTTAAAAAAAGCTTATGCCTTTTCTCTTACGCTTATTGCTGGTGGCAGCAGCAGGTGGCTGCATCGTGGGGGCGCGGCTGGCCACCCGCCACTGCCTGGGCCAGCGCCAGGAAGCCAGTCGGCCCTACTCGCGCGCTGCGGTGGGTAGCGCCCGGCTCGTGTCCCAGCTTCCTTAAGCGCGGCGCGCTTGAGCATCAGTTAATTACTTTATTCCTCGCCCTTCTGAGCTATGCGAAAATTTCGTTTGAGCGCCCTGGCTGCTCTAGTGGTGCTGCCCCTGCTGGCTGCTCGGTGCCAGAAGGAGGTAGCGCCCACGCCGGAATGCTCGACTACTAGCCTACAGGTCAAAATAGTGGAGCTGCAAGCCAAGCCCAAGGGCAACCCAGCCTACACTATCTGGCAGTATAAGTGGCAAGGCCAGAAGGTATACCTGGCCTCGGACCAGACATGCTGCGACCAGTTCGTCACACTCTATGACGGGTGCTTTAACGTACTGTGTGCCCCCAGCGGCGGCCTGAGTGGCAAAGGTGACGGCCGCTGCCCGGAGTTCTACCAGCAGGCTACCGACGAGCAGCTGGTGTGGCGCGACCCGCGCTAGGCCCTACCCCCTCGCTTTTTCTCGAAAGCGCGGAAACCTCGGCGGTGGGTTTAGGGTTTGCAAGATTGGCCTTTTTCCAGCCGCTCGCGCATGTCCACGTACCAGCTTACTTCCGACTTTCAACCTACCGGCGACCAGCCGCGCGCCATTGCTCAGCTCGTGCAGGGTGTTGAGGCCGGCGAGCCGGCCCAGGTGCTGCTCGGAGCCACGGGTACCGGTAAAACCTTCACGATGGCCAACGTGATTGCCGAAACCGGCAAGCCGGCTCTGGTACTGTGCCACAATAAGACGCTGGCTGCCCAGCTCTACGGCGAGTTTAAGGGGTTCTTCCCGAATAATGCCGTTGAGTACTATATCAGCTACTACGACTATTACCAGCCGGAAGCCTACATTGCCAGCTCCGACGTCTTTATTGAGAAGGACTTAGCCATCAATGAGGAGATTGAGAAGCTGCGGCTACACTGCACCAGCACGCTGCTGAGCGGGCGGCGCGATGTGGTGGTGATTGCTTCAGTATCATGTATTTATGGTATTGGTAACCCGGAGGAATTTAGCAAGAATGTTATCTTCTTGGCGCCCGGCCACCGCTACTCGCGCAATAACCTGCTCTACCAGTTTGTGCAGATTCTGTACTCGCGCACCGAGGTCGAGTTCAAGCGCGGCTCGTTTCGGGTGAAGGGCGATACGGTGGACGTGTTTCCGGCCTACGCCGACTACGCCTACCGCATTTTCTTCTTCGGCGATGAGATTGAGGCGATTCAGAAGATTGACCCCGTGAGCGGGCGTAAGCTCTCGGATGAGAAGAATATGACCCTCTACCCCGCCAACCTGTTTGTGACGGGTAAGGAGACGCTGAACACCGCCATCCACGAAATTCAGGATGATATGGTGCAGCAGCACAAGTACTTTGAGAAGGAGGGTCGCGACGTGGAGGCCCGCCGCATTCAGGAGCGCACTGAGTTTGACCTCGAAATGATACGCGAGCTGGGCTACTGCTCGGGTATTGAGAACTACTCGCGCTACTTCGACCGGCGCGAGCCGGGCTCGCGGCCGTTCTGTTTGCTCGATTATTTCCCCAAGGATTATCTGCTGGTTGTGGACGAGAGCCACGCCACCATTCCGCAAATCCGGGCCATGTGGGGCGGTGACCGCTCGCGCAAGACGGCCCTCATCGAGTATGGCTTCCGCCTACCCTCCGCTTTTGACAATAGGCCGCTGACATTCAACGAGTTCGAGAGTATGTACCGGCAGGCGGTATTCGTGAGTGCCACGCCGGCTGACTATGAGCTGACTCAGGCTAATGGGGTAGTGGTGGAGCAAATTATCCGCCCCACCGGCCTGCTGGACCCGGTAATTGACCTGCGGCCTAGCGTGAACCAGATTGACGACCTGCTCGATGAGGTGGATGAGCGGGTGAAGGCCGGCGACCGCGTGCTAGTGACGACCCTCACCAAGCGCATGGCCGAAGAGCTGAGTAAGTATATGGAGCGCCTGGGTATTAAGGTCGAATATATTCACTCGGACGTGAAGACGCTGGACCGGGTGGAGATTCTGCGCCGCCTGCGGCTGGGCGAGGTAGATGTGCTTATTGGCGTAAACCTACTGCGCGAAGGCCTTGATTTGCCGGAAGTTAGCCTGGTAGCCATTCTGGATGCCGACAAGGAAGGCTTCCTGCGCGACCAGCGCTCGCTCATCCAGACGATGGGTAGGGCGGCGCGTAATGAGCGCGGCAAAGTCATTCTCTACGCCGACCGCATGACGGGCTCGATGCAGCGCGCCATTGACGAAACCAACCGCCGCCGCGCCACCCAACAGGCATATAACGAGGAACACGGCATCACGCCGCGCACGGTGCGCAAGAGCCACGCCCAGATTCTAGGCCAGACCGACCTGGCCGACTACCGCACTGTAGAGGCCCAGGCCCCCGCCGGAGCCTACGCCGAAGGCGGTGCGGCCCTGGCAATGGCCGCTGAGCCGGTAGTGGCCATGATGAACCGAGCCGAGCTGGAAAAGCTCATTAAAACCACCGAAAAGCGAATGGAAGCCGCCGCTAAGGAATTGGACTTTTTGCAAGCTGCCAAGTTGCGCGACGAGTTGGGGGCTTTGAAGCAGATGCTGAAGGGGAAGAGAGATTAAAAGCCGTAATTTTAGCTCCTTATGAATACTTCGCCATCACTTATCAGCACGCAGCCCGGCATTCGGTTTGGCAAGCCCTGCATTACCGGCACACGCATCGCGGTGCAGGACATTCTGGGTTGGCTGGCTTCTGGGATGACAAACGAAGAAATTATCGAGGACTTCCCCGAATTAACGGTGGTCCACATTCGGGCGGCTTTGGCCTTCGCGGCCAATTTGGAGGAGCCCACTCGTCAACTTGCTGCTTAAATGAACTGGCTGCTAGATGCCAATTTATCATACCGGCTCGTTCGCCAGTTGACGGAACTGCCCGTGTAAGTGCGACACGTTAGTAAAACTGGGTTGCCCAACCCGGCCGAGGACCACGACATCTGGGACTGGGCAAAAAGACCTGGCTACCTGGTTGTTACCAATGATGACGATTTTTATCGCTTTGCCGGAGTGCTGGGTTTTCCGCCCAAAGTAGTTATGCTACGGGTCGGTAACCAGTCAACTCGCTCATTGGCTGCGTTATTGAGGCTACATTTGTCAACTATTCAACAGTTAGTTGATTCCCCAACCAGTGGCGTATTAGAGCTTTACTAAGTTCAGCCTGGTATACCTACGGCGGCGCTGAAACCCGCTTACTCCTTCTCCTTCTTCACCACACTTACGGAGCCGTCGTGCTCCAGGCGCACGGTTTTGGTTTCGCTGAGGTCGTCGAGGTTGGCCGCGCCGCGCACGGCGGCGCGCATGGCTTGCTCGGAAAAGCTGGCTACGCGCAGTTCGTCGTAGTGAATGAGGTCACCTTCGGCCAGAATGGAAGGCTCCCCCTTAATTAAGCGGCCTAGGGGTGGGAAAAAGTACGTGGCGTAGGCGATAACCCGGTGCAGCACCACCAGCGTGACGGCCGCCGCGATAGTGGCCCCAAACGGGCCAGCCGCCGCAATGGCGCGGCTCAGCAGCCCACCGAGCATAAACTTAACAATGGTTTCGAGGGCACTACTGCTGGCAAACGTGCGACGGCCCGACAGGCGGAGCAGCACAATAGCGATGACAAAGATGACTCCCGTGCGCCAGCAAATCTGGCTGGTGGTAATAGTGCTGGCAGAGGCAGAAAGACCCAGCAGGTCAGACCAAAGTTCTTTGATATTGTCAAGCATAGGGCGAGAATAAAGCTCCTATACGGCGGCCGATTTAAACCAGCTTGCTCAGTACCTTAAAATTGACCTAACCGAGCTGCCAAGGCTGCTCCGGGCCTGCCTACTTAGCTTGCCCGCGGGCGCGCTTGGCGGCCGCGGTGTTGGGTACGGTGTGTTCGCCGGCCCTGGAACCCGCCTGCTTTTTAGCGCTAGTGGCCTTTTGTTGGGCAGGAGTGAGCTTGTCCCAGGCTTCGGCGGGCAGGTAGCGGGTGGTGCCGCCGGCGCGGCGGGCAGGCTGGCCATCGGCTGTTTTCCAGTCTTGCTCCGTCCAGTGGTGCAGGTTGGTTTGCTTGGAATTGGGGTGGCGCTGGAGGTAGCCGCCACCAGCCTTTTGGTAGGCCAGGGTGAGCAACTGCGACTTGCGGGCGCTCCAGGTGCCGGGCTCACCGCCCTTGGCGGCCACCCTGATTTCGGTTTTCAGGCGCTCGCGTAGGGCGGGGTCCGAGTACGTGTTTTCGGCGGTGCGGCGGCGGGCGGCGGGCCGAGTCTTGGTTCGTTTGCGAGCTGGGGTGCTGCTGGCATCATCGGGGGCAGTAGTTTTCATCACAGGGCCAGAAAGGTAGAATACCAAAATTACGCGCGGCCGGCACGCGGGTTGCACGGTGCGGATAAGTTTTTATGTTTGTTTAAGGTTCATTATCAGAATATTGAACAAATTCCGGTGTTTCGATTAGCTGGTGGTCAGCCGGGCCCTGGCTGGCCGCAAGTAGTGGGCTTTGGCCAGAGCCGTCGGCGCGATGCGCGTAACTTGCCAGCTACATTTTGGCAGAACAGACTATGCGGCTAAACGGATTACGCTGGCTTTTATGGGGGTGGTTGATAGTGCAGCTGGCGGGCCCGGCCTCGGCCCAGCGAGTAGGACTGGTGCTAAGTGGCGGCGGGGCCAAGGGCCTGGCGCACGTGGGCGTACTCAAGCAGCTGGAAGCCAACGGTATCCCCATTGACTACATTGTGGGCAATAGCATGGGGGCGGTGGTAGGAGCCATGTACGCGGCCGGCTATTCGCCGCGCGATATTGAGCAGATTGTACTCTCGGAGGATTTTCAGCGCTGGGCCACCGGCAAAACGCTGCCCGACCAAACGTACAATTTTCTCACGGCTGAGCCCTCACCCGCTGCCCTCAACCTGGGCCTGTCCATTGACTCCACCTTTCAGGCCACCATCACGCCTACCCTCGTCAACGACCTGAACCTCAACTTTGCCTTGGCGAAACTGCTAGCCCCGGCGGCGGCTGAGGCCAACTATAATTTCGACAACCTGTTCGTGCCCTACCGCTGCCTGGCCACGGAAGTCTTCACGCGCGAGAAGGTGGTGCAAAAGTCGGGCTTGCTGGCCGATGCCGTGCGCAACTCGATGGCCTACCCCCTGGCTTTCCGGCCCATTCGCAACCTCGACGGGCGCTACCTGTTCGACGGGGCCGTGCTGGATAATTTTCCGACGGACGTGATGCGGAAGGAGTTTAAGCCCGACGTTATCATTGGGGTGAACGTGGGCGATGTGGCGCTCAAGAAATATCCTTACAAGAAAGATAATGAGTTGCTGACCACTACGTTGATTTTTTTGGGTACCAGCGTGGCCGATACTAATAGCGTGGGGAAAAACGGTATCTACATTCAACCGGACCTGGGCGGCCTGGGCGCAGCCGACTTCGATAAGGTGCGCACGCTCATTGCCGAGGGCGACACAGCTACCCAGCTCAAGCTACCCGAAATTCGGCAGCGCATCGCGCGTCGCGTCGATACGGTGGCCTTGCAGGCGCGCCGCCTGGCTTTTCAGCAGGGCGTGCCTACCCCCCGCTTCGTGAAGGTAGAAGTGAGCGGCCTGCGCCCCGACCAGAACGAGTATGCCCGCAGCTTTTTCCCGAAGGATGGCGCTACCTACACCCTCGACGGGCTGGAGAACGGCTACTACCGCTTGGCTTCGGACAGCTATTTCCGCAATATCTACCCGCGCCTGCGCTACGACCCGGAACTGAAGGGCTACGTGTTCGGGCTCGACGTGCAACGCAATAACAACGTTTCGGCTGAGGTCGGCTTCGCCCTGAGCACCCGGCCCATCGAGAGCTTGTATTTGGGCGTGGAGTTTCGCTACCTGCGGCGGCTGCTGTACTCGGTGGCGGCCAACGTGAGTGTAGGGCGCTTCTACAACGGCGCGCAGGCGTCGTTCCGGCTGAATGCGCCGGGGCGGCTGCCGTTCTACGTATCGCCCATCGTGACCTACAACCAGTGGGACTACCAGCAGACGGGCGGCCTGCTGGGCCGAGATGTGGTGAATACGCAGGTGCTGCAAAAGGACACGAAAGTGGGCGCGCAGTTTGGGGTGTCGCCGCGCTACCGCTCGCGCGTGGTACTCGACGCAGGGGCTTTCTTCAACGTGGACAACTATGCTAACGCGACCGATTTACAGTCGTCGGACCGGCTCGACCGCACCTCATTTAAGGGCGGCACTGCGGCGTTGCGCTTTACCCGCAACTCGCTCAACCGCAAGCAGTACGCCACGGCGGGCCAGCGCGCCGTTATCACGGTGCGGGGCGTCACGGGCACCGAGGTCTACGACCCCGGCACTACCTCCAACACCCAGGACCTGGGCGAGCGCTCGCGGCACCACGAGTGGCTACAATTCAGGGGCACCTATGAGCGCTACTACCCCCTGCGCCAGGACAAGTCGGCCTGGGGCTACTTCGGGGAAATCTCGGTCAGCGGCCAGGGCACGTTTTTCAACTATCGCTCTTCGCTGACGACCGCGCCCGTTTTCGCGCCGCTGGTCGATTCGCGCACGCTCTTTATGGAGCACTACCGCTCGCCGCGCTTTGTGGCGGCCGGGCTGCGCTACTCGCAGCCGGTGCTGGGCAAGCTGGAGTGGCGCTCTGAGCTTTTCGCTCATACCAACCTTACCCCCCTTACCGACAATAACCAGATAGCCGAGCGCGGCAAGGGCCTCAGCCGGCCCTACCTCACGGCCGTTACGGGCCTCATCCTCACCACCCCCGTGGGCCCGCTGGCTGTGCACGCCGAATACTACGATGACCCCGCCCACCGCTTCGGCGTGTACGGCCACCTGGGCTACATCCTCTTCCGTGGCCGCTCGCTGGAATAGGGGCCTTTTAGTAGGGGTAGGAATTGTCAACAGTGGCGGAGCCAGACCATAGTGGCAGCCATGTGAGTAAGAGCTAACCAATGCTTGTTCGGCTTGTCGTAGCGCGCGGCGAACTGGCGTTTGAGGCGGCTAAAAAGTCGTTCAATGGCCTGGCGCTGGGCATAGCGCACAGGGTAATACAGGCAGGGGCAATAGCGCTTGCACCGCGGCGAGATGATGGCGTAGGTGCCACGAGCGGCCAGGCTAACGGGTCCGGCGTCGTAGCTGCGGTCGGCGAGTAGGTGGGCGGGGGGTAACTCGCCGAGCAAGGGCAGCCTCGTACAAAACGGCCGTGGGCGTCAGCCACGATGTGCAGCTTGCTGCTTAAGCCCCCGTAGCGGCCGGAAGTAGGTATCCGTAGTGCGCCAGTTGCCCTAGGCCAGGGGTAGGGCACGCCACCGGCATCCATTACGCGCCAGCCACAGCATAATATTTCCTGGTTCCTCTGACTTACATATTCCCTATTTAAACCAGTGTTGAAAAACATCATTGAAGTAAAAGTGCTGGCTCCATAGATGAAAACGCTTGACGATTATGCAAAAACTTATTCTGCTGCTTTCGATTGGCCTATTATTCGTTGAGGCCCGGCCATTTTCCTGCCGTTCAGAGGCCGTTGCCCCCGAACCAACTTCCACCACGCTCGTCTGGAACGTAGCTGTCAAATACGGTCATATTACGCAGGCATCCCTCCAAATGGCCGTTGATGAGGCACGGGCCCATTTTAAAACGAGCCCCAACGATACCATCATTATCCAGATAAATGCCGGCCGGTACGCCATCGGCGGGACAGGTGGGGCGGGCATTGCGTTGGGAAACTCCTTGCAGACGGGGCCCAGGGGCCAGCTCACGATTCAGGGAGCGGGTATGGATAAGACTACGCTGGTCTTCACCGACATGGCCAGCAGCGAATTTATGGGCAGTGCCGTCCGCAACTTTACCCTGCGCGACCTGACTTGTACCCGGCCTCGGATGACTGTTTCGCAGGGCATTGTGGCACGCGTGGAGCCAGGTCAAGTTTGGCTCGACATCCAACCTGGTTTCCCTACGCCGCAACGAATCGTAGCGCCGCAAGGCAATCCGGGGAAGTATCTTCGGCGCTACAGCCACAATCCTAACAACCCTCTGCTAGATATGACGGTGGCGCAGGTGGACTGGACCATAGCCACGCGGGTGACTGCTAACCGCTGGCTGATGCAGCTCAAGTATCCCCGCATCACCCCGTTTTTGGTAGGCGACCTGATTGGCATCAAATCGATGGCGGCGGGCAATGCCGTCTGGTTTGGACAGGGTGGCAACCGTATTCAGTTCGTTCGGGTGCGGTGGATGCGTTCGACTCGGGTATTGGTGCGGGGTGGTCCGACAAATGTTCTTATTTCCGGTTGCCGGATTGATAAGGACCCGCCCCTTCAGGGGCAGTCGCCCTGCCTGGCCAGCCCGCACGGGGGGCCTCAGTTGAACCAGCCCAACGATGCCTTAGCCCGGAATATGTTCGTAGAAAACTGTTATTTCGACTCAGCGGGCGACGACTTGGTGGCTTTTTTTCATGTGGACGGGGGACACGTAACCAACAGCCTGCTCCGCAACGGCTTTGCCCGCGGCCTGCTGGTGACTAAATACGCCCAAAATATTTGTGTAGACTCCAAAACCAAAGTCGTCAACTGCCTCATTCAGGGAGTAGTCTCCACTTGTCCTTAAGCAAGGCCTCACTCATCGAGCCAGTTCAGGATGAGCCAGTAGATTCGGTACGAATCCAGGGCCAACAGCGTAGCCGTCCTCTGCCACCCTCAGAAACACGCCAGGGGGATTAGGGGCGTTCAGCGAGTAAGCAGAACGGCATCAATCCCTAAGCCTTTATAAAAGGCCAGCCCTCGGCATCGTAGCTGACTTTGCTCAGCAGCAGCACGCGGCGCGACTGGCCTTGCTCGTCATTGATAGCGTCGAAGGTGGGCTGGTGGCGGTCGATGGCGTGGTAGAGAAGCCAGTCCTGGCCCTGCGCATCGGTGACGAGGCAGTTGTGGCCGGGGGCCAGCCAGCGGGTATTTTCGGTGAGGATGGTGCCGTCGCCGCCGCGGGCCTGGGCCAGCGTTTGGTAGGGGCCGGTGGGCTGGCGGGCGCGGGCGGCCAGTACGGCGTAGCTGGCGTGGGCCCCGCAGCAGTTGTCGCCAGAGTAAAACAGGTAGTACCACCCGGCGCGGTAGTGCACCCAGCTGCCCTCAATGAGGTGGCCGTAAGTGGCTTCCCCGGCCGGCAGCGGCTGCACCACCACCTCGGCCGCGCTGCCAGCGGCGAAACTTAGGCCATTGGCGGCCAGCTCGCGCACCCGCAGCGGCCCAAAGCCCGAGCCCCAAAACAGCAGCTGCCGCCCGGTTTCCGGCTCCACGAAGCGCATGGGGTCAATATCTTGAAAGCCAGGGCCGCCCGCCAGCAGCGGTTCGGCCTGCGCTACAAAGGGGCCGGCCGGGTGCTCGGCCAGCGCCACGCCCATGCCCATGCCGGCCTGCGGGTCGTTGGGCTGCGCCGAGAAGTACATGATATAGCGGCCATCAGCGCGCTGGCTCACGTCGGGGGCCCAATAGCGCTGGCTGGTGGCGGCCCAGGCGGCTTTGTGGGGTAGCACTTCGCCCAGATACTCCCAGGTGGCTAAGTCCAGGGACCGGGCCGCCTGAATATTGATAATTTGGTTCTTATACTTCGTCTGGGTGGCGTAGGCGTAGTAATAGCCATCCGGGGCCAGCGTGATGCTGGGGTCCGGGAAATCGGTATCCAGCACGGGATTCTGGTAGGTAGGCATAAGGTTAGGATAAGCTTTCGCTTGCCGCAAGTAGTTGATTAATGTGATGTTGTTTACCGCAAGCTAAAGTTTACCGCACATTTACTACCCCACGCACTCCTTAGCCACCATAATGGGGTCTTCCAGCGGCAGCAGGTGGCCCGCGCCGGGCATCACCACCAGCGGCGAGCCGGGGGGTAGCAGCGGTAGCGTCTGGCGGCGCTGGGCCGCCAGCGGAATGGCGTGGTCGTGCTCGCCCACCAGCAGGCGGCAGGGCACCTGCACCTGGGGCATCAGGGCCGAAATATCCTCGCGCGAGCCGTGTTCCAGCCAGGCATCCCAGGCGGCCTGGCTGGTGCGCAGGTTGTCGTCCACCACGTGCTCGCGCCAGCCGGGGGGTAGGGGCAGGCCCGTGATTTTATCAACTGTTTTCTCAGCTTCGGCGGGCTGGCCGTAGGCCGCCAGGCTGGCCGCCCGGTCGGCATCACTGATGGGCTCCGGGCTCGGGGGCGAGGGCGAAAGTAGCACCAGCCCGCGCAGCCCCGCCGGCCGCCGCGCCGCCAACGCCAGCGCAAACTTACCGCTCATGCTATGACCAATAATCTGATAGTCAGCGAGCTGATTCTCCGCAATGTAGTGCGCCAGCCAGTCGGTGTAGGCGCGCACCGAGTAGTCGAAGCCCGCCGGCGCGGCCTGCGCCCCAAAGCCGGGCAGGTCGGGGGCCAGCAGGCGGCTACCCGGCGGCAGCAGCGGGGCCAGCAGGTCAAACTCGCGGCCGGCTCCGGCCCAGTAGTGCAAAGCGAGGTAGGTAGGCATAGGAGGGTAGAAATTAATGATTAGTGATTAATGATTAACGTCTGTCATTGCGAGCGCAGCGCGGCAATCGCTTCAGAACGACACGCGCGCCGCTTGCTCGGCCATTATGCGCAGGTGCGATTGCCACGACCTTGCTTGATGCGCAAAATGTTCGTAATGACAGCTAGCTTTATCAGGAAATAAATTCTTTACTCCTTAGTACCTTTAATATGAATCGTAGTGGCGATTTTCATGGCGGGCGTGCCCGTCAGCGTTTGCTTGAGCTGGCTGTCGGCAAGTAGGCCGGTGGCCACGTCCACGTCCATTGTGCCAGTCTGGGTGCCGGCTAGGCTCACCGCGCCCTGCCCGTCGAGCTTGCTGCTGACGCCAATGTGGGCCACACCGTCGCTGATGCTGTTGAGCTTATAGGTGCTGGTGGCACTCATGGTCATGGGGCCCATTGTCACGGAAGTTACCTTAGTCCAGGTGTCGCCGGGTTGCACGGCGTGGTTGGGATAGATGTTAAACGACTGCTCCATCATGCTCTTGATAGCCTTATCGTTAAGCGTCTGGCTCAGTTGGGTGCGCATGGCTACGGCGTTGGGGTTGGCGGGGTCCACCAGGCTGTTCACCAACTCGCTCACGCCCTGTACGCTGGTTACCCGGCCGGCCTCGGTCACGCCCACCGTGAAGTGCTTGCCCACCAGGCCACCCATCAGGGCGAGCGGGCTGCCCTTGGTGCTGGGGTCGCGGCTATCGTAGGTCATTTGCTGGCTGCCCGCGTCCATCTTCATCGCGACCCGGTCGTAGCTCACGTCCAGCTTTGTGGCGCTGTCGGCGGCCGACTTCACCGCGAACGAGCTGACCATCGTAATGTCCTGCTTGATATTCTGGCCCCCGGCCTCAATAGCCTGCACGCTCTGTGCGTCGTAAGAAAATTTACTGCCGGGCTTGAGATTGAATCTCAGCCGCACGTTATCGCTCGGGTTGTCACTCGTGGGTGTGCTTTTTTCGGAATGCTTGCCGCAGCTGCTGAGCACGGCCGCCAGCCCCAGGGCCAGCGCGGGAAGAGAAGAAATTAGACGCATAACTTAAGGAGCCGGCGGGGGAAATAACCGCCGCTTCTACAACGATAAGCTGCTGCTTAGGTTAGCGCAGCGGGGTAGGCTACGGGCAATACCAACTTTTTTTTAAGTAGCCTTCCGCTCCGGGTGGATAATCCCGCAGCTGCCTGCTACATTTGGCTTGATTATGGCGGGCCTTCTTTTTAACCCGCGTTCCTTTTTTTAACTTCTTACTGCATACTATCGACCCAAAGCTCTACGTTACCCTTTACCCGTAGTTCTTTATGGAACCCATGCAGCCGAGCGATTCCGCGCTCATCGACCTCTACCTGGCGGGCCGCGAAGCGGCGTTTGCCCAACTGCTCCAGCGCCACCAGGCGCGGGTCTACACTACCATTCACCTCGTAGTGCGCGATGAGGACATGGCCGACGACCTGACCCAGGATACGTTTATCAAAGCCATTCACACCCTGAAGAGCGGGCGTTACCAGGACGAGGGCAAATTTGGCTCCTGGCTGTGCCGCATCGCGCACAACCTGGCCATCGACGCCTTCCGCCGCGCAAAAAGAGCGCCCCAAACCAGCCTCGATGACAACATGGGGCTTGCTAATTCGTTACACCTGTCGGAAGAGTCGGCCGACGACGCGCTGGGGCGCGAAGAAAGCCACGCGCACCTGCGCCAGCTCATTCAAGAACTACCCGCTGCCCAGAAAGAAGTGCTGCTTATGCGCCACTACGGCGATATGAGCTTTCAGGAGATTGCCGACGCGACCGGCGTCAGCATCAACACGGCGCTGGGCCGCATGCGTTATGCTCTCATCAACCTGCGGAAAAAAATGGCCGCGCATTCGCTCCTGTATGATTCAAACCTTACCCCACCCGACGTTGCTTCGCTACGTGTACAACGAATTGCCAGCTGACGAGCAGCACGAGGTCGAGGATGCCCTGCTCCACGACCCCGCTCTGGCCGTAGCTTGCGCCGACCTGCTGCTTGCCCAGCGCACCCTCGACCACCTGGCCCGCGCTCCGCGCTCGGCTACTACGGCCACTATCTTGCAGTACGCCAGCACGTTCATGCGCTGAAGGGTACAATTTATTTCATAGAGAAGGTCGTTTTTTCAAAAAGAAGAACGTCATGCTCATCTGGCGTCCGCTTGTCGAAGCATCTCTGCCGCGCCGCTTAGGTTAGTAAACCAACTGGCGCGGCAGAGATGCTTCGACAAGCGGACGCCAGATAAGCATGACGTTCTCTTTTAGCGAATAGCACCACCCTACCCCCCCAAATGACCCGGCCCGAACGGTTTCGTCGCTTTCTCGACTACTTCGCCACCCACTTCCCGGAGCCTAAAACCGAGCTGGCCTACGCCAGCCCATATGAGCTTATCGTGGCCGTGGTGCTGAGCGCGCAGTGCACCGACAAGCGCGTGAACCAGGTAATGCCCGCGTTGCTGGCGCAATTCCCTACCCCCTATGAATTGGGCGAAGCCGCGGCCGAGGATATTTTCCCGTTTATCCGCAGCGTTTCCTACCCTAATAATAAGGCTAAGCACCTGGCTGGCCTGGGCCGGCTACTCACCAGCGACTTTGGCGGCGAGGTGCCGAGTACCATCGAGGAGTTGCAACGCCTGCCGGGGGTAGGGCGCAAAACGGCCAACGTCGTCGTGTCTGTGATTTATAACCAGCCCGTGATGGCCGTCGATACGCACGTTTTTCGGGTGTCGCACCGGCTGGGGCTGGTGCCCAAAACGGCCACTACCCCCCTGGCCGTGGAGAAAGCGCTGGTCAAGTATATTCCGCCGGCTGTCATCCCGAAGGCGCACCACTGGCTTATTCTGCACGGCCGCTACGTATGCGTGGCCCGCTCGCCGAAGTGCGAAGTTTGCGCGCTGCGTGAGTTTTGCGCGTATTACGGGAAGTTTCGGGTTTCGGCTTCGTAATCGAAAACGTTTGTCCTTGCCGCGTCTTTGCTTGATGCGCAAAATGCTCGCAAGGACAAACGATTAACAATCAACCAGCCACTCGTACCCCGCCGCAAACTCGCGCCGCCAGAACCACTCGGCATGCTGACCGTCGGGTAGGGCGTTGAAATTCAAGTTGTCAGCTGGTACGCCGGCGGCTTGGAGGGCGTCGCGCACGGTGGCCATGAGCGGCAGCATCGTGGGGCTTTCGAGGGTGCCGCACGCGAAATACCAGCGGGTATCGGGGCGGGGCGGGTGCTGGGCCACGTAAGTCAGCAGGCTTGGCCCGGCAAACCAGTAGGCCGGTGAAAAGGCCCCTACCCCCCCAAACACGGCCGGGTAGCGCAGGGCCGCGTAGGTGGCGATGAGTGCGCCCATGCTGGAGCCCGCCACGTAGGTAGCCGCCCGCTCGGGCCGGGTGCGATAGTGATGGTCGATGAATGGCTTGAGGGTATTCACCAGAAAATCAACGTATTGCTCGCCCTCACCGCCGCGCCGGAGGCGGGCATTATGCCAGGGCGAATACTCGTCGAGGCGGTGCCGGGCGGCATTGTCCACGGCCACCACCACGCAGCCGCGCGGGTCCTGGCCGCTGGCGGCGAGCTGGTCGAGGGTTTCGTCCACGCCCCACTCGCCGGCAAAGGAGGTGTACTGGTCGAACACGTTCTGGCCGTCTTGCAGGTAGAGCACGGGGTAGCGACGCGCCGCGTCGGCGGCGTAGCCGGGCGGCAGGTACACCCACACCCGGCGCACGCGCCGCAGCTGCGGCATGGCAAAGGCGGGACTGAGAATGTGCACATTAGGCGAAGCCGAGTGCTGGCGCGGCGGAATAAAACCGCCCTGGTCCTCCCAGTTCAGCACCTCCAGCCGCAGCTCGGCGGGGCCCTGGCCGTAGAGGTAGCGGCGGTTGGGGATGGCGCGGTTGTCGGCGTCGGTTTCGATGGTGGGCCAGCTGCCTCGGCAAAACTTGAAGTCGAGCGTGCCGCGGCCGGGGGGTAGGGCCAGGTAGTAGCTGCCGTCGGCGGGGTCGAAGCTGAGGGCGTAGGCCGGGTCGTCGGTCGTCCAGCCATTGCCGGAGCCGGCCAGGTAGATGGTCGCGCCGGCTGGCGTGTTGGCCGGCACGCGGGTCAGGCGCACAGTGACCGGCACGCGGGCCGGGCGGCGGCCCAACCGGCGCAGCAGGTGGGAAACTATTTTTTTCATGGGCAAGGCAACGACCGGCGGCTCGCAAAGGTCGGGAGGATAGGCTTTGGAATGAGGAAAGACAAACGGCTTCCTCAGTTCCTCATGCTACCCTCTCCACTTATTCCTCAGGTGCTACATTTGAGTTTCTGCGTGCTTACATGAATTTTTTCGCATTCTACAGTCTTTGCCTGCTCCTGGCTACGGGATTTTATCGGGTTCAGGCTCAAGAAATTGCAGCGGCTGATAGCAGCACCGCTGCCGCCGTGCGGGCCGCCACCCAGCGCTACCACGCCGCCACCCTGGCCGACTCGCGCCTGCTCAGCGGCACCGACTACGTGAACCGCACCAAGCCCTACGTGCAGGGTAGCCCGTTTTTTCCGGTGAGCGAGGTGCAGCTGGGCAGCGTGCGCTACGATGGCTTTGCCTACGCGGCGGTGCCCATGCGCTACGACTGCCAGCGCGACCAGCTGGTGGTGCAGCCGCCCGGCCGGGCCATCAGCTTGCAGCTGGTGCCCGAAAAAGTAGCCACGTTCACGCTGGCCGGCCACCGCTTCGTGCGCCTGGTCACCGACTCGGTGGCCAACCCGCAGGTGCGCACCGGCTTCTACGACCTGCTCGTGGATGGCCCGGCCCGGCTGCTGGCCCGGCACCACAAAAAAAGCTACGAGCGCCCTACCCCCGCCGGCATGGAAGGCCACTTTGAGCAAACCACGCGCTACGTGGTGCAGCACCACGACGCCTATTACCCCGTCACCCGCCTCAAAGACGTGCTGGCGGCGTTCCCGGACCAGAAAGCGGCCTTGCAGAAATTCGTGCGCAAGCAGCACCTGAGCTTTGGCGAGGGCCTGCGGCAGTATTCGCTCACGGCGCTGGTGGGATATTATAATACGCTGCGGTAGTGGGGTAGGGGATTACTTTAAGTAGGTAAGAAAACGGTCATGCTGAGCTTGTCGAAGCATCTCTGCCGCATCGTTGAACAGCCCGAATTAAGCGGCAGAGATGCTTCGACAAGCTCAGCATGACCGTTCTTTTACCAGTTGAATAACTGCTTCAGTACTTGAAAAAAACTCTCTTTACCACATTCTATGCTAATAATTTACCGTCTGGGTTTCCTGCTAATCTTGCTGAGCGGCGCGCTGCGTGGCTACGGGCAGCAGGCGGGGCCGCCCATCAGCGGGCAGTTTGAGCGGGTGCGCTTCGCGGAGTTTGCGCGGCGCGTGGAAGCCGCTACGCCCTACCGCTTCTTTTACGACGCGGCCGACGTGGATAGCCTGACTATCAGCCTGAACGCGACCGGGCAGCCGCTGGCCGAGGTGCTGGGGCAGGCGCTGGCGGGCAGCAAGTTGCAGTTTGCCGTGGATGCGGCCCGCCACGTTTTCATCTCGACTGCGCCCGCCATCCAGACCGCGCTGCCGCCCGGCTACTTCACCGCGCCCGCGCCCGACGTGGCCGCTGGCCGCCCCGAAGAGCCGGCCGCTGGCGCGGGCGCGCCCAGCCGGCCCGCGGCCACCCGGCTCTACGAGGTGGGTAGGGGGCAGGCTGCGCCGGCCGGCGGCCGGGCTACCCTCACCGGCCGCGTGCGCGATGCCCGCACCGGCGAGCCGGTGGTGGGCGCGGCGGTGTTCGTGGAAGGGCCGGTTATCGGCACCGCCACTGACCAGTTTGGGGCCTACGCCCTGACTTTGCCGGTGGGCCGCTACACGGTGAACGTGCGCGGCATTGGGCTGCGCAACGCCCGCCGCCAGGTGCAGCTGTTCGCCAGCGGCCCGCTCGACGTGGAGGTAGAGCAGGACATTACGCCCCTCAAGGAAGTGGTGGTGATTGGGGGGCAGGACCAGAACGTGAGCAGCACCCGCATGGGTGTGGAGAAGCTGGACATCAAGCAGATAAAGCAACTGCCCTCGGTGTTTGGCGAGGCCGACGTGCTGCGGGCGGTGCTGCTGCTGCCGGGCGTGAAGTCCATCGGCGAGGGTAGCACGGGCTTTAGCGTGCGGGGCGGCAACACGGACCAGAACCTGGTTTTATTTAACGACGCGACGATTTATAACCCGGCGCACTTGTTCGGCTTTTTCTCGGCTTTTAACCCCGACGCGGTGAAGTCGGTGGAGCTGTACAAGAGCGCCATTCCGGCCAAGTATGGGGGTAGGCTGGCCTCGGTGCTGGACGTGGAAACCCGCGAGGGCAACCGCAAGAAGCTGGCCAGCTCGGCCGGCATTGGGCCGCTTACCAGCCGCCTCACCCTGGAAGGACCGCTGGTGAAGGACAAAGGCTCGTTTCTGGTGGGCGGCCGCACCTCGTATTCCGACTGGCTGCTGCACCTCGCGCCCGATGCCAGTTTGAAGAAAAGCGCAGCCTCGTTCTACGACCTGAACGCGCACCTGAGCTACGACCTCGATGCGCGCAACTCCTTGTACGCCACCGGTTACGTGAGCCGCGACCACTTCCGGCTGGCTAGCGACACCACGTTTGAGTACCGCAACACGGCCGCCAGCGTGAAGTGGCAGCACGGCTTTAGTAGCCAGCTGGCGGGGGTGCTCACGGGCACGTACAGCCGCTACGCACTCAGCAATTCGAGCGACCAAAACCCGGTCAGCGCCTCGCGCTTTGCCTACGCCCTGAACCAGACCGGGCTGCGCGCCGACCTCACCTATTACCGCGATGCGCGGCACACCGTCACCTTCGGGGGGAGCAGCACGCTCTACCGCATTGCGCCCGGCGAGCGCGTGCCGCTGGGCGATAACTCCTTGACCAAGACCGACGTGCTGGGCCGCGAGCAGGGCCTGGAAAGTGCCCTCTACGCCGCCGACCACTGGGACGCTACCCCCCGCCTGGCCCTCGACCTGGGCCTGCGCTACTCGCTCTATAACGCACTGGGGCCGGGACTGGTGAACAGCTACCTGCCCAATGTTTCACGCTCGGAAAGCACCATTACGGGCGTTACAAACTACGGTAGCAACCAGATTATCCAGACCTACCAGGGGCCCGAGTACCGGCTGGCGGCGCGCTACGCGCTGACGCCTAGCTCCTCGCTCAAGGCCAGCGCGGGGCGCACGCGCCAGTACATTCACCAGCTCTCGAACACGGCCGCCATGTCGCCCACCGACACCTGGAAGCTGAGCGGCCGCTACCTGCGCCCGCAGGTCGGCGACCAGTTCGCGCTGGGCTACTACCGCAATTTCCGGCAGAACACCATTGAGGCATCGGTGGAGGGCTATTTCAAAACCACCCGCGACTTCGTGGATTACAAGAGCGGCGCGGTGCTCATCCTCAACCACCATATCGAAACCGACGTGCTGAACGCCCGCGGCCGCGCCTACGGTGTAGAATTCCTGCTGCGTAAGTCCACCGGCCGCCTCAATGGCTGGCTCAGCTACACTTACGCCCGCACGCTGGTGCAGGTAAACACCGCCACCGACCAGGTGAACGGCGGCCGCTACTACCCCGGCAACTACGACAAGCCTCACGAAGCCACGCTAGTGGGCAACTACCGCTTCTCGCGCCGCTTCAGCACCTCCATGAACGTGAACTACAGCACCGGCCGGCCCATCACGCTGCCGCTGGCTAAGTACTACGTGAACAATACGTTGCGCCTGCTTTACTCCGACCGCAACGCCTACCGGGTGCCCGATTATTTCCGCGTGGATATGTCACTCAACATCGAGGGTAATCATAAAATCCACAAGCCTTTCCACAGCTCCTGGACGGTGGGCGTGTACAACCTCACCGGCCGCCAGAATCCTTATTCCGTCTATTACAAGTCGCAAAACGGCACTATCAATGGCTATCAGCTTTCCATTTTCGGCTCGCCCATCCCGACGGTTACGTACAATGTGCGGTTCTGACGTTCATCCCATCCCCTCTCCTTCGGGAGAGGGGAGCCGGTCATGTGCAGTAGCAAGTCGTCAGGCTCCCCTCTCCCGAAGGAGAGGGGGTGGGATGACGTGGGGAGGAATAATGCTGCTTCTGCAGCTGGCCAGCTGCGTGAAGCCCTATAACGCGCCCGTACCCGCCGCCGCCAAAAGCTATTTGGTAGTGGATGGCTACATCCGCACCAACGGGCCAAGCACGTTCCGGCTCTCGCGCACGCTGGGGCTGACGGCCAGCCAGCCCCAGGCCGAAAGCCAGGCTAAGGTGCTGATTGAGGATGATTTGGGTAACGATTACTCGCTCAGCGAGCAGCCGGCCGGCACCTACACCCTAAGCCAACCTCAGCCCCTGGACTCGACCCGGCACTACAAACTGCGAGTGACCACGGCGGGCGGCGCGGCCTACGCATCGGACTTAGTGCCGGTGCAGCTGACGCCGCCCATTGATACTGTTTCCTGGAATTACACCGGTGAGGGTGTGCAAATCGCCGTGTCGACTCACGGCGCGCCCGGCCGCCCCACTACCTTCTACCGCTGGGACTACCAGGAGACCTGGCTCTACACCTCGGCTTTCTACTCGCATTTGGTTTATAATAAAGACAGTAGCGAATTTGTGCGGCGCAACGAAGACATTTACCACTGCTGGAACACGGCGGGCTCGAACACGATTAACCTGGGTAGCACCGCCGCGCTGGCCCAGGATGTGCTGAGCCGGCAGCCGCTGGGACTTATTCTTAATAAGTCGGTGAAGCTGCGCATCCGGTACAGTATTCTGGTGCTGCAATACGGCCAGACTGCCGACGAGTATAAGTACTGGGAAACGTTGAAGAAAAACACCGAAAACATCGGCTCGCTCTACGATGCGCTGCCAACGCAGCTCACCGGCAACCTGCACAACGTGGCCGACCCCGCCGAGCCGGTACTGGGCTACGTGGGGGCGCATTCGGTGCGCAGCCGCCGCATTTTCATTGACCGCACCGAGCTGCCCTTGCCCTCCAACTGGCTGTTTGAGACGGGCTACGAAAGCTGCGGTAAAATGCCCGATGTCTACTCACCATTTGAGGCCAGGGGCTTGCTTATTGGCGATAAGACCTTACCCATTGACCCGGCGTACAACGAAAAGGGTGCCGAGGTCGGCTACCTCGGCGCTTCGGCCGACTGCGTGGACTGCCGCGCCCGCGGCGGCAGTAACCTGCGGCCGAGCTTCTGGCGCTAGGCGACTCATTTTGAATGATAAGCATCTCATCCCTAGCATAATGTCTGCTATTTTTCTTCGCCGCTTTTCGCGCCTGTTACTGCTGGCGCTCCGGCTGGCGGCCCTACCCCCCGCTTTGGCCCAAGCCCAGGCCGTGCCCGACTCACTGCCGGGCCTCAGCCGGCCGTTTGCGCGCTATACCCGGCAGGCGTTGGTCGAGCAGCTGTTCGCGCACCTCGACCGGCCCACCTACGCGGCCGGCGAAACCATGTGGCTGAAAATCTACGCCGTGGATGGCACCCGGCACCAGCCGCTAGCCCTGAGCAAAATCGCCTACGTGGAGCTGCTTAATGCTCAGCAGCAGCCCGTGCTGCAAGCCCGGCTGGCGCTGAGCCGCGCCACCGGCCACGGCTCGCTGGCCCTACCCCCCGACCTGCCCGCCGGCCCCTACGTGCTGCGCGCCTACACCAGCTGGATGCGCAATTTCAGCCCCGAAGGCTACTTCCACTGCCCGGTCACGGTGCTCAATACTGCCCGCCCGCCCGGCCCCGCCGCTCGGCCCGCCGCGGCCGGCTACGACGTGCAGTTCTTCCCCGAAGGCGGCCAGCTGGTGCGCGGCCTGCGCAGCCGCGTGGGCCTGCGCGTGGTGAACGCGGCCGGCCAGGGCGTGGCCGCCACCGGCATTGTGCGCGATGCGCAAGGCCAGCCCGTAGCCACATTCGAGACGCTGAAATTCGGCCTGGGCAGCTTTGATTTCACGCCCGCACTGGCCGGCGCGGGCTACGTAGCTGCTGTTCAAATAACGGATGGACAAGATATTAGTGTGCCGCTGCCAGCCGCCACTGAAGCCGGCTACGTGCTGCGCCTGGCCGACGCCACCGCCGACTCCGTGCGCCTGACGGTGCAGGCCCAGGGCAGCGCCCTACCCCCCGGCCCGGTGGCGGTGCTGGGGCACGCCGGCCAGCGCATCGTGGCCGCGGTTCGTGGCCCGCTGGTCGGGGGGGTAGGGGAGTTTGCGTTTGCCAAAAAAGACCTGCCCGACGGCACGATGCGCTTCACGCTGTTTGACGGCGCGGCGCGGCCCCGCGCCGAGCGGCTGTATTTTCAGCGGCCCCGGCACCCGCTGGCGTTGGTCGTGGCCGCGCCGGCCGGCTACGCCCCCCGCGCCCGCGTGGAAGTGCAGCTGCGCGCCGACGCGCCCGCCAACGCCTCGCTGGCCGTGTACCAGCTCGACTCGCTGAACGCCGCCGAGCCGGCCGACATTGATACGTTTTTGAGTTTGACCTCGGAGCTGAAAGGCCACGTGGAAGCGCCCAACTACTACCTGCGCGATACCAGCGCTACCGCCCGCGCCGCCCTCGACAACCTGCTGCTGACCCAGGGCTGGAGCCGCTTCCGCTGGGACGATGTGCTGGCTGCCCGCCCGCCCGCGCTCCCCTACCTGCCCGAGGTGAACGGCCACTTCGTGCGCGGCCGCCTCACGGACCGCCGCACCGGCGCGCCGGCCGCCGGCCTCACCGCCTACCTGGCCTCGCCGAGCCGGGCCATTCGGCTGTATAATGCTATTAGCCAAGTAGATGGTATTTTACGGTTTGAGACGAACCCGTTTTACGGCCCTACCCAGCTGGTGCTACAAACCGATTATTTGCGCGATAGCACGTATCACTTGGAGCTGTTGAGTCCGTTTTCGACGCAGTTCGCGGCCGGACAGGCTCGGCCTTTCGCGCTAAGCCAGGGGCTGGCGGCGGCCCTCACCCAGCGCTCGGTGCAGGTGCAGACGCAGCGCAGGTTTTTCAGCCGCTTTGAGAATGCGTATACCCAACCCGCGCACGATACGCTGGCCTTTTATGGCCGGCCCGACGAGCAGTATTTACTGGATGACTACACCCGCTTTCCGGTGCTGGAGGAAGTGATGCGCGAGTACGTGCCCGGCGTGCTGGTGCGCAAGCGCCGCGACGGCTTCCACTTCCTGGTGGTGGACAAGCGCAACGACGCCACGTTTCGCAACAACCCACTGGTGCTGCTCGACGGCGTGCCGGTGTTTGATGTGAATAAGATAATGGCTTTCAGCCCCTTAAAAATCCGTAAGCTCGACGTGGTAGATGGCCACTTTTTCCACGGCCCCCTCACCTACGACGGTGTGGTGAGCTACACCACCTACAAGGGCGACCTGGCCGGCTTCCCCCTACCCCCCCAGGCGCTGCTCGAAGAGTACGAGGGTTTGCAGGGCGAGCGCGAGTTTTTCGCCCCGCGCTACGAAACCGCCGCCCGGCAGCAAAGCCGCCTCCCCGACTTCCGCAACCTGCTCCACTGGCAGCCCGACATGACCCTGACGCCCGGCCAGCCCCGCACGCTCACCTTCTACACCTCCGACCAAGTGGGCCGCTACCTGGTAGTAGCCCAGGGCCTCGCCGCCGATGGCCGCGCCGGTAGCGCCCGCCTGGTGCTGGAAGTGAAGCCGGCGCTGTGAGAAATTAGAAGCTTAAAAGACAAGAAGTTGTCTTTGCGAGCGCAGCGCGGCAATCGCACCCAAACGACACCCACGCTGGTCGTGCGTCCATCGTTCGGATGCGATTACTGCGCTTCGCTCGCAAGGACAGACTACTCCACTTGGTGCCTTACGCGGCGGCCAGCACGTCGGGGTCGTTGTGAGCAGGCGAGTTGACGCGGGTTGTGACGGCGTACTCCTGCATCAAATCGGTGGGGTAGGGCACCAGCAATTTCTGATGGGCGGCGGGCGCGAGGTCGTCGGCAAGCCAGGCGCGCTCGGCGTCGGGGCCGGGCAGGATGACGGGCATCCGGTTGTGGAGCCTGGCCATCAGCTCATTAGGCTCGGTGGTGATGATGGTGAAAGTGGGGTGCACCTCGCCCGACGCTTTATCCACCCACTCATCCCAGAGGCCGGCGAAAGCAAAGGGCTCCTCATTTTGGAGCAGAATGCGGTGCGGCACCTTGCCCCGCTCGGTGGCCTGCCACTCGTAGAACGAATCGGCCAGGACCAGGCAGCGCCGCCGGGCCAGCAGCTGCCGGAAACTCGGCTTTTCGGCCAGCGTTTCGGCGCGGGCGTTGATGGGCTTGGGGCCGCTGGCCGGGTCGCGGCTCCAGGCGGGTACCAGGCCCCAGCGCACCAGTTGAATCTGGCCGGGCGCGGCATTGGTGATAATGGGCAACGCCTGCGAGGGCGCGGCGTTGAAGTTGGGCGCGGGGGTAGGGGCTTCCTGCGCCGCAAAGCGCCGGGCTAAGGCCGACGCGGGGGTAATAACGGTATAACGACCACACATAGGACCGCAGATTCAAACTGATTTAATGGATTTCGCGGATACGCCGCGGCGCGGCTGCCTACGCGAGGGTTGGGTTTTGAGCGTACTCAGGATGGAACTTAACCAAACGCCGACGGCCGACGGTGGTGGGCGCTTCGCACCAGGTTTTGGGTAGACGCAGCGAGGCCGCTTCGTGTTGTCTGCTGCGGTCGGGGCCGGGGCGAGCGGGGGTGCTTGCGCCCGGCAGCGGGGGTAGGCGGCGGCTTGCTGATTGGTAGCGCTTACCCTATCTTGCGGCGCGTTATCCTTCCTGAAAACAAGCCTTTTCCGACCGGAATCTACCCCATGCGTATGCGCGTCAAATTGCCTGCCCTACCCCCCTGGTGGCGCGGGCGCGTGGCTGTTCTGCTAAGTCTACTGAGCCTGGCGCTGCGCCTGCCCGCCGCGGCGCAGGCCCCTGCCCCTGATACGGCCGCCACGGCCGCCGCCGTGGCGGCGGCAGGTCGCACCTACGCGGCAGCGCTGGGCACCGAGCAAATGCTTTACGACGGGCCCGAGTACGTGGACTATACCACGCCGGGCACGCGGGGCCACCAGTTTTGGGAGCAGCCCCAGGCCCAAACCGGCAGCGTAATGTATCGCGGCGGCACGTTTGCGGACGTGCCGCTGAATTACGATTTGCTGCGCGATGAGCTGCTGTTATTCTACCCCAGCCTGACGGCAACCATCGTGCTGCCGGCCGCGCACGTGGCGGGCTTCACGCTGGGCAGCCGCCGCTTCGTGCGGTTGGTGGGCGATACGCTGGCCGGAGCCCTCCCCACCGGCTACTACGAGCTGCTGGCCGAAGGTCCCGTGCGCCTGCTGGCCCGCCACCGTAAGCAGGTGCACCAAACTATCATCAGTCAGGCCCTGACGCTGGAATACCAGCAAACTGACGAGCTTTTCGTGCGCACGCCCACTATTACAACCACGGTTACGAGCCTGAAAAAGCTGCTGGCGCTGCTGCCCGCCCACCAAACCGAGCTGCAACGCTACGCCCGGCAGCAGCACCTGAGCTTTAAGCCCACCGACCGCGCTGCCTCGGCTGGGCAGCTGCTACGGTACTACTATTCGCTGTGAGATTTATCAAAACTCGTTTGTCCTTGCGAGCGCAGCGCGGCAATCTTTCCTGGTCGTTAGGGGTACTAACTTGATGAAGCGAACGACCAGGAAAGATTGCCGCGCTGCGCTCGCAAGGACAAAGTACTCAGAAGGCTAGCAGCTCAAAAAATAACCCATATGCCCAAACGCTACCCGCTTCTACTAACGCTAAGCCTGCTGCTGGCCGGCCCGGCGGCCTGGGCGCAGCAGCCCGCGCCGGGCGGGGTCAGCGGCGACTTCCGGGGCCTGCCCTTCGCCGAGTTTGTGCGGCAGGTGGAGGCCCAAACGGCCTACCGCTTCTTCTTCGACCCGGCCGCCACCGATACCGTGGTGGTGCGGATGCAGGCTAGTGGATTGCCACTGCCGGCCCTGCTGACGCAGGTGCTGGGGCGGGCGCAATTGCACTTTGCCCTTGATGAGGCCGCCCGGCGGGTGTACGTTACGGCCAACGCACCGCTGCAAGTCCGCATTCCCGACGATGCTTTTCAGCCGGGCGCGCTGCCCGCCGTGCTGCCGCCGCCGCCTACCCCCGTCCGCCCGGCTAGTGGCGGGAGCGGCGGCGCGCTGGCCGGCTCCTCCGAGTTTAAGCTCTACGAGGTGGGTACGGCGCAGCGAGGGGGGGTAGGGACCGGCAAAGTCACGCTCACGGGCACGGTGCGGGTGGCGGGCACCCGGCAGCCGGCGCTAGGCGTGGCCGTGTACGTGGAGGCCCCGAGCGTGGGGGTAGCCACCGACCGCGAGGGCCACTACGCGCTCACGCTGCCGGTGGGCCGCTACAATGTGAATATTCGGGGCATGGGTATTCGGAGCACGCGGCGGCAGGTGTGGCTGCGCGGCGACGGCCGCCTCGACCTGGAAGTGGCCCCCGACGCGGCCAATCTGAACGAGGTGGTAGTGGAAGGCAAGAAGGAGCAGAACGTGCGCGGGCTGCAAATGGGCACGCAATTACTCGACCTCAAAACTATCAAGCAGGTGCCCACCGTGTTTGGCGAGGCCGATATTCTGCGGGTGGTGATGACGCTGCCGGGCGTAAAAACCGTGGGCGAGGGCAGCACCGGCCTGAGCGTGCGCGGCGGCGGCACCGACCAGAACCTGGTACTCTATAACGACGCCACGATTTACAATCCGGCCCACTTGTTCGGGTTTTTCTCGGCGTTTAATGCGGATGTGGTGAAATCCGTGGAATTGTATAAAAGCGCGATTCCGGCTAAGTACGGCGGGCGCTTATCGTCAGTGCTCGACATTGTGGGGCGCGAGGGGCAGCGCAACAAGCTGGGGGTGTCCGGCGGAATCGGGCCGCTGACCAGCCGGCTGGCGCTGGAAGGGCCGCTGGCCGGCAGCAAGGGCTCGTTTCTGGTGGGCGGCCGGATTTCGTATGCCGACTGGCTGCTGCACAAGGTGCCCAACGCGGCCTTGCAGCGCAGCGCGGCTTCCTTTTACGACCTGAACGCGACGCTGGTTTACGACCTGGATAAACACAATACCTTGCAGGCCAGCGGCTACATCAGCCACGACCGCTTTCGGCTGGCCAGCGATACCGTGTATGAGTATCGGAACACGGCCGGCAGCCTCAAGTGGAAGCACACCTTTGGTGATAAGCTGCAAAGCACGGCCATCGGGGCTTACAGCCGCTACGGCTTCGGCCTGAACACGACGCTGAACCCAACTACGGCCTCGGCATTTGCCTACAACATTAATCAAAGCTCGCTGCAAGCCAATTTCAACTACTTGGCCAGCGCCCGGCACATCGTGGATTTTGGGGCCAGCTCCATTTTGTATAATACCGCGCCCGGCAACCAGCAGCCGCTGGGCGATGCCTCGCTGCTGCTACCCACCACCATTCAGCACGAGCGGGCGGCGGAGAGTGCCGTGTACGCCTCGGACCAGTTTGAGGTAAGCCCGCGCTTTTCGGTGCTGGCGGGGCTGCGCTACTCGTTTTACCAGGCGCTGGGGCCGCGTACCGTCACGCAGTACCAACCGGGCCTTTCGCGCAGCGAAAACACCGCTACCGGCACAGAAACCTACGGTTCGGGCCAGGTGCTGGCTCACTACGGCGGCCCCGAGTGGCGGCTCTCAACCCGGCTGGAGCTGACGGCACACTCGTCCATCAAAGCCAGCCTGACGCGCCAGCGCCAATACATTCACCAGCTCTCGAACACTACGGTGGTGTCGCCCACCGATAGCTGGAAGCTGAGCGACAACTATATCCGCCCGCAGGTGGGCGACCAAGTATCGCTGGGCTACTACCACAATTTCAAGCGCAACACGGTGGAATTTTCGGTGGAAGGCTACTATAAGCGCACCCAGGATTTTCTGGATTACAAGAGCGGGGCCGTGCTGCTGCTCAACCCCCACCTCGAAACCGACCTGGTGAACGGCCAGGGCCGCGCCTACGGCGTGGAGTTTCTGCTGCGCAAAACGGAGGGGAAGATAAACGGCTGGCTCAGCTATACGTACGCCCGCTCCCTGGTGCAGGTAAATACCCCTACCGACGTGGTGAACGGCGGGGCCTGGTACCCCAGCAACTACGACAAGCCCCACGACGTGACGCTGGTGGGCAACTACCGCTTCTCGCGCCGCCTGAACGCGGGGGTGAACTTTAACTACACTACCGGCCGGCCCATCACCCTACCCCTGGCTAAGTACTACATCGACCAGGCGCTGCGCGTGTACTACTCCGACCGCAACGCCTACCGCGTGCCCGACTACATGCGCGTGGACTTGGCGGTGAACTTCGAGGGCAATCATAAAGTCAAGAAGCTGGCCCACAGCTCCTGGACGGTGGGCGTGTACAACCTGCTGGGTCGCAAAAATCCGTATTCAGTTTATTTCCAAACGGTTGATGGGCAGTTGAAAGGCTATAAGCTCTCCATCTTCGGGAGTCCCATCCCAACCCTCACGTATAATTTCCGTCTGTGATGCGCCGATTTTCAACCTCCGAACTGCTGGCCCGCTGGGGTGCGCGGCTGACCTTGTTGGCGCTGGCGGGCTGCGTGGAGCCCTACGTGCCCGATGTCATCAACGCGCCCAACACGTTTCTGGTGGTGGATGGCTTCATCAACGGCAACGGGCGCTCTGCGTTTTTACTCTCGCGCACCACCAATGTGGCTGCTACCACCGCCCCGCCCGCCGAGCCGGGGGCCAGCGTGGCCATCACGGACGATGCCGGCGGGCGCTACCCCTTGCGCGAGACGGTGCCCGGCACCTACCAGTCTGATAGCTTGGTGCTGAATGCTGGCCGGCAATACCAGCTGCGCATTACCACCAGCGCCAACGCTGGTTATGAGTCCGACCCGGTGCCCTTGAAAGTGACGCCGCCCATCGACAAGCTCGGCTGGCAGCTTAGCGGTGACCAATTACAGGTGCAGCTCAGCACCCACGACCCGGCCGGGCAGGCGCGCTACTACCGCTGGGGCGCGGTCGAAACCTGGCAGTTTAATGCGGGTGTACGTTCGTTTTTAGAATATTATCCCCACCCGATAGTAGGCCAGTCGACTATTGACGGGCGCACGACCCCGATTTACACCTGCTGGCGCACCGAGCAGCCTACGGCTATCAAGCAGGGCACCTCGGCCGCGCTCAGCCAAGATGCCATTGCCAACGCCATCGTGCTGAGTTTTTCCAGCCGGGCCGAGCGCCTGATTGTCCGCTACAGCGTGCTGGTGAGCCAAGCGGCCGAGACGGCCGACGAGTTTGCCTACCGCGAGCTGCTGCGCAAGAACACGGAGGCCGTGGGCACGGTGAACGACCCGCTGCCGACCCAGCTCACGGGCAACGTGCACCGGGTGGGGCAGGCCAGCGAGCCGGTGCTGGGCTTTGTGGGGGCGCACACGGTGCAGTACCAGCGCCTCTTCATCAATCGCGCCGAGTTGCCGTTTCCTAAAGACTGGCAGTTTGATAGCCCTTACCAGCAGTGCGTCGTCGGCGAATTGCGTTTTTGCGACCTCAACGGTAAGTGCGATTTTCCGGCAGTCATCGCCGTGTTGAAGCTGCCGAATTCCATACCGGTGGATAATTCACCCAATGGCTACTACGTCACCTCCGCCGACTGCGCCGACTGCCGCCTGCGCGGTACCACCGTGCAGCCCAGTTTCTGGTAGGGTAGGGCTGAAGTTAGAATTTTCCGCGAACCGATTTTTCTCCGTTTTCCCGTGCGCCTTTTCCCACTTTCGCCGCTGCTGGCTGCCCTGAGCCTCCTGCCCCCCGGCGCGGCGTGGGCCCAGGCCCCGGCCGATTCGCTGGCCCCGCAGCTGCGCCGCTACGCCCGCCAGACGCTCACCGAGCAGCTGTTCGTGCACCCCGACCGGCCGGCCTACGCGGCGGGCGAAACCATGTGGCTGAAAGTGTACGCCGTGGATGGCACCGCTCATCGCCCGCTAGCTATGAGCAAAGTAGCCTACGTGGAGCTGATGGACGCCAGCCAGCACCCCGTACTGCAAGCCAAGCTGGCTTTGCGCGGGGCGGTGGGCCAGGGCGCGCTGGCCCTACCCCCCGAGCTGTCCACCGGCCGCTACGTGCTGCGCGCCTACACCAACTGGATGAAAAACGCGGGCCCGGCCTTCTACTTCCAGGCCCCGATTACCATTGTCAATACCTGGCAGCCTACCCCCCCGGCCGCCGCCGGCCCGGCCCCCACGGCGGGGGTAGGGCTCTACCCCGAAGGCGGCCAGCTGGTGGTGGGTTTGCCCGGCCGGATGGGCGTGCAGCTCACCGACGGGCAGGGTAGGGGCTTAGTCGCCACCGGCACCGTAGCTGACGAGCGCGGCACCATCGTGGCCACCTTCCAAACCCGCAAGGCGGGCCTGGGTCGCTTCGAGCTGACCCCGGCGGCGGGCGCTAAGTACGTTGCAACCGTGCGCCTGCCCGGCGGCCAGGTGCTGAGCCAGCCGCTACTGCCGGCCGCGCCCCAGGGCTACGCGCTGCAATTGCAAGAATCAGGTAATGAGCAGCTTACTTTGGAAGTGCGCGGTGCAACTGAGCCGCTGCACCTGCTTACCCACGGCGGACAGCAGGTGGCGGCCGTGGCCTCGGCGATGCCAACAAATGGCCTGGCGGTGTTTCGGGTAGATGGGCGGCAGCTGCGGCCGGGTATCACGCACTTCACGGTGTTCAGTGGGCGGCGGCCGGTGGCCGAGCGACTGTATTTCCGGCGGCCCACGCGGGCCGAAACGCTGACATTGGCCGCTACTGCCGACCAGGCGGCCTACGGCCCGCGCCAGCCGGTGGCGCTGCGCCTGGCGGCCGCCGCGCCCGCCCAGGCTTCGCTGGCGGTGTATCGGCTCGATTCATTGGCCGCCGGCGCGCCGGCCGCGGATATTGCCAGCTACCTGCTACTGGCCGCCGACCTGCCCGGCTACGTCGAGGATGCCGGCTACTACTGCCGCGATTCCAGCGCCGCGGCCCGCCGGGCGGCCGACAACCTGATGCTGACCCAGGGCTGGCGGCGCTTCCGCTGGGACGATGTGCTGGCTTCCGGCCCGCCCCCGCCGCCCGCCTACCCCCCCGAGTTGAACGGCTACCTGCTGCAAGCCCGCGTGAGCGCGCCGGGCGGCGCGCCGCGGCCGGGCACCGTAACCTACCTGTCCTTGCCCGGCCGCGCATTCCAATTCGCTAATGCCCTGAGCCAGGCCGACGGCCGGGTGCAATTTGAACTGCCCGATTTTTACGGTCTGCGCAAGCTGGTGCTCCAAACCAATTCGGCCACTGCCGACAGCACCGCCCGCGTAGAGCTGCTGAGCCCCTTCGCGGCGGCGGGCGGCGGCTGGGCCGCGCCGGGGCTGGCCCCGCTGCCGGCGCGCTGGGCGGCCTCGCTCTCCGAGCGGCACTTGCTGGTGCAAGCGCTAACCGCCTACCCCGCGCCCGCGCCGCAGCTGCGCCCAGTGCCCGGCGACACGGTGGCGTTTTATGGCAAGCCCAGCGAGCAGTTTTTTTTGGATGACTACACCCGCTTCCCCACCGTGGAGGACGTGCTGCGCGAGTACGTGCCCGCCGTGCTGGTGCGCAAGCGTCGCGACGGCTTCCACTTCGTGGTGATAGACCGCCCCCGCCACCTCAACCTGCAGGAAAACCCGCTGACGCTGCTCGACGGCCTGCCAATCTTTAATATCAACCAGATAATGAGTTTCGACCCGCTCAAAATCAAGCGACTCGACGTGATGGCCAGCCGCTATTTCCTGGGCTCCCAGCTCTACGAAGGCGTGGTGAGCTTCGCCACGTACCAGGGCGACCTCGGCGGCTTTCCGCTCAACCCCAAGGCGCTCATCGAAGAATACGAGGGCTTGCAGGTGCCCCGCGAGTTCTACGCCCCGCGCTACGAAACCGCCGCCCAGCAGCAAAGCCGCCTCCCAGACCTGCGCCACCTCCTCTACTGGAACCCCGACCTGCGCCTACCCCCCAATTCGCCCCAAACGCTGAATTTCTACACCAGCGACCAGCCCGGCCGCTACCTGGTCGTGGTGCAGGCCCTCAGCGCCAGCGGCCAGCCCGGCAGCACCAGCTTCACCTTCGACGTGAAGCCGACATTGTAAGTACTGGCATCAGACCCGTTTGTCATGGCGAGCAAAGCGAAGCAATCGCATCCGAACGACCCGTGTGGGTATCGTTCAGATGCGGTTGCTTCGCTTTGCTCGCCATGACGGGTGGGTAGGGCCTAACGAGCCGTCTACAAAATCCGACGAATCCGAAAAATCTGACGAATCCGTGGTCTAGGCTTTATATAGCAGCTCGTAATATTCCCGCGCCATGCGGGTGCTCTCAAACTCGGGCTCCACGTCCTTCATGGCCGCTTTCACCACTTTCAAGAACTGCTTAGGTTGGTCGTAGTACATTGGTATCACCGTATTTTCGAGCACGGTGAGCAGGTTATCAGCCTCGTGGTCATCTTTTTGCGCGTCGGGTAGCGTCACGTTGGCGTGCGCGATGAGGAAGCTGTTTTCGCCGTCCTTGGCAAATTCGGGAATCCAGCCGTCGGCGATGCTCAGGCTCACGCAGGCGTTCATGGCGGCGGTCATGCCGCTGGTACCGCTGGCCTCGCGGGGGTAGCGCGGGGTATTGAGCCAGATGTCGGAGCCCTTCTTCATCTCGGCACTTAGGGCCAGCTCGTAGCCCGTGAGCACGGCGCAGCGCTTGAGGTTCAGCGTCTTGCGAATGATGGTGTTGAAGATGTCAATCGCGCCGTAGTCCTTGGGGTAGGGCTTGCCGGCCCAAATGACCTGCACCGGCCGCGCATCATCGCTCACGAGTTTCACAAAGCGCTCAAAATCACGCAGGATGAGGTCGGCGCGCTTGTAGGCGGCGAAGCGCCGGGCCCACACGATGGTCAGCGCGTCGGGGTCGAGCAGGGTGCCGGTCTGGTCGGCCACGGTCTTGAAAAACGCCACCTTCAGCTCGCGCTTGCGGGCCAGTAGGGCCTTGTCGTCCTTGGCTTTTAGGGCGGCGGCCAGTTGCGGGTCGCGCCAGTAGGTGCCGTTCTGCGAGTTAGTAATGGAAATAATGGGGCAGATGCCTTCATAGTGGCCCCACATCTCATTGGCCACCTCGCCGTGCACCTTGCTCACGGCGTTGGCCCGGCGGGCAAAGCGCAGGGCGGTGAGCGTGTAGTTGAGCGAGTCGCCGTCGAGGCGGGCCTCGCGGCGCACGTCTTCCTCGGGCACCCCGGCGAAGAAGCTCATGTCGCGCAGCAGCTTCATAGGGCGCTCCTCGTTGCCGGCCAGCTCGGGCGTATGGGTGGTGAAAACCAAGTGCTTTTGCACTTCGGCCAGGTCACGACCGTACTTTTCGTAGAGGAAAAACGCCAGCGGCAGGCCGTGGCCTTCGTTGAGGTGGTAGATGTCGGTTTTACGGCCTAGCACGTCGAGCAGCTTGCCACCGCCTACCCCCAGCACAATGCTTTGGGCCACGCGGGTGGCGGCGTCCGGGTCGTAGAGGTGGTGTGAGATAGTGCGCGAGAGGTAGTCATTCTCCTCAATATCGGTGGTGAGGAAGAACATGGGCGCGGTGCCGAACGTCTCGGGGGACAGGTACAAGGCCTTCACGTGCACCTCGGCATCGTGAATGGTGACCGGGAACACGAGGCCCGTGTCTTCCAAAAACGAGTATTGCTTATGCAGAAACTCGGCTTTCATGGTCTGGTCGGGGTTGCGCACCTGGTCGTAATACCCATATGTCCAGAGCATTCCGATGCCAATTAGGTTCTGCTTCAGCTCGTAGGCCGAGCGCATGTGCGAGCCAGCCAGGAAGCCCAGACCGCCGGAATAAATCTTTAGGCTCTGGTCGAGGGCAAACTCCATCGAGAAGTAGGCAGCCGGGGCCTTGTATTTGGCCGCCGGAGCCGCCATTTTGAATTGAAATGCCATGTAAAAAAAGGGGTAGCGAGTTGTTTCTAAGAGGGTTCGCGGCTACAAAGGAAGCGCCCGCGGCCCAAAGCTAGCGGCGCGGCCAAGCAAGTCGGCGTACTTTGGGGGCTAGCTGCCGGGACGCGCGCCGCAATGGTTTGCGGGCCAAAATGGCTTTTTTTTGGCAGGTCAGATTGGTTTTTCGACTCCGCAGCTTTTCGCTCTTTTTCCCACCCTACTTCTTCAGTATCTGCGCTATGTCGGTTTTTCGCGCGTTGTTGGCCCCGCTGGCGGCCGTTTCGTTTTTGGCGGCCTCGCCGGTCCTGGCCGGTTCGCCGCTCCCGCTAGTCCGCCCGGCGGCCCGCCCTACCCCCCCCGTGCGGGTGGACCCCACGTATTGGTTTGTGGGTATGAAAAACCCGAAGTTGCAGCTGCTGGTGCACGCGCCGGGCATCGCCGCTAGCCAGGTAGCGCTGGCCGCCTACCCCGGCGTGACGCTCGACGGCTTTCAGAAGCTGGAAAGTGCTAACTACTTGCTGGTGAACCTAACAGTAAGCCCGCAGGCGCAGCCCGGCCAGCTTCGGCTTCAGTTTAAAGGTAACAAAAGCTTCACGCAGACCTACGAGTTGCGGCCCCGCAACCAGGAGGCGGCGCGCACGCAGGGCCTCACCCAGGCCGACTTTATTTACATGCTGATGCCGGACCGCTTCTCGAACGGCGACCCGCGGAACGACGTGGTGAAAGGCACCCGCGTGAGCCGGGTGGCCCGCGACTCGATGTACGCCCGCCACGGTGGCGACCTGCGCGGCATCCAGAACCACTTCGACTACCTGAAGCAGCTGGGCGTGACGGCTATCTGGCCTACCCCCCTGATAGAGAACGACATGCCCAAGGCCAGCTACCACGGCTACGCCGTGACGGACTGCTATAAAATCGACCCGCGCTACGGTACCAATGCCGAGTATGGGCAGTTTGTGCGGGCCGCCCACGCCAACGGGCTGAAGGTGGTGCAGGACATTGTGCTAAACCACTGGGGCACTAATAATTACCTATACCTGGACCAGCCGGCGGCCGACTGGTTTCACCACTTCCCGACCTTCACGCGCAGCAACTACAATGCGTATGCTTTGAATGACCCTCACGGCTCGGCCCTGGACCGGAAGCTGGAGAACGACGGCTGGTTTGACACCACAATGGCCGATGTGAACCAGAGTAACCCGTTGGTGGCGACGTATTCAACCCAGAATTTTTTGTGGTGGGTGGAAAGCACCGGCCTCGATGGCTACCGCATCGATACCTACCCCTATTCCGACCCGCAGTTCCTGATGGATTGGGGCAAAGCGCTGGCCGACGAATACCCCAAGCTGACGCTCTACGGCGAGGCGTGGGAAGGCACGCCTTCTGAGCAGGCGTTTTTCGCGCAGAATATCTTCCCGCCCGTTAATGGCTTTAAGTCGAACCTGCCG
This sequence comes from Hymenobacter psoromatis, assembly GCF_020012125.1. Lineage (NCBI taxonomy): Bacteria > Pseudomonadati > Bacteroidota > Cytophagia > Cytophagales > Hymenobacteraceae > Hymenobacter > Hymenobacter psoromatis. Next base: position 210,216 of record NZ_JAIFAG010000001.1, read on the forward strand.
GGCGTGCTGGACTTCATCACCACCTTCGCCATCGCCGACGCGCTGAAGGGCGGCGACTTGAACAAAATCTATCAATCGCTGCAAAGCGACTGGCTCTATACCGATGCCACGCGCAACGTGACCTTCCTGGATAACCACGACATGAGCCGGTTTTATTCGGTTATTGGCGAAGATTTTGCGAAGTATAAGATGGGAATTGCCTGGCTGCTAACGTTGCGCGGTATCCCACAATTATACTACGGCACGGAGGTGCTAATGAAGAACTTTTCGGACCCCGACGGCAAGGTGCGGGAGGACTTTCCGGGCGGCTGGGCGGGCGATAAGCTCAACTATTTTAAGGAGCGGCCGGGGCAGGCGGGCGCGGCGTTCGACTATGTGAGCAAGCTGGCCAACTACCGGAAAGCGCACCCGGTGCTGAGCAGCGGTAAGCTCATGCAGTTCATCCCGCAGGATGGGATTTATACCTATTTTCGGTACAATGAGGCTGATTGCGTGATGGTTATCGCAAATAACACGGACCAGGCAAAAACGGTGGACGGCACGCGGTTTGCGGAGCGCACCAGCGGGTTTGCTTCCGGGGTGGAGGTAGTGAGTGGGGTAGGGGTGTCGGATTTGAAAAGCCTAACGGTGCCAGCACGCACGGTTTGGGTAGTAGAATTGCGGAAGTAATTTTTTTTAACCGCGGAAGACGCGGAAGTACTCGCGGAAGACGCGGAAGCTCATGCACGAAAACGATATTACGTATTTGATTAGGCAATCTGCTTATAATGTGCATACTGCACTGGGACCGGGGTTGTTGGAGTCTGCTTATGAGGCGGCATTAATGCACGAATTGCAGAAAGCTGGCCTGACGGTTAAAAGTCAGGTTGGCTTGCCGATGAACTACGGTGAGGTCAGTTTGGATATAGGCTACCGCATAGACCTGCTGGTGGAAGGCAAAGTGATAGTTGAGCTAAAAGCTTTGGAAAATATCCTGGACGTTCATCACATGCAGTTAGTGACTTATTTAAAGCTATCGGGATGCCGGGCGGGCTTATTGATTAATTTCAATGTGGCACGCATTAAAGAAGGTATTTTTCGGAAAGTTAACGGCATGACCGAGCCGTTGCCTCCGCGCCCTTCCGCGAATACCTCCGCGTCTTCCGCGGTAAAAACATCGCCTACCCCATGAAAAATCTCTTACTAGCCCTCACCTTGCTCTTGCCCCTCGTGACCCTCGCCCAAGACCCTAACACCACCGACGAGATTCCGCAGGATAACAAGCTCGTTATCTACCAGCTCCTACCCCGCCTCTTCGGCAACAAGGTGGCGCTGAACAAACCCTACGGCACCATCACAGAAAACGGTTGCGGGAAATTTGACGATATCAATGACCTGGCCCTGACCAAGATAAAGGAATTGGGAGCCTCGCACGTGTGGTACACCGGCGTGCTGGAGCACGCCACCATGACCAGCTACCCCCAGGCCGGCCTGCCCGCCGACGATGCCGACGTGGTAAAAGGCCGCGCCGGCTCGCCCTACGCCGTGAAGGACTACTACGACGTGGACCCCGACCTGGCGGTGAACAAAAAGAACCGTCTGGAAGAGTTTCAGGCCCTCGTCAAGCGTACCCACGACCACGGTTTGAAAGTTATCATCGACTTCATTCCCAACCACGTAGCGCGCTCATATCACTCCGATGCCAAGCCGGCGGGTGTGGTAGACCTGGGCGCGCAAGATGACAAAGCCAAGGCGTTCGCGCCCAATAATAACTTCTACTACCTGCCCGGCCAGCACTTCGTGGTGCCGGCCGGCTACAACCCGCTGGGAGAACTGAAGGGGCCAGGCGAAGACGGCAAATACAACGAATTTCCGGCCAAGGCCACTGGCAACGACGTATTTTCGGCCGCGCCCACGGTTGATGACTGGTTTGAAACCATTAAGCTCAACTACGGTGTGGACTACCAGCATGGTCGCCAGCTGTATTTCGAGCCGATACCCGACACCTGGCGCAAGATGCGCGACATCTTGGTGTATTGGGCTGAGAAGGACGTGGACGGCTTTCGCTGCGACGTGGCCGAGATGGTGCCCGTCGAGTTTTGGGCCTACGTTATCCCCGAAATTAAAAAGGTGAAGCCCGGCATTCTCTTCCTCGGCGAGGCCTATACTCCCAAAGAATACAATACCTACCTCACCAAGGGCCACTTCGATTTTTTGTACGATAAGGTGGGCCTCTACGACGGCCTGCGCCGGCTGATGCGCCAGGAAGGCACCACCGACGACATCACCCACGTTTGGAAAACGGAGTCGCGCGGCTTCGGCTCGCACATGCTGCGCTTCCTGGAAAACCATGACGAGCAGCGCATTGCGTCCCCGGAATTTGCCGGTGACCCGCGCCGCGCCATCCCGGCCATGACGGTATCGGCCACCCTGAGCAGCGGCCCGGTGATGCTCTACATGGGCCAGGAAGTGGGCGAGCCCGCCGCGGGCAGTGAGGGCTTTTCGGGAGCCGACGGCCGCACCACCATTTTCGATTACTGGGGCGTGCCGCAGTGGCAGAAGTGGCTGAACCAGGGCAAGATGGACGGTGGCAAGCTAAGCGAGGACCAGCAGAAGCTGCGCGATTTTTACAAGCGCCTGCTCATGCTGGCGGGCAGCAGCGAGGCCATCCGCCGGGGCCAGTTCTACGAGCTGCAAGATGCCAATAATCTCAGTAAAGAATACGACCAGCAGAAGGTGTACGCTTTTTTGCGCTATACCAAAGGCCAGCAGGTACTGGTGGTGGTCAACTTCAGCGATACCAAAACGTATCGCCCTACCCTGCTCATTCCCAGCGAAGTGATGCAGCGCGTGGGCCTCGACCCGCAGCGCGTGTACACCTACCGCGACCTGCTGGGCGGCGGGGAGGCCCGGCCCGGCCTCAACCTCACCCTGGAGCCGCTGGCCGCGCTGGTGCTGGAGATAAAGCCGCGCGAATAAGCTGGCCGGGCCGGCGTATTTTTCCCTCTCTTTCCCACCCTTCGCTCCCTACCCCCTATGGCCGCCTCTCCCGTGGTTGCTTCGTCCGGCGCGCTGCGCGTCAAGCCCCGCCTCAGCTTCTGGCAAATCTGGAACATGAGCTTCGGCTTTCTGGGTATCCAGTTTGGGTTTGAATTGCAGAACTCCAACGTGAGCCGCATTTTTGAAACCCTTGGCGCCAACAAGGATGACTTGCCGCTGCTCTGGATTGCGGCCCCGCTCACCGGACTGCTGGTGCAGCCAATTATTGGCTACTTCTCCGACCGAACCTGGCACCCTACCTGGGGGCGGCGGCGGCCGTTTTTCTTCGTGGGCGCGCTGCTGGCTACGCTGGCGCTGTTTTTCATGCCCAATTCTGGCTCGCTCCTGGTGGCAGCTAGTATGCTGTGGATTATGGATGCTAGCATCAACATCTCGATGGAGCCGTTCCGGGCTTTTGTGGGCGACCTACTGCCGGCCAACCAGCGCACCACCGGCTTTGCTACGCAGAGCTTTTTTATTGGAGTGGGGTCGGTTATCGCGGCTTGCCTGCCGTGGCTGTTCACCAATCTGTTTCACGTGGCCAACATTGCGCCGCAGGGCGTTATTCCGCCTTCCGTGAAATACGCATTTTACATGGGCGGGGCGGCGCTCTTTCTGGCTGTGATGTACACCGTGTTCACCACCCGCGAATATCCACCAGTGGATATGGCCGAATTCGAGCGCGAGAAGCAGGAGGGCACCATGTTTGGCGGCATCAAAGCCTCGTTTATGGGTATTTTTAACATGCCCAAGGCCATGAGTCAGCTAGCTGTGGTGCAGCTGTTTACCTGGTTTGCGCTGTTTGCCATGTGGATTTACTCTACCAATGCCATTACCAGCAATATTTACAACATGAGGGTCAGCAGCGACTTATATCAGCAGGTAGCGCAGCGGGTAGCACATGCCTCGGCGGCGGTAAAAGATGTACCTAGCAAAAGCTTCTTCGACCTGAGCCAGACCACGGAAGCCGAGAAAAAAGTGAAAGAGCTAGCCGCCCTGCGCGCCGACATCGCCGATATTACTGCCCACCAGGCAAGCAGCGCCGACAAGGTTATTACGACCAACCTGGCCGGCTACGCGCTGAAAAATATGCCGCTGACGCCCTCCGCAACTACCGACCTCAAGCGGGTGCAACAGCAGTACAACGATGGGGCCGACTGGCTGGGCATCTGCTCGTCGGTGCGCAACGGGGTAGCGGCCATCTTCGCGTTTTTGCTGCCCGTGCTGGCCCGGCGTACCAGCCGCCGCTTCACCCACATGCTGTGCCTGGTTATTGGTGGGTTTGGGCTGATTTCGCTGAGCCTAGTCAATGACCCGCGCCTGCTGCTGGGGTCAATGGCGCTAGTGGGCATTGCCTGGGCCAGCATTTTGTCGATGCCCTACGCCATGCTGGCCGGCGCGCTACCCGCCAATAAAATGGGATACTACATGGGCGTATTCAACTTTTTCATCGTTACGCCGCAAATCATCGCCTCGGTAGGCTTAGGCTTCCTGACCAACCACTTGTTCAACGGCAACACGCTGGGCGCGCTGGTGCTGGGTGGGGCGGGGATGATTCTGGGGGGCCTGCTCACGCTGCGCGTGCAAGACACTGACGACATTCGCCTGCCCAACAACATGACGCCGGCCGAAAACCTGTCCTATGATGCGCTAATGGGCGACATAAATCCCAAGATTTAGCGTCTCTCACTTTTGACGAGCAGCCCGCCCACTTCCGTTTCAGGTAGCAGTTGGGTTATTGCTTAATAGCGGAGCCTACTCCTCATGCCCCGGCAGGGGGGTAGGGGGCGCGGCGCTCGCCGCCTTGGCTTCCTGCGCGGCTTGCAGCTGCGCGGCGGCCGAAGGCTGCTGGTCCAGGCCTGTGAGGTCGGGCTGGCCGGCATCGACCCAGCAGGTGTACCAGAAAGCTCCGATGAGCCGGGCCGCGTAGCGAAGCTGGCGCTCCACCTGGCCGTTTAAGCGCCGGTGGTAGGCGAGGCTGAACTCGCGCGAGTAGACCCGGATGGTCTGGTTGCCGCGCTGCTCGTAGCTGAATTTGCGGTCCTCGGCCAGCTCCGCCGATACCAGCTTTTCCATGCGAAACACCGAGTCTACGGCGGCGTGGGCGCGGGCCACGGCGGCCCAGGCGGCTTCGGTGGGCTGCTCCAGGTAGGGAGCCTGGCCGGTGAGCAGGTCGTAGTCAGTAGCTTGCAGCTCGGGTAGGCGCGACTCCCAGAGCGCGTGAATGCCGCGCTGGCCGGTAAGTTGGCCGTTGTAGTTGCGGGTGGTGTGCAGTGGCACGCAGGCATCGGCTACGTAGTGCCCCAGGTCGGCGGCCAGGTACAGGATGCGGTCGGTGTCCTGAGCGCGGAAGGCGGCGGTGAGCTGGTTTTTTATGAGGGCCACCTGCCAGGGCACGATGCCGTGGCGCAGCAAGGAATCCTCGCCGCCGGCCAGGGCCACCGCATCGGCGTAGGCGCGGGGTAGGCCGTGGCGCGTAAGCGCACTATCGCCGTACACGTCCACATCCATGAAGTGGCGCGGGGCCTCGGTGGGCACCACCGTGCGCCGCGAGTCGGGCCGGGTAGCGTTGTTGGTGAGATAGTCAATATTAGCCTTGAAAAACGGCAGCATCTCGGGCGGCAACGTGTATACGGCCAGCCGATTGAGTAATCGGTGCCCGAAAAAGCCCCAGGCGCGCACCGGCGCGGGCAATACCAGCGAGAGAAGGCAGAAAAAGAAGAGATTCTTCATAAGTAAGCGGCTGTTAGCCAGCAAACTTACATTCATCTTGAAGAATAGCCTACTAGCTGTTTCGTCCTGATATGCCAGTAAAACGCGAAAAAACTGGCATATCCCAGAGAATATGCCAGTTTTACTGTCATGCGGCCCTACCCCCCTGCTAGCGGCGCACGCTGGTCGGAAATTTCATCCGGTATTCGTGCTTCACATCGCCCTTGCTGATGCGGGCCAGCCGGCCTTTCAGCAGTTGCTTTTTGAAAGCGGAAAGCTTGTCCGTGAACAAGATGCCTTCCAGGTGGTCGTACTCGTGCTGAATAATGCGGGCGGCCATGCCGCTGAATGCCTCCTCGTGCACTTGGCGGTTTTCGTCCTCGTAGCGCAGCAAGATGCTGGGGCAGCGCTGCACCAGCTCGCGCACCCCCGGTATGCTCAGGCAGCCTTCCTCGAAGCCCCAGGGCTCGCCGGTTTCGCTCAGCATTTGGGGGTTGATGAAGGCGCGTTTGAAGGGCATTTCGGCGATTTCGTCGGGGGCAGCTACTTCCACGGGCTCATCTTCGTCGTCTTCGTCCACGGTCACCATCGGGCCCGAGTCCATTACGAACAGGCGCACGCTGCGGCCCACCTGCGGGGCGGCCAGGCCCACGCCGTGGGCCGCGTACATGGTTTCAAACATATCCTGTACCAGCTGCTGCAGGTCAGTGGCGGGCAGGTCAGCGGGCAGGTTTTTGGCGAGGGTCTTGAGAACGGGGTCGCCGATGGCAACAATCGGGAGAATCATGCGTGCAAAGGGGATTCTAAAAAAGACTGGAGAATAAGCGCCGCGCTCACCTTATCCACGGTGGCCTTGTTTTGGCGGGCTTTGCGGCCCAGGCCGCCGGCCAGCATGGCCTGCTTGGCCAGGCGCGAGGTGAAGCGCTCGTCCACTTCGTGAATGGGCACGGCGGGCAGCTCGCGGCGCAGGCGGCGCAACAGCCCCACCACGGCGCTGGTCGAGTCGGTGGGCTCATTCAGCAGCGTGCGCGGCATCCCAACTACCACGGCGGCCAGCGGCTCGCGCTGATGATAGTCGAGAACGAACTTTATAACATCTTGGCTATGAATAGTATCTAGCGGCGAAGCGATGAGCTGCAAAGGGTCAGTAATGGCCAGCCCCACCCGCTTGTGGCCGTAGTCGAGGGCAAGAATGCGGCCGGGCGGGGTAGGAGACATGAGCGTTAGCGAAAGCTGCAAAGATACGGCTCGGCCGCAGGGGTAGGGCGTGGCCAGGCGGCTATCGTGCGCGGCAGCCGCCTGACCAGCCCTACCCCCCTTTCGGCCGCCGGGCCCACCGAGGGCAGGGCCGAAATAGCATGCCGATTGAACTTTAACAATAAAATGTAGGGGCCTAGTTCGAAAATGACCTGCTGGGTTGAGAACTCGTAACTAACCGGCGCATAATGCAATAAATTTGCTCTGATTAAGCTATTTATCCTTGGTGAGTTAAATTTTATTTCGTTATCTATTCTTTTTATGGCTACGCCGCTGCTGCCCGCCGGGGCTATTAATCCGGCCCGGCAACCCGCCCGCGCCGGCTGGGGGGCGCGGCGGTGGGGGCTGGCGCTGCTACCCCTGCTTACGCTCGGAATTGGCATTATTCTGGGTACCAACCCCTTCCGGCCCCGTACCGAAAACCCCGACGCTACGGCCCGCGGCTACCTGCGCTATAAAGAAATCCTCACCTACGTGGACCGCGACTACGTGGACTCGGTGGATGCTGATGGGCTGACCAACTATGCCGTGGCCCAGCTACTGGGCAAGCTCGACCCGCACTCCGTCTACATCCGGGCCCAGGACCGGGAGCAGATTGATGCGTTTCTGCAAAGCAGCTTTGATGGGGTAGGGCTGGAGTTCAATCTTTTTCGGGATACCGCGACCGTGGTGACCGCGCTGCCCGGCGGCCCGGCCGCCGGGGCGGGCCTGCTACCCGGCGACCAGCTGCTGCGGGTGGGCCCTACCCCCGTGGCCGGGGCGCACCTCAGCTACGGGCGGCTGGGGCAGCTGCTGCACGGGCCGCGTGGCAGCAGCGTGAGCTTGGTGGTGGCTCGGCCGGGCCAGGTGCAGCCGTTGCGGTTTCAATTTAGCCGGGGCCGCCTGCCCAATCTATCCGTTGAGCCTGGCGTGCTGCTGGAGGATAATCAGACGGGTTATATTCGGGTTAATCGGTTTGCTAGCAGTACGTATGATGAATTTAAGGCCCAGCTGGCCGACCTGCGGCACCAAAGCGTGAAGCGGCTCATCCTGGACCTGCGCGGCAACCCCGGCGGCTACCTCGACCGCGCCACCCGCCTGGCCGATGAGTTTATCGCCGGGTCGCGCAAAATCGTGTATACCGTGGGCAAAGACGAGCAATACGACTCCGAAACCTACGCCCACGAGGCCGGCGACTGGGAGCAGCCCCCGCTGGTGGTGCTCGTGGACGAAAATAGCGCCTCGGCCGCCGAAGTGCTGGCCGGCGCGCTGCAAGACCACGACCGCGCCCTGCTGGTGGGCCGCCGCACCTTCGGCAAGGGCCTGGTGCAGCAGCCCATTGCCTTGCAGGAGGGCGGCGAGCTGCGCCTCACGGTGGCCCGCTACTACACGCCGGTAGGCCGCTGCATTCAGAAGCCCTACGGCCCCGACAAGGAAACCTACGACCAGGAGCTGGCCGGCCGCCAGCAGCGGGGCGAGCTGGCCGCGGCCGACACCGTGCAGTTTGCCGTAGGCCCGCGCTTTCGCACCGACCACGGCCGGGTGGTGTATGGCGGCGGCGGTATCATGCCCGACGTATTTGTACCCCGCGATACCCTCGCTCAATCGGCCTATTATGGCCGCCTCCAGCGCCTGGGCGCACTCCAAGCCTACGCGCTGGCTTTCTACCGGCAACATAAGGTGGAGCTGGGCGGCCTGCGCTTTGCGCAGTACCAGGCCGTGTTTCTGGTCACCGATACCGAGCTGGATGGCTTGCTGCGCCTGGCCGCCCAGGCCGGCCTGCGCCCCGACCGGGCCGCGCTGCGCCGCTGCGCACCTGCCCTGCGCGGGGCTCTCAAGGCCGATATCGCCCGCCTGGCCTACGGCCCCGAAGCCGCCCGCGCCGTGCTGCGCGACGATGACGCCGAGCTGCGCGAGGCCCTGCGCGTGGCCCAGGACAGTACCGCCCAACTGACGCTGCGGGGTAAATAAAAAGTAAAACCTCGTTGATTAATGAAAGGCGACGGATTCCGCGAGCCTCCGTGTAGCCCTCTGCGAGAAAGCTGGTTCTGCCGTCCGCCTACCCCCATTGGCCGCGCCAACCGCGGGTAGGCCGTAATTTTGCCGGCATGCCGAAGCTACTACGCTACCTGGGTCACCGCCTCTATACCACCTGGGCTACGTTCTGGTTTGTTTCGTACTTTTTCGTTACCTACCCGCTGATGCTGGTGCTGGTGCGCCGGCCCGCGTGGCAGCGGTATTTGCACGGCCTCAACCGCAACTGGGCCAAGTTTTCCTTTATATTATGGGGTGTATCGCTCGAAATTATTCGGGAAAATACCCAGCCAATCCCGCAGCCCTGCATTTACGTGGCCAACCACGGCTCCTACATCGATATTATGGTGCTGTTTCACACCGTTCCGGGCTTTCTCAATATGATGGGTAAGGAATCGCTGGCAAAGTTTCCATTGTGGGGGCCGTTGTTTGGCAAAACATACATTCCCGTCAATCGCCGGAGCGTGGTGAGCCGGGGCCGGGCCATTGCCCTGGCCCGGCAGGGGCTGAAAGAGGGCCGCCCGCTGGCGATGTTCCCGGAGGGTACCATCGGCCCCAAGCCCGGCGAGGAGCTGCTACCCTTCCAAGACGGCGCGTTTCAGCTGGCCATCAGCCTGGGCGTGCCAGTGGTGCCGGTGAGTATGCCCCTGAACCACCGGTTTATGCCTTCCGTAGCGGGCCTGCGCGTGCGCCACGCCAAGCTGCGCGTCGTCTTCCACGAAGCCATCGAAACCAAGGGCCTCACCGAGGCCGACGTGCCCGCCCTCAAAGCCCAGGTAATGGCCCAGATTGCCGACGACTTCGTGCCCGAAGGCCGCGGCATCCCGGAGCCCAGCACCTGGCGGTGAATTAGCGATTTAGTGCGTTGTCACTGAAAACGCTTCCCACTCAACTCATCACTCCTTCCTCCTGCATTAACTCAATCAATCGCTAACTCACCGTTTCACTTTATGAATACCGAAACCCTGCGCGGCCTGGCCCACCTGGCCCGCCTCGAATTTGACCCCGCCCACGAGGCGCAGATGCTCACCGACCTCAATAAAATTCTGGCCTGGGTAGACCAGCTTGCGCAAGTTGATACCGAGGGGGTAGCGCCGCTGGTGCACCTCTCGCACGAAATCAACGTGCTGCGCGACGACGAGGCCCGCAACACTGTGAGCCACCAGGAGGGCCTGCTGAATGCGCCACGCAAGGACTCAGACTACTTCCGCGTGCCGAAAGTGCTGGACTAAAGGCATGTAGAGACGCGACCCTTCGCGTCTCTTTACATCGAACGGCCACCCTTATTTGAACGGTTACCCTTACGCCGAGAGATGCTAAGGGGTGCGTCTCTACATTTCAACTCATTCCTTTTGCCTGACCTGCCTTTTCTGCGCCGCCTGCCGGGGCTGCCCGCGCTGCTGGCTTTGCTGGCTGTGGCCGGCGCGGTGTATGCTTATTTTGCGGGGGCCGATGCCACGCTGCCGCTGCGGCTGGTGCCGAACCTGGCCCCGGTGCCCCTGGTGCTGGACTCGGTGGCCGTGGGCGCAGCGCGGCTGCCGCTGCCCGTGAGCGGCTATCTCACCACCCTCACCCACGACGTGGGCGGGCCCTACCCCCAGCCACTGGCGGCGGGCTTGTGGCTGGGCACGCTGGCCGTGGCCCTGGCCGGCTGGCTGGCGGTGGTGAGTATGCTGCGGCGGCCGGCTTTCCTGGCCGGCACGGTGCCGGTAGTGTTCCTGCTGCTGGCGCTCAACGCCGACGGCCTGGGTATTTTCAACCCTACCCGGCAATATTTTTTAGCTCTGAGCCTGAGCATATTGGGGGCGGCGGCGCTGGGGTTGCAGCTCTTCGGCGACCGGGTGCGGGCGGTGTGGCGGGTCGTTATCTTTGAGGGCCTGATGGCGGGTCTGGTGGCTTTAGTACTATCCCGCACCCAGCTGCCGCTGGCCGAAACGGCCCTGCACCTGGCTGCCTACGCCACGCCTGCCGGGGCCGCGCTGGTGGCCGCGCTGGTACTGTGGGTAGGGGTAGAGAATGTGCGCGCCTTGCTCTGGTTCAACACCCAGGCCGAGCGACCCGCGAGCCGGTTCGGGCGGCTGCCTTTCGTGCTGGCCAGCCTGCTCTACCTGGGCGCGCTGGGGCTTTATTGGTGGAACAACGACGAGCTGCTGCTGGCTGGCGGCTGGCACCTCGACCCGCTGCTGCTGCTGCTGCCGGCCGTGCTCACGGGCGGCCTGGGCCTGCGCTACCGCGCTCCCAGCTACGGCGGCTGGCTGCCCTACCCGGCCGCCCGGCCCCTGTACTGGCTGCTAACGGCCGCCGCCGCCGCCGCCCTCGGCTACGCCCTGGCCACGGACAACGCGCCTTTGCTGGCGGCCATGCGTTCGTTCAGCGGGCGGGCGCTGCTGCTGCTGGGGGCGGCGTTTCTGCTTTACGTGCTCGTCAATTTTGGGGGGCTGATAAAGCAGCGGCTGCGGGTGTACCGGGTGGTGTTCGAGCCGCGCCGGCTGCCGTTTTTTACCGTCTATATTCTGGGGGTAGGGGCTTTGCTGTTGATGGAGCTGCGCAATGGCTGGCCGCTGCCCGACCTGGTGCGGGCGGGGCAGTACAACCAGCTCGGCGACCTCGCGCGCCGGCAGAGCGAGGCCCGGCCCGACGACCTGCCCCTGGCCCTGCTCGCCGAGCGCTACTACGCCGAAAGTGGCGACGTGCTCGACCGCTTCAACCAGCCGGCGCAACTGGGCCGGGCGGCGCTCTACCGCTTTCGCGACCAGCGCCAGAACGAAATCAATGCCCTGCGCCGTGCCCTGCTGCGCCAGCCCAGCGCCAAAGTCAGCCTGCACCTCAACGCCCTGCTCACCGGCCCATCCGACTTCCTCGATGCCCTCGATGTGCTGCGGCAGGCCCGCCGCGCCGCGCCGCGCGATTTTGCCCTCACCTCCGACCTGGCCCAGCTTTTCACCCGCTCGTCGCTCACCGATTCGGTGGCCGTGTACCTCGATAAAGCCGAGCAGCTGCGCCCCGGCAGCGCCGTGGGCCGCGCCAACCAGCTGGCTTTTTTAGTAAGCCAAAACCTGTTGCCCGCCGCTCAAAAGCTGGCCGCCCTACCCCCCCCTTCAACCACTGAGCCCGCCCTGCTGGCTAACTTAGCGCTGACGCGGCTGCTGGCTGGCCGGTCGGCTTCTGGCCCTACCCCCCCCGCCGCTGCCAACCTTAACCCTGACCTCGACGAGGCCACGTTTGCCCAGCTCTACCACGCGGCGCTGCTGGCCGTTCGCGCCGGGGTAGGGGCCAGCCAGCAGCTGCTACCCCGCCTAGTCGCCGCCGCCGAGCGCCCGGCCAACGCGCCTTATTACGAGCAGCTGGTGTTTCTGCAAGCTCTGCTGAAGCACGCGGCTGGCCAGGAGCTGGCCGCCCGCCAAACGCTGGCCCCGCTCACGGCCGGCTCGTCGGCCACGGCGGGGTATTTTCAGTATGTGCTGGGGCTGTGGCAATTGCAGCAGCGGCAGTACGCCACGGCGGCCGCCCAGCTGGCGCATTCTGGCCGTAGCGGCTTCCCGGAGGCCCGGCCGGCCCAGGCGTGGGCGCTCGCGCTGGCCGGGCAGCCCGATTCGGCCGCGGCCGTGGCGCGGCGGCTGGCGCTGGATTCCGCGCAGCGGCCCGTAGCCCGCAAGCTGCTGGCGGCGCTGGCGGCGGATAGCCGGCCGGCAAATTCTCCGGGTTCTGTAATCGGGGATGACCAACTGGCCGCGGCCCGTGCCGCGGCACCCGACCCTGCCCGCGCTACCCGTCTTTACCAGCAAGTGCTAGCCGAAGCGCCCTTCAACGAGCCTGCTGTGCTGGCCGCCGCCCGCTTTTTTGCCAGTCAAAAAGACTATACCAACGCCTACGATGCCCTGAACCGGGGCCTGACCGAAAACCCGGCTTCCGAACCGCTGCTGCGGGCCTACGCGCTGGCCGCCGCCGACGCGGGCTTGCTGGAGATGGGACAGTCGGCGCTGGCGGAGCTGCGCTCGCGCCTTAGCCCGGCCGAATACGCTAACTTGCTGACGCAATTCGCGGCGCACCGGGCGGCCCACGCGGCGGCCAATGCCGCCTTCGACCAGCCTGCGGTGCCCGCGCGCTGATTTTTTTAGCCCTACCCCCATGCTTGCCGCCAGCCCCACGCCTTTCGTTATCCAAACCCACGACATCGCCAAGGAATACGTGATGGGCACCGAGCACATCCACGCCCTGCGCTCGGTGAGCATTGATATTAAGCGCGGGGAATACGTGGCGTTTATGGGGCCATCGGGCTCGGGCAAGAGCACGCTGATGAACATTGTGGGCTGCCTCGACACGCCCACCAAGGGCGAGTACATCCTCAACGGCCAGGACGTGAGCCGCATGAGCGACAATGAGCTGGCCGAGGTGCGCAACAAGGAAATCGGCTTCGTTTTCCAGACTTTTAACCTGCTGCCGCGCTCCACTTCGCTCGAAAACGTGGCCCTACCCCTCATCTACGCCGGCCTGAACAAGCGCGACCGCACCGAGCGCGCCCTCGAAGCCCTGCGCTCGGTGGGCCTGGCCGACCGCGCCGGCCACCGTCCCAACGAGCTGAGCGGCGGCCAGCGCCAGCGCGTGGCCATCGCCCGCGCCCTCGTCAACGTCCCCAGCGTGCTGCTGGCCGACGAGCCCACCGGCGCGCTCGACTCCAAAACCAGCTACGAGATTATGGGTTTGTTCGAGGCGCTTTACGCCAAAGGCAACACCATTATTATGGTGACGCACGAGGAGGACATCGCTCGCTATGCCCACCGCATCGTGCGCCTGCGCGACGGCTTGGTTGAAACTGACGAGGTAAACCACGAAATCGCCCGGCCGGCGGTGGCCTCCTTTAACAACTAACAGGTATCATTTAGCACGCGGGCTGGTTATGAATTAGCAGCCTGTGCGTGATACTGAAAGAGGAGCGGCCATTCGCAGCGCACGTTGTTCTGCTAAATGTTAATTGATACTTGTTAAATGAAAATCTACACTAAAACCGGCGATAAGGGCCTGACTTCGCTCATTGGCGGCACGCGGGTACCCAAGTCGAGCCTGCGCATTGATTGCTACGGCACAGTGGATGAGCTAAACTCCTATATCGGCTTGCTGCGCGACCAGGACGTGAACGCGGCCCGCCGCGACTTGCTCAAGGAAATTCAAGACCGGCTCTTCACCATCGGTTCGCACCTGGCCACCGACCCGGCCAAAGACCCGCGCCAGCGCTTGCCCGACCTGCACGATGCCGACGTAACCCTGCTCGAAATCGAGATGGACCGGCTGGATAAGGACCTGGAGCCGCTACGCGAGTTTGTGCTGCCCGGCGGGCACCCGTCGGTGTCGTTTGCGCACGTGGCGCGCTGCGTGTGCCGCCGCGCCGAGCGCCTGGTCATTCACCTGCGCGAAGAGTCGCCGGTGGAGGATTTAGTAATAATGTACCTCAATCGGTTATCTGACTTTCTCTTCGTGCTCAGCCGAGCGATGGCGCACGAATTGGGGGTAGCGGAAGTTACCTGGAAGCCACGGCTTGCGGGTTAAAAATCGCTTGTCCTCACGAGCCTGCGAAGCAAACTTCCCTTCACGCCTCGCGGACGTCAGCAGCCGATTAGGAAGGGTTGCTTCGCAGGCTCGCAGTGACAAACGAGTAACAATTAACAACTAATAATCAACCCCATGCTCGATACTTTCACCATTGATATTCAGCCCGCTGCCACTTCCCGCCTCGCGGAAATGGACCTGACCAAGCTCGAATTTGGCAAGCTCTTCGCCGACCACATGCTGACCGTGGAGTTTACGGGCGGCGAGTGGCAGGCCCCGCGCATCGTGCCCTACGGCCCACTGGCCGTGAGCCCCGCCAACTCGGCCCTGCACTACGGCCAGGCCATTTTTGAGGGTATGAAGGCGTATCGGCAGGCCGATGGGGGGGTAGCCCTCTTCCGGCCCCTGGATAACTGGCACCGCCTCAATACCTCGGCCGAGCGCATGGCCATGCCGCCAGTGCCCGAGGAGGTCTTCATGCAGGGCCTGTGCGAGTTGGTGAAGCTGGATACGGCCTGGGTACCGGGCGCGCCGGGCAGTTCGCTCTACATCCGGCCGTTCATGTTCGCTACTGATGGCTTTTTGGGCGTGCGGCCCTCCAACACCTACCATTTCGGTATCATTACCTGCCCGGTTGCGTCGTTTTTCAAGAAGCCGCTGCGGGTGCGTTTTGAGCAGCAGTACGTGCGCGCTGCCCCCGGTGGGGCCGGCTATGCCAAGAATGCCGGCAACTACGGTGCCGCCATGCTGCCTACCCGCCTGGCGCAGCAGCAGGGCTACGACCAGCTGCTCTGGACCGATGCCACCGAGCATCAATACATTGAGGAATCGGGCACGATGAACGTGGCTTTTATCTTGAATAACAAGCTGGTAACGCCGGCCGTGTCCAGCTCCATTCTGGATGGCATCACGCGCCGCTCGGTGTTGCAGCTGGCCCGCGACTGGGGCCTGACCGTGGAGGAGCGTCAGGTGTCCAGCCGCGAGGTGATGGATGCCCTGGCCGCTGGCCGGCTTCAGGAAGCGTTTGGCGTTGGCACGGCCGTGACCATTGCGCCCATCGCCACCATCGGCTACGAAGGCCAGGACCACGACCTGCCCGCCCTGACCGAAACCAGCTTTTCGCGCCGGGTAGGGGTAACCCTGGAAGACCTCCGCACCGGCCACGCCCCCGACCCGCACGGCTGGATGGTGGCGGTGAAGTGAGGGGGGTAGGGCCCGGTGGTAAGCTGCCAAAAGAACGTCATGCTTCCTTACGTCAGCATGACGTTCTTTGTACCATAATCATCCATCCATTCACCACATGACCCAAGACCAGATAAAGGACTTGAGGGGCCGCGCTGAGGCCCTGAGGAGGTATCTTTGACTACGATGCCCGCAAAGAACAGGTAGCCGCCGCCGAGGCCGAAACCCTCGCCCCCGACTTCTGGGACGACTCCAAAGCCGCGGAGGTGAAGCTCAAGGAAATCAAGAGCATCAAGACCTGGACCGACGACTACGAAGCCGTGCAGCAGGCCGTGGCCGATACCGACGTGCTCTACGACTTCTATCGGGAAGGCGAAGCCACGGAGACCGAAATCCAGACTGAATACGACGCCACCCAAGCCAAGGTAGAGGCGCTGGAATTTAAGCGGATGCTCTCCGATGAGGAAGACCAGCTATCGGCCATTATCGACATCAACCCCGGCGCGGGCGGCACCGAAAGCCAGGACTGGGCCGAGATGCTCATGCGCATGTACATCATGTGGGGCGAAGGCAAAGGCTTTACCGTGAAGCAGCTGAGCTACCAGCCGGGCGAAGGCGCGGGCATTAAGTCGGCTTCGCTCGAAATTGATGGGCCTTTTGCCTACGGCTACCTCAAGAGCGAAATTGGGGTGCACCGGCTGGTGCGCATGTCGCCCTTCGACAGCAGCGGGCGGCGGCACACCTCGTTCGCGTCCGTGTTTGCCTACCCCGTGGTGGATGATACAATTCACATTGAAATTAACCCCGCTGATATATCCTGGGATACCTTCCGGGCCGGCGGCGCGGGCGGCCAGAACGTGAACAAGGTCGAAACCGCCGTGCGCCTCACCCACGCGCCCAGCGGCATCATCATTGCCGTGCAGATTGAGCGCTCGCAGCTTATGAACAAGGAACACGCCCTGCGCATGCTCAAGTCGCGCCTCTACCAGGTCGAGATGGACAAGCGCAACGTGGAGCGCGATAAAGTAGAAGCCACCAAAAAGCGCATCGACTTCGGTTCCCAAATTCGCAATTACGTGCTACACCCCTATAAGCTCATCAAGGACCTGCGCACTGGCATCGAGCGCACTGACGTGCAAAACGTGCTGGACGGGGATTTGGACGAGTACATCAAAGGGTTTTTGATGCAGAATTGACTGGTATATAGCCTAGGCTTTAGCCTGCGTGTAGCTGGAGAGCAGATGCTATTTCTTCGATGGGAACGTTAAAAAAAGGGCTGCCCAAGCGGGCAGCCCTTTTTAGTAGTAGGGGTAGGAAGGTTAATCCACCACATCCCAGAAGATAGGCGTAAACTGGGTAACGCCCGCCGGAATATTAGCGCTATTCGTGTTGCTCTCGCTCAACGGATATAGCAGACGGGTTGGCAGCTTATCGGGACGGGGCGAGTTGGACTGCAGCGAAGCCGGAATTTTCGGCTGCGCGGCGCGGCGGTAGTCATCCCAACCTTCGGTACTGGCTACGGTATTTTCAGCTATGTACTTTTGGTACAGAATGATATACTGCTTGCCCAGGTTACCAGTTGGCGAAGCCAAATCGTAATTCACTTCGGGGTTTTTAGCATTATTCGCAATGTACGCGGCATACTGCGTTGCCCCCGGCGCGGTGCTGGCGGCAGCCAGCGAAGCCGGAGCCACGGTAGCAGCCCGGAAGGTGGAGATGAAGGAGGACTTGATGCCATCGTAATAATCCGATTTGGCTGCGGCTTCACCCCCCATAAATAGGTTCCGGGTTTCGGCTTCCGCTTTGGAAAAGAGCTGCTCCGACAAAAGCATGAGTATAGTGGGCTGATTAGGGCCCCTCAAAAAGGTACCACCCTGAAGGAGGCGCGAGCCTACATCGGGGGTAGTGGGGTCAAACTGCGGAGCCAAGCGTTCGCCCAGCGTGCCGCCCAGGTAGGCGGCCACGCTATCCTTCGTCCCTACTCGGTACAGCTGCCCAATGCGGGCCGAGTCATCATTGCTGATATACTGGGCAATGATGTAATTGGTCGGAAGGATGAAGCTATATTCGGTCGTGGCGCGGGTCAGGCCCACCCCAAAGCCGTAGCGGTCGTAGAACGGGTTTTGCTGGTTGGTGTTAGTAGCATAACCCGGCTGGGCCACCACGTCCGCCGTGATAAAGCCGTTGGCATCCGCCTGCACGGCACTCAACTCCGTTGCTACGTAAGCATTCAGGGCAGCATCGTTGGTCTGCGATTCGCGCAACAAGATGCGTAGACGCAGGCTGTTGGCAAATTGTTTCCACTTCGTCATGTCACCTTTAAACACGATATCCTCGGGGCCTACGCCCCGCGCGCTCGGGTTCTTCAGGGCGGCGGCAGCATCAATGTCCGTTAGCGCGCCTTTCAACTGCACAATAAAATCTTTGTAGATATCGGCCGCTTTGTCGTAGGTAGGAGCCGTATTAGCAATGCCTTTTAAAGCATTGGTGTACGGAATATCGCCGTATTCGTCCACCAGCAGCAGGAAGTTATAGACCTTCATGATGCGGGCGATGGCCGCGTGATTAGGGTAGCCGGTAGCCATCCCGGTAGTCTGAATAATCTGATAGTCATTCAGGTTGTCATACGTGCTGCTCCACACGGTCTGGTAATACGTGTTGGAGTAATTGTACGTCCGCTCCGAGGAGTAGCCACTCACAGTACCCGACTTGCTCCAGTATCCGGCCGTAAAGCTGTTGAGGCTGTTGTAGTTATCGTTGGGTCCGGGCAACACCCCGCCGGTGTAGTTGGCGGCCGTGGTAGCCAAAGCTACCCCTAGAATAGCATCGGGGGTTTCCGAAGTCGCGTTGTTCGGGTTCGCATTAATGTCGAGAAACGACTTGCAGCCTACCGCGGCAGTAGTAAGTACCACCGCCGCCGCTGCTCTTAAAAATAGCTTCATGTAGATTAAATTAAAGAGTTACGCTGATGGTGCCCCCGTAAAACTTGGTCGGGGGAGTTTGCAGCACGGTGTTGATACCGATGCCGTTGCTACCGGCTTGTACGCCGCTGAATTCGGGGTCGGTGTAGATGTTCTCCTTGGGCACCCAGGTATAGAGGTTACGCCCGTATACGCTAATCGTCGCCCCTTTCACAAACCCAAATTTCGAAGCTACTGCCACCGGCACAGCATAGCTCAGGGCTATCTGCCGAATCTTGAAGAAGGTGCCGCTGGTCACGTAGTTTTCGGCTACGCCCGTGTTCCAGCTCGCCGTATTGGCCCAGAACTCCGAGCCACCCGGCGTCAGGCCGGCAGTATTCGGTGCGTAGGTTTTGCCCCCGTCGTTCGAGATGGCCGAGTTGGGATACACGAAGTCTTTGCGGCCGTACTGCGTGCTGCGGATGCCGCCCCCGGTGAAGTCGAGGTTCTCGCCAATGGTATTGTATATCACGTAGCCCGTGCGTAGCTCACCCTGCCCGGCCAGCGTCAGGCCCTTGTAGGTGATGTTGGCGTTGAAGCCATACTTATACTTGGGCTGCGTGTTGCCGAAGGTTTTGAAGTTGGTATCAATCAGCGGGGCGTAGCGCACCAGGTTCGGGTCGTTGGGGTCGCTCACTTGTGTCTCTTTTACCTGGCCAGCATCGGTGCGCTGGTAGGAAGTACCCTGCAACACCGGGAAAGGCTGACCTTCGACCGCGTAAAGACCGGCGTTGGCGGTTTGGCCAACGGCTCCGCTACCCGCCGTTAGGTTCAGCGGCATGTGGTTCAGCAGCGAGATTACTTTGTTGTTGTTATAGTTGAAGTTACCTCCTAGCGTGATAGTCAAGCCGTTATCAGTCCGCACGGGCGTGATGTTCAAATCAGCCTCAATACCTTTGTTCTGCACTTCACCCGCGTTGAGTAGCAGGCTGCTGTAGCCAGAGGTAGACGAAACGCTCGTCGTAACCGTTTGGCCGGTGCTCTTCTGCTGGTAGTAGGTAGCCCCCGCAGCTATGCGCCGCTTGAGGAAGCTTAGCTCAATGCCGGTTTCAACCGACACCGTGTTTTCCGGCAGCAGGCCCGGCTGCACCAGCCCGTTGTTGGCGGTGAAGGAGGCCAGGCCACCGAAGGGGAAGCCCGTACCGGCCGAATAAGTCGAATTCAGCGAATAAGCACCGCCGGTCTGGTATACCCCAATGCCCGTGGCGCTGGGCAGGTTCACCTGGCTTACCTTGGTGATACCGCCGCGAATCTTGCCGTAGTCCAGGAACGAAGCGTCTTTCAGGGCCGGGATAGCGTTGCTGAACACGAACGAGGCATCTACCCCAGGGTAGACGAAGCTGCGGTTGCTAGCATCCAAAATCGAGATATTATCGTTGCGGCCCGAGCCGTGCAGATAGAAGAAATCCTTGTAGCCCAGGGTCAGGTCGGCGTAGAAGGCATATACCCGGCTTTGGGCGTGCGCGTCGAAGCCATCCAGGTTACCTACCCGGTTGTTGAGGTTGAACTGGTCGGGCACGGCCAGCGCGGTCGAAGCCACGTAGCCGTAGCGGCTGTCCAGTTGCTGCACGTTATTACCCAGGATGGCTTGTATGTTAAAATTGCCAACGGTCTTATCCAGGCTAACAAACAGGTCCGAGTTGATGCGGCGCAGGTTGCTGCTCAAATCCTGCACGAAGCCGGAATAGCTGGTAATCTGCTTGGGCGAGCCATCGGCCAGCGAGAATTTGTTCTGGGTGGTCAGGCTTGCCTGCTCGATAGAGGTAGTACCCAGGCGGTATTGCAACCGCAGCCCGTTCGATATCTTATACGACAGGTCAATGTTGCCCTGGAGCGTGTTGCGCTTATCGTTCGTGCGGTTAGCGTCGAGGATAAAGTACGGGTTGTAATAGTAGGCGTTGTAGTAGCCGTAGTTAGGTTCCGAGTACTTATCATTCTTATAGTCGCTGTACTGCGTGAGCGGTGCCAGCGAAGTCGTGTTAAACACGTTCCAATACACCGACGTATTGCGGTCCAGGTTGGAGGTGAAGTCTGAGGCTTGCAGCACGTACGAGACGTTGAAGCCCACCGTCAGCCGGCCCAGCTCGCGCGAAGCGTTGAAGCGGAAGCTGTTACGGTCATACTTATCCTTGGGCACGATGCCGTTGTTGTGCAGATTCTGGTAGGAGGCAAAAAACTTGGTTTTCTCATCCCCGCCCGAAAACGACACCCCGTTCTGCATCTGGTAGCCAGTGTTGAAAAAATCCTTCTTCGCGTCGGGATGCGGCGAATAGGTGATTTGCTGCACGCTGCCATCAGCCAGCGGCTGGCCGAAAGGCCGGAGCGAGCCGTCGTAGCGCGGGCCGTACTGCTGGTTTTCAAACCCTTGGTACTGGTAGCCATAACCCGAGTCCGGCGTGTTGTCGGGCTTGAAGAAGATGCCTGCTTTTGCATTCGGCGAGTTGTTGTACCAGTCGGGCGAGCCGGGGCCAAACTCGTTCTGAAACTTAGGCAGGAACGAGATGGACTCAAACTGCGAGGTGTGCGAGAAATTAACTACAGGGGTAGTGCCGCCCCGCTTAGTAGTAATAATAAGTGCTCCGTTGGAAGCCTGCGAGCCGTAGAGCGCAGCGGCGTTAGCCCCTTTCAGCACGGAGATAGACCCGATGTCGTCGGGGTTCAGTGCGCCGAGTACTTCATTGGTCGTAATAACCCCGTCAATAACGATGAGGGCTTCGTTGTTACCCGTCAGCGAACGGCTGCCGCGTAGCGTCACGCGGGGGGTAGGGTTGATGCCGCTGTTCGTAGTTTGAATCTGCAAGCCCGAAACCTTGCCGGCCAGGCCGCTCACCACGTTGGTCGGGCGCGCCTGGGTAACTTCTTTGGTGTCGAGCGTAGCCGTGGCGTAGCCCACCTGCTGCTCCTGGCGCTGGATACCCAGCGCGCCCGTCACTACTACCTCGCCCAGTTGCTTGGCGTCGGTGGCCAGGGCCGCATTGATGTTAGCGCCATTGCCGATGGCTTGCTCTATCAACGTGTAGCCGATGAAGCTGAATACTAAGGTGGTCGCCGTAGTGGGCACGCTCAGGGTGTAAGCACCGTCGGCGTTGGTAGAGGTGCCGATAGTCGGTTGCCCTTTAACGATAACCGTTACGCCCGGTAGTCCTTGCCCGGAGGCCCGCTCCGTCACGCGGCCCGCCACTGTCCGGTTTTGGGCCGCCGCCTGCTGCCATAGGCAACTAAGCAGCAGGACCACTAACAGGGAAAAATTCTTCATACTTGAAGGGGTAAAAAGTGGAAAAAAAGATTAACTCACTGCCAAAAAGAGTCGAATCACAGGCCAAGTTATCACATTCTTACCGAATGTAAAAATTAGCCAAGTAGGTCAGCAAAAAAGATAACTTTCGGAAACAGGCAGCCACCACTATATTTTTCGGATATTATTACGGCGGATTAGGGGCTATTGCGCTTATTATGAGAAGATTGTGGATGAGTATGCAGGCTATTCTGAAACCAAAAAATCCAAATAACAGCAATTATTAGTGACAGTTGAATTGGGCGCACCCGCAGTCAATGCTGCTCTTGCATGGTGCAGATGGATAAAAAATTCAATTGCGAAGTGGTAAAAGAGTAGTTTTGAATTTTCATAATAAATTCATTTAACTTATCTATCACGCGAAGACAACTTTATGTGCGCTACCCAGCAAGCATTCAGGAGGCCGAGTGGCGGCCAGTAGCATAAGCTAGGGAGTTTGCGCTATGCCCATATGACTTTCTGAAGAGCCTGTTAGCAGGATGAATTCAAAATAAATTTTTATATACTCTATAGTGTATAAAAACAAAATTAGTAAGGGGTACTACTCGTGCAGATGCGCAGGAGATTTGGTAGAATAATTAAAATTTATCAAAGAATAAAATATGCCGCATGTTAATTTTCCATTTTGAAATGAATTAAAAAATGCTGGCCCGTAGCTGATGGAAGCGGCTTCCGAGTCGCGTGTTTGACCTTATATTGCGCCACATTTTTACCCATGCCAATTGTATTTGGTATTATTTTCTTATCTCTTTTCACCTTCCTTTTTTCTCAATGAAAAAAATCTTACTCATGAGTATTGTACTCATGCTTACCCTATTCCATGTAGCGCTAGCCCAAACGCGGACGGTATCGGGAAGGGTAACGGACCAGAAGACCGGCGAGGGCCTGCCCGGCGTAACGGTTCTCCTGAAAGGCACGACCAACGGCGTATCTACCAACTCGGACGGGGCATTTAGCCTGACTGTTCCCGCCACGGGAGGCACCTTAGTTTTCAGTTCAGTTAATTATGTAACGCAGGAGCGTCCGCTCGGAGCCGACTCGCAACTCACTGTGGGCCTAGCGGCCGACAACAAAGTGTTGAGTGAGGTAGTCGTGACCGGCTACGGCACCCAGGAGCGCCGCGACCTGACGGGCTCTATTGCTACGGTGCAGGGCGAGGCGGTAGCCAACTTGGCTACCCCCAGCTTCGCGCAACAGCTTGGAGGCCGCGCCGCCGGCGTGGCGGTGCAAACGCCCAGCGCTTTGCTGGGCCAGCAGCCCCGTATCCAGATTCGGGGAGCGAACTCGATTTCCTCGGGTTCCACTCCGCTAGTGGTAGTGGATGGCCAGCCCATCTTCACGGGCCAGAACAGCGGGATTGACGAAAACGGGTCAAGCGGCCTGGCCGATATAAACCCGAACGACATCGAGTCTTACGAGGTGTTGAAAGACGGCTCGGCTACGGCTATCTATGGCTCCCGCGGTGCCAACGGTGTTATCCTCATCACGACCAAGCACGGCCGTAAGGGCAAGGCTACTGTTACTTACAATGCCTATATTGGCGCGGCCAAAACCCTGAAGCGCTACTCAGTGCTAGGGGCCGATGACTTCATCAAAATCAGCAATGAGAAGCAGTTCAATGCCGACCCAACTGCTGTGCCGCTGGCTGCGGCCTACTCCGATGCCAATGGCAACCCGGTGAGCACCGACTGGCAGAGCCAGATTTTCCGCACCGGCATCCAGCAAAACCATTCGGTGGCCGTGTCGGGCTCGACGGATAAAACCAACTTCTTCTTCTCGGGCGGCTTCACCGACCAGAAGGGGGTAGTCAAGGCGAATTCGCTGCAGCGCTTCACCTTCCGTGCCAATGTGGACAGTGAAATAAAGCCCTGGCTGCGCGTCGGCTTCAACGCCGGTATAACCCGCACCCAGACGCTGGGCCTGAACACCAGCACCAACGGCCTGTCGGGCAACGTGGCCTCGGCTTTGTCGTTGTTTCCGAACGTGCCGGCCCGCAATCCCGACGGCTCGCCCTACGCCAGCTCCGGTGGCTTCCTGGGCCGCGGCAATAACACGGCGGATATCTCTTTCGCCTACCCCAACGTCATTTTCGGCATCGAAAATAACATCTACCGCTCCGTCAGCTACCGCATTCTGGGCAATGGCTACCTGGAAGTGGAGCCAATCAAAAACCTGCGCATTCGCTCGCAGCTCAGCACCGATACCCAGTTGGAAGATGACCTGTTGTACTACGACCCCCGCCAGGGTGACGGCCGCGGCTCGAATGGTTACGTGCAACAGCAGTTCAGCCCCAACATTCGCTGGAACTTCCAGAACACGGCTACTTATAACAACGTCATTGCCGAAGACCACAAAATCAACGCCGTAGTGGGGGTAGAGTACCAGAAAACTAATGCGGATTACTACTATGCATCGGGTACCAAGCTCTCGGACCGCCTATTGGGCCAAAACGGTATTATTACGCAGACGCTCGGCTCGCAAGTCGTCGGCGGCGACTTCTTGCAGCAGGGCTACCAGTCGTACTTCGGCCGCCTGAACTATTCGTTTAAAGACCGCTACCTGGTGAGCGGTACCGTGCGCTCGGATGCTCTTTCTTCGCTGGCTCCTGGTCATCAGCGTGGCTGGTTCCCCGGTGGCTCCATCGGCTGGCGCGTGTCGCAGGAAGATTTCTTTAAGAACTCTGCGCTGGGCAAGGTCTGGACGGACCTAAAGCTGCGCGCCTCCTACGCCCGCGTAGGTAACTCCGACATTGGTTTCTACCCCTACGCTGGCATCTACAACCCCGCGCAGTACGGCAACCAGTCGGGCATTTCTTACGGACAGTTTGGCAACAGCAACCTGCGTTGGGAGAACAGCAAGAAGCAGGATTACGGGGTTGACATGGGCTTCCTCGACGGACGCATTACGTTTACGGCTGACTACTACCGCAACTTCAATGATGGCCTGATTCTGGCCGTGCCGCTGCCGCAGTCGTTCGGGGTACCCAACAGTTCTTATAATGCCAACGTAGGTTCGCTGTGGAACAAGGGCCTCGAGTTGTCGGTAACGACGCAGAACATCCGCAACGAAAACTTTACTTGGTCGTCGAGTGTAAATTTCTCGACCAACGTTAACCAGATTACTTCGACGGGGCCGGGCAATAACCCCATTCCGGGTGTGTTCCAGGGCGGCACCTACACTATTACGCAGGTGGGCTCGTCCATCGGCTCGCTGTACGGCTATGATTACCGCGGGGTAGACCTCGCCAATGGTAATCCCATCTGGCGTAAGGCGGATGGCTCGCTCGTGCAGGGTAACATTGATACGGGTACCTACGCGGTGTACGACCCAGCCAATCCGGGCAATATATCGAAGCAGTCCAGCCTCGGCACGGCTGATAAGATTATCCTGGGCCAGACGAACCCCAAGGCTTTTGGTGGCTTAGACAACACCTTTACCTATAAAGGATTCGACCTGGATATCTTCTTCCGCTACAACTTCGGCAACTCCGTGATGAACATCACGCGCCAGCAGCTGCTGCGTCAGGACTTCCTGAACAACGGCTCGGAAATCCTGGGCCGCTGGCAGTCGCCTACCAATCCGGGCGACGGCACTACCCCCCGTTTGTCGCTGGGTTCGGGCGACTTCGTCAATACGACCAACGCGTCGTCGTCGCGCTTCGTGCAGACTGCCAATTTCGTGCGCGTGCAGAATATCACACTGGGCTACACCCTGCCTACCCGCTACGTAGGCGCGCTGAACCTGAGCCGCGTGCGCATCTTCGGGCAGGTGCAGAATCTGTACACGTTCACCAATTACAAAGGGGTAGACCCGGAGGTGAACACGGTTAATTCGACTGCCAACGGTGGTAATCCCAATACCTTGACCGGCCTCGACTACAACAGCAACCCGCAGCAGCGGGTGTTCACGGGTGGCTTGAACGTAGCTTTCTAACTCTTGCTTTACTTCTTATCAATGAAAAATTTTATGTCTTTAGGAGGAGCTACCCGGCGCAAGGCTTTTACGGCCACGCTGGGCCTGGGCTTGCTGCTAGGAGCCTGCAACGTAACCAACGTGGTGCCGCAGGATGCGCTGTCGGAAACGGCCGTATATACCGACCCGGCCCGGATTGCCCTGGCTGTAACGGGCGTGTACAACGCGGCCCAGGTGGGTTTTTATAACGGCACCTCGGGTGGCGGGCGGGGCTACCCGTTTGGCGCGGCCTCTACGGACCTGGGCGATGCCCGCGGGGAGGACGTGACTGATATGGCCGGTTTCTTCGGTATTGTATTCAGGAACAATATCACGGCCAATAGCCCCAATATCGTGTATATGTGGGCCAACTGCTACGCGCTGATTAACCAAGCTAACGTAACCATTGAAGGAATTCAGCAGGCGGCGACAGCGGGGGTTATCCCGGCCGCTACCGAGGCGGGGTACGAAGGCGAAATGCGCTTTTTGCGGGCGCTGGCGCACATGGAACTGGTTATCAACTTCTCCAAACCCTACACCGATGGCAACGGCAATAACGCCGGCGTACCCTACCGCGATACGCCCATCAACACGCCAGAGGCCCTGGGAGCTGCCGGGCTGGTAGGCCGGGGTCTGGTATCCGACGTGTACACCAAGATGCTGGCCGACCTGGACTTTGCCGAGGCTAATCTGTCGAGTGATGCCGGAGCGCTGAAGACCCATGCCACTAAGGCGGCGGCCATTGCCTTGAAGCAGCGCCTGCATATCTACCAGGGCGACTGGGCCGGGGCTATCACGGAGGGTAACAAGCTCATCAGCGGTACTTCTACGTTCACCAGCCCTATCAACGGTCTGGTACTAATGCCAACGCAACGGTCTGCCTTCGTGGGAGCAGGTACTACGAACGAGAGTATCTTCTCGATTGAAAACAGCAACATCAGCAATCCCGGCGTAAACGGAGCCATACCCAACGTTTTTGGTTCAGCCTCTACCCCGACAGATTCCATTCCTGGTATCAACGGTCGCTCGCTGCTTGGGGTGAGCCCCATTCTGTACAATGCACCATTCTTTACCTGCAATGACCTGCGCCGCACCGAGATGATGCAGCAAGATGGCGTGCGTCCGTGCTACGTTATCCGGAAGTACCTAGACGCGGCTACCTCGACGGACTACAACCCCATTATGCGCTACGCCGAAGTGCTGCTGAACCAGGCCGAGGCTCAGGCCCGCAGCGGTAATGATGCCCAAGGGCTGGCCCTGCTTAACGCCGTGCGTAACCGCTCGGTGGCCGCCACCGACCAGTACGCGGCTGGGTCTCTCACAGGTACCAAGCTAGTACAGGCCATCCTGAACGAGCGCCGCATTGAGTTCGTAGGCGAGGGCTTGCGCTGGGGCGATATCTCCCGCCTGGCTACCGACCCCGTGTATGCGCCCATTCCAGGCGGTGGTATTCCTGGCAAGCTGAACGGCCAGGCCAGTCAGTTTACGATTGCTAGCTACATCTGCGGAGCCGGGGCTACCCCCAAGTTGGCAGCCGTGCCCTACAAGGGAGCGGCTAATAGCACGTTGTTTCTGTGGCCCATCCCTAGCACCGAAACGCAGATTAACCCTACCCTAGCTGGCCAGCAGAACCCCGGCTACTAGGCATAATTTTTTAAGGGGAGTAGCCCTGTTTACTGCCCAGCTTAAGAGCCCCTGGCCTTCGTGGCCGGGGGCTCTTTTATTTTTTTTAGGTAAATAATAAGCAGTAAGCCCCTTTTTGTGCATGTTATTCAAGTTTGCGCCATACTTTAGTGGCTTCACAGTGAACACATTTTTTAATCACACTTTCTTAACAAGCATTCCGCATGAAGAAAAAGCTACTTATGAGCATAGTGCTCATGCTTACCCTGTTCCAGGCGGTGCTGGCCCAAACCCGCACGGTAACTGGACGGATAACGGACCAGAAAACCGGCGAGGGCCTGCCGGGTACTACGGTGCTTTTGAAAGGCACCACTACGGGGGTATCAACCAGTGCCGACGGGCGCTTTAGCCTGAGCGTGCCCGGAATAGGAGGTACTCTGGTGATTAGCTCAGTGGGCATGACCACCCAGGAAGTACTGCTAGGCGACCGCAACAACCTGGATATCGCGTTGGGGCCGGACAGCAAACAGCTGAGCGAAGTAGTTGTGCTCGGCTATGGGGAGCAGGTAAGCCGCCGCGAGCTAACGGGGTCGGTTGCTACCGTCAACTCCAACCAGTACAAGGACCAGCCCGTTACCGGTGTAGACCAGGCCCTGCAAGGCCGGGCGGCTGGGGTGCAGGTATCGCAAAATTCGGGGGCACCGGGCGGGGGCATTTCGGTGCGCGTGCGGGGGGCGGCCTCCATTCTGGCCAGCAGCGAGCCGCTGTACGTGGTGGATGGCCTGCCGATTAATACGGGCAACACGTCGCAGCTGGGTACGGGCAACCAGACCACCAACGGCCTGAGCGACCTGAACCCCAACGACATTGCCACGATTGAAGTGCTAAAAGATGCTGCCGCGGCGGCCGTTTATGGTTCGCGGGGTTCCAATGGGGTAGTGCTCATTACCACCAAGCGCGGCCAAGCCGGTAAAACGCAGGTAAACCTGGAGTACTACACGGGACGTTCGACGGTGTGGAAGCGCCCCAAGGTGATAGATGGCCCGCAGCAAACGCAGGTGTTTCTGGATGAAATCAGCAACTATTACCCGGCGAATGCTGATGGAACTATCAATGCGCTTGGAGTTCAATTTCGCAGTCTCGCTGACCTAACCGCCTACTATTTCGGGCCTGGGGGCATAACGAAAGTCGGCAGTATATACCAGTATGCGCAGCCCGCTAATAATTTCTACCGGCCGCTAAGCCAGTTTCAGGACCCCTCCACGGCTCCTACCACCGACTGGGTAAGCCCCGTGCTACGCTCGGCTCCCATCAGTAACTACGCCGTAACCTTTTCGGGCGGCACGGATAAGTCGCGCTACCGCTTGTCGGTGAATGACTTCAACCAGCAGGGTACCCTGGTGGGCTCGGGCTATAACCGGGCCAGTGCCCGCCTGTCGCTGGATAACAACCTGTCGGATAAAATCCGAATGGGGTTATCAATTGGCTTAAGCTCGGCCGCGAATAATCGAGTTAACAACGACAACAGTATTTACGGGGTGCTCACCACGGCTCGCTTATACGCTTCCGACCTGCCCGTATTTAATCCTAATGGGACCTACTACAAAAATGGCTCGCTCGAAAATCCCATTGTAGCAGCCAACGTTCCGCTTATCAAGTCGGTAGATAACCGCCTGCTGGCCACGCAGTATACAGAGTTTGAGTTTATCAAAGACCTGCGCTACCGGGCCACGTTCAGCCTCGACTACCTGTACGAGCGCGACGACCGCTTCTACCCGACTATCACCAACGCCGGGGCGTCGGTTAATGGTGATGCCTCGGCTGGCTCCGTGGAGCAGCCCCGCTTCAACCACATCAGCTCCGTTAATTATTCGCATATCTTCGCTACTGACCATTCGTTGACCGCCCTGGGCGTAGTAGAATATCAGCGCACCAGCTACAGCAGCATTTTTGCCGAGGCCACTGGTTTCCCTAGCAACTCTATTCAATTGCTGTCGGCGGGAGCGAACAAAACGGCCGCGACGTCTTTTGCGACCAACAGCACGCTGTTCAGCCAGTTGCTCAAGCTTAATTATGCCTACAAAGGCAAATACCTGCTGGGCGGCTCGGTGCGGCGCGATAACTCTTCGAACTTCGGTATAAACAACCGGGTAGGCTATTTTGCGGCGGTGTCGGCGGGCTGGCGCGTGATTGACGAGGCATTTCTGAAGGGCCAGACGGCCCTGTCGGAATTAAAGCTGCGCGCCAGCTTCGGCCAGACCGGTAACAACAACTTCGGCACCATTGCCAACGCTGACTTCCCGGCGGTGGGCCTCATCGGTGGGGGCTACAACTACCAGGGCCAGGGTGGCCTGGCACCTAGCCAGCTGGCCAACCCGGCGCTCAAGTGGGAGAGCACGAAAAACTACAACATCGGCCTGGATATCGCAACCCTGCAAAACCGTATTTACCTGTCGGCGGATATCTATAAGCGTATTACCAGCAACCTGCTGCTGGCTGCCCCACTACCCCTCGATACGGGCTACCTGAGCTACAATGCCAACATCGGCAGCCTGGAAAATAAGGGCCTGGAGCTAGCCCTGACGACGATAAACCTGGCCGGCGATGGAAACAGCTTCGGCTGGACTACCAATTTCAATATCTCGTTCAATCGCAATAAAGTAACGGCCTTATCGGACCCTAGCCCCACGGGTATAGCGCAGGGCTTTGCCAGCCGCCTAAAAGTGGGCGAGCCGCTCGGAGCCTTTTATGGCTACCGCGTAGACCACATCTTCCAGACGCAGGATGAGATTAATACCCTGAACTCAAAGTCGCCCACGGGAGCGTACCAGACGGCGGCTACCCGCCCCGGCGATATCAAGTTTAAGGACCTGAACGGCGACGGCGTTGTTACGGCCGCTGACCAGGAAATCATCGGTAATGCCCAGCCTAAGTACTTCGGCGGCATCACGAACACCTTCCGCTACAAGGGGGTGGACTTGAACGTGTTCTTCCAGTTCAACGTGGGTAACCAGATTTACAACAACCCGCGGGCCTACAACCAGGGCATGAGTTCGGTATACGGCCAGGATGTGGCCGTGCTGAACCGCTGGACGCCAACTAACACCAATACCGACGTGCCGCGCGCCGTGTATGGCGACCCGAATGGCAATACCCGCACGTCGGACCGCTTCCTGGAAAACGGCTCTTATGGTCGTTTCAAGACGGTAACACTGGGCTACAACCTGCCGACGGACCTGATTTCACACGTGCACGTGCGCACGCTGCGCTTCTACGTGCAGGCCCAAAACCTGGTCACGTTCACCAAGTACACGGGCCTCGACCCGGAGCTGAATACCGTGGCCGGGTCTAATACGGCGCTGGGCACGGACTTCTTCACCTACCCGCAGGCCCGGACCATCACGGGTGGAGTAAACCTCGGCTTTTAATTTTATTCGTCAGTTCGTACTATGAAACTTAATTCTTTTCACTGGCTACTGGCCAGTGCTGCTTTCACCCTGACGCTGGGGCTGGGCGGCTGCAACAAAGCGCTGGACGTGCAGCCCCAGGCGGCTATCAATTCCTCCATTGGCTACACCACCAAGGAGGACGCCGCCGCCGGCTTAGTTGGCTGCTACGACGCAGTGCAGGCGGCCGACTACCAGGGGGTAGGATACTCTTCTATGGGGGAGCTGATTTCGGGTAATATTCTGGAAGTAGGAACCTACAATACTACTTTCGGCTACATAGGACAAAACCTGCTCGCGGGCGATAACGTGCAGATACAAAATACGTGGCAGGTCATTTACGACGGTATCAACCGCGTTAATTACCTGCTGCAGCAGAGCGACAATATCACCGACCCGGCCTTTCCGAAGCTGACTACCCAGGCCGAAGCCCGCTGCCTGCGCGCTTACAACTACATGAACCTGCTGGGCTATTGGGGCGGTACGACGCAGGGCTTTGGCTACCCCAGTGGGGTAGGGGTGCCTCTGCGCCTGCTACCTGTGCCCAGTACCACGGAGGCTACCCCCATCGCCCGCGCTTCGGAGGCCGATGTGGTGACGGCCATCCGGGCCGACTTGGATTTTGCCATCGCCAACCTGCCCGTGGCCGCGAGCGGCGGGTCGGTGCGCTGCACCAAAAACGCGGCGCTGGCACTGCGGGCCCGGCTGGAGCTGTGGCTGCGTAACTATGCCGACGCGCTGAAATATGCCCAGCAGGTGCCGGCCGTAGCAGGCTTTGCCTCGCTGTCGCTGGCTTCCACCACTATTCCCGATGCCATCTGGCAGCTGTCTTTCTCCAACACCGACCAGAACTTATATGCCTTCTACTGGTATCCTTCGCCCGGTGGCCGCAACGAGTTTGACCCCGGCCCGGCCCTGATTGCCGCCCACCCGGCCGGCGATAAGCGCCTACCTATCAATAACAACCTCACACCCGCTGGTACCACGCTGAAGTACACCCACACGGCCACCCGTGACGATTACTTCAGCTGCGTGCGCTATGCCGAGGTGGTGTTGACGACTGCCGAAGCCGCCGCGCAGACCGGCGACCTGATAACGGCTACTGCCCAGCTCAACATCATCCGCAGCCGGGCCGGCCTGGCTCCCAGCACCGCTACGACCGCGGCCGACCTGGTGACCGATATTCTGCTTCAGCGCCGCCTGGAGCTGGCCTACGAAGGGCAGTACTGGATGGACTTGCGCCGCACAAATACCGTGCAAACGACGCTGCCAACCTACACCCAAACTTTCCGTAACCTGTTCCCCCTCCCCACGCGGGAGGTGAACATTACGGGTGGTATCATCGTGCAGAACACGGGTTTCTAAACCCGCTGTTTATTGAAAAAAAGCCCCCGGCCAACTTTTGGCCGGGGGCTTTTTAATGCGTTATAAACGCCCTCGTTTATCACAGAATGTACTGGCTCATGTCACGGTTTTTCACCATGTCGCGCAGGCGCTCTTCCACCAGCTGCGGGGTGATGGTGAGCGCTGCGCCGGCCGCGATTTTATCCGGTACGTCGTAAAGCAGGTCGTTGAGCAGGCGGCTCATCACGGTGTGCAGGCGGCGGGCCCCGATGTTTTCGACTTCGGAATTGACCTCGGCCGCGATGTCGGCCACTTTGAGCAGGGCCTCGTCCTCAAAAATCAACTGCACGTCTTCGGAAGCCAGCAGGGCTTGGTACTGCTTGGTGAGGGCGTTTTTGGGGTCTTTGAGAATGCGGTAAAAGTCGTCTTTGGTCAGGCTTTGCAGCTCTACCCGGATGGGGAAGCGGCCTTGCAGCTCGGGAATGAGGTCCGAGGGCTTGCTGACGTGGAAGGCCCCAGCGGCGATAAACAGGATGTGGTCGGTGTTCACGATGCCGTACTTGGTGTTCACGGCCGAACCCTCCACGATGGGTAGCAAATCGCGTTGCACACCCTGGCGGCTCACGTCGGGGCCGCCGTTCTTGCCGCCGCCAGCGGTAGCTACCTTGTCAATCTCATCAATGAAGATGATGCCCGAATTCTCGGTCTGGCGGATGGCCTCCTCTTTGATTTCATCCATATCCACGAGCTTGGCGGCCTCCTCGTCGAGCAGAATTTTGCGGGCTTCGGCCACGGTCACCTTGCGCTTGCGCTGCTTTTTGGGCATCATCGAGCCCAGCATATCCTGCAAACCCGACATCGTGGCTTCATCCATCATGCCCGGCGCGCCCATGATGCCCACGCTTGGGCCGCCCTGCGCCACGCTGATTTCGATGCGGCGGTCTTCCAGCTCACCATTGCGAATTTTCTGGCGGAAGCGCTCGCGGGTGCGCTCGTTTAGCTCCTGGTCCGAGTTGGGCACGGCATCGCCGGCAATGCTCTCGGCGCTGATGCCGATGCCGAAACCCAGGCTGGAGCTACTACCCCCCTCTTTAGCCGGAGCCTTGAGGGGCGGGATGAGCGCATCGAGGATAATGTCTTCCACGGCCTGGGCAGCCTGGGCTTTCACCTCCTCCTGGCGGCGCTGGCGCAGGCGGCTCACAGCCTGCTCGGCCAGGTCGCGCACCATGCTTTCCACGTCGCGCCCCACGTAGCCAACTTCGGTAAACTTGCTGGCCTCGACCTTCACAAACGGCGCATCGGCCAGGATGGCGAGGCGGCGGGCAATCTCGGTTTTGCCCACGCCCGTGGCCCCAATCATCAGAATATTGTTCGGCACAATCTCCTTTTGCATGTCGGCCGGAGCGTGCAGCCGCCGCCAGCGGTTGCGCAGCGCAATGGCCACGTGGCGCTTGGCCTCATGCTGGCCGATGATATACTTATCGAGTTCGGCCACAATCTGGGCCGGGGTAAGAAAGGTGGTAGCTAGCATTCGGGAAAATAGAGGGGGTAGGAAAGGGCAATGAGTAAAGAACGGTCATGCTGACGAAGGAAGCATCTCTACTGCGTAACTAATTCCAATCGTCAGAATTACTATGCGGTAGAGATGCTTCCTTCGTCAGCATGACCGTTCTTTAGTTAACAAAGCAGTTAGCGTTTCTTCTCAAGGAGTAGCCGCCCCAAAACGATGGCTGAGGGTAATATAGTTGCTACTGCCCGCGGCTTGCAGGGTCGCATACGTGTAATCGAGCTGAAACTGCGAAATCCGCACCATTGCCCCGAAGCTGAAGCCGGCCCCGCCGCCCACGTTATCGAGGCGCAGCTCGCGGGCTTGCAAATGGTTGTAGCCCGCGCGCAGGCTCAGGCCCTTGCCTAGCAGCAGCTCGGCCCCCACGGTGAGGTGCCGGGCCAGGTTGTCGGCGAAGTTTTTACTGGCCCGCACTGTGTCGCCGGCCGGGTTGGTCGAGGTCGCGTTGGGGTCCAGATATTGAATATTCCACTGCTGCAAGTGGTGGGCCGTAAAGGTGAAGCGCAATGGCATGTGCTCGGGCTTGATGGTAGTGCCCAGCTGCACATCGAGGGGTAGGGGCTCACGGGCGCGGGCAATGTAGGGCACCAGCATTCCGCCCGCGTTCTTCACCACCAGGCCCACCGTAAAATCCTGGTCCGCCCGTGGCTTGTAGAGCACGCCTGCATCGCCGGCCAGCGCTAGTGCCCGCACGCCCGCAATGCTCGACACGGCCAGCTTGGCCGTGAGGCCGAAGGTAAACTTGCCCTTCGTATACGAGTCGGCCGCTGCCAGCACGTATTCATTCACCGCAAACGTACTCAGCAGGTTGCCCGCCGCGTCGTAGCTATCAAAGCTCCCGTAATTGAAATACGACAATCCTAATCCGAAGCGCCCACGCTTCTCGGTATTGAAGGCGTAGGCTAGCGTGCTCTGCTTAATATCCGCCACGTAGGCCACGTAGCTCGCGGCTGCGGCGTTGTCATTAGCGTTGTACAGCAGCGCCGGGCTGGCAAAAAATTGCGTCGGGTCGGCACTGCGGGCCGAGGCCGTCATGCCGCCCAGCCCGGCCAGCTGCGCCGAGGGGGGTAGGGACAGACTCTGAAACGCCGCCCGCCCGCCAATCTGAGCCTGGGCGGCGAAGGACAGCAGCAGAAAAAACGGTAGCAGTTGTTTCATATAACTAACAGGGTGGCGGGCGTGTAGTCAGCTTTGGCTTGCTGGGCCAACGAACATAGGGGGCACTTTAGCTTGCCGGAAGCCAGAAAAATTACCGTTGGCAAACTAAAGCTGACTCTACATTTTTCCGGTGAGCTAAAGCTAATCGCGCTACCTCATTGCACCTCCACGCTCGGCCCTACGGGGGCGGGGGCCTCGTCGCGCACGGGTAGCTTCTGGGGGCGAGCCACCAGCTCGGGCAGCAGGGCCACGGCCAGCACGTCGTCCACGCGCTCGGCGTAGTGAATGCGCACGCCCTTGAGGTACTCGGCCGGGATTTCCTCCACGTCCTTGCGGTTTTTAGGCGAAAGAATAATCATATCAATGCCCGCCCGGCGCGCGGCCAGCAGCTTTTCCTTGATGCCGCCCACCGGAAGCACCCGCCCGCGCAGCGTGATTTCGCCGGTCATGGCCATCTTTGGCCGAATCTTGCGCTGGGTATAAGCCGAGGCGATGCTCGTAAAAATGGCGATGCCCGCGCTCGGCCCGTCCTTCGGAATGCCGCCCTCGGGAAAGTGAATGTGCAGGTCGTACTGCTCAAACAAGCGGTGGTCGATGCCCAACTCGTCGCCCCGCGAGCGCAGGTACGAGAGCGCCGTAATCGCCGATTCCTTCATCACGTCGCCGAGCTGTCCGCTGAGCGTAAGCTTACCCCGGCCCCGACTCAAGAGGCTCTCCACGAACAAGATATCGCCGCCCACGCTGGTCCAGGCCAGGCCCGTGACTACGCCAGCCGTGTCGTGGTCCTGGTCCTTGTCGCGCTCGAAGCGCGGCGCGCCCAGAATGCGCAGCACGTCGCTTGGGTCCAGCTGGGGGGGTAGGGCTTCCTTGCTGGCCTTGCGGCGGGCCAGGTGGCGGGTAAGGGCCGCGAGCTGGCGCTCCAGGCTGCGCACGCCACTTTCGCGGGTGTAGTCGTCGGCCACGCGGTGCAGGGCCTGGTCGGTGATTTTTACTTCCGTTTCACCCAGGCCGTGTTCGCGCAGCTGCTTGGGCCAGAGATGCTTGCGGGCAATCTGTACTTTCTCCTCCTGGGTGTAGCCGGTGAGGTCGATAATCTCCATCCGGTCGCGCAGGGCGGGCTGAATGGTTTCCAAAGAGTTGGCCGTGGCGATAAACAGCACGCGGCTCAAATCGTACTCCACTTCCAGGTAGTTATCCGTGAACGTCGAGTTTTGCTCCGGGTCCAGCACTTCCAGCAGCGCCGACGACGGGTCGCCCCGGAAGTCGCTGCTCACCTTGTCAATCTCATCCAGAATAATGACCGGGTTGCTCACGCCGGCCTTCTTTATCTGCGAGATAATGCGGCCCGGCATGGCTCCCACGTAGGTTTTGCGGTGCCCCCGAATCTCAGCCTCGTCGCGCACGCCGCCCAGGCTCAAGCGCACGTACTTGCGGCCCAGTGCCTGCGCAATGCTGCGCCCCAGCGAGGTTTTGCCCACGCCAGGCGGCCCGTAGAGACATAAAATCGGCGCTTTTAAATCCTGTTTCAACTTCAGCACGGCCAGGTATTCGAGGATGCGCTCCTTTACTTTCTCCAGCCCAAAGTGGTCGGCATCCAGGATTTTCTTGGCCGTTTTGAGGTTGAACTTATCCTTGGTCGTCGCGCCCCAGGGCAAATCCAGCAAAAACTCCACGTAGTTGAGCGTCACCGGGTAGTCGGGCGACATCTGGTTGAGCCGCCCCAGCTTGCTCAGCTCCTTCTCAAAGTGCTTAGCCGTGGCCTCGGGCCACTTTTTGGTGAGGGCGCGGGCACGCAGCGCGTCCACGTCGCCCTCGGGGCTGCCTTCGCCCTGGCCCAGCTCGTCCTGCAAGGTTTTGAGCTGCTTGCGCAGAAAATACTCCCGCTGCTCAGCATCAATGCCGGTGTGGACTTTGGTCCGAATATCGTTCTTAATCTCCAGCAGCTCAATCTGCCGCAGCAGCGCTTCGAGCAGCTGGCGGGCCTGGGCCTCGGGCTCGGCCAGCTCGAGCAGGCGCTGCTTGGCCGGCAGCTCCAGCTGCACATTAGAGGAGAGAAAGTGAATCAGAAAGGCCGGCGACTGAATGCCATCCAGCATATTGCGCGCCTCCGTCGGAATTTCGGGCGTCAATTCCAGCACTTTACTGGCGGCTTCGCGCAGGCTCTGCAGCAGCACCAACTCGCCGTCCTTGTCGGCATCCAGGGCTTTCTCCTCAAAGTACGTGGCCCGCACCGTGAGTTGCGGCGAGTGCGTCAACTCCTCGCCCACCACGAAGCGCGCCTGCCCCTGAATGATGATGGTCACCGTATCATCGGGCTGGTCGATGAGCTTTAGAATGCGGGCCAGAGTGCCCACCGGGTACAGGTCTTCGGTGCCGGGCTCGTCGGCGTCGGGGTGGCGCTGGGCCACTACACCGAGCAGCTTTTCGTTTTTGGCGGCCAGCTTGCGCACCAGCCGAATGCTTTTTTTGCGCGTCACCGTCACCGGCAGCACTACCCCCGGAAAAAGCACCGTATTGCGCACCGGCAAGATGGCCAGCACGGCGGGCGCGTCAACAACTGGTAGCAGGTGGTCGGGGTCGGCAGCCATAATGGCGATAGCGTCGGCGGGCGAATCGGGACCGCCGGCCAGCGCGTGGCCGGGGCGGGACAAATCAAAAGGCATAGAGAAGGCAATTAGCTACCCGCCAACGGCTGGTAGCTCACTAAAAATAGACCGCGCGGAACGCGCGCTAGCGGCTGTCAACCTGGCAGCTAGCAACCATCGGGCTAATATACGGCCGGGGTAGGGGGTAGAAGACAAGGGCCGTGCCAGCCCTCAGCGGCGGCCAATCCGGCGTATTGTTTGCGGGTTGGCAGGCGACTATTAACAAAAAGGATTTTTTGGAGAGAACTTGCGGTGTGATTTCCTTTAGTAATAAGTGTCCTATTCTATTCGCTTGCTTCAATTTATGTTTCGTTCGTTATTAGCTGGCCTACTGGCTTTCGTGCTGGCCGTGAGCGGCCTGGCCGCGCGGGCACAGCAGGCACCCCGCCCGGCTAAGGCACCGCCCCAGGCGGCTAGCCGCCCTACCCCCCCGCCTACGGCTCGCCCAGCTTACCAGCAGCGGGCCCTGCGGGGGCGCATTGCGCGCCGCCTGCGCGTGCGGCCCGATGGCACGCCGGACTTTCCCAATGTGAATAAAGTTGCGTTTTTTGAGGATAAAAAAGCCCTCAAAGCCATTCAGCGGGCTGAGCGCCACCACCACTACGCCGAGGCGCGCACCCTGCTGACGCAGTACGTGGGCCAGTTTGGCATCGAGAATTTTTACCGTAATACCGAGCTGCTCTGGCACCTGGGCCAGCTCTTGCAGCGCGACAGTGCCAGCGCCCGGTCGCAGGAGCTGGCCAAGACTTATTTCCGGCTGGCCCTGAAGCACCACCGCACCGACGTGCGCCGCGTGCAGCTTTATTATGACTCCTTAGAAGAGAAAACGGCCGACCTCTACGTGCCCCTCAAGGTATATTACGAGGTGGTGGAATACCGCAAGAGCCTCAACACCTTCCACCCGCCCAAAAACGTGTACACCAACATGGGCGACGCCATCAACTCCAAATTTCCGGACTACGGCCCGGCGCTGGGGGCCGGCGACTCGCTGCTGCTCTTCAGCTCGAAGCGCCAAATGGGCAAGGGCGTGCGCGCCAAAGTAGACGAGAACCTGTATGTCTCGCACCGCGACGGGCCCACGTACTGGTCTGATGCCCAGCCGCTACCTAAGCCCATCAACTCGCCCTACAACGAGGGCTCGGCCTGCTTTTCGCACGATGGGCGCACTATTTTCTTCGCCCGATGCGAGTGCCCTACCTGCCACGGCAACTGCGACCTTTTCACCGCCACGCTCAGCGCGGATGGCCAGTGGAGCAATCCTCAAAGCCTCGGCCCGCTCGTGAACTCGCCCGCCTGGGACTCGCAGCCGACCCTCTCGCCTAAGGAGGATACGCTGTATTTCGCCTCCGACCGGCTGGGCGGCTTCGGCCTCAGCGACATTTATTACACCGTGAAGGCCAAGAATGGTCAGTGGGGTAAGGCCCTGAATCTGGGTCCCACCGTGAACACCCGCGAGAGCGAGGTAAGCCCGTTTTTTCACCCGCTCTACCAGGTGTTGTATTTCAGCTCGCGGGGGCAGCTGCTCAATTTCGGCGATTTCGACATCTACAAAACCTACCGGGTAGGCGGCCGCTGGCAGGAGCCGCGCAACATTGGGCCGCTCGTAAATGGCAAAGGGTCAGAATATTACTTTACTATCGATAGCCAGAGCAAAAACCTCTACTACGCCCGCTCTGAGGCCCAGGACATGG
The DNA here is from genome assembly GCF_020012125.1 of Hymenobacter psoromatis. Classification (NCBI taxonomy): domain Bacteria; kingdom Pseudomonadati; phylum Bacteroidota; class Cytophagia; order Cytophagales; family Hymenobacteraceae; genus Hymenobacter; species Hymenobacter psoromatis. Next base: position 249,622 of record NZ_JAIFAG010000001.1, read on the forward strand.
AAAACCTGGACCTCTACTCCTTCCCGCTGCCAATGGAGGCCCAGCCGCTGGCGACCACCCAGGTAGCCGGCACGCTCACGGACTCGGTGAGCCGCCGCCCGCTGAAGGGCATCATCAGCATCATCGACCTGGATAATGGGATTGAGGTAGCCAGCAAGTACTTGCGGCCCGATGGCTCCTTCGATTTTGAGCTGATGGACGGTTCGCACTACGCCATGCTCATCCAGAGTCCCGATGCCTTCACGGTGGAGAAAAAGTTTGCCTTGCAGGGCGATACCGTGATGAGCCTGCTCACCAACAGCATCGATTACAAGCTGCCGCTTATTTTTAAAAACATTGAGTTTGAAGCCGGTAAGTCGGGGATTTTGCCCGGCATGCATTCCACCCTGGACCGCATTACCGTGTTTCTGGCCGACCATCCCACGTTCCGGCTCAGCATCGCGGGCTACACCGATGGCCGCGGCGACCCCGACGTGAACGAAAAGCTCTCGCAGGACCGCGCCGAGGAAATCCGCCGCTACATCGAGCGCAAGGGTAAAATCAACCCCGACCGCATCGAGAGCTTCGGCTACGGCTCCAGCAAGCCCCTCAAAGATGAGCTGACCGAGGCCGACGCCCGCATCAACCGCCGGGTGGAGTTTCGGTTGCTGAAGCCGGAAGGGGAGAAGGGCGCGGGCGGCGGGGGCGACTGGAAGTAAGTTGCCAATAAAGGGAACTACTCCGGCCAGTCCCGCGCCAAGTCCTGCTCCCTCATGCACTTGAAATGCCCCTGCGGGCACTGCGCGAAGCCAATCTTGGAGCATGGCCGGCAGGGTAGGCCCGGCACTTCCAGCACCTCAAATGGCGTGCGGTAGGGGTACATGCCGAACTGCGGCACCGTGTTGCCCCACACGCTGAAAACCTGTTGCTTAAACGCCGCCGCGATGTGCATCAGCCCCGTGTCGTGGCTCACCACAAACTGCGCCTGCCGCAGCAGCGACGCCGATTGATGCAGCGAAAATCGCCCGCAGCCGTTGTAAATGGGTGAAGGGGCGATTGCCAGCTCGATGGCATGGCCGATTGGCTCGTCTTCGGAACCACCGAGCAGCACTACCGGGCGTGGGGCCAGGTGGCGCACCAGCTCGATGAGCTTATCGGGGGGTAGGCGCTTGGTGGCGTGCTGCGCGCCGATGGCCACCGCCACGTAGTGCCCCGGCCGGAAACCGGGGGGTAGGGCCGCCGCCACGTCCACTTCCTGCGCAGGCGGAATGAAGTAATCGAGCCCCGCGCCATCGTCGTGGATGCCCAGCGGGGCGGCGGCGGCCCGGTAGCGGTCCACGAGGTGGAGGGGGGGTAGGCGGTCGATTTTAAAGCGCACCAGCAGGTATTTCTGCCAGTTGAGCTTGTCGAAGGCTCGGCCGGGCACGCCGGGCAGCTGCCAGCGGATGAGCCGGGTGCGCAGGTTATGATGCAAATCCACGATAAAATCGAACCGCTCGGCGCGCAGCTCGCGCACCAGCTCGCCCAGGCTGCCGCTGAGCAGGTGCAGCTTGTCCACGTAGGGGCTGGCCTCAAAGAGCTTGGCAAAAGCGGGCTTGGTGGCGAAGTGTACTTGCGCCCCCGGCAATTGAGTTTTGAGCTGCCGCACCACTGGCGTCGTCAGCACGATGTCGCCGATGGAGGAGAAGCGGAGAACGAGGATTTTCATGGGAATGGCTAACAGCACGTCATGCAGACCGAAGGGAAGCATGACGTGCTGTTACCTTCTAAACTTTGCTTTCCGCGCCTCAAAGTACGCCGCCGCCTCGTCCACCGACTTCGTATTAAACGTCATCTCCTTAGTTAACATACCCTTGCGACCGGCCAGCACGCCGTAGCGCATATCGGCGTAGCCGGCGGTGTGGTGGGCATCGGGGTTAACGCTGAGCTGCACGCCCTGGCTGAGCGCGTAGCGCACCCAGCGCCAGTCAAGGTCGAGCCGCCAAGGGTTAGCGTTGATTTCGATGATAACCTGGTGCTCGGCGCAGGCATCAATAACGGCCTTAAAATCAATGGGGTAGCCGGCGCGGCGCAGCAGTAGCCGGCCGGTGGGGTGGCCCAGCATGGTGCAGTGCGGGTTGGCAATGGCGGCCAGCAGGCGCTCGGTGGCGCGTTGCTCGTCCATCTTCAAATTAGAGTGGATGCTTGCCACAATGAAGTCGAAGGTGTCGCGCAGCTCCGCGTCGTAGTCCAGGCTGCCATCACCTAAAATATCGGCCTCAATGCCCTTGAAAATGCGAAATGGGGCTAGCTCGGCGTTCAGCTCGTCAATCTCGCGCTGCTGCTGGCGCACGCGCTCGGGGCTGAGGCCCTGAGCGTAGTGCGCCGCCTGCGAGTGGTCGCAGATGCCGAGGTACTCGTAGCCCGCATCGCGCAAAAAAGTAGCCATTTGGCGCAGCGAGTGGTTGCCATCGGAGTAGGTGCTGTGGTTGTGCAGCGAGCCGCGCAGGTCGCTGTCTTCCAGCAGGCGCGGAATTTTGTGCGCGGCGGCCAGCTCAATTTCGCCCAGGCCCTCGCGCAGCTCGGGCACTACGTATTGCAGGCCGGCTTTTTCATAGATGGCTTCCTCGCTGCTGAATACCTCGCGCTTGGCCCACTGGCGCAGGGTAGCGGGCTGGCCGGGGCCCGCGCCGGGCAGCGGCGCGCTCAGGTGCGCCTCGTTGCCGGTCGCCCCAAAAAGCTGGTTCACAAAATCGGCTTCAGCTACCACGCGCACCGCCACGCCTACCCCCGAGTCGGCGGCCGTGCCGCGCCAGGCCCAGGGGCCCGAGCGCCGGGCATCGGTGCGCAGGCCGGGTGCGGCATCGAGCAGCGCGTGGATGGGCGCGGGGTCAGCGGCGGCGGCCAGGATTTCGACCGTTTCCACGATTTCGAGGGCGCGGCGCACCTCGCCGGCGGCAGCCACTGCGCCTACCCCCGGCACCTGGCGCAGGCGCGCGGCCAAGTCATTCGCCAGTTGTTCGGCCTGCGAAAACAGCAGCTTGCCCGCGCTCTGGTCAGTGAAGGCCAGCGCGGCCAGGATGCTTTCCTGAGTTTTGGCCCCGAAGCCCTTGAGTTTGGCCACGGTGCCGGCTTCGGCGGCCTCGCGCAGCTGGTCGGGCCCCTCGATGCCCGCATCGCGCCACAGGGCGCGCACTTTCTTTGGGCCGATACCCTTGATATTCAGCAGCTCAACCACGCCGGGGGGGGTAGTGTCAATCAAGCGCTGAAGCTCCTCAAACGTACCGGTATCGAGCAGCTCGGCCACCTTAGCGGCCTGGGTTTTGCTCAGGCCGGTGCGGTCGGGCAGGCCAGGGCGCTCCACCTCGGCCACCGGAAACTCCAACTGCTCCAGGGCCGTAGCGGTACCCTCGTAAGCCCTTATCTTGAAGGCGTTTTCGTCGTGCAACTCCAGCAGCTGAGCCGTGAGCCGGAAGGCTTTAATAAGGGCGCGGTTGTCCATTTCGTTGTTTTGGATTCCTGATTCTGAATAGCTATATACCTGCACCGGTTAACTTCTAAGCCAGAAGCCAGGAATTTAAGAAGAGTCCAAAAGTAGGCGTGGGGTAGGCATTCTACGTAGTATTGTCTGCTATGTCCTTTGCTGCTTCAAAGCTGCTACGTGGGCTGCCAGTGAGCTGGCTGCTACTCGTTGCCTGCCACTCCGCCGCCGACCGCCATTCTGCCGAGCTGCCCACGGGCGAGCTGGCCGCCTTGCAAGGTACCTGGCTGCTGGTGCCCGAAGCCAGCCGCGCCGACACACTCGCGTACCGCCGCAATACCTACCGCTTTCGGTACCGGCCGGGCGGGCGGCCGGGCTTCTGGCTAGGGCCGGCGGGCCGCTTCATTCGCTACGACGTAGCCTCCGGCGGTGGTCTGCTGGCCCAAGAAGGCAACTGGAGTGAAACTAGCTCCGGCCGACTGCGTATCCAGCTCCCGGAAGCTCCACCCAATTATGAATTGGCGGTACTGGCTTACCAAAAAGGCGTACTTAAGCTGCGTCGCTACCCTCTGTAACTCCCATCCAGGCAGGCTAAACCCTATTTTGTGTACCTCTTTGGGGGTGCTATGTGGAAGAATGTGTAGCTATCCCATAAAATGGACAAACTGCGTGCATAGTATGTAATAAGCTGGTAATTAACGATTTAATAATGTAATAAATTTAAAAAACTGTTTTTTACCCTCCTGCCCTTAAAAATTACCTGTTCTCGCTAAGGAAAGAGGCTTTCTGGGCTTCGGGAGTCATGGCCAAGACCTATGCAGGGACTTATAAGCATTGCAAAGTGCCAATGTGGTCACTTTATTTTTTATAATTATTCTAAGCATTTTACCATTGAAAAGGCAGTTGTCTTATGATATTTCAACTAAATCTTCTTTAAGCACATCTTTTCGAAGTCCATTTACATATAAGCGGCGTATTTTAGTGGAGCTTTTGAAAACTCCCACCCTTCAAAAGAACTCCGCTCTCCTCTTCGAAAACAGACTAATCAACTATTGACATGGTACTTTACAAACAACGCATTTACCTTAATCAGTTTATTCTGCTGATTTTGGATGTGCTAGTTATCCTCGGGTCCTTTCGGCTGGTTTGCTACTACCAGCGTGGCGACTGGCAATTTGGGGAAAATTACTCGCTGTTCTTTGCCATTTTCGCCCTGCTGTGGTGGATTTTGGCTGGGCAGTTTGCGGCTCCGGTTGCGCCCAACCCGAGCGAGCGCCTAACCACTTACTGGGAGAAATCCTGGGCGCTGGTGCGGACGCTTATTCTGCACATGATAGTGCTGACGGCGGGCGTGGTGCTGCTGCAAGTGCACCTGATGCCGTTGCGCTACCTGGGCGTACTTTATGGCCTGGCGGGAGTGGGCATGATGGGTGGACGGCTGGTGCTGGCCTTCTTGCGCCGTACTTATCGCTACCGGTGGGGCCGCACCCAAAACCGGTTTGTAATGGTAGGGGCAAGCCGTAGCGGTATCGACCTTTATCGCTTCCTGACCGTGCACGACCCGGCCGCGAACCACTTCTTAGGGTTCTTCACCGACGAGCCGGCCCCCGCTGAGGTTAGCCACTTAGTGCTAGGCCGCCTGAGTGACCTGCCGGCCTTCTGCGAGCACGAGCAAGTGGATGAAATGTACTTCGCCCTGCCTCTAGACCATACTGATAGCGTGGAAGAACTGTCAAGCTTCGCCGATGATAATTTCATCAGCTTCCGCATCGTGCCGGATTTTGAGGGTACGCTGCGCAAGAACGTGACCGTGCAGTACCACGACTACGGCCCCATCCTGACGGTGCGCCGCCATCCCTTGGGCTCGCGCGCCAACCAGCTCTCGAAGCGGGCATTTGACCTGGCCTTTTCAGGCTTGGTTATCGGCGGGATTTTCCCGATACTACTTCCTATTCTGGCCCTGCTCATTAAGCTCGACTCACCGGGGCCGGTGTTTTTTAAGCAAATGCGGCCGGGCAAGCGCAACAAGCTGTTTCCGTGCTATAAGCTGCGTACTATGCGCACCGACCTGAGCGGCACTGAGCTGCAAGCCACGAAGGGTGATGCCCGCGTAACGCGTGTTGGCCGGTTTCTGCGGGCTTCAAGCCTCGATGAGCTGCCGCAGTTTTTCAACGTGTGGCTGGGCCACATGTCGGTAGTTGGCCCCCGGCCCAATATGCAGTCGCAGCTCGAAGAGTATTCCAAGTATATCCATACGTATGCTCACCGTCATACCGTGACGCCCGGCATTACGGGCTACGCGCAGGTGAATGGCTACCGGGGTGAAACCCGTGCTCTGGGTGCAATGGAAAAGCGCGTGGAATATGACCTAAAGTATGTGGAAAACTGGTCGCTGCTACTAGATTTGCAAATCATCCTGAAGACGGTGAAAAACATGATTTCTGGCGAGAAAAACGCCTATTAATTGATTGCTGGCTAAAAGCGCGTTGCCGGGGTTGCTTTGCTAAGTAAGCGAGCAGCTTCGGCAACGCGTCCTAGTTAGTGGTTAGTAAGCTACCTTATCCTATGTTGTCGAAGCAGCTAGTGCTTGATTCGCCCATTGCCACGGGCCCGTTCCCGGAATTTGTCGAAACTATTCTGAAGCTGGGCGCGGCCCGTACGTCGGCCTACGTGTGCTGCGCTAACGTGCACATGCTCGTAGAGGCGCACCGCGATACGGAGTTTCAGCAGGTATTGGAAAAGGCTGACCTCGTGACGCCTGATGGCGGCCCCGTAGCCAGCATCGCGGGCTGGCGCGGCGGCCACCCTCAGGAGCGGGTAGCGGGCATGGACCTGCTACCCGCCCTGCTAACTGAGGCCGCGCGACGCGGGCAGTCGGTATATTTCTACGGCACCACCGATGAGGTACTGCAAGCCATCGTGGCGCGGGCGGCTCAGGAGTTGCCGGCGCTGCGCATTGTGGGCACCTGCGCCCCCCCGTTCCGCCCTCTTACCCCTGCCGAGGAAGCCGCCCACACAGCGGCCATCAACGCTGCTGACCCCGACCTGCTGTTCGTGGCGCTGGGCTGCCCGCGCCAGGAGAAGTGGATGGCGGCCCACCAAGGCCAGGTAAAAGCTTGTATGCTGGGTGTGGGGCAGGCATTTCTGGTCTACGCGGGCCTGGAGCAGCGCCTGCCAGTGTGGGCGCGCCGCATGTGGCTGGAATGGGCCTATCGCCTCTGGCTGGAGCCCCGCCGCCTGTGGCGGCGCTACCTGCTCACCAATTCCCGCTTCCTCTACCTCATGGCCCGCCAGATACTGGCCAGAGCCTGGAAATAGCCAATAGGCCCTGATAGAGCGTTTATTTTGTGTGGGCTTTAGAGTAGCCTCCTTGGTGAATTACTTATTTCAGGAGCTAGGCTATCAGCCAAAAGAAGGGGGGTAGGGAAGTCCGCTTAGACCTCCCTACCCCCCTTTCTTTGCTGATAGCCTAGTGCCGCACTTCTAGCCGCAATTTGATAGGCGGCTGGCTGCTATCACTATTGCTGGTGATAGATACAGTATACAGGCCGCTTGGCAGGTAGGCGATATAGACGGAAAGCTGGTTGTCGCCGGGCGTAACCGTGCGCCAGTGCCTGCCAGCCAGATTGCCTTGCGCATCAATAAAGGAAATGACCGCCAAATCGGCGCGGGGGAAGGAGGCATCCACCGTTACCTGACTGTCGGCGGGGTTGGGGAAGAGGGTAGGGCCCGTGGTCGGGGGAGGGGTAGGGCTCGCGTTACCATTCTGCGCTACCAGTTGCACATCATCAAAGTAAAGCCACTGACCGCTACCTGCCTGCGAGTAAAAGCCGATTTCGCACTGCCCGCTGCTGACTGCGATGTTGGGAATGGTGATGAGTACCCACTGCCCGTCGGGGGTAGCGGCCACGTCGGCCGTTAGGGCGTTGCCGCCAAAGTTGCGGGCTTGCAGCTGAGCTAGGCTCTGGCCACCACTGCTTTTCATCCAGGCGCTCAGCGAATAGGTGCCAGTAGGCAGGTTGCTGATTACCTGGTAGGTATATACCTGGTAAGGCTCGGGCCGGAACTGCGTGCCGTGGTAAAGGCCGTTGTGCGCGCCGGGAAAGGCTTCGGTGTAGTCGGCGTTGTCGTTGGTACCGGGGCCGGTGGTAGTCTGCCAGCCGGTGGGTGCATCTACCGGGGCGTTGTCGGCCTCGAAGCCAGGGTTGACGACCAGGTTGCCACTCGCCGAAGCCGGGGGGGTAGGGGCCGGAGCGGCGGCTACGGTCACCGTGGTGGCGGCCGAGGTAGTAGCGGTCCCGGTATTGTCGGTGGCCACGGCCGTGAGGGCATACGTGCCGGTGGCGGTAGGCGTCCAGCTTAGCTGGTAAGGCGCGACGCCGTCTTCGCCCAGCTTGGTGGTGCCGGCAAAGAACTCAACCTTGGCGATAGTGCCATCGCTATCGGCAGCAGCAGCGCTCAGCAACAGGGCCTGGCCCAGGGTGAGGCTCGCTGCCGAGGCGGTGAGCGTTACCCTGGGCGGTACGTTGGCCGCCGTTTTGGTGAGCGTGAAGTCATCAAAGTATAGCCACTGCCCGGCCCCAGCATTTGAGTACACGCCAATTTCGCACTGCCCGTTGCTCACACTGATATTCGGTACCGATACCTGCACCCAGTTATCGGGTGCAGCAGCAATACCGGTCGTCAGGGCGTTGCTACCGAAGTTGCTGGCTTTGAGTTGGGTTAGGCTCTGGCCACCACTACTTTTCACCCAGGCGCTCAGCGTATAGGTGCCATTGGCCAGGCCGGTAACTACCTGGTAGGTATACACTTCGTAGGCTTCGGGTCGGTAGTGCGTGCCGTGGTAAGTGCCCGAGTGCGCCCCGCCGTAGGCTTCGGTGTAGTCGGCGTTGTCGTTGGTACCCTGGCCGGTGGTAGTCTGCCAGCCGGCGGGTGCGCCAACCGGGGTGTTGTCGGCTTCGAAGCCGGGGTTAACGATGCTGCCGGGGGTAGTAGCCGCAGGGCGCGAGGCCGGAGCGGCCGCCCCGGTTGGTCCCACAGTCACGCCATTCTGGGCCAGCTTCTGCTGCCAGAGGGCATACTCGTTATCCTCGGTGGCTAGCGTTATGGGGTTGGGCAGGCTGGTGGTGCCGGTGCAGGTGGCGCAGGCACCGGGGCTCAGGTCCTGGCGGTCGGGGTAGGGATTAGTAGACCCCCAGCGTACGTAGCCGATGGTGTTATTAACAATCCGGTTGTTGAAAAAGACGCTGGCCAGCTGGTTGTAGTAATTGAAAACGGCCGTACCCGCGTACGTGGTACTCAGGTGGGTGCCATCGGGCAGCATTCCGCTGGTAACGATGCGGTTGTCGTGATAATAGACGTCGTGGCCGGCTGCGATATTCATGGCCGCATTGCAGGTGCTCACGAATTGGTTGGCGCTGGCCTCGATGTAGCCCGCGGCCGTGCCTAATAGCGAAGCATCGCCGTCGGTGGTGAGGCCGGTGCCCGTGAAAGTACCCGCCGTGGCGGGGTAGGGGTAGGCTCCGCGCACAAAATTGTCATGCACCCGAATAGGGCTGCCCGCCGTGCCCGACGCGTTGTAGAAGTTGATGTTATCCTCTACCAGGCTCTGGTTGGGGGTGTTAATCACCTCATTGAAGGCAATTTCCACGCCCGCTAGGTTGCTTACCGTGTTCAGCTGCAAAAAGCTGCACCGGCTGCTGCCGCCGTTGTTGCGCCAGCGGCCATCCACGTTGCGCACTTGGTTGTAGCGCACGGTCAGGGCACCGGAGTTGCCGGCCCAGCGGTTGACCACAATGCCACTGGTGCCGCTAAACGAGTTGTGCTCTACCACCAGACTCTGCGACTGGTACGAGTCGAGGAAGTGGCCGGGTGGCTGGCCATCAACGGAAGGTGCTAGGCCGACCCCGCTGCACTCCCGAACCGTCAGGTTGGCACCAGTACCGGACTGAATGAGGTGGCCGGCTCCCGATAGCTTGCAGCCTAGCAACACCACCGGCGCGGTCGTATTGACCAAGATGCACGGCACCCGCGAGTCCAGGCTCTGGTAGTTGCCCGAGTAGGTGCCGCCCTGCGTGATAACGAGCGGCCCCGCGTAGTTAATGGCCTGCGCCGAGGCCCAAGCAGGTAGTATACTAGCCGCCGCCAGCAGCCAAGCTCTAAAACTGGTTGGTTTAACCATACTTAAAACAGATTACTAAAACTTAAAAGAGTATAAAATGAATGTAGGCTATCTAAGCAAAGATAAAAGCCGCGCGGCACTTATAAGCTATTGAGCCAGCGAAAGCTATAATTTTGTTTCGTAGTTAAAACTGTATACCCTAGTAATGATTTTATGGGAAAAGTGAAATTAATATGAATAACTGTTGAGCTTATTTATTACAGGCCGTGCCGCTGCCTACCCGTTTTTAGTTGGACTATGAACCCGGCTTAGAAGCACACCCTCAGCCAGCTAAGACCGGACTCCCGCTAGCCTACCGCGCCACGCCGCCCGAGTGGTCAATGCTAACCCGAGTCCTACCGAAAGTGCCGGTTGAGGCAGCTGGGGCACGCTTTGCCAGACGGCCGCTTCGAAAAGCCTTATATTAAGTTTGGGTTAAGAAAAGACGTTTGATGGAACGGGCCCGCTAAGCAAGAGCGGGTACTTCAGGAACCGGCCAGTAGCGCCAGGTACTGGTCCGCGACTTTAGCCAGCGGGAAGCGTTCGGCTACGATAGCTACGGCCCGCGCCGCCACTTGCTCGTACAGGACCGGGTCGGTGAGGAGGCGTTCTATAGCCCCGGCAATGTCGGCCACGCTGGTCACGTCCACCAGCAGGCCGCCGTCGGCCACCACCCAAGGCACGGCCCCGCTGGCCTGGCCGGCCACTACGGGCACGCCGTAGGCCATCGCCTCCACCAGCACCATCCCGAACGACTCTTCCAGCGAGGTGTGCAGTACGAGCGTGCTGGCCGCCAGGCGGGCTAGTACCTCGTGGTGGGGGGTAGGGCCCAGAAAAATTACATTCGGCACGTCGTTCTCCCGGCAAAACTCGGCCGCTTCTTCGCCTGGCGCGAAGGCCGTGCCCATTGCCCAGAGCCGCGCCGCCGGGTGCCGCCGCTGCACTTCCTTGAAGGCCAGCAGCGCATTTTTGCTGTTTTTGCGGTCGTCCCAACCATTTACCACCACGCTGAGGACGGGTGCGCTGAGCGGGGCCCGCTCCGAGCTGGCGCGCTCGGGCACTACCACGGGGTTAGGCACCACCAGTACCGGGTTGCGCGTCCAGGGCTGCACTGAGGCGGCCATGTAGGGCGATACGGCCGTGAAGCGCCGCCCTTTCCAGAACACGTAACGCGCCATTGCCAGGTGAAACAGCCGGTTGAGCGTGCGCACATAGCGGTAGATAACCAGCGCGTTATCGTGCACCGTCACTAAGGCGCGGCGGTCGTAGCGGAGCGCGGGCACCGCAAACTCGTAGGTCCAGTGCGCATGTACTGCCTCAGGTTGGTAACGGCGTAGCTGCGCCAGCAACTGCCGGCGCTCCAGCCAGAAAAAGTCGGCGGTGCGGCCCAGTCGCCGGCCGTTGGGCCGGAAAGTGCGGCTGCGACTAGGTACCACCACATAGGTCAGGCCAGGGCCTTCGTGCACGAAAGGCGCGTCGTCGTCGCCCAGTTGGTCATCCAGCGTCAAAGCCAGCACGCGGTGGCCGCGGGCAATGTACTCCTTGATAAGATTGCTAACCAGCGGCGCGCCGGCCCGGCCCGCCGGGTAGGCGCGGCCGTCCTGCTCGGCGGGTAGTAGCAGGTCGTTAGTAGCAATGGGGCCTAAAACGGCGATGTACATACCTCGTTGATAATTAGTCAATTATTAGAATAAAAATACTACTACCCCGTTTACTAACTACCTCACTTGCCACCCGAAAGCAGTGGCCCCACCGTCACGCCCTGCTTTTGCAGTTTCTGCTGCCACCGCGCCCACTCGCCTGCTTCCGTGGCGGGCGTGATGGGATTGGGCAAATGCTCGGTGGCCGTGCAAGTGGCGCAGTTGTCGGTGCTCAGGTCCTGGCGGTCGGGGTAGGGGCTGCCGGCCCCCCAGCGCACGTAGCCGATGACGTTGCGCTCGGCGCGGTTGTTGAAAAAAACGTTGGCCGGCTGCTTGTAAAAATTAAAGATGCCCAGCCCGGCGTGCGTAGCGTTGAAGCGCTGGCCGCCGGGTAACAAGCCGCTGGTAATGACGCGGTTATCATGATAAAAAATATCGTGCCCGGCCGCGAGGTTCATGCCCGCATTGCCGGTGCTCACAAACTGGTTATGGTCGGCCTCGATGAAGCCGCCGGCTTCGGCCAGGGTTTTCGCGTCGCCATCGGTAGTCATTCCCGTGCCCGTAAACTGGCCCGCCGAGGCGGGGTAGGGGTAGGCCCCGCGCACAAAATTATCGTGCACCCGCAAGGGACTGGCCGCCGTGCCCGACGAGTTGTAGAGGTTGATGTTATCCTCCACTAAACTCTTGTCGGGCGCGTTCAACACTTCGTTGAACGCGATTTCTACGCCCGGCAGGTGCGCCACGGTGTTCAGAATCAAGAAGCTGCAATGCGTGCCGCCCGCGTTACCGCGCCAGCGCCCGTCCACGTCGCGGGCCTGGTTGTAGCGCACCAGTAGCGCGCCGCTGGTGCCGCGCCAGCGGTTGACGACCATGCCGCTGGTTTGGGCGAAGAAATTGTGCTCCACTACCAGGCGCTGGGGCTTATACACATCCAGAAAGTGGCCGGGCGCTTGCTTATCCACGGTGGGGGGTAGGCCCTGGCCGCGGCAGTTGCGCACAGTTAGGTCGGCCCCTTCGCCGGCCTCAATGAGATTGCCGGGGCCGGTGAGTACGCAGCCATCGAGCACCACCAGCTCGGTGGTGGCCACCCGCACGCAGGCCACGCCCGAGGCCGCGCTCTGGTAGCGGCCCGAGTAAGTGCCGCCCTTGGTGATAACCAGGGTGGCCTCGCCGCCGGCGTGGTGGCTGGCGCAGGCACTCAGCGCGCTACCCAGCACCAGTGTCAGCCAAGCGAGTGCATGGTAGGAAACCGTCATTTAGTGCAGAAAGTAGCCTACCAGCCGGCGGGCGTAGCCGTTCAGCAGGAAATAAGGCAAGTAAGGCCAAGGGCAGTTTTTAAGAGCAAAATGGGTGAAATTGACCATATTACCCCCACCCCGGATGCCGAACAGATGCTGAAAATAGCCCTTTACGCTGCGGTGCTTGCGGGTCAGGGTCTGGCCGCTTTCTTCGGGGTAGGTGCTGAGGCGGGCCTCGTAGTTACAATACACCGGGAAGCCCGCCCGGCGCGCCACGCTGGTATAGTCAAAATCGGCCAGGTAGTGCGGCAGACGCTTGTCATCAAACAACCCCACTCTGTCAATCACCGCCTTCGGAATAAGCAGCCCGCGCCCCGGCAAATACGTCACCGGGTGCAGCCCCGTGCGCTGGTCGGCCGGCAGTTCATCCAACAAATCAGAGCGGGTATTGGTCTTGAAGCTCAGCCGCTCACCACCGTAAATGGCCTGGCCGGTATTGGCGTCAAACTCCAGCGCGCCGAGTACGGCGCGGGGATTTTTGGCAGCGGCGGCCAGCATCTGGGCCACAAAGTCGGGCGCGGTCAGCACGTCGTTGTTGAGGGTCAGCACGCGGTCGGCCCCCAGCGCCAGGGCGCGCTCGATGCCCCGGTTCACGCCGGCCGTCCAGAACAGATTACCGCTGCCGGTTACTACTTCCACCTCGGGGTAGTCGTGGGCCAGCGCGGCGGCCGTCTCGTCAGTGGAGCCATCGTCCACCACAATTACCCGAAAGTCCTGGTTGGTCTGCGCCCGCAGCGAATCCAGGCAGGCGCTGGTGTAGCGCCAGCGATTAAAAACGGGGATAACGATGTAAAGCATGTTTTTTGGTTACGAATTCTATCTGAAAAGTATTTGTCATTGCGAGCGCAGCGCGGCAATCGCATCCAAACGATGGACGAACGATTGGCGCGGGTTTCGTTTGAGTGCGATTGCCGCGCTGCGCTCGCAATGACAAATACTTTTCACTTAATTCTTCTATTTTAATTCCTTCTACCAACCGCCAGCCCCGCCAGCTCGGGCGCAGTATCGGCCGCCAGTTGATACAAACTGGCCACAAGCTTGGGCAAGGCAAACTGCGCGGCGTAGGCGAAGCCCGCCCGGCCCATCGCGTCCAGCCGCTCGGGGTGGTCCCAGAGGGTTTCCACGGCCCGCGCCAGGGCCTCGACGGTGGCGTCGGCCGACTGCACCGGCACCTTGATGCCCGCCGCGTCGGGGATGAAGTCAGTGGCCCCGTGGTGGTCCAGGGTCAGGATGGGCAGGCCCAGCGACATTGACTCCAGATACTGATTGGCGTAGGTGTCGCGCAGGCTGCACAGCATGAATAGGTCGTGGCCGAGGTAGGCGGCGCGGGTGGCCTCATAAGGTACGCTGCCGTGCCAGGTTACGCGGTCGGTGAGGCCGGCGGCGGCAATCCAGCCGGGCACCAGCGGCCCCACTGGCCCATCGCCCATCACATCCAAGTGAAATTTCACCCGCTTATCTACCCGGCCCAGTGCGTCAAGTACCAGGTGCAGCCCTTTGCGCGGAAACAGCCGGGCCAGCCACAAAATGCGCAGCTCGCGGCCCGCCAGCGGCGGCCGGGGCACGTAGGCGGCCGGGAAATAGTCGGCGGCCAACGCGGCGCTCATCACCAGCGCTACCCGGCGCGCGCCCAGCCGCCGGGCTAGCGCGGCCGTGTCGCTGTTAGCCACCAACACTAGCGCCGCGTGGCGCACGGACTGCCGCACGTTAGGGTCAAACGTAGTGAGCAGGTTACTGATGCCGTTGCGCACGGTTTCGGTCTTGAACCAGTCGGGCAGGTAGCGGCGCAGGGTGGCGGGGGCCGTCATGCCGCCGCCCAGCGGGCCCAGCAGCAGCGGCTTTTTTAAGCGCCACAGCCAAGACGCCATTTGCAGGCTGTTATAGGTGACGTGGTGCACCACGTCAAAATTCACCTGTGCATCGAGCTGCCGGGCCACGCGCCAGGCCCGGTACTGCCACGCCAGGTAATGCAGATAAACGCCCGGCTGCCAGCGGTAGGCGTAGTCAATGGCCTTAGGCACCGTGATATATATCGGGTGAATGCGGCCCGCCACCGGGTCGGCGGCGCGCTCGGCCAGCACCTGCTCCAGGTTGGCGCGGCCGCGGGGGGTAGTGAGGCACCACACCTCGTGGCCCAGCGCGGCCACCTGCCACAGCCAGTTGAAGCCCGAGCCTTCCTCGCTGCCGTGCAAGGGGTCGCAGGCATAGGCGGAGAGCAGAATTTTCATGCGGGAAAAGCAGTGTAAGGTAAGCGTTAGCTTGACGTTTTGCTACTTAATTAAGTTAGCCAAGGAATATACTAAATAATCAACTTATAATTAACGCTATGCACCAGGCGGCAGGCTAAATCCTACCCTGCGCTTTGCTTCACCTTCGGGCTTTGTAGGCCCGCTGCCACCGGCTTCTGGCCCGCGAACACGCGCCGCACAATGGCCCCGACCCGGCTCAGCAAGAACTCGTTGAAGCGGCGGTTGTCGCGGCGGCGGTCCTGGGCTACCACGGCCGGGTGGCGCAGCGGAAAGCTTAGGTCGCGGGCGGGCAGGGCGGCCATGTTGTCGGCGCTGTCGTGGGTATGGGTCGAGCCATTGCCGAAGCCAATGTTGCCCACCAGGTTCACGGCCGGCACGATGTAGAGGCCGTGGTGCCGCGCAATAGTGTACTCCCACTGGTAGTCCCACACGTCGGGCGGCTGGGGCAGGGCGCGCACGCCGGCCATTTTGCCCAGCCGGTAGCGCTTTTCGAGCGGCCCGGTGAAGCTGTCGTTCAGCTCGCCCGCTTTCGCTACCCCCTCAAAATCAGTGAGGTGATAGTCATACAGCTGCCAGGCGCGCCGCCAGGTAGCCCAGCCCCAGCTGTTGCGCTGCGTGGAGAAATGGTACGAAGGCGCATCGGGCGCGAGCGGCTGTTGCGCCTCCGAGCCAAAGTTGTTACCCCCAATGTGCATCACCCGCGCATCATCGCGGTAGCGGGCCAGCAGCTCCTGGCAAAACCGAAAAAAGCTGGGCGCGGGCACGCAGTCATCTTCCAGAATAATGCCCTCCGGCTCGTGCGCAAAAAACCAGTTCATGGCCGTGACCGGGGCCAGCCCGCAGTTCAGGTTGGCTTCCTGAAACAGCGTGAACACCTCGCAGGGCCAATCCACTTCCTGCACCACGGCGCGGGTTTCGGCGCAGCGGGCGGCATCAGTGGGGTGGCCGGGGCGGGGCCCGTCGGCGGCCACGTAGAGACGGGTAGGCCGGGCGCGCCGAATGGTGTCAAACACGCGCCGCGTGGTGTCAGGCCGGCTGAATATCAGGAGCAGCACGGGCGTTTGCAACGCTTCGGCCGCTTGGTCAGGAGCAGGCATTGGGGGAGTTAAAAGTTATAGAGTGATTAGCGAAAATAGTTTGTCCTTGCGAGCGCAGCGCGGTCATGACAAACGATTAAGCCGGCATCAGCTCGGCAGGTACGGGCGCGGTCTCGGGCTCGGTGGGGGGTAAGGAAACGAGTGGTAGCGGGCGGGGCTCCGGCTCGGCCAAAGCGGCCAGCAGCAGCCCCAGCAGCCCAAAGTGATACGTAGACCAGTCGTAGGATGCCGAAAACACCAGCAAACAGCCGAAATAAGCAATCAGCAGCGCCGTATCGGGCCGCATGGGGCCGGGCTGCCACAGCCGCTGCACGATGCGAACAATGGGCACCAGCAGCACCATCAAAATACCAATAATGCCAAAGTAAAAGGCCCGGTCGAGGTAGAAATTATGGAAGTGGTGACCGGTGCGGTCGGCCCACATCGGCTGGTCGTTGCTGGGGTCGTAGAACTGCATGGGCACCTCGAAGCCCTCCAGGCGCCAGCCCGCGATGGGCCGCTCGTACACCAGCGGCATGTACGACTCAATCTGCTTGAGCCGCCAGCTGCCGGTGCCCTGCTTGTCGGCGTTGGCCATGTCCTCCACGTTGTCCTGCATCCGGGTCACCACCTCGGGGTTGTTCAGCACGATGGCCGTGACGCCCAGCGAACCCAGAATACCCGGCACCAGCACCAGCATCGCTACTTTGGAAAACGAAAAGCTGGTGCCCGGTGCCCGGCGCAGCAGCCACATGTCGAGGGGCACGGCCACCGCCGTGGCAATCCATACCGAGCGGTGCTGCAAGAAAATAATCAGCGGCAGGCACACGAAAAAGCCCAGTAGCATCGTCAGCCCGCCGCGGGTGAGGTAGCGGTTGAGGCAGTACAGGGTCACGAGCACAAACAGGTAGGCCGATGATGAGCCAAAGCCCCGCTCATTCTCCGCGAAGGCGCTCAGACTGAGCGAGTCGCGGTGAAAAACCAGCAGGTTGGCCAGCAGCACAAACGTCATTACCCCAATAACCTGGCCCAGCGAGGGCAGCCCGAAGCGCCGGTAAAAGGCATAAATCCCGAACATAATCAGCAGCACGAAGAGCTTGCTGAACACGTGGGGGTAGGCCAGCCACGAGCCCTGGTTGGCGTAAGATTCCAGCATCAGCCCGCCAATGGCGGCTACTACTACCCACATCCACCGCTTGATAAGCGGCTCCATGTAGCGCGCGTACAGCACCAGCGCGCCCACCGAAGCCGCGAACAGCGCATAGGTGTAGAGCTTAACGCCGTCGGGCTCCTGGTCCACCTGCGGCCCGTAGATGAACTCCCAAAATGCCGCGTTGGTAGCCAGCACGGCCAGCAGCGGCAGGATGACGAGAAAGTTGAGACGAATTTTCATGAGAAATAAAACGGGCCAGCGCTTATTCAGCTGCTGCCCCGTCGCTTACCGAATATCGGCGCAAAAGTTGGGTTTTAACGTTACGGAGTGCCAGGGAGACTTACGTAATTTAGGCAGATGATATTTCGCGCATCACCGCGGCTCCCTGCGCACGCAGTCATTTGCCGCCGGCTCACTCTGCCACCAGTGCCTCAGCGGGCACCTCGGCGGGCAGTGGAGCCAGCCCCGCTGCCCGCCGGTAAAAGGCCAGCGTATTGCGCACCATCGCCGCCCGGTCGAAGCGGGTGCGAGCGTAGGTATACTGGCGCTGCTGCAAGCTCAGCAGGGCGGCGGGGTTAGCCAGCAACTCGGCCACTTGGGCGGCCAGCGCGGCGGGCGGCGTAGCCTGGGGCAGGGAGGCTTCGGGGGTGGCAGCCAGCAGCTCGGGGCTACCGCCGGCCGCCAGGGCCAAGGCCGGGCAGCCGGCAGCAATGGCCTCAATCACCACGTAGGGACAGTTTTCGCGCAGCGCTACGTGCACGTAGAGGTCGGCGGCGTGCAGCAAATGGATTACGTGGGGGTAGTAACCCAGCAGCACCACATCGTTTTCCAGTCCCTGTTCTGCAATGAGATTGCGCAGCAACTCTTCGTCTTCGCCCTGGCCCACCAGCACCGTGACGCAGCCGGGGTAGCGCTGGCGCAGCTCGGCGGCCACGGCCACCAGGTAGCGCTGGTTTTTGCGCGCTTCGAGCTGCCCAATATTCAGGATGATGGGCCGACCGGGAAACTTGGCCCGCAAATCAAGCCCCGCGCCGAGCATCCCCGCGCCCGGCGCGAAGGCGGCCATATCCACGCCGTTGTGGGCGATGGCCGTCTGCGCATCCGGGGGTAGGAAGGGCTGGGTGAGCCGGAGCGCGTACTCCGAAATTCCTAAAAAGAACCGGGTGCGATGCAGCAGAAAATTAAACCAGCGCCCCTCGAAGCGGGCTGCCCAGCCGCGGGGGGGTAGGGCCAGCTGTTGCACTACTTCGGTGCCGGGGTGGTCGTTGTAGTGGCCGGTCACTACCACCGGCACGCGGTCGCGCAGGGCCAGGCGGGCGGCCCAGCCGCTGGCCACGTCCTGGGCATTTACCACGTCATAGGGCTGCCGGTGGTCGATGGCAAAATAGATTTCCAGTACCTGTCCCAGCTCCAGGCCCACGCGCCGGCCCAGCGTCCCGAACACCCCCAGCGCCCGCCGCCCTACCCCAATGGCGCGCCGGAGCCAGGGCCGCAGGTCGTCCTGGGTCACCACCGTTACGCGATGGTCCTGGGCGCGCAGTAGCGCCGCCAGCCGCTCGTAGTGCACCCGCACCCCCGAGGCCGCGCCCGGCACTTGCAGGGAAGTCAGCAGAATATTCACGGGATGAGGGGTTGGTCAAAGTCATCGAAGGCAGCCAGCACGCCCGGCCGCCGCTCCAGAAAGCCGGCGTAGCGCGTCAGCCGGGCGCGCACGCCGGTGGGCATAGCCGCCAAGCTACGCAGCTTGGCCAGGGCCTGCGCCAGCACGGGCCGTAGCTCAGCCGAAGGCCAGCGTAGCATTACCGCGCTCAGCACCACGGCCCCGGTGGCCATCAGGGCCAGTAAGGCCAGCACGGGCGGCAGGTGCAGCGGGCGCACCAGCGTAGCCACGCCCAGCAGCCCTACCCCCACGGCAGCGGCATTGAGCGCGCCGGCCCGGTAAATGCCGAATAGCCGCCCGTAGGGCAGGCCAATGTCGTTGTGCGTCACGCGCATGTAGAGGAAAGTGCGTACCACCTCGCCCGTACCGATGGCTCCCGCTATGCCGGCCAGCCCGTAGCCCTTCAGCATCCAAAATAAGCCCGAGAGCAGGCCCATAAACAGCAGGTTGAGGATAATCTTCTGGTGCAGGTTGGCGCGGGCATCGGCCACTACGCCCGCGAATAAGGTGGTCATGCTCAGTGGGATGGACAGGCACAGCACCCGCAGAATCGGTACGGAGTTGGCCCAGCGTGGGCCCAGCAGCACGGCCACCAGCTCGGGGGCGGCCACGGCCACGCCGGCGCACACGGGCAGCACCACGGTGGCTACCAGCGTGCTGCTAGTCAGGTACAAAGCCCGCACCCGCGGCAAGTCATTCTGAATCTTGCTGAACGCCGGAAAAGCCACCCGCGCCAGGCTGTTGGTCAGGAAGTACATGGGCAGGTACAGCAGCATATAGGCGCGGTTGTAGATGCCCAGTAGCACCGAGCCCAGTAGCCGCCCAATGAGCAGTGTATCGAGGTTGCCATTGATAAATTCCAAGAAGCCGACCACCGACACCCGCCCGCCGTAGCCCAGCAGCCGGGCGTAGGGCGCTTTGTGGAAAATAAACCGCAGCGAATGCCGCACCACACCGTAGCTAAACAGCGCCGCGAACAGCTGCTGCGCCAGGCTGGCCGCAATTAGGCTCCACACGCCCGCGCCCAGCAGGCCCAGCGTTACGCCTACCCCCCCGTAGCCCAGCACGTAGGCCGCCACCTCCACCTTGGCCAGGGCCTCGAAGCGCATCTCGCGGCGCAGCATACTCGTAGCCGTGGCCCCCAGGCCCACCAAAATAAAGCCTAGCGCCTGCACCCGCACCAGCGGCACCACGGCATCATTTTTCAGGAAAAAAACGGCCAGCGGCGCGGCCAGCCAAGCCACGCCCGCTACCGCCAGCCCTAGCCCCAGGGAGGCCGTGAAGGTGGCCCGCACGTCGTCGTCGTCAATGCTCAGGCGCTGCACCAGGGCGTGGCCCAGGCCCATTTCGGCGAAGTAGCTGCCAAAGCGCAGTACTACCCCCGCCATCGCCACCAAGCCGAAGGCGGCGGGGTCGAGCAGCCGGGCCATCACGGCAGTGTAGCCAATCTGGAGCACTGCTGTCAGCACCGTGGCCGCCGTCGTCCACTGCACCCCGCGCACGGCGGTAGAAGTTAGATTTTGGGTGGTTACTGCCATGTTAGGTTGAGCTGTTCGCAAATCTTGTCATAGCAATTACTGTGCAAGCTCGCTACGACGGCTGGTTTTATACCCCGTATTTATACGCATTCGCTTTGTGGCGATACTCGTAGGTATTGCCAAAGTGCACGTCATTGATAACCATATAGAGTTGCTTCACTTTGTGGTCGCGGTGCATCTCGGTTATCTGGCCCACCAGGGCGCGGTCGGTGTAGTTCTGGCGCACCACGTAAATTTTGGCATCCAGGTATTGCAGCAGCACCAGGAATTCCGAGACGTAGCCCAGCGGCGGAATATCCACCAGCAGGTAGTCGTACTCCTCGCGCAGCTGCTGAATCAGCTCGGCCAGGCGCGGGCTCTCGATGAGGCGGGTGGGGTTTTGGGGTAGCGGGCCGCAGCACAGCACGTCGAGGCTCGGGATGCTGGTGCGGCTGCGGGCTTCATCCAAGGTGCTCTCGCCGGCCAGGTAGGTGCTCAGGCCATGTGGCGCGCGCGAGCTGATGCCGAAGTAGCCAGCCAGGGTAGGGCGGCGCATGTCGCACTCTAGCACGGCCACGCGGCGGCCGCTCTGGGCCAGCTCGGCGGCCAGGTTCACGGTGCAGAAGCTTTTGCCCTCACCCGGCACCGACGACGTAACGCCAATCACGCGCTTGTCGAGGCCAGCCGCTAAGTACTGCATATTCACCCGCACCGCCCGAAAGGCCTCCGCGATGGAGCTGCGCGGGTCGTGCAGCATGGTTTGCTTGTCCTCTTGGGTGCCGTGCGGAATCACGCCCAGTAGCGGAATGTTGGTAAGACGGGCCAGGTCCTCCTTGCTCTGCACCCGGCGGTTGGTTTTGTCCTGCATCAGCACTACGGCGGCGGGTAGCAGCAGGCCGGCCAGCACGGCCAGCAACGCCACCAGCAGTGGCTTAGGGGCTGAGGGCCCCAGGCCATTCTGTTTGGCCGGGTCCACCACTTTCTTATCCGTCACGTTGGTAGCCAGCGCGATGGCCGCCTCGTTGCGCTTCTCCACCAGGTAGCTATAGTTCTTCTCGTTGAAGTTGCTGGTGTTCTGCAGGTTGTTCATCTGGCGCTCGTTCTCGGGCATCTTGGTGAGCTGGCCGCGCACGCTGCCCAGCTGCTGCTCCACATCGCTGAGGGCGCTGCCTGAGCTGTTTATCAGGCCGGTCAGGGTCTGAATAAGTAGCTCCTTGGTTGTGCTGATTTTCTCATCCAGCGCCACTACTATCGGGTTTATCTCGGTGCCGTTCACGATGAGCGAGGCCCGCTGGCTATTCAGCTCCGAGAGCTGCTGGATGAGCCCCGTCGTGGCCGGGTCCTCCACGCCGGCGCTGCTCAGCGCCGCCAAGCGGCTGGGGCCACGGTGTTCCTTCAGGTAGCTGAGCATGTTCTGGTAGTAGCGGCGGCTGGTAGCTAGGCGGTTGCGATTGGAATTCAACTCGGTTTGCTGCTGAATCCCTACCCCCGACTGCGTGCCCGCATCCACCAGGCTATTGGCCGAGCGGAACGAGCTGAGGCTCTGCGAAGCCCGATTCTTGGAATCGGCCAGCTTATTGATTTCGTTATCCAAAAAAGCCACCGTCTTGCCCCCAATCAGATTTTTTTGCAGCAAGTCGTCCTGCACGTAGGTATTCATCAGCGTGTTCAGAAACTGCTGCTCCTTGGCCGGCACCGAGCCCTGCACGCTCAGCTCCAGAATGCGCGACTCGTGGTCAGTAGGCTTCACCTTCAGGCGGCTCTGGTAGTCACCCACTAGGCTGCTCAGGTCGTTGAGCTTGAAAAAATACTGGCCCTCGCTGGTGCCCAGCTGGTCGGGCTCGGGGCGCAGCACCACCGTAAGTAGGGGGCTGCGCAGCGTGTCGCCGGCCGCGATAGTTTTATCAAACTTGACGCCCAGCACCTCGCGCACCAAGTCGCCGGTGGCCAGCTGGCGCAACTCGCCGCGCTTGGCATCGGCATGAATGCGAAACTTGCCGTCGGGCAGCGTCTCTACATAAATGGGCACGCCCGTGAGCTGTGGCCGGCCCGGCACGGCCACCACCCAGAAGGGTAGGTCGCCGGCCGCCCGCTCGCGCACCTGCAAAGGCCGCACCCAGTTCAGCCACGAGTTGGGCTCCACGAAGTAGCTCACCGTGAAGGGCAACTGGGCCAGCGTGCGCCGCATCATCCCCGACGAAGTAAGCAGCCCTACCTCATCCTCGAGCTTGAGGCCCTTGGGCTTGCTGTCAAGTAGCTGCAACAATTCCTGGGCCTGCTTCGAGCCCGTCGATTGGTCGCCGATGAGCAGCGTCGATTCAAAATCATACACCGGCGTTTTTACTTGCAGGTACACCCAGGCCAGGGCCCCGGCCAGCAGCAGCGAGCCCACAAATAATGGCCAGCGGCGCTGAAGCTTAAAAAAAAGCTCGTGCAAGTCAATTTCGGCCGCGAACGGCACAGGACGTGATTCCATAGCGGAAGGAAGGTTGGGAGCGGTAAACAAGCCGGCTGTCAGGCAGCAACTTAATTACGCTTAAGGGTGATGTAGCTAATTAACAGTACGATGGCCGAAATACCCGCGAACAGCAGGCTCAGGTTGTTGGCATTGCCGCGGTCGGTGCGGGCCTTCATGGGCTCCACGTACAGGGCATCGTTGGGCAGCAAGTAATAGTAGGGCGATTGAAGCAGCTTGGGGTCCGTAAGGTTCAGGAGCACAACCTCTGAGCCTTTCGCCGTTTGCCGGATAAGCTTGACGTTCTGACGGTTGCCAAACTCGGTGAGGTCACCGGCCAGCCCCAGCGCTTCCAATACGGTAGCCTGCGGATTATAGATGAAGTAGCGCCCCGGCTGGCGTACCTCGCCTAGCACTGTTATTTTAAAGCTTAGCAATTTAACCAATACGTTGGCATCGCGCACGTAAGCGCCCACTTTGGTGCGCACCAGCGTCTGAGCATCCTCCACGCTCAGGCCCGCCATTTTCAGCTTGCCAATGGTGGGCAGCGTAATCATACCTGTGTCATCTACCGAGTAGCCCGTCAGGTACAGTACGCCGGGGTCGCCGGAGGTTATCACCTGCGGCCCCTGCACGTTGAAAATATCACTCAGCGCGGGCTGCACGCTTTGTACTTTAATGCTGAGCACATCGCCGGGCTGAAGCAGGTAGACCGGGCGGGCGTTTTGCACCTCTGAGGGCTGCGTAGTCGAGTAATTGCCTCCCTGTAGGTAGGGCAGCTTGTTCTGCACTACGCAGCCGCTGAGCCCCACTATTAGTAGCCCCAGGCTAAGGAACGACAAGCGGAAAAATGAAATCATGAGGGTGTGGTTAAGAAGTGAAAAAAGGGTGGCGCTCCCTCACGGCACAATTATTTAGCGATAAAATGACAGGCAGCGGTTTTGCAAAATTGGAAAATTTATTTTTTCAAACCAAATCAGCCTATTTTTAGTAGCTTAGCCGACCCATACGGAAGAGTGGGGGTAGGCGGCTGTCGCGGTTGCTGACTTTTGCTGTGTTCTGCCCCTTGGGGGCCTAACTTGATGGCCCGCTGCACCGTATAGCGCCCCGGTGCTCCGGCTGGTAACCTCCACCGTAAGTTTCGTTAATCAGTTGCCGCGTAGTTTATTTTTTTCTGACTAAAAATTGTACTGGCCACCTGCTTCGCTTCCCCTACTACTTACCCGTTCTATGAAAAAAAATCTTCTCCCGCTCGTTCTGCTGGCTGCCGCCGGCTGCACCAATCCCTCTACGCCGGCCAGTGCCCCGGCTGGCGCGGCCCCTACTGCCGTGGCTCCTACCGACTCGCTGCAAAAAGCAGTAGCGACTTACATAGAAGCCAATAAGGCGGAATTTCCGGGCTACGAGCCGGTTAAGTGGGGTAGGCCAGTAGTGTATACGCGCCAAAGTGAGGCAGCTATTAAAGGCGTGGTGGCCATGAAGGTGTTTGATGATGCCCTAGTGCCACGCAACAAGGCGCTGGCCAACTACAAAGCCTCCCTGGCCCGCCACGACCCGCCCGCCCGCAACAAAGCCATCGAGACGGTCTACGGCAAGGCCAATAAGTACAACGATTCGCTACTGGTAATTGCCAATAAATTTATCGGGGTGAAGGACACGACCCGCCTGGGTACGCAGCTGCTACACACCTACCGCCGCAAAGACAACGCCGGCGCGCTAGTGCTCGACAGCGCCAACTTCGTGGTTTATCCCGGTGGTAAAGTCGAACTGCTTTAAGAATAGCTAGTTAGTAGTTGGCTTAGCCGTTGGCTGGCCGGGTAGCCGGCCGCCAGCTTTTTCCTACCCCCGCATTTTCCCTGGGCCTTGGTTCGGTTGCTGCCCGCAATCTGTCAAGGGGTATGCGTCGTAAGTAGAAGTTGTATTAATAGAATAAAAAGTAGGAGTTCCTCACCTTTTTCTCGCCTTCGCCATGACTACGCTTCAACACATGCCGGAAGAAATTGAAAATTTCATCCGTGACCATCAGCAGCCTGCCGCCACTCCGGCCCGGCCCGGCGAAGCGCCCGCCAGCGAGCATACGGCCCTGGCGCGCGTAACGGAGGTAGTCATGAGCGCCTTCGCCGAAACGGCCGGCCAGACGACCGGCCGTGAGGTAGTCTGGAACCTGGCCCGCGAGGCGGGTACCGCCCCGGATTCGGGTCAGCAGGGGGCCGACCTCGTGCGCTCGGTGCTCGACGACCGCTACCACGGCACAGTCAATCGCATCGTGAAGGAAACCGGCGTGCAAACCGCCACCGTGGGCCAGCTGCTCGAAACCGTGGCCGGGGCCGCCTTGGCCGTAATGGGCCGGTTAGTGACCGAAAATAACTGGACGGCCCAGCAGCTGGGCCAGTGGCTGCGGCCCCACCAAGTGGCTCCCAGCACGCCCGCCGCCGTGGTAGCAGCCGCGCCCATCGTGGCGCGCCCGATGGTAGCCGCGGCTGGCGGCTCGTGGATTACCAGAGGCTCCAATGCACTGCTGGTCGGCGTGAGCCTGCTGGCGATGGCCGAGTTTGGCTACATCCTGGGTACGCGCACCACTGGCGCTCCGGCGGCCGCCGACGCCGCGGCCACGAGCGCCCCTACCCTCGCCGAGGGCGCGGCGGCCGTAGCCAACCACCCCTACACGGCCCTGCCGGTGGTGAACCGCAGCCCAGGCGTCAGCCGGGGCACGGGGGCGGTACCAGTCGTGCTAAAGCTCAAAAATGGCGTGCGCCAGATTATCGGCGCGGCCTCTACCGAGAGTAAGCTTTATCAATTTCTGATTGACCCCAGCAAAGAAGTGGACCTCGTGGACCCCACCAAGGACTGGATTGGCTTCGACCGCATCTATTTTGAGTCGAACAAAGCCACGCTGACCAACGAGTCGCTGTGGCAGCTCTCCAACGTGGCCAGCATTCTGAAGCGGTTTCCAGCGGCTAAAATCAAGGTGGGCGGCTACACCGACAATTCGGGCAACCCGTTGCGCAACCTGCAGCTGAGCCGCGAGCGGGCCAAGTCCACGATGGACGCACTCGTGAGCATGGGCGTAACCCCCAGCCGCCTCGTAGCCGTCGGCTTCGGCGCGCTCGATAACATCTCCGATAACGACACCGAAGAAGGCCGCTCTTTGAACCGCCGCGTGAGTATGCAAGTCACGCAGAAGTAAGGGGGTAGGAGTACTAAAAGAGCGTCATGCTGAGCTTGTCGAAGCATCTCTATCGCATAGCTAACCTCAATGTTAGAAGTTGGTTACGCAGTAGAGATGCTTCGACAAGCTCAGCATGACGCTCTTTTAATATTCCATTACCGATGCCGCCGCTTGTAGAGCTGAAGCGTGCGAATGGTATCGGGGCGCTTGCCGAAGTTATTGGTGAGGCTATCCACCATCGCCTCGCCGTAGAGCAGGAAGTTATAAAAGCGGTTCTTGCGCTTGGATACGGCTTGCTGAAAGGTGGCTTTGGCAGCCCAGCTGGCAAATAGCACCCGGCCCAGGGTGTTACCAAACTGATTTTGTAGCACCCGGCGCTGGTTACGCACGGCGTAGTACTGCTTCCAGGCGGCAGGCCACGGAATGCCGTCGCGGTCAAACGAAGCCGGGTGGTAGAAAACGCTGCGGGGCACCGTGACGATGGGGAAACCATTTTTCTGGGCCCGCGTCATATACTCTACCTCATCGCCCCAAATAAACAGCGACTTATCGGGCACGCCGATAGCTTTTACCACCTCTGAGTGAACGAGCGTGCCGTTGAAGAACGACGCTACCCCGTACACCAGGTCGTGGCTTGTCATGTCGGTCACCTTACGGTAGTTTTGGTTGGGGCGGTCCACGAAGAAGGCTAGTTCCTCGGAGTTACTGGCGCTCACCGACATAGCATTTTTGATGCACGGCCCCAGGTTGGGCGAGGCCAGCAGCTGGGCCAGCGCGTCGGGCTCGGCCAGGCAGTCGTCGTCCATGCACCAGAGCCAGGTGTAGCCGGCGTCATAGCCCGTCTGGATGCCCGTGGCGAAGCCGCCCGCACCACCCAGGTTGGCCTGGGTCGTCACGGCCAGGTCGGGCTGGGTAGCCAGCCACTCGGCGGTGCCGTCGGTACTGCCATTGTTGATGACGAAAATCCGGTCGAGCGGCCGGGTCTGGCGGCGCAGGCTGTCGAGGCAGAGCTGAAGGTCGGCCAGGCGATTATACGTAACTAATACGGCGGCAACAGTTTCCATAACTTACCGATTTCTAAGGGTTTGGATTCTAGTTTTAGTAAAGTCAATAGCTTCGCGCAGGTGAGAGAGCTTGATGACATTGATGCCTTTCCAGCGCAGGTAGCCATACATGGCCAGCGTGATATAGAGCTCGGTGAGCACCAGCGCGTAGGCCGCCCCAATGTGGGCAAAGGGCCGGATGAGTAGCCAGTTAAGCGTTAGCCCAATGACCGAGCCCACCGCCGTGATGGTGAAAAAAGCGCGGTCCATGCGCAGGTTTATCATGGTATGAATGCCCAGCAGGCCACTGAGGCCGATAATGAGCGGCAGCACGCACACCACGCGCAGCACGGTGCCGGCATCCTGAAACTTGGTGCCGTAGAGTAGCGTGAGCACGAATGGCCCCAATAGCCACAGCCCCACCGCCACGATGCTCAAGAGAATAAAGAGTGGGAAAAACGTGGTGCGCACCATGCGCAGCCCCTGCTCGCGCCCCTGCCCAAACGCCTGGGCCACCACCGGAAACAGCGCCTGGTTCAGGGCCAGGCCCACGAAGGTTTCGGCCATGCCCTCGAGCCGGGTGCCGGCCGCGTAGATGCCCACGTTGTAGGGCAGGCTCATTAGGCCCAGGATGAAAACGTTGGAGCTGGCGTAAATCGTAATCGTGACCGACGAGAAAAACAGCGTGCGGTCCTCCCGAAACCGGGTGCGCAGCTCGGGCCCGCTGGGCCAGCTAAACCGGATGCCAAACCGCCGCATGGCTACGTACAGCGCTCCCACGCTCACCACAATCTGCGAGACGCTGATAGCCAGGTTCTGGTAGAAATAATCGCCGGCCTGCCGGATAAGCAGCAGCACCGACAGCGAGAAAATCAGCTTCACCGCCAGGTTGAAGAGCGCTACCCGCCCCAAATCCTCCATTGCCTGGTAAAGCCAGAACGGCGAGAGCACCGTGCCGATGCACACCAGGTAGGTACACACGTGCAAAAACAGGTGCGCCTTAAACTCGGCGTTCGACAGTGAAACCGCGACAAAAACGACCGTCGAAAGCACCCAGAGCAGCGTTTTGCCGGCCATTACCTGGCTGAAAATACGGTTGGTGGCCTCCTTGTCGGCGCGATTGGCGGCGATGCTGCGCACAGCCGCCATGTCGAAGCCGTAGTTGATGAGCAGGCTGAAATAGGTGACGTAGGCCTGCGAAAAGTTGAGCAAGCCCAGCTTTTCGGGGCCAATGATGCGCACCACGTAGGGCACTGTGAGCAGCGGCAGCAGAAAGTTGGCAATCTGCACGCTGAACAGCGAAGCCACGTTCACCGCAAAGCGCCGCATAGTGGGCTTGGCCATGCCCACCTCATCCTTTACGATGGTTAGCTCGTCCGTAATCTCGTGTATCTCGTCGCTCACTGGGGGTAGGCTAAAACAGGGGGTAGGCGCAGTACTGGTTTTCGCAGGTGAAGGCAGGGCGGGATGAGACGGGCGGTATACGAAAATAAGACACTTGCAGTCAACTTTTTCTCAAAAAAAGGCTATTTCAAAGTACTAAGAAAAGCGGCCTAAACTTTTGAGAAAAAGTTGCCTCCACACTTTAGCCAGGTCACTCGCTTGCTAATTAAGCTAATGCAGCATGCTACTGGCATAAATAAATCTGGGAAATACTGGTAGGACGACGCCTTAAAAGTAATATGGACGAACTTACTTTTTTACTAAATGAGCCGCCGCCCACCCGACCTTTGTGGCCATGAAGCATTGGCTCGTTAAGTCTGAACCCGAAACTTATTCCTGGGCTGACTTTGTGCAGGAGACCGGCACCGACTGGACGGGCGTGCGCAACTACCAGGCCCGCAACAACCTGCAAGCCATGCAACCCGGCGACCTCGTGCTGTTTTATCACAGCGTGAGCGAGAAGGCGGTAGTGGGTGTGGCCCGCGTGCACGCTCCCGCCGCCCCCGATGCCACGGCCGAGGCCGGCAGCCCCTGGGTGGCCGTGCGCCTGCGGCCCCACGCGCCGCTGGCCCGCCCCGTGCCGCTGGCCGCCCTCAAGGCCGCGCCCCGGCTGGCCGGCCTGGGCCTCATCCGGCAGTCGCGCCTCTCGGTGACGCCCATCACACCCGACGAGTTCGACGTGGTGCTGGCGTTGGGGGAGGGGTAGGGCCGTTTGTCATTGCCGCGCTCCTAGTGGCAAACGGTCTCGCGCTCAGCTCCTTTTGCCGCCGGAAATTAAAGCGCGGAAAAAGGGTTAACTTCGTGAGAGCCCGGCCAACTATTCGCGCGTGGGCGGCGTTGCGCGACTGACCCCATGAAACACTTCTTCGCCTGCTTGCTGAGCATAGGCTGCCTGCCGCTGGCGACGCTGGCGCAGCGCCCTACCCCCCCGCCCCCGCCCGACGCGCCCCAGCAGGTGGCCCGCGCCGAGCTGCTGCTCGACCCCGCCAACGACGACGTGCAAGTGCAAGCCATGCCCGCCGATACGGCCGTGGTGCTCTTCATCCGGCACCAGCCGCCGGGCCAGCGCAAGGCGCGCTATGTGTTTCAGCAGTACGGGGCCGACCTACACCTACGCAACGAGGTGAGCCTGGAAATTGCGCCCGAGTATGAGCTGAAGCGTATGACCAGCGAGCCGGGCATCGCCTACGCCCTATTCAACTCGCCCGACAAGCCGGGCCGCCTGCTGGCGGTGGCCTACAATGTGCACGACGGCCAGGTGCGCGCCCAGAACTTCGATACCAAGCTGTGCCGCGACGTGGTGAGCGTAAAGGCTATGACGGGGCGGCTGCTGGTCAACGTGACGCTCGCGGACCAGCTGCACCAGACCGTGCTGCTGCTCGACGTGGCCAGCGGGCGCTTTCAGTTTCTGCCCTCCCTCTACGAGCCCCTCAACACCGAGCTGACCAGCGTAGCCGACCGCCCCGCCGGCCGGGCCGAGTTCGTGCTCAGCCAGAGCAACGGCCGTAAGCAGCGCCTGCTGGTCAAGCGCTTGTCGGCTACCCAGGGCGAGCTGCTCAACTCGGAGCTGGTGCAAACCGAGAGCGAGCGTAGCCTACTCACGGCCCAGCTCAGCTCGCCTGAAGACACTACTACCCGCCTGCTGGCCGGCACCTACGGCCTGCGCGACCTGCGCTACGCCCAGGGGTTATTTGCCACCGACCTCAGCCCGCGCGCCGATAATTCAGCCAGCACCCATTCGGGCCTGCGCTTTTATGACTTTAAGCGCTTCCGGCACTTTTTTGATTACCTGGGGCCTGGTCACCAAGCCCGCCTCCAAGGCCGCGCCGCCCGCCGCGAGGCCCGCGCCGCCAGCCCCCTGCGCTGGCACTACCACCTGCTGCTGCACGAGCTGCTGCGCCAGCCCGATGGCGGCTACACCCTCGTGGCCGAAGTATACACGCCCCAGTACACTTACTCCAACAACGGATATGGCAACACGCTGTCTTCGCTAAGCTCCTACCCCCTCACCGGGCGCTACCCCGGCGCGGGCGGCTACGGCTACGGCGGCTACGGCAACAACCGCACGTTCGTGGGCTTTCGGACTACCCATGTGTTGGTGTGCGGCTTCGATAAGCGTGGTAATCTTTTGTGGGATAATAACTTCGTGGTAGGGCCCGGTATCGTGCGCACCGAACTGGAAGAGGCCGTGCAGCCCCTGCCCCTGGCCAATGGTGGTCTGGTGCTGGCCTACCTCTTCGATAATGAGCTGCACTACAAGCGCATTACGCAAAGCGAAGCCAGCCCCAACGACACGAAAGTGGACCTGCTCACCTCTTCGGCCGCCGAGCCGGAAAAAGTGCTTGACGTGCGCCAGTCTGACCTGCTGCCCTGGGCCAATGGCCAGTATGTGGCCAGCGGCTTTCAGCGCCTGCGCGCCGGCCGCAACGGCCCCGAGCGGCAGGTGTTTTTCTTGCAGGTGCTGCGTTTCTAGCCCGCGCCCGCCAACCTTTGCGGCCCCGCTGGCGTTTGGCCGGTGGGGCCGTTTTGCTTATGCGTAGTGCTTCTTCTCCGGCGGTGGGCCTGCTCGCTACCCACACTGGCCACCCCCACGAGGCGGGCCTCGACGAGGCCGGGCGCGGCTGCCTGGCGGGCCCGGTATTTGCGGCCGCCGTCATCCTACCCCCCAATTTTAACCCGCCCTTCCTCCACGACTCGAAGCTACTCACGGCCCGCCGCCGGGTGGCGTTGCGCGCCACCATTTGCGCCGAGGCCGTGGCCTGGGCCGTGGGCGAAGCTTCGGTGGCCGAAATTGAGGCTATCAACATTGCGCAGGCCAGCTACCTAGCTATGCACCGGGCCGTGGCCGCGCTGGCCGTGCCCGCCATCCACCTGCTGGTCGATGGCAACCGCTTCCGGCCCTACCCCGGCCTGCCGCACACTTGCGCCGTGGGCGGCGACGGCCGGTTTCGACACATCGCGGCCGCCTCCATCCTGGCCAAAACCTTCCGCGATGAGCACCTGGCGCGGCTGGCCGACGAGTTTCCGGCCTACGGCTGGGCGCAGAACGCGGGCTACCCCACCGCCGCCCACCGGGCCGCCCTGCGCGCCCACGGCCCTACCCCCCACCACCGCATGGGGTTCCGGCTGCTTTAAATGGGTAATGAGGTAATAGGTACTAAAAAGAACGGTCATGCTGACGAAGGAAGCATCTCGCCCGCGCAACTAACCTCAACCGGTAGAATTACCTGCGCGGGCGAGATGCGTCCTGCGTCAGCAGAACGTTCTCTTGTTATTCCTTTATTACGAATTCTTCAGCTTGAGCAAATCCAGAAATAGGCTGAAGCCATCGACAGTGCCGCCGCCTTCGCTGCCGAAGGCATCGAAGGTAAGGGGCTTGATAATGTAGCCGCTCACGCCCAGCGCATTGGCCCCCGAGCGGTCGGTGTCGAGGTCCGAGGTGGTCATAATGAACACGTTGAGGTCGCTGAACTCCGAGTCTTCGCGCAAAATTTTGAGTAGCTCCAGCCCATTGAGGCGGGGCATGTTCAGGTCGAGCATGACTAGGCCGGGGCGCTCAATTTTGGTTTCCCCATTTTCGCCGCGCAACAGGTTGAGGGCTTCGCGGCCGTTGCGGGCGTGCACCAGCGGTACGGTGATGTTTTGCTTGCGCAGCTCGCGCTGCACGTTCATGACGTCCATCTGGTCGTCTTCAACAAGGAGAATACTCGGCGCGGCCGGCGAGGAAAGCGGGGTCATGGCGAAAACTAGGCGGGCAGGGGCCAAAATAGGCTGAGCCGTTTTAACGCAGCTGGCCCCCGAAAGGATGCGGGCCCGCTACTGAACCTGGGCCAGCAGCTGGGCGGGTGGCACGGCTTGCGCGCTAGTGGCGGCGGTCTTGGCGGCCGGCTTCTTGGGCCAGGTAAAGAAGAAGGTAGCGCCCTGGCCTTCCGCCGACTCGACCCAGATGCGGCCGCCCTGGCGCTCCACTATTTTCTTCACAATGGCCAGCCCTACCCCCGTGCTTTCGAGCGCATCGCGCTCCACCAGGGTTTGGAAAATGATGAAGATGCGCTCGTGGTATTCGGCCGCGATGCCCGGCCCATCGTCCTGCACCGAAAACTGGTAGAAGTTATCGTTCAGGTCCTCGCAGCCGATGCGGATGGTGCCCGCCTCGGGGTGGTCGTGGTACTTTACGGCGTTGGAAATCAAGTTAGTAAATACCTGCTGGAGCTGGGTGCGGTTGGTGGGTAGGGTAGGCAGGAAAAAGGGCAGCTCCAGGTGCATTCCGGGGGGTAGGTCCAGGGTATCGGTAATTTCGCGCAGCAGCTGCCGCACGAATACGGCCTCGTTGGCCTCCACCACGCGGCCCACCCGCGCCAGCGCCAGAATACCGGTAATAAGGTTTTCCATACGGTGCACGCGCTGCCGCATCAGGGCCAGAAACTCGCGCACGTGGGCCGGCAGGCCGGTCTGCTCCATGTCTTCCTCAATCCAACGCGAGGCGCTTTCAATGCCCCGCAGGGGGGCTTTCAGGTCGTGCGATACCACGTAGGCAAACTGGTCCAGCTCCTGGTTGCGGCCTTCGAGCTGGGTAATATTTTGGTCGATGGTGTGGGCCATCGTATTGAGGGCGGCGGTCAGCTCACTCATCTCGTCGTGGCCGTCGTCCACGAGCTGGGTTTTGTAGTCGCCTTCGGCCAAGCGGCGAGCCATCGTTATCATGCCCCGCAGGCGGCGGCCCAGCAGCCGCACGAGGTATACGGCCCACAGCAGCCCGAACACCAGGGCCAGACCCGTGAGCAGCCCCGACAGCCGCTGCGCCCGCGTAATGCTGTCGGCTAGGCGCTGGCGCTGCACCTGGCGGTTGTTGTTTTCCACCTCATCGAAGTGGCTCATCTGAAAGCGAATGGCATCCATTACCTGCTTGCCTGATAAGCCCGCACCCAAGCTGGCGTGCGGCATCCCGGCGAGGCCCGTTTGGGTAGCATCGCGCTGATGGATGGCGCGCTTTTCGCTTATCAGCAAGTGCGTATAGGCCGTCCACTGCTGAAATAAGTGCTGGGTCGTGTCAAGGCGCTGGCGCTGCTGCGGCTCGTCAGTCAGTTCTTCGCGCACCGTTTGAAAGCGGTGCAGCAAGTCGCGCTCGCCGGAGTAGTAGGGCTGCAGCATCTGCTCATTGCCCAGCAGCAGGTAGCCCCGAAAGCCGGTTTCCATGTCGATGATGTTGCGCAGCAGCGTGGTGCCGTCGGCCGAGGTGCGCTGCGAGGCCTCCACTCGCTGCGAGTTGCGCAGCACCTGCCCGGCCAGCCGGTAGTTGATGAGCACTACCGTGGTAAATAGCCCCAGTAGCAGCAAAAAACCCGCGAATATTTTAGTGGTAAGGTTGATTTTCATGGCACCCAGGGCCGGTCAGGCTTGGGCATTACGCAGTTTGGCTTCCATAGTTTGCAGCAGCGCCAGTAGGTCGTCGGCCAAAACTTGCACTTCGCCAAAGCCCACCAGGGCTTCCTCGCGGTGGCCAGCCAGGTATAAGTCCATCAGGCGGTTGGCGCGCGTATGGATGAGGCGGTGCAGCTGGTCCAGCTCGCGCATTTCGGGCAGGTGCTGGTAGGTGCCCTGGTGGCGCTCAGCTATCCACTGGCCCAGGCTGCACAAGTCAGGGTCGCGCAGGGGGCCTTCCTCGTTGCCATTGCCGTGCAAAAAGGAGCGCAGCCGCGCTTTAAAGGAAAAGTGCTTGACAAGGGCGGACTCGAAGTCCTGTTTGATAGCGGCCGGAGACATGGGGCAAAGGTAAGGGGGTAAGGCGGGCGTTGCGCGGCCCCGAAGTAGCTTTGCGGCTCCCTACCCCGCCCCGCCTACCCCCCCTTTTTCATGGAAGCCACCCCGCTCAAAACCGTTGCCCTGCACGCCACCCACCAGCAGCTGGGGGCCAAAATCGTCCCGTTTGCCGGCTACGCCATGCCCGTGCGCTACTCCTCCGACCTTGATGAGCACCACACCGTGCGGCGGGGGGTAGGGATGTTCGACGTGTCGCACATGGGCGAGTTTCGGCTGCGCGGCCCCCGCGCCCTGGCCCTCATCCAGCGCACTACTTCCAACGATGCCAGCAAGCTCGCGCCCGGCAAGGCCCAGTACTCGTGCCTGCCCAACGCCGAGGGTGGCATTGTGGACGACCTGCTCGTGTACATGCTCGCCGAGGAAGACTACTTCCTGGTCGTCAATGCTTCCAACATCGAAAAAGATTGGAACTGGCTGCAACAGCACAATACCGAGGGGGTAGCGATGGAAAACCTCTCCGACCAGCTCAGCCTCTTCGCCGTGCAGGGTCCGAAAGCGGCCGCCGCCCTGCGCACGCTCACGGATGTGGACCTGACTGCCATTCCGTATTACAGCTTTGTGCAGGGCACCTTTGCAGACGCGCCGGGCGTCATCATCTCGGCCACCGGCTACACCGGGGCGGGCGGCTTCGAGCTGTACGTGCCTAATGAGTACGCTGCCCAGGTTTGGGATAAAATCATGGCAGCCGGTAAGCCCTTCGGCATCAAGCCTATCGGGCTGGGCGCGCGCGACACCCTGCGCCTCGAAATGGGCTACTGCCTCTACGGCAACGACATCACCGACCAAACCTCGCCGCTCGAAGCCGGCCTGGGCTGGATTACTAAGTTCACCAAAGACTTCACCAACAGCGAGGCCCTAAAGGCCCAAAAGGCGGCCGGCGTCACGCGCAAGCTCGTGGGCTTCGTCATGGACGGCCCCGGCGGCCTGCCCCGCAGCCACTACCCCCTCGTGGACGCGCAAGGCGCGCCCATCGGCGAAGTCACCAGCGGCGGGCAGTCGCCGACGCTGGGCCGGGGCATTGGCCTGGGCTACGTGCAAACCGCGCTGGCGGCTCCCGGCACGCCCATTTTCGTGCAGGTGCGCGGCAAGAATCTGCCCGCTACGGTAGCTAAGCTGCCGCTGGTGCCAGGCACGGAAGAAGTTTAATAATATAGCCGAACCCGTCCGTCATTGCGAGCGCAGCGCGGCAATCGCACCTGAACGATACCCGCGCCGGTCGTTCTACCAGCTCGTTCGTCCACCGTTCGGGTGTGATTGCTTCGCTTTGCTCGCAATGACGGACGACTAAAATTCCCATGAAATTAGACCTCTGCTTCTCGCCCGACCTGCTACCCCTCTATGACCTGCGCGGGCAGGTGGCCGTTATCGTGGACGTGTTTCGGGCCACCAGCACCATCGCCACGGCGCTGCACCAGGGCATGACGGCCGTGTACCCGGTTACCACCGTGGCCGAGTGCATCGCGCTGGGCCACGAGCGCGGCTGCCTCACCGCCTCCGAGCGCGACGGCGTGCGGGCTGCGGGTGTGGACATAGGTAACTCGCCCTTCGAGCTACTGCACGAAGACTACCCGGTGCGGGGCCGCGAGCTGGCCATCAGCACCACCAACGGCACCAAGGCCCTGCGCCACTCGCTGGCCGCCGAGGCCCTGGTGTGCGGCGCGTTCATCAACCTGACGGCCGTGGCCGATTTCTGCCTGGCGCAGCAGCGCGACATCCTGGTAGTGGCCGCCGGCTGGAAGGGCAAGTTTTGCCTCGAAGACACCCTGCTGGGCGGGGCCCTGGCCGAGCGCCTGCTCCCCCACGGCCTCGATATCAGCGAGTCCGACGCCGCCCTCACCGCCTACCAGCTCTGGCAAAACGCCCGTGCCGACCTGCCCGGCTACCTGCACCAGTCGGCCGCCCTGCGCCGCCTGCGCGAGCTGGAAGCTAACGACGACTACCTCTTCTGCACCCAGGTAGATACCTACCCCGACGTGCTGCCGCTGTGGGACGGTAGCAAGCTGGTGCGGGGGTAGGGGAGGTTTTTTTCGCCCCGGTCCATTATCTTGCTTGTGAGTATGCTGTTGGGTTGGTCTAGAACCCCGCATTGAAACCCCGGTCTGTGTCCGCAGCCGGGGTTTCCTCTTTTCAGAGGCTACCGTC
This sequence comes from Hymenobacter psoromatis, assembly GCF_020012125.1. Taxonomy (NCBI): domain Bacteria; kingdom Pseudomonadati; phylum Bacteroidota; class Cytophagia; order Cytophagales; family Hymenobacteraceae; genus Hymenobacter; species Hymenobacter psoromatis. The sequence goes on from NZ_JAIFAG010000001.1 coordinate 285,886, forward strand.
TGGCCATTGGGGACTACCTAAACGCGCTTGCGGCAAAGGTAGGAATCAAGGATAATTGACTGATTGATGTGAATACCTACCCCCGCACCAGCCTGCTACTGTGGGACAGTAGCAGGCTGGTGCGGGGGTAGGGGAGTAACGTTTATTAGACACCTTAACAAAAAGCTACCAGGATTTCAATGCCAAAAGTAGCTTTTCATGAAACCCATCCATGACGGACTGTGTGCGAGTTTCATCTCCTTTCAGTACTTCTTCTAGCGAGAAACCACTGCCATTATCTATTGCTAGGTAACTGCCTTCAAAATCGAAAAAATAGTAATTTAGTCCGATGCTATCAGCGTTTAATTTTATATGAAAACATAAGTTGAAACGCTCATCATCTTCATTTAAAATGCTTAATTTGTAGCAGCTTTCTTTCGGTACGTCGCCATACGTGGTGCCACTTGAGAGAACAAAGGACTGTATCTCTTTGACGGTATTATTGGTCAGCTTGCTGCGATACCAATGCCGCACCAGTATTTGCCGTTGCAATTCAGTGCGAACGGTATCAGGCCACCGCAATCGTCCATTAAATTCTACGCGGCCAGTAGTTCGGTTTCGAGGCCAAGGTTGTTGCTGCTGCGCAAATACAGTTAGATGCAGCAAGAAGAAACCAGTCAGCAGTAAGAATCTCATCGCTCTACAAACTCCTCCACCGCCTCGCCTAAATCGTACACTGCTACCCCCGGCAAGCCAGCTTCAATGATGCTGGCCCCGGCCGCCGAGCGGTAGCCGCCGGCGCAGTGCACCAGCACGGGCTTATCGGTTGGGATTTCACCCACGCGCTCGCGCAGCCCGGGTAGCGGGATGAGTAAGGCGTGGTCGAACAGTTTTTTAGCGGCTTCCGAGCGGTTGCGCACGTCCACGATGGTGAACTGCGCGGGGTGGGCGCGCACGGCGGCCACGTCCGTGGCGGGGCTGGTGGCGGGCAGGGGGGTAGGGGCCAGCAGCGCACCCTTGATATTGCCCTCGTAGCCGATTTTGGCCGTTTTGCGCAGCACCGCGTCGAGTTGAATCTGGGTGTCGGCCAGCAGGTAGAACGGCTCCTGGGGGCCGACCACCGCGCCAAGCCAGGTCTCAAACTTGCCGCCATCCTGGAGGTTGAGCGCGCCGGGCAGGTGGCCGGCCCGGAACTGCGCGGCCGGCCGGGCATCCACCACGAGCACGCCCGGCGCGAGCGCCGCCCCGCCGCCCAGGCGCGGCACCGACCGCACGCTATCCTCAAAGCTGGGCGCGCCCTGCTTGTTGAGTTGCACGTCGTGGCCGAAATACTTGGGCACGAAGGGCTGGTCGGCGAGCAGCGCCGCGATAAACTCCGGCTCCGACTGGGGTTGCAGGGCATAGTTGGTAGCCAGCTCCTTGCCGATGGTGCTGTCGAGGTCGGGGCTGGTGGTTTTGCCGCAGAGCGAGCCGGGGCCGTGGGCCGGGTACACCTTGGTAGTGGGGGGTAGGGCCATCAGCTTCTGGCGCAGGCTGCGGTAGAGCTGGGCGGCCAGGGCCTCGCGGGTGTGGCCGCCAACTGCCTCGGCCTCGCGCAGGTCGGGCCGGCCCACGTCGCCCACGAACAGCGTGTCGCCCGTGAACACGGCGCGGGTCTGGGCTAGGTCATCGAGCAGCAGAATGCTAATGCTGTCGGGCGAGTGGCCGGGCGTATTCAGCGCGTGCAGCTCCACGGTGCCGAGCTTGAGGCGGTCGCCATCATCGAAGCTTTTGTGGGGGTAGCGCGCCTCCGTAAGCTTGCTGCAATAGATAGTAGCGCCGGTTTCCTGCGCAATTTCGAGGTGGCTACTCACAAAATCGGCGTGCGGATGCGTTTCCAGTACGGCCACAATCTCGGCATCGTGCTCGTCGGCAAAGTCATAGTAGGGCTGCGGGTCGCGGCCGGGGTCGATGACGGCCATCTGGCGGCCCGCCCGCACGGCGTAGGAAGCGTGGGCCAGGCCCTTATCGTAAAACTGTTGAATTTGCACCGCGGGGGTGCTACTACTGGGTAGGGGCATTGGAACAAGGTGGCCGCCGAGGAGCTAAGCGCCTGATTATCGGGCAGCCGGGGTAGGTGATAAGGTCAAATATAACGAGCCGGCCCAACATCCTCGCCTCCGCTTGGGGCCGGTTCGCCGCGCCGGGCACCAAAAAACCCCGGCCGCGGGGCCAGGGTTTAAAGAGGGGGGTAGGGACCGCGTAATTAACCTTTCAGCTTGCCGCCGCGCTCGCCCCGGTGGTGGTGCGCCTCGCGCAGGGCGGCGAGTTGGCGGCTCTGGTCGGCGCTGAGCACGGCTTGCAGCTGCTGCTGATACTTAGCGCGGCTGGCCTGCATGGCCTGGTGGCGGGCCGGGCGCTGCTCCTTGGCCGGATATTGCGCCCGCAGGGCCTGGCCTTCCTGAGCCTGAGTCAGCAGGATTTGGTGCACCTGCGGCTGCTGGGCGGCCGTAAGGCCTAGCTTTTTAGTCAGCATGGCCGTGCCGTGGTCAGCGCGCTGCGCGGGCGTTTTAGGGTGCTTGTGGTGCTGGCTGTGGGGAGCCGGGGCGGCTTGGGCGGCGGGCGTGGGGGTAGTCTGGGCGAAGCTGGCGGTGGCAAAGGCCAGAGTGGCCAGCAGAAGCAGGGGCTTTTTCATAAGAAACAAGCGGGGGTTTTAAGCAGAAAAAAAGAGAGAAAAGTAGGAGGCGCGGCCGCGTAAACTCCGGGTTGCCAGCATGAAATCAAGGAGCGCGCCAAAGCCCTGGCCGAACCCAAAAAAGCCCTCTTCCATCGCCGGAGAGGGCTTTTTTATCGATGAGATTAGCGTAGAGCCGCGACCCTTCGCAGCTCTCTTCGTTGAACGATGCGAACGCTGAGAGACGCGAAGGGTCGCGGCTCTACTAATTCGTGTGCACCGTGGTGTGCAGCTGGCCGATGCGGGCGGCCTTCAGCTGCTGATAGCGCACGTATTGCGCGGGCGTGAGCACGCCGCGAATCAGCTCTTCCGATTTGGCCCGGTCAACGGTCATGGCGGTTTGCAGGGCGGCGGGGTCGTCGTGGTGGGCGGCGCGGTCGGCGTCCATGTGCTGGCGGGTCAGCAGCAACACTTGGCGCAGGCGGGCATGCTGGTCGGCCGAGAGGCTCAACTCCTGGGCCAGGCGCTGGGCCTGGGTGGTGGCCTGTTGCAGGGCGGCGCGGGCGGCGGGGATAGTGGCCCCGCTGGTTTGGGCGTGGGCGCTGGCGGCGGCCAGGCTGAGCAGGAGGAAGAACAGGGAGGTTTTTTTCATAAAGAATTGCTGATAATGAATAAACTAAAAAGGTAGCCCCAGCGGGCCTGGGGCCCCGCAAGGGGGGTAGGCCCGGCCCGGCGCGGCCGTGCGCAAAGCCCTTGCCAAACCCGAAAGTGCGTCAGTCGGGAAGTTTCGCGTATTTTCGGCCCGGCTGGCCTATTGCCTGGCCTTACCCCAACGCAAAAAAACAGTTCCTATTTCCTACCCTTTCGTTCTTTACCCCTTTTTGCATGGCTAGTATTTTTGCCAAAAAACCACTTGCCCAACTTCTGGGCGAAGCTAACTCAACCGGGCACGGCACCCTGCAACGCACGCTGGGCGCGGGCAATCTCGTGGCGCTGGGCGTGGGGGCTATCATCGGGGCCGGCCTGTTTGTGCGCACCGCCGCCGCCGCCGCCCAAGCCGCCGGGCCAGGTGTCACGCTGGCCTTCATCCTGGCGGCATTCGGCTGCGTGTTCGCGGGCTTGTGCTACGCCGAGTTCGCGGCCATGATTCCCATCGCCGGCTCGGCCTATACCTACGCCTACACCACGATGGGTGAGTTCGTGGCCTGGATTATCGGCTGGGCCCTCATCATGGAATACGCCTTGGGCGCGGCCACCGTGTCCATCGCCTGGAGCGAGTACTTAAACAAGCTGCTGGAGGTCTTTCATACTAGTATACCCTATGGTTTAAGCCACTCGCCCTTCGAGCACGCCATGATTAATGGCGTGTCCGAGCATGGCTTCATCAACCTGCCGGCGCTGCTCATCATCGTGGCCCTGAGCTTGTTGCTGGTAAAAGGTACTCAGGAGTCGGCGCTTTTCAACGCCGTTATCGTGGTACTGAAGGTGCTCATCGTTATCGTGTTTATCGCGGTGGGCTGGCAGTTCATCAACCCCGTCAATCATACGCCCTACCTCATTCCGGCCGACGCCGTGGTGAAAAACGCTGCCGGCGAGGTAGTACGCACCTACGGCGGGTTTTTTAAGCATGGCCTGGGCGGTATTATCGGCGGCGCGGGCATTGTGTTCTTCGCCTTCATTGGCTTCGACGCCGTGAGCACGGCCGCGCAGGAAGCCCGCAACCCCAAGCGCGACATGCCCATCGGCATTCTGGGCTCGCTGGCCATTTGCACCGTTTTGTATATATTGTTTGGGCACGTACTAACGGGTGTAGCCAGCTGGCGCGAGTTTGCTGACCCGGCCCTGGGCGGCGAGGCTTCGGTGGCCTATGCCATCCGGGCGCACATGCCCGGCTACGGCTGGCTGGCTACGGCCGTTACGATGGGTATCCTACTGGGCTTCACGTCGGTAATTCTGGTAATGCTCATGGGTCAGAGCCGCGTTTTTTTCTCGATGGCTAAGGACGGTCTCATGCCCAAAGCCTTTTCCGAGCTGCACCCGCGCTTCAGCACACCCTACAAGTCCAACCTCATGCTGATGGTGTTCGTGGGCTTATTTGCGGCGTTCGTGCCCGGCTCGCTGGCCGGCGACCTCACCTCGTTTGGCACGCTGCTGGCTTTCGTGCTGGTGAGCCTGGGCGTATGGATTATGCGCAAGTCGGACCCCGACCAGCCCCGGCCATTTCGCTCGCCGCTCTCCTCGCCAAGCTTCCCGCTGGTACCCATCATGGGGGCTTTGGTGTGCACGCTGCTGATTGTGGGCCTCGACCCCTTTACGCTGCAAGTAGCTTTTGCCTGGATGCTGCTGGGCTTCGGCGTATATTTCCTCTACGGCAGGCGCCACTCAATGCTGCAAAAAGGCATTGTGGTAGTGCCCGAGGAGATGGAAAAGGAAGCTTTCATCAAGCCCGATTCACACAATTTGTAGCGGCCAGCAAGCAAACGATTTTTTCGACTACCAAAAGCCTCTCGCCTCCCGGTGAGAGGCTTTTGGCTGGCCGTCCCCGTCGGCTTCACGGTGGCCACACAAGACACAGCGCATCTTGCCCAGGCAAACCATTTGGCCCGGATACTATGCGTTGGAAATCAGTAGCCTTACCGCTGCTGCTGAGCATTGGCAGCGTGAACTGTAAAAAAGACGCTACCCCCCCGGTGCCGCCGGCCGCCGCCACGTTGCCCGCCCTACCCCCCGCCCAGGGCACGGCCCTCACGCTGGCGCTGCACCCCGGCCAGCCCGGCCGGCAGCTGCCCGCCGATTTTGCCGGCCTGAGCTATGAAATGGGGAGCATTACCAACCCGGCGTACTTCAACGTCAGCAATCCGGTCTTTATCAACCTTATCAACGGCCTGGGGCCGGGGCTGCTGCGCATCGGGGCCAACAGCGTGGACCACACCGCCTGGAGCGGCCAGGCGCGCCGCACCGCCACGCCTGCCGATACCATCACGACGACCGATATTGACCGCTTTGCCGCCTTCGTGCAGAAGCTGACTATGCCGGTGCTGTTCGGAGTAAACCTGGCGGCCCGCGACATCCCGCGCGCTACGGCCGAAATCCGCTACGTGAGCCAGGCCCTCGGCCCCCGGCTGGTGGGCTGCGAGGTGGGCAACGAACCCAATGACTACCACTCCAACGGCATTCGGCCGGCCGGCTATACCCCCGGCGACTACGTGGCCGATTTCAACGCTTATTACGCGGCCATCCATGCGTTGCTGCCGGGCCTGGCCTTCAGCGGGCCGGCCACCGACCTCAGCGGCAGCTGGGTCAGCACGTTTGCGGCCAAGACGGCGGGTAAGGTTAGCCTGCTTACCACCCACTTTTACGAAACGGGGCCGGGCTCCGACCCCAGCATTACCATTACTACCCTCATCGGCTCGCCCGCCCGCGACGCAACTATGAGCGCTACCACGAGCGCCCTGGCGCAGACCGCCAACCTGCCCTACCGCGTGGCCGAAACCAACTCCATCTACGGCGGGGGCAAGGCGGGCGTCAGCAATACGCTGGCCGCCGGCCTGTGGGGCGCGCGCCTGATGTGGCAGCTGGCCGCCCAAAACGCGGCGGGCGTCAACTTCCACGGCGGCGGTAACGGGGCCTACACCCCCATCGCGCAAGTGAACGGGCTGTTCGTGGCCCGGCCGCTTTATTACGGCATACTGCTGTTCAAAGCCGGCAGCCAGGGCCGCTACGAGCCCGTGGACCTGAGCCCTACCCCCCTCAACGTGCAGGCCTTCGCTAGCCTGGGAGCCGATGGCAGCCAGACGGTTACGGTATTCAACCTGGAAAGCAACACGCCGGTTAGCCTCATTGTGGCGGCGGGCCAGGCGGTGAGCGCCGTGGCCATGCAGCGCCTCACCGGGGCCAGCCTCGATGCCACCGACGGCATCACCCTGGGCGGCCAGGCCGTGGCGGCCGATGGCACCTTCAGCCCCGCCAGCACCAGCTACGGCACCAGCGGCAGCAGCTTCGTGGTGAACGTGCCAGCGGCCAGCGCCGTGGTTTTCACGTGCAAGTAGCCTGGTAGCTACGCCGGTCTTACCTCACTTTGCAGCTTGAGCACCTTGTCGCCGTTTTCCTGCACGATGAGCAGCGCCGGGTCGTCGGCCGTACCGTTGCGGGTAATGTCGCTGCCCTTTATTTTACGGGTAGTGTGCTCTTTGTGAATGCTTTCAATCTTGCCGGTGGCCGTGCCGGTGCCGTATTTCCAGCTTACTTTGGTGCCTTTGCGCATGGGGAGGGGGTAGGGAAAAGGAGGGAATGAAGAGCAGTCCGCCGCGGCTTTTTTACTCCAAAGCTTTCGTGTGGGTTTTGCGCGGCGGCCGAAGCCTTAATAACTTTCGAGTAGGCAGTTCGTTAATCAGGCAATTCACTATTTTTGTTCGCTATGCAGCTGTCTTGCTTCACCATCGCGCTGATTGCAGCCGCTAGCCTATTGGTGCGGCAAGGCCGGGCGCAACGCGCGCCGGTAGCTCCGCTCGCACCCATTGATGCACCGGCAGTTGTGCCCATTAAGGTCACGGGCCTAGGGGTGTTGATTGAGCCAAGACGCACCGCGGCAACTCAGGCGGCGAATTTTTCAGCAGCAGCGCAGTCACAGCCCCGTATTCCGTGGCCGTTATTTTTAATCAATTCAAAAATTGTCATCAACGGTGCGCTGCTTAATATTTACCCACGGGACATAGCGAATATCATCGTTTATAAGGATGATAAAATGCCGGCTAACTGGCGCACTACCCCGAACAACGGCATGATAGAGATTTTTCTAAAAAAAAGCATGCGGGTGCCTTCCCGGTCACTAGCCAGTTTGAAACACCAAGCGCACCTGCACGGCCCGGTGCGGTTCGCGGTGGATGGACAGCTTCTACCCGATGCGTCGTTGCGGGTAGCGACTAGCTGCATTGCCAAGCTGGAAGTGCGGCCCGCAGCGCATAAGGGCGAGTCCGCCGAGTTGAATATTTTGCTGGTTGAAATTCCGCCAACCAACTATCCGCCCGGCACCATCATGATTCGCGGCACGGCCAGCCGCTAGCGCACCTAGCGGGCCGTCTTTGCCCGCACTCAGGGGGTAGGCGGCTCAAATGCCTGGTTTTTCCGACCTTTGCCCGTATGATTAAAGCACTTTTCCTGTGTTTACTGGCATTTTCGGCGGCGGCGCAGGCTACTATCGAGCCTGATAGCCGCGCTTTATACGGCATTATTAACCGGGGCAGCGGGCGCGGCATCGACGTGGCGCGGGCCGCCACTACCAGCGGCGCGCCGGCCGTGCAGTGGGAATTTACCCACGCTGCCAGCCAGCAGTGGCACCTCGTGCCGATTCGGGAAGGTGGCGAATACTACCGCCTCGAAAACAAGAATAGTACCCAGTGCCTCACGCTCGAGGTTTCAGCCAACGCGGAAGCCAACGCCACGACGCCGCTCGTGCAGCGGCCCTTTGCGGGTGGGCTGGGCCAGCAGTGGCGGCTGATGCCGGTGGGCCGGCCGGGGTCGTTTCAGTTGGAAAATCGCCTCGATGGCCGGGTAGCGACCGTGGAAACCAACAACCGCTTCAACGGTACGGCCGTGGTAGCAGCGCGCGGCATCGGCCGCAGCACGCAGCAGTGGCGGCTGTTTCAACTGCAGCTGCGGCTGGCGACCGGGCCGCCCTACTTCACCGCGCCCGAACCGCTGACTGCCCTCAATGCGGCGGGCGGCAGCCAGCTACAGCCCGTGCCTACTCCCGATGGCCGGGGCTTGTATTTCAACCGCACGAACTTCGTCGGCAATACCGAAGGCGCGGCCGAAACCGGCGACATCTGGCGGAGCGAGAGCGCCGACCACGGCCGCACCTGGGGCGCGCCCGTGCGGCCAGGTAGCCCCCCCGGCCTCAACACGCCCCAGAACAACGCGGTGCAAGCCGTGGTGAACGGTCCCGCTGGCCCTACCCTGCTGCTGCGCGGCACCTACGACGTGTCGCCGCTGCGCGACCTGGGCGTGTCGCTTTTGCCCCTGAGCAGCAACGGCCGGCCCACGCCGTTGCGCATTGCTAACTTCCAGACCATCAGTCCGGCTACGGGGTACTTTATGACGCCCGACGCCAAGATTCTGCTGCTCTCGATAGACCGGGGCGACTCCGAAGGTGCGAACGACCTCTACCTGAGCCGGGCCGACGGCGCGGGCGGCTACACCACGCCCCAGAGCCTGGGCGAAGTCATCAACTCGCCCGGCTACGAGTTCGCGCCCTGGCTGGCTGTTGATGGCAAGACGCTGTATTTCAGCTCCTACGGCCATCAGGGCTACGGTTCGGCCGATATTTTCGTGAGCCAGCGCCTCGATGATTCCTGGATAAAGTGGAGCCCGCCCCAGAACCTGGGCCCGCGCTTCAACGGGCCGGGCTACGATGCTTTTTTTGCCCTCGGGGCCGATAGCACGGCGTATTTTTCCTCGTCCGGCGACAAGGACACGAACCCCAAGAAGCTGTTTCGCACGATGCCCGGCCCGCCGCCGGTTGTGGACTCGACCGCCCTCGTCGCTGCCGCGGCCGACCCGCTGAGCCAGCCCCGCGCCCTCGTCACGGGCCGGGTGCTGGACGGGCGCACCGGCCAGCCCATTGCGGGCGGGGCCGAGGTGCAGGCCCTGATGATTGGCGGGCCGATTGACTTCCGCAGCACCGCCCGCGCCGACCAGGTGGGCTTCCAAATGTCTTTGGCCCCCGGCCGCTACCGCGTGGTGACCACCGCCGGCCTGCTCACCCGCGTGGACACCTTCGCGGTGAAAGCCGGCGAATCGCGCCGTTACGAGCCGCGCCTGACGCCCGCCACCGCCGGTACCCGCCTCGACCTGCCCGATTTGCTCTTCGTGCAGGCCCAGGCCAAGCTGTTGGGCTCGTCGTTTACTACCCTCAATAAGCTGGCCGAGTCGCTGAAAGAAAACCCGCAGCTCGAAATCCGCCTCGAAGGCCACACCGATAACGTGGGCCCACCCGCCCTGAACGTCAAGCTCAGTGAGGACCGCGTGGCCGCCATTAAGCGCTACCTCGTGGATAAGGGCGTTGCTGCCCGCCGCATCAGCACCATCGGCTACGGCGGTGGGAAGCCCAAATTCAGCAATGACCGCGAGGAAACCCGCAAGCTTAACCGCCGCGTGGAATTGGTGATAACGAAGTAATTATCAAAAAAGAACGTCATGCTGCGCTTGTCGAAGTATCTCTGCCACGCCGCCAGAGTTAGTAACTCAACGAAGGGGTAGAGATACTTCGACAAGCGCAGCATGACGTTCTTTTTTAATTCCTAAAACCCTACCGCCTTATCATCCCCGCGCGGGTCGGCCCCGCCCTCCAACTGGCCATCGGGCCGCACGCGGATGAGGTCGAGGCGGCCCCAGGCCGTGCGCGGCTGGGGGTTGAAACCTTTTTCCTGCAACGTTTTCTCCGCGGCGGGCGTGAGGGCCCCGGCTTCCACGTCGAGCTGGTCGGGGAGCCACTGGTGATGCAGGCGCGGGGCGGCGGCGGTTTGCTCAGCATTACCCCCGTAGTCTACCACGGCCAGGATGCTCTGCAACACGGTGGTAATGATGGTGCTACCCCCCGGCGAGCCGGTGACGAGCGCCAGCTTGCCGCCTTTGGTCAGGATGGTGGGCGTCATGCTGCTGAGCATCCGCTTGCCGGGCGCAATGGCGTTGGCGGTGCCGCCCACCAGGCCGTACATATTGGGCACGCCGGCTTTCGCGCTGAAGTCATCCATCTCATTATTAAGCAGAAAGCCCGCGCCGGCTACTACTACTTTGCTGCCATAAGCGCCGTTGAGAGTGGTGGTGCAGCTCACGGCGTTGCCCTGGGCATCCACGATGTCGTAGTGAGTAGTCTGGTCGCTTTCGTAGCGCGGTAGGCCGGGCCCGGCCGTGATATCGGCGCTGGGCGTGGCCCGGCCATCGGCCCGTAAGGTGCTGAAGCGCTGCTTATTGTAGTCTTTAGCTAACAGCGCCGCTACCGGCACTTTGCCAAAATCAGGGTCGCCGAGGTAGGTGGCGCGGTCGGCAAAAGCGCGGCGCTCGGCCTCCGTGATGAGCGCCACCGCGGCCGGCGTGTGGTAGCCGAGCTTAGCCAGGTTATGCGGCTCCAGCATGTGCAGGATTTGCAGCACCGCTACCCCCCCACTGCTGGGCGGCGGCATCGTGAGGACCTCGTAGCCCCGGTAGGTGCCGCGCAGCGGGTCGCGCCATTTGGGCTGGTAAGTGTCGAGGTCTTTTTGGGTGAGGAGGCCGCCATTTTTTTGCATCTGAGCCAGCAGCAGCGCGGCGGTCGCGCCCTGGTAGAAGCCCGCCCGGCCCTGGTCCTGAATGCGCTGGAGTACGGCCGCCAGCTCGGGCTGCTTCAGGGTGTCGCCGGTTTGCCAGGGGGTAGGGCGCACGAAGGCCGGGGGCGCGCCGGGGTTGTACTTGATAAAGCTCTCCTGCGTGCGGTTGAGGCCGGCGGCTTCCTTGGCCGTGAGGGCTACCCCCCGCATAGCCAGCCGCACGGCCGGGGCCACGAGCCGCGCCCAGGGCAGCTTGCCCAGCTTCTGGTGCAGGGCCGCCATGCCGGCCACGGTGCCGGGCGTGCCGGTCGAAAGCGCGCCGTAGGTGCTCAGGCCCGGTACCACGTTGCCGCTGGCATCCAGGTACATATCACGGCTGGCGGCGGCCGGCGCGGTTTCGCGGAAGTCGAGGGTGCCGGCCGGGCCGGCGTGGTCGCGGTACACGATGAAGCCGCCGCCGCCCACGTTGCCGGCCACCGGCAGCACCACAGCCAGCGCAAACTGCACGGCCACGGCCGCGTCGTAGGCGTTGCCGCCCTGCTCCATAATGTCGCGCCCTACCCCCGACGCCACCGGGTGCGCCGATACCACCAGCGCGTGGCGCACCAGCACCGGCGCGGCGGCCGGCGGCAGCTGGTCGGCCAGGGTGGGGGGGGTAGGGCGGGCGCGGCGAGCGGGCGCGGCCGTCTGGCCCAGGGCCGGGCCGGCCAGCGCGGCCAGTAGTAAAGAGAGGGCCGAAAAGCGGAGGAGCGATTGCATGGCCGCAAAGTAGGCAGCCGGGCGCGGTTGTCGGCCCTTTATGCCTACTTTGCACTACTGAACCTTGCCCGCCCGCCATGCCTACTGACGACACCCTGACCGCCGCCGTTGCCGCCCCTACACTGGCCCTCACGCAGGAAGATTCCTGGCTCCAGCCCTACGAACCCATCCTGCTGGCCCGCCAGCAGCGTTTGGCTGACCGCCTGGCTGCCATTACCAAAGAGTATGGTTCGCTGAGCAAGTTTGCTACCGCCCACCAGCGGCTGGGCCTGCACTACGATGCGCGCCGCCGTGGCTACGTGGTGCGCGAGTGGGCGCCCAGCGCGGAGGCCGTGAGTCTGGTTGGCGACTTCAATTTCTGGAACCGCGAGGCTGATTATTTACAAAAAGACGAGGCGACGGGCGTGTGGGAAGGCTTTATTGCGGACGATGAAAACGGCCGCCGGCCCGCCGCCGGCACGCGCTATAAGCTACACGTGGTGGCCCACGGCCAGAGCAAGGACCGCCTACCCGCCTACCTGCGCCGCGCCGTGCAGGACGAGGTGACCAAGGACTATTCGGCCCAAGTCTGGGTGCCCGAAAACCCGTTTAAGTGGACCGACCAGACCTTTCGCATCGCCAACGCCACCAAGGGCCAGCCGCTCATCTATGAGGCGCACGTGGGCATGGCGCAGGAGCAGGGGAGGGTCGGCACCTACCGCGAGTTTGCCGACTACATTCTGCCGCGTATTCAGGCTGATGGCTACAACACCATTCAGCTGATGGCCATTTTGGAGCACCCGTACTACGGCTCGTTTGGCTACCACGTAGCCAATTTCTTCGCGCCCAGCTCGCGCTTCGGCACGCCCGATGACCTGAAATACCTCATTAATGAGGCTCACAAGCGCGGCCTCGCGGTGCTGCTCGACCTGGTGCACTCGCACGCCGTGAAGAACGAGGCCGAGGGCCTGGCCGATTTTGATGGCTCGGGCAACCTTTATTTCCATAAAGGCGCGCGCGGTAATCACCCCGGCTGGGACAGCAAGCTGTTCGACTACGGTCGGCCTGAGGTGCAACAATTTCTGCTCAGCAACCTGCGCTACTGGCTGGAAGAGTTTCACTTTGATGGCTTTCGGTTCGATGGCGTGACCTCGATGCTCTACCATCACCACGGCGAGGGCCACGCCTTTGGGGGCTACGACAGCTACTTCGGCCCCGATGCCGACGACGATGCTATCCTGTACCTAATGCTGGCCAGTACGCTGGTGCGCGAGGTGAAGAAATCGGCCCTGCTCATTGCCGAAGATATGAGTGGCCTGCCCGGCCTGTGCCGCCCCATCGCCGAGGGAGGGGTAGGGTTCGACTACCGCTTAGCAATGGGCCTGCCCGATTTCTGGATTAAAAACCTCAAGCATAAGCGCGACGAAGACTGGGACCTCGGCGAGCTGTGGCACCAGCTCACCAACCGCCGGGCAGGCGAAAAAACCGTGGCCTACGCCGAAAGTCACGACCAGGCGTTGGTGGGTGATAAAACCCTCAGCCACTGGCTCTACGACTCGACCATCTACACCAATATGGGGGTGCTCGATGGCGACCCGCAGGTGGCCCGCGCCACGGCGCTGCACAAGCTCATCCGGCTCATTACCCTCAGCGCGGGCGGCGAGGCCTACCTCACCTTCATGGGCAATGAGTTTGGCCACCCCGAATGGGTCGATTTTCCGCGGGCTGGCAACGACTGGAGCTACCACTACGCCCGCCGCCAGTGGAGCCTGGCCGACAACCCTGACCTGCGCTTCCATCAGCTCGGGACCTTTGACCAAGCTATGCTGCAACTGGCCCGCGAGCGCCAGCTACTCACCAAAGGCCCCGCCACGCTGCTCAACCTCGATTACGAGAACCGCGTCCTCACCTTTGAGCGCGCCGGGCTGGTATTCGTGTTCAGCTTCAACGTGAGCAGCAGCTTCTTCGACTATAGTATTCCGGTGCCGGCTACGGGCCGCTACCGCCTGCTGCTCAGCACCGACCGCCCGGAATTCGGCGGTTTTGCCCGGCTCGACGAGAAGGTGATTTACGACACCTTTGGCGGCGGTGGCACGGCCGAAGCGCCGCGCCTGCGCCTCTACGTGCCCAGCCGCACGGCCCTGGTGCTGGTGAGGGGGTAGGAGATAATAGCCTAATGGGCAAGGAGTAATGGCAAGTGCCATTACTCCTTGCCCATTAGGCTATTATCCATTCATCTGCTTAAACATCGCATCCAGCTCGGACCGGGAAGCCTGGCTGGCTTTGGCCGAAAAGCCGTAGGCGATTTCCGGGTGGCCGGCCGCCAGCTGCTGCATCACGTCAGCGGCATATTCGGCCAGCGGCACGCCAAACGAGTGGTCAGTGCCGCCCAGTTCGGTGTGCACGGCTGGCGGAATAATCTCGATAACCTGGGCCGGGGAGCCGGCCAGCTGCTGACGCAGCGACTGCGTAAAGGAGTGTAGCGCCGCCTTCGTGGCACTATACACGGGCACCCGCGCCATCGGCACGAAGCCCAGCCCCGACGACACGTTGATGATAACCGGGGCCGCCGCCTGCCGCGCGTGCCAATACCCGATAAACAGCAGCGTCAAATGAATGGGAGCCTCCAGGTTGATGGCGATTTCGGCGGCCGTATCGGCCCAGCTTTCGGTGGTTTCCACCACGTTCACCGTCCGCTGAATGCCCGCGTTGTTGAGCAGCACGCTCAGCTCGGGGCACTCGGTAGTGGCCCACTCGAACAGGCGCTGGCGCTCGGCGGCCTGAGCCACGTCGCAGACCAGCGTGCGCAGGCCGGGCAGGCGCTCGGCGGCAGCTTGCAGCTTGGCGGCATCGCGCCCACAGATAAGGATGGTATTGCCGGCCGCGTGCAGGTGCTCGGCCAGGGCCAGGCCAATGCCCGAGCCGCCGCCGGTAAGCAGCATAGTTTGCTGGGTGAGGTTCATAAATCAGGAAAGAAAAAAATGGCAGCGCCCACCGACGGGCGTGGGGGTAGGGCAAAAGTCCGCACTCGCTACGCACCGTAACGGGTAATCGTTGCAGAACCTGGCGCGAAGCCCGATTTGAGCGCTGCGCCCACGCCGCCTGCTTCCGCGTCTTCCGCGCAACCCTCCGCGTCTTCCGCGGGCAAAAAAACGCCAGAACTCGTCAGGCGCTACTCCCGCTTGCGCCCGACGCTGAGCCGGTACACCGTCTCGGTAAGGCGCTTGGCGCGGGCTTCAGGGTTTTTGGCTCCTTTGAGGTAGCGCACGTAGGCGCGCTGCTCGGGCTGGTCGAGCTTTTTGAAGAAAGCCAACGCGGCGGCATTCTCGGCCAGGGCCGCGGCCAGGTCGTCGGGCATGGTCACCACGCGCTCGCTCAGGTCGTGGCTTAGCTGCACGCGCAGCACGTCGCCCACGGTTTTGCCCACGGCGCGGCGCACCGCCCGCGGAATAGTCAGCCCGTGGTAGCCATCGCCCAGGGGCAGTAGCTCGCCCTGGTAGGGAAAACCGTCGATGGCCGTTTGCACCGGCAACTCCTCCTGGGTACCATATACCCCAGCTACTGCGAAGGGCACGACCACAAACACGTCGCCCGTGCGCGGGTCGGCCTCCAGCGTCGCTTCAAATTCCTGTTCAAATTCCGTCATCGCTCGCAAAATTACGCCGGTTCGGCCACCGGGCGGGGCCGGGCCGCCTGCAAAGCCAGCGCGATGGCTTGGGTGTCGGCCGCCGGCACGGTGTGCACGCGGGTGCCGGGCAAGTTCAGCTCGTGGCACAGGCGCTGGGCCAGGGCGGGAGTTTCGGTCAGAATAACGTCGGCGCGGCGCAACGCCTGGCGCTGTAGCTCCGCCTCCCAGCCAGTAGCCGTTTCGAGCGAGTCGCCGGTGAGTGCGGCCAGCGTGGCTACGTGCAGCACCAGCGGCTGGCCGGTGCGCTGGCGCAGCTCCTGGGCGGCCAGCCAGGTAGGCCACGCCGGCGCGTAAATCACCGCGTACGGAGCTTCAGCCAGCGCCACCGGCACCGCAAATCGGGCGTACTGAATGACCTGAAAATTCAGATTGGGCGCGTCGTATAGCGAAGCGGCCCGTAGTGCGCCGGCCGGGGGCGAGGGGGTAGGGAGTCCGGCTTCCGATAAGGCCACCGGCTGGCCCAGGGCCGCCAGCGCCTCGGGCCAGCCCGCCGGCTCGGGCGAGGCAGGGAGCTCGGCCTGCGCCGGGCTGGCTGCGGCCAGCTCAAACTGCCGCAGCTCATCGGCAACGGTCGTGGCTGGCCAGTCAGCCTCGGCATCAGGGGCCAGGGCAAGCGGCTCGGTGGGCTCGTAAACGGGTAGCAAAGCATCCTTGGCGGCGCCCTTAGCTGGCGCGGCGGGTACCGGAAGCGGCGAGCCAAGCGCTGGCAGCCTGGTGGCGGCTTTGCGGGTGGGCGAGGGGGTAGCTCCTTGGTAAGGGGCGGCGGGCGCGGCGGGCGGGCCGGCCCAGGCAGGAGCCGGCAGGAGCTGGCCCGCCCGCCGCGCCAGCTCGGGCAGGGGGTGGCTGCTGAGGCGCAGCACGCGCACCGCCGCCCAGGGCTTGGATAAGGTGGCCGCTGGCAGGGGGGGTAGGGGAGGCGCGAGGTGCATCCCAGCAGCTACTGGCGGCATCTGCGGCGCGCCCGCGACCAGTACGGGCTCCGGGGCCGCGGCTGGCAGCGCGGCGGGCAGTTCGGGCGCGGTTGCCACCGTAGCGGGGGGTAGGGGCAGGTATTCTTCGGCGCTCAGGGTGCCGGAGGGCTCGGCCTTGGGTACCATCACCAGGATGGAAGCGAGGGCCGGGGCGGAGGCCTGGGTGGCTGCGATGAGGGCGCGCACGGCCGGCGTAGTTTCGTCCCAGGCCAGCACCAGCACGGCAAGGGGAAGGGCGGAAGCGGCGGTGGGCGAAGACATCGGCAAAAGTTAACGCTGCGAAGTACGGGGCTACTACCGCCTGCCCCACGGTTGAGGCTATAAAAAATAAACGTAACCCAGGGAACCGCGCCTACGTTTTCGGCACTTCGTTTGCGCCGGGGCCCATGCTTAAAACGTAACTTGCGAGCTTAAAGCTACGCTAACCGGCCCCGGCCGGTATTTTTTTACCTCCTCCGTTAGCCTTCCCCGCGCCGCGTCTTCTACCTTATCTTATATGGTTACCAATTCCGTTCAGGACAACAACTACATGGTCAACGACCTGGCGGCGCAAAGCGGCCAGGAACAGCTACCCGGCCCCGTGCGGCACGCTGCCCAAACCAACGACTACCTCTTCACCTTCACCACCGAAAACGGCACCCGCCTGCTGCTGCACGCGCTCTCCGACAAGGTGCTGCGCTTTCGCTACCTCACGCCCGGCAGTCCTGCCGAGCCCGATTTTAGCTACGCCCTGCCCGACCTGGCTACCGAGCAGGCGCTGCGCCCGGCGGCACCTGGTTTTCTGGAATTTAAGGAGAAAGACGACCACTACCGCCTCACTACGGCCCGGCTCATCTGCATTGTGTGGAAAGACTCGCTGCGTACGCGGGTGCTCGACCGCTCGGGCAATATCCTGAGCGCCGATGAGAAGGGCTTTCACTGGCAGCACGACGACGAAACCGGCAACGACGTGGTGAAAATGAGCCACCAGGTGCCCAGCGGCGTGTGCTACTACGGCCTCGGCGACAAGCCCGCCAACATGAACCTGCGCGGCCAGCGCTTCCTCAACTGGGGCTCCGATACCTATGGCTACGTGAAGGGCACCGACCCGCTGTACAAGAATATTCCCTTTTTTCAGGTGCTGCACCAGCGCACGGCGCACGGGGTTTTCTTCGATAATTCGTTTAAAGCCTTCTTCGACTTTGCCGCCGAGCGGGCCGATGTTACCAGCTTTTGGGCCGATGGCGGCGAGATGAATTACTACTTTCTCTACGGCCCTACCCTGCTCGAAGTCACGGAAGAATATACCTGCCTGACCGGCCCGCCCGCCCTACCCCCCCTCTGGACGCTGGGCTACCAGCAGTGCAAGTGGAGCTACTTCCCCGAGAGCAACGTGCGCGAGGTGACGCGCGGCCTGCGCGAGCGCCAGATTCCGTGCGATGCGATTTACCTCGACATTGACTACATGGACGGCTACCGCTGCTTTACCTGGCACCCGCAGCACTTCCCCGAGCCCAGGAAGTTGGTGCAGGAGCTGGCCGAAGATGGGTTTAAAACGGTGGTTATCATCGACCCCGGCATCAAGATTGACCCCGCCTACCCGGTGTATCAGGAAGGGCTGGAAAACGATTATTTCTGCCGCCGCGCCGATGGGCCGCTCATGCGCGGCTCGGTATGGCCGGGCCTGTGCCACTTCCCCGACTACACCCGGCCGGAGGTGCGCGAGTGGTGGGCGGGCTTGTTTGAGGGCTTGATAAAGGACGTGGGCGTGCGGGGCGTGTGGAACGACATGAACGAGCCCGCCGTGTTTGAGCGCGGCACCTTCCCCGACGATGTGCGCTTCGGCTACGAGGGCCAGCCAACTTCGCACCGCAAGGCGCACAATATCTACGGCATGCAGATGGCCCGCGCCACCAACGCGGGCGTGGCGCGCTTTAGCTACCCCAACCGGCCCTTTACCATCACGCGCAGCACCTACGCGGGCGGCCAGCGCTACTCCTCGGGCTGGACCGGCGACAACATTGCCAGCTGGGAGCACCTGTGGCTGGCCAATATTCAGTGTCAGCGCCTGAGCATCAGCGGCTTCAGCTTCATCGGTTCCGACATCGGCGGCTTCATCGACAAGCCCGACGGGGAGCTGTTTGCCCGCTGGATGGCACTGGGGGCCTTCCACCCGTTCTTCCGGGTGCACAGCTCCGGCGACCACGGCGACCAGGAGCCCTGGAGCTTCGGGGAGCCGTACACGAGCCTGGCGCGGCACTTTATCGAGCTGCGCTACCAGCTGCTGCCCTACGTGTACACCGCCTTCTGGCAGTATAGCACCCACGGCACGCCTATGCTGCGCCCGCTCACCTTCCTGGACCAGAACGACCCCGAAACCTACCTGCGCATGGCCGAATTTGCCCTCGGCGACAACCTGCTCATCTGCCCCATCACCCAGCCCGGCGTGGATGGCCGCTGGATGTATTTGCCCCGCGGCGACTGGTACTACTACTGGACCGACGAGCGCCGCGCCGGCGGGGCCGAAACCTGGGCCTCGGCCGACCTCACCCGCATTCCGCTCTTCGTGCGGGCCGGGGCCGTGGTGCCGATGCAGCCCATTATGCAGTACGTGGGCGAAAAAGTGGTGGAGCAGCTCACCCTGCACGTATACTACAAAAACGGCACCGCCGAGAGCGTCCTCTACGACGACGGCGGCGAGGGCTACGGCTACCAGGAAGGCCAGCAAACCACCCGCCGCTTCACTGTGACGGGCGACGAAACCTCGCTCTTGCTAACGCAGACCAGCGAAGGCGACTACCAGCCCAGCTACGCCACCTACCGTGTGGTACTGCACGGGATGCCTAGCGCTATTCAAAGTCTAATGGCTGATGGCCAGTCGGTTGAGTTGGGTGAGTATCCGGCCACCGAAACTACTGGGGCCGCGCTAGCCGCCGTGGTGGGGGTAGGGTTTGGAGAGGTTAGAGTTGAATTGGCTATGGCGGTAGGTGAGGTGCAGGCTACGTAGGCGGGCACTTCACCTCCCGGCCCGCTCATTTGAGCCCCTTCGTCACGTCCCCCGCATTCAGCACCCGCGGGTCGGCATACACGCGCTTGATTTCCGCCGCGCTATTAGCGTTAAACAGCATCTTGCCCCACGACATAAACCAGACGTAGGGCTGTTGCGCCAGTTGGGCGGGGGTAGGGAGCACGCTTTGCTCGGATAAGCCCAGTGGCTTGCCGCCGGCCAGCTGCTGCATGGCCGCGTACCAGCGCTGCGGATACACCGCGGCGGCGCTGTCTTTGCGCGGGTAGATGTCCGTGCCCAGCAAATCCACTTTGTCGCGGCCGGGAAAAAACGTCTCGACGCCCGGCGTGGGCTTGTCGGGCGTCCAGGCCCAGAGGATGTTATTGAGGTGGTGGTGCTGGGTGTAGTATTTATAGAGCTGGTTCCAGAGCGCAGCCGCGCCCTGCGGCCCCGGCCGGCCGCCCCACCAGAACCAG
The DNA here is from genome assembly GCF_020012125.1 of Hymenobacter psoromatis. Lineage (NCBI taxonomy): Bacteria > Pseudomonadati > Bacteroidota > Cytophagia > Cytophagales > Hymenobacteraceae > Hymenobacter > Hymenobacter psoromatis. The sequence continues at coordinate 305,680 of NZ_JAIFAG010000001.1, forward strand.
CCACCGTTCATTTCGTGGTAGGGCCGGAAAATGATGGGAATCCTGGCGGCTTGCAGCTGCTGCAGGTAGCCGGCCAGCAGGTCCATCTGGGCGGCCCACTTCTGGTAAAGGGGCGTGCCCGGCGTTAGCAGCTCCTGCCACTGGGCATCGGTGAGCTTGCTGAGGATGCCGCCCTCAAAGGGGGTAGGCTCGCCCAGCGCCGGGTTGGCCTGGTGATAGCTGAGCACGATAATGGCCCCGCGCTGGTGCTGCTTCTTGATTTCAGCCACCAAGAGCGGCCGATACTTGATGTTATCGATGTCGTGGGTCGAGTCGGCGAAGCCGAAGTCGCCGCCCCAGATGGCCGGGTACTCGCCCGTGAGGCGCTGCACCGAATCGGTAGTTGCCGACATTAGCCCCAGCACGTTGTGCATCCCCGATAAGGTGTGCTTGCCCCGCAGGCCGTACAGATACGCGAGCAGCCGGCGCGCCTCGGGCGTGGCGTGCGGGTTGATGGGGCGCGGCTTGGGCGGCCCGGCCACGAGCGCGAGTGGTGCGCTCAGGCCCAGCAGGCACAGGAAAAGGAAACAGAGAGGACGCATCGGCTGAGAAGGAAGAATTTAGTGCAATAGTAGCCCGCCGGGGCGGCCCAAGCGTAGTAGCAGCACTAACTTTTTCTAGCCCTACCCCCCTCGTGCCCGACCAGTCCGAATCCAAAACCGCTATTGTGGCTGCGCTGGCCGCCAACCTGGGTATCGCGGCCATCAAGTTTGGGGCGGCGTGGGTCACGGGCTCGTCGGCGATGCTCTCGGAAGGCATCCATTCGCTCGTGGACACGGCCAACGAGTGGCTGTTGCTGCTGGGCCTGCGCCGCAGCCAGCAGCCGGCCGATGCGCGGCGGCCTTTTGGCTATGGTAAAGAGCTGTATTTCTGGTCGTTTATGGTGTCGGTGTTCATCTTCAGCGTGGGCGGTGGGCTGTCCATCTACGAGGGCATCGAGCACCTGCGGCACCCCGAGCCGCTCGGCAGCCCCACCTGGAACTACGTGGTGCTGAGCCTGGCCTTCATCTTCGACGGCCTGTCGTTTCTGGTAGCGCGCCGCACGTTTAATAAGCAGCGCGGCCGGCAGTCCTTCTGGGCCGCGTTTCGGGCTAGCAAAGACCCATCGGTTTTCGTCGTGCTCTTCGAGGATGCCTCCGATTTGCTGGGGCTGCTCATCGCCTTTTTGGGCGTTTTTCTCAGTCATTGGCTGCAAATGCCCGAGCTGGATGGGGTAGCCTCGCTGCTCATTGGCCTGCTGCTACTGGTGGTGGCCGTGCTGCTGCTGCGCGAAACCAAGAGCCTGCTGCTGGGTGAACCCGCCGAGACCGTGCTGCTGCACCAGGTAGCCGTCCTGGCCCGCGCCGAGGCCGCGATTATGCGCGCGGCCCCGCCGCTCACATCCTACCTCAGCCCCCACGAAATTCTACTGGTGCTACCCGTCGAGTTCGCGCCCGACCTACCGGCCGTGCAGCTTACCCAGGTGGTGGCGCGGCTGCGGGCGGCCATCCAGGCAGCCTATCCCGACGTGCGGCACGTTTTCATTCAGCCCACGGCGCTGGGTGAGGCTGATGGCTCGGCCGCGCCGGGGGGGTAGGCTGGCAATTGTCGGCTATCGCCAACCAGAACGTCATGCTTCCCTGCGGTCTGCATGACGTTCTGGTTAGTTAGTTGTGTCTTCACGCCTTGGTCGCAGGTACTGCCAGACGGAAAGCCGTGCTTAATATTGACCCCGGCAATGGCCGCGCCCCGCGTGGGGCCAAGTAGTAACTCTCATAAGCCCACCCCCAACATGACCAAAATTAAGGTTGCAAACCCCGTAGTCGAGCTGGATGGCGACGAAATGACGCGCATCATCTGGAAGTTTATCAAGGATAAGCTCATCACGCCCTACCTCAACCTCGACATCAAGTACTACGACTTGGGTATCGAGCACCGCGATGCCACCAACGACCAGGTAACTATCGATTCGGCCCACGCCATCCGGGAGTACGGCGTGGGTATCAAGTGCGCCACCATCACCCCCGACGAGGAGCGCGTGCAGGAATTTGGTCTGAAGCAGATGTGGAAGTCGCCCAACGGTACTATTCGCAATATCCTAGATGGCACGGTGTTCCGCGAGCCCATCGTGATGAGCAACGTGCCGCGCCTGGTGCCCAACTGGACCGCGCCCATCTGCATCGGCCGCCACGCCTTCGGTGACCAATACCGCGCCACCGACTTCCTGACCAAAGGCAAGGGCAAGCTCACCGTCACCTTCACGCCCGAAGACGGCGGCGAGGTGCAGTCGTTTGAGGTATTCAATTTCAAAAGCGACGGCGTAGCGCTGGCCATGTACAACACCGACGAAAGTATTCGCGGCTTCGCGCACGCCTGCTTCAACCAGGCCCTGAGCAAAGGCTGGCCGCTGTACCTGAGCACCAAAAACACCATCCTGAAGAAGTATGATGGCCGCTTTAAGGATATTTTTCAGGAGATTTACGAGCAGGACTACACGGCGAAGTTCCAGGCCGCCGGCATCACATATGAGCACCGGCTGATTGACGACATGGTGGCCTCGGCCCTGAAATGGCACGGTAACTTCGTGTGGGCCTGCAAAAACTACGACGGCGATGTGCAGAGCGACACCGTGGCCCAGGGCTTCGGCTCGCTGGGCCTGATGACCTCGGTACTGGTGACGCCCGATGGCACCGTGATGGAGTCCGAAGCCGCCCACGGCACCGTGACGCGCCACTACCGCGACCACCAGAACGGCAAGCCCACCAGCACCAATCCCATCGCCAGCATCTTCGCCTGGACGCGCGGCCTGGAATTCCGCGGCAAACTCGACAACAACCAGGAGCTAATCGACTTCTGCCACGCCCTCGAAGCCGTATGCGTCGAAACCGTGGAAAGCGGTAAAATGACCAAGGACCTCGCCGTGTGCATCCACGGCAACAAGGTGCAGCACGGCCGCGACTACCTCTACACCGAGGAATTCCTGGAAGCGCTGAACGAGAATCTGAAAAAGAAGCTGAGTAAGTAGGCCCACCTCGTCTGCCAAAAAACGGCCTCGGTAATTAGTATTGCCGGGGCCGTTTGGCGTTTGGATAGGGATACAAAAAAAACTCCGGGCCTAGGCCCGGAGTTTTTTTGATTATGTTGCTTACAACTACGCCAGACTATTCGAGGTCGCTTTAGCAGTCAGGTACTCGCGATTCAAAATCGCGATATTTTCCAGCGAAATGCCCACCGGGCACTCGGCCGCGCACGAGCCGATGTTGGAGCAGGCCCCGAAGCCTTCGATATCCATTTGGGCTACCATATTCTCGACGCGGGTTTGCGCCTCTACCTGGCCCTGGGGCAACAGCGAAAGCTGCGACACCTTGGCCGAGACGAACAACATGGCCGAAGCGTTTTTGCAGGCCGCCACGCACGCGCCGCAGCCAATGCAGGTGGCCGCCTCAAAGGCGCGGTCAGCAATATCCTTCGGAATTGGAATCTCGTTGCCGTCGGGCGCGCCGCCGGTATTCACGCTCACATAGCCACCCGCCTGAATAATGCGGTCGAACGCCGAGCGGTCCACGCTCAGGTCCTTATTGACCGGGAAAGCGTTGGCGCGCCAAGGTTCCACGGTAATCGTGTCGCCGTCCGAAAACTTGCGCATGTGCAGCTGGCAGGTCGTGGTGCCCTTTTCGGGGCCGTGCGAGCGGCCGTTGATGAACAGAGCGCACGAGCCGCAGATGCCCTCGCGGCAGTCGTGGTCGAAGGCCACCGGGTCCTGCCCCTGGTGCAGCAGGTCCTCGTTGAGCACATCGAGCATTTCCAGAAACGACATATCGGGCGAAATGCCTTTCACGTCGTAGTCCACTACCCGGCCCTCCGTTTGGCGATTAGGCTGGCGCCACACGCGAAGCTTGAGGTTCATGGGTTTAGCATTGGGGTTACTTCCGGCCATTTTCTTTGAGTCAAAAACTATGAATTAAAAATTGTGAGTTGACAAGCGGATTACCAAAGCCAATTCGTAATTCTCAGTTAAATTATTTATAGCTGCGCTGGGTGAGCTTCACGTTCTCAAACACCAGTTCTTCCTTGTTGAGGCGCTCGGGCTGGTTTTCGCCCATATATTCCCAAGCTGCCACGTAGGCGTACTCGTCGTCGCGGCGCAGGGCCTCGCCTTCCTCCGTAGCGTATTCCTCGCGGAAGTGGCCGCCGCAGCTTTCGTTGCGGTCCAGGGCATCGTCTACCATGAGCTCGCCTAGCTCGATGAAATCGGCCACGCGGCTGGCTTTTTCCAGCGCCTGGTTCATTTCCTCGCCGGTGCCCACCACCTTCACATCCTGCCAGAACTCCTTGCGCAGCTTGGCAATTTCGGCCTTAGCGTAGCGCAGGCCCTCGGCGTTGCGGGCCATGCCGCAATATTCCCACATAAGGTGGCCGAGTTTTTTGTGAAACTCATCCGGCGTGCGGTTGCCCTTGATGCTGAGCAGCTGCTCCACGCGGGCCTGCACGCCCGCCTTGGCCTCGGCGAAGGCCGGGTGGTCGGTGGTAACCGGCTTGGGGGGGGTAGCAGCCAGTTGGTCACCAATGGTGTATGGGATAACGAAGTAGCCATCAGCCAAGCCCTGCATGAGCGCCGAAGCACCCAGGCGGTTCGCGCCGTGGTCTGAGAAATTGCACTCGCCGGCCGCATAGAGGCCCGGAATGGTGGTTTGTAGATTGTAGTCTACCCACAGGCCGCCCATTGTGTAGTGCACGGCGGGGTAAATGCGCATGGGCCGCTCGTAGGGGTTCTCGTCGGTAATCTTCTCGTACATCTCGAAGAGGTTACCATATTTCTGACTCACCGCCTCGGCGCTGGTGCGCTTGATTACATCGGCGAAGTCGAGGTATACGGCCAGGCCCGTCGAGCCTACCCCCTTCCCTTCGTCGCACATCTGCTTGGCATTGCGCGAGGCTACGTCGCGCGGCACGAGGTTGCCAAACGCCGGGTACTTGCGCTCCAAGAAATAGTCGCGGTCATCTTCCTGCACGTCCTGGGGCTTGACTTCGTCCTTGCGCACGCGCTCGGCCATTTCCTTGGTTTTGGGCACCCACACCCGGCCGTCGTTGCGCAGCGACTCCGACATCAGCGTCAGCTTCGACTGGTAGTCACCCGATACCGGGATGCAGGTAGGGTGAATCTGGGTGAAGCACGGATTAGCGAAGTATGCGCCCTTCTTGTGGGCGCGCCACGCCGCCGTGGCGTTGCAGTACATCGCGTTAGTACTCAGGTAAAACACGTTACCGTAGCCGCCGGTAGCCAGCACCACAGCGTGACCCGCGTGGGTCTGCACTTCGCCCGTGATGAGGTTGCGCGTCACGATGCCGCGAGCCTGGCCATCTACTACCACCACGTCGAGCAATTCCGAGCGGGTGTACATCTTCACTTTGCCGTAGGCAATCTGGCGGCTCAAAGCTGAGTAGGCTCCTAACAGCAACTGCTGCCCGGTCTGGCCGCGGGCGTAGAACGTGCGGCTTACCTGCGCGCCCCCGAAGGAACGGTTGGCCAACAGCCCGCCGTATTCACGGGCGAAAGGCACGCCCTGGGCCACGCACTGGTCGATAATGCTGACCGACACCTGGGCCAGGCGGTACACATTGGCTTCGCGCGAGCGGTAGTCGCCCCCCTTAATAGTATCGTAGAACAGCCGGAACACCGAGTCGCCGTCGTTCTGATAGTTCTTAGCCGCGTTGATGCCGCCCTGCGCCGCGATGGAGTGCGCCCGGCGCGGCGAGTCGTGGTAAGTAAAGGCTTTCACATTGTAGCCCAACTCAGCCAGCGAGGCCGCCGCCGCCGCGCCCGCCAGCCCGGTGCCCACCACAATCACGTCGTATTTCCGCTTGTTGGCGGGGTTCACGAGCTTGACGTTGAACTTATGCTTGTCCCATTTCTCAGCCAGGGGGCCTTCGGGCGCTTTGGAATTCAAAACCATAGTTGTTGCTGGGCTAATTAGTTGAGGTGCTACTTGAATGGCGATGCGCTGAAGCGAAAAGGATTTCTGACGTTGAAACAGTTACCGGAATGATTTTTCCCGCTGCTGGTCAGCGCCGCAAGCAAGTAGCACATCAAAAGCAGTCGATTACTGAAAGGCTACAGTCAGGTGGTGCAGGATGGCCGGCGCACTGGTAATGAGCGCACCTTTCTCGTTGGTAAAGAAGAGAAAGTAGAGCGGCATCGAAGCAAAACCGGCTGACACAAGGACAGCGAACGCATAGCCAAAGTTTTTAATTAATGGCATATACTTGCGGTGGTTCAGGCCCAGCGTTTGGAAGCCCGAGCGGAAGCCGTGCCAGAGGTGGTAGCCCAGGCTGGCCTGCGCTGCCACGTAGAGAATAACGTACCACCACTGGTGAAACGACGACACCACGAGCTTGTACAAATCATCGTTGCGGTTGATGTCCGGGTCGAGGGTGCCGAAGCGGGCGCGCCAGAAGAAATTGTACAGATGCACAATCAAAAATACCAGGATGATGGAGCCCAGAATGCCCATGTTGCGCGAGGTCCACTCCGAATTTTGCTTGGCCTGCCACTGCACGTAGCCGTGGGCGCGGGCGCTCTTGTTGCGCAAGGACAGCATCACGGCTTCGTAGATGTGGAAGCCGAAGCCTAGCACCAAGCCCCACTCGATGGTGCGGATAACCGGGTTGTGCCCCATAAAATGGGAGTACACATTAAACGCTACCCCGTCGTCATTCTTGAAGAGCTGGAAGTTGCCGATGAGGTGCACCACCAGGAACGTGCAGAGAAACAGCCCGGTGAGCGACATAACAATCTTGCGCCCGATGCTGCTGGTGAAGGTTTTTGTAAACCAATTCATAAAGTTTTCAGTCGAAAAAGTGACCGTTTGTGCTGCCCAAAGGTAGGGCCGCTACCGGCTCTGCCCCAAGCCGGGCAAGTGAATGAGTGCTATTTAGAAGGATTAAAACCAAGCCTAAAATCCCTTGGCCTACCCCGTGAATCAATCCAGCAAAAACGCCGTTAGCCGATTTGCTACGTACCTTCCTCAACCAAAGGGGTCCGAAAAAAGTTGGGTGATACGACAGGCTATTTGGGGAGCTTTGGGCAGGGGGTAGCAAAATCAATTTTCAACGCTGGTAGATTATGCGCTTTTTTTTATCTTTTGCCAAGAATAGCCGGCGCGCCACTTGGCTGCTGGCCCTGTTGCTGGTCGGGCTGGGCTGGTTGCGACCCGAGGTAGCCCAGGCCACGCACATCCGCGCCGGCGATATTCAATCCAAGGTGGACAGTATCACGGGTAACCCGAATCATATCCTTTTCAGGCTGACGATTTACCGGGATAAGAACGGTATCGACCAAACACTTGCAGATACAAACATATTTTTTGGTGATGGTACGACGCTAAACGGTGGGGATAAAGATGCTTCCGGCCAGCCCTTGATGACCCGCAGGACGGACGTTGCGCGTTCGACAGTTGACACCGACGTATATCTCTTTGAGTTTGACCACTTTTTTTCAGGAGCAGGTTTATACCATGTAAGCTTTATTGGCGAAAACCGCAATGCAAACATTGTGAATATGGCCAATTCGGTTAACACGTCTTTCTATGTCCAATCAGATGTAACCATTAATTCGGCGTATGGACTAAACCATTCGCCCGTGCTTTTGGCTCCGGCATTGGATAAGGCCGCTACAGAGCAGGTGTTTTTGCATAACCCCGCGGCGTATGATGCTGATGGCGACTCGCTATCCTTCAAGCTACGCACCTGCCAACAAGTATTAGGTGGCGCACCCGCTGCTAAGAGCAATAAGAACGTAGCCGTTCCGGTAGACTGTAGTAACTACACGTATCCTGATAATCAAGCGCTCGCACCCGGTGCCAAGCAGGTGCCTTATACCGGCGTACCGGCCGGCGACCCCACCAAGAATGCCATTCTGGTGCAGGACGTGCATACTGGCCAGATTACCTGGAACGCCCCGGCGCGGGCGGGCATCTACAATATTGCCTTCACAGTGGAGGAGTGGCGGCGCACGGCCAATGGCTTCCGGCAGATTGGCTCAGTTATCCGCGACATGCAGATTATCGTGTCGCCCACCGATAATCTGCCGCCCATGCTCACGGCGCCGCCCGACGTGTGCGTGGTGGCCAACCAACCCGTGACGCTGCGCATCTCGGCTACCGACGGCTCGGCCCCTGGCGCGGCGGCCCCTACCCCCATCACGCTGTTTGCCTACAGCGGCGTACTGCCACCCACGGCTTCCAACCCGGCCGCCTTCGTGAAGAACACGACAAGCACCACTTCGACCGGCACCTTTACCTGGACGCCCGATTGCAGCCGGGTGTCGAACCAGCCCTATTTGGTGGTGTTTAAGGCGCAGGATAGTCCGCCCAACCCCAACGTGACAACGCCGATTCTCATTGATGAGAAAACGGTGCGCATTACGGTGGTAGGGCCGCCGCCGCAAAACGTGCGCGCCGTGGCCGCCAGCAGCTCAGCGGGCCTCGTGAGCCTCGTGACCTGGGACCGCTACAGCTGCCAGAATGCCAAAAACCTGCTGATTTTCCGGCGCGAGGGCTGCTACAACTACACGCCCGGCCCCTGTGATACGGGCTTACCCGCCGGCTCGGGCTACGTGCAGGTGGGCTCGGTGCCGCCCACGGCTACCACCTTCACCGACGATAACGCGGGCAAGGGCCTGACGCGGGGCAAAGCTTACAGCTACCGCGTGTACGCGATGTTTCCGCTGCCTTCGGGCGGGGCCAGCATCGTCTCGAACGAGGCGTGCCTGACCTTTAGCGGGCGCTCGGCAGTGCTCACCAATGTGGACGTGAACACGACCGACGCCACCACCGGCCAGATTACGGTGAAGTGGACCCAGCCGCGCGCCGACAACGCCGGCACGTTTGGCGCGCCCTATGGCTACCGCCTCAGCCGCAGCATTGGAGCCGGCGCGCCCGCCCTGGTGGCCACGCTGACCAACCTCACCGATACCACCTACGTGGACCGGGGCCTGAATACCACGGCCAGCCAGTATACCTACACGCTGGCCTTCTTCAACACCGACCGCAGCACCGGCACGGCGGTGGAGAAGAGCGAAACCTCGCCGACCGCCACCAGCGTGCGCGCCAGCCTCGTGCCCGACGGCATTGCCAAGACCATCACCGTGAACTGGGCCTACACCGTGCCCTGGGATAACAGCCAGCAGCCCTCGCGCATCTACCGCCAGGATACGCCCACCGGCACCTTCAACCAGATTGCGACCGTAACGCCGAGCGCTACCAGCGGTACCTACGTGGACCGCGCCGTAGTAGCCGGCCAGCAGTACTGCTACTACGTGCAGACGACCGGGCAGTATGCAGGCGTCCCATACCTGCTCAACCTGCTGAACAACAGTCAGCAAGTGTGCACCACGCTGCAAGAAGTGCCCTGCACGCCGGTGCTGAGCGTGCAGCCGCTCAACTGCGACAGCCTGGCCAATCTGCCGTCCTACCCCGCCCCCGGCCAGCTATACCAGAATAACCTGCGCTGGACCGTGGGCAACACGCCCGCCGGCTGCGCCACCAACGCGGTGTATTACCGCTTGTTCCGCGGGACCACCCAGGCGGGGCCCTTCGTGCTGATTGACTCTACGACCCAGCTCACGTACAGCGACCGCAACTTGCCCCAGCCTACCAGCTGCTACCAGGTGCAGGCCGTGGCAGCTAGCGGCCAGCGCAGCGGCCTCAGCAACATCGCGTGCCAGAACGACTGCGTGTTCTTCCTGCTCCCCAACATCTTTACGCCCAACGGCGATGGGGTGAATGAGGTGTTCCGCCCCAAAACGAGCAGCCCGATTACCACGACGCACATCCAGATTTTCAACCGCTGGGGCGTAAAGGTGTACGAGAGCAGCGCCGACCCCTACATCAACTGGACGGGTGGCGGCGTGGCCGGCGAAAGCACCAGTAGCGGCCTGGTTTCCAACGGCGTTTACTACTACCTGGCCGAAGTGCAGTTTGCCGATGCCGCCAAAACCAAGCGCACCTACAAGGGCTGGGTAGAGGTTGTCAGGTAAAGTAGGGTAGGCTTCCGCCTATTGTTTTCAGTTTGTCTTTTAAAAAGCCGCTCCTCATCGGGGCGGCTTTTTTGTCTTTATTTTGCCCGGATAACGGGTTCCTGGTTTCTGATTTCTCGTCTGAGAGACAACGAGAAACAAGGAACCACTAACACAGAACGATTTTGACTCCTTCCAACGCTGGCCTGACGGCCGTACTCTTTCCCGGCCAGGGCTCGCAGTTTCCGGGCATGGCCCGCGAGCTATACGCGCAGAGCGAAGCCGCCCGCGCCCTGCTCAATCAGGCCAACGACCTGCTGAGGTTTGACCTCACTAAGTTAATGTTCGAGGGTAGCGAAGAAGATTTGCGCCGCACCGACGTTACTCAGCCCGCCGTGTTCGTGCATTCGGTGGCGCAGTTCGTGGCCCGGTCGGGTGGGCTGCCCGCGATGGTGGCCGGCCACTCGTTGGGCGAGTTTTCGGCGCTGGTGGCGGCGGGCGTGCTTTCTTTCGCCGATGCCCTACCCCTGGTAGCACGCCGCGCCCAGGCCATGCAGGCCGCCTGCCAGGAGCAGCCCGGCACGATGGCCGCCATCCTGGGCCTGCCCGATGAGGCCGTGGAGCAAGGCTGCGCCCAGGTAACGGCCGGCGGCGACGTGGTAGTGGCCGCCAACTACAACTGCCCCGGCCAGCTCGTCATTTCGGGCACGGTGGCCGGCATCACCAAAGCCTGCGAGGTGCTGAAAGCCGCTGGGGCCAAGCGCGCCCTACCCCTGCCGGTGGGCGGGGCCTTCCACTCACCCTTGATGCAGTCGGCCCAGGCAGCCCTGGCCGAGGCCATCGAGCGCACGGCCTTCCGGCCCGCCCGCTGCCCCGTGTACCAGAACGTGGACGCCGCTCCCCACCGCGACCCGGCTAAAATCAAAGCCAACCTGCTGGCTCAGCTCACGGCTCCCGTCCGCTGGACGCAAAGCGTGCGGGCCATGTTTGCCGACGGCGCGACGCACTTTGTGGAATGTGGCCCCGGCAAGGTATTGCAGGGCTTGGTCAAGAAGATTGAGCCCGCGGCCATTCTGGAATAAAAAGGGGTAGCTGGCCTAGCTAACTACCTTCCATCTTATTGACCTTCAGCTCGTCCGGGCACTCCGCCAGCAGCTCGGCCACGGTGCGGCTCAGCTGCGGGTGCACCAGCTGCGGAGCCAGCTCGGCTAGCGGCACGAGGGCAAAGCGTCGAAAGGGCAGTGCCGGGTGCGGCACGGTGAGCGTGGGGATAGTGATTATTTCCGACCCAAAAAGCAGCACGTCCACGTCCAGGGTGCGGGCTCCCCAGCGCACGCGCCGCTCGCGGCCCTGCCGCAGCTCGGCGGCCTGGCAGGCCGCCAGTAGGGCCGGGGCATCCAGCGAGGTTTCGAGGGCCACTACCTGGTTTAGAAAATCGGGCTGGTCCTCCACGCCCCAGGCGGCGGTTTCATAGAGGGCCGAGGCGGCTACCACATGCCCGGCCGCGCCGGCCAGGTCGGTGCGGGCTCGCGCCAGGCGGGCGGCGCGGTCGCCCAGATTGCTGCCCAGCAGCAGGTAAGCCAGAGTAGTCAAGTGGAAATTTAGTATTTGGAATGAGGAATTTCCTTCGCTTCAAAGCTAATTCCACATTTCTTCGAAGAAAGCGGAGGTGCGCTCGGCGATGAGCTGCGCCGGGGGGGGTAGGGCCGGGCCGGCCCACGGGTGCGCGCCGCCAAACATGTGGCCCGCCCCCGGCACCACTAGCACTTCGGCAGCGGGCTGGCCGGCGTGCAGTTGGTACACGGCCGCCAGCGGCACCGTCTCGTCCTCGTCGCCGTGAATGAGCAGCAGCGGCTGGCGCAGGCCCGGCACCAGGGCCGGCAAATCGAGCCGGGCCCGGTGGGCGAAGAAATTTTCGGCCAGCTGGTAGTACAGCGGCATTTGCTGGCCGGTGCGGGCGTTGGGCACGTAGAGTACGCCCTCGCGCTGCCATTGCGCCACCACGTCGGCGGGCCAGCGGGGGTGCAGGTCGGCCACGGCGGCCCAGGTAGCCACGGCCGCCACGCGCGGGTCTTCGGCAGCCTTGAGCAGCACGAGCGCGCCACCGCGGCTGTGGCCCACCAGGTAGAGGCGGCGCAGGTCGAGGCCAGCGGCGGGCAGGGGGGTAGCCCCCGGTGTGTGCAGCGCGTCCAGCAGCTGGCCCAGGTCGTCCAGCTCCAGGCTGAAGTTATTCTGGCCGAAGGCTTCCAGGTCTTCCAAATCGCCGGTACCACCCACCACCACACCATTATGCGAGAGGTTGAGCTTGATGAATACGAAGCCTTTTTCGGCAAAAAACCGGGCCAGCAGCCCAAAATGGCCCCAATCCTTGAACCCCTTAAAGCCGTGCACGAACACGATAATAGGCTGCGGCTGCCCGGTGGACTGGTAGGTGGCATCGGCGGCAAAAGGGCGGCCGTGGGCGCGGCCAACTAGCGTGAACTCGACGGTACGGAGCATGGGGCGAAGGTAGCGCAGACGGCGTAATCCGCGCTGCTGGCCGTAATATTGCCTCCGCATGGCAAATCCGCTCGACCAGATTCAGGCTCCCATCGCGGTCGAAATGGCCGAGTTTGAAGTAAAATTTCGGCAGTCGATGCGAACCAAGGTGTTGCTGCTCGACAAGATAATGGGCTACATCGTGCGCCGCAAGGGCAAGCAGGTGCGGCCCATGTTCGTGTTCCTGACCGCCCGCGCCACCGCCGCCGACCCCACCGCCCCGCTGCCCGAAGCCGTTTCCCGCGGCGCGGCCCTCATCGAGCTGCTGCACACCGCCACCCTGGTGCACGACGACGTGGTGGACGAGAGTAACTACCGCCGGGGCTTTTTTTCCATCAACGCGCTCTGGAAGAATAAGATAGCCGTGCTCGTAGGCGACTATCTCTTGAGCCGTGGCCTCTTATTATCCCTCGAAAACGACGACTTTGACCTGCTCAAAATTGTGAGCAACGCTGTGAAAGAGCTGAGCGAAGGCGAGCTACTGCAAATTGAGAAAGCCCGCCGCCTCGACATTACGGAAGAGGTTTATTTCGACATTATTCGCCAAAAAACGGCCTCGCTCATCGCCTCCTGCACGGCCGTGGGCGCGGCGGCGGCTGGTGCCGACAAGGCCACCATCGAGCGCGCCCGGCTCTTTGGCGAGAAAGTGGGCATGGCGTTTCAAATAAAAGACGACCTTTTTGACTACGGCACGGCCGAAATCGGCAAGCCGGTGGGCATCGACATCAAGGAAAAAAAGATGACCCTACCCCTCATCTACGCCTTGCAGCAGGCCAGCTGGCTTGATAAGCGCCGCGTTATCTACAACGTGAAAAATAACGCCGGCCACCGCGACCGCGTGCAGCAGGTCATCGACTTCGTGAAGCAGTCGGGCGGCCTCACCTACGCCATCCAGACGATGGAGCGCTACCGCGACGAGGCCCTGGTAATCCTGCGCGAATTCCCAGCATCGGAGGCGCGCAACTCGCTGGAAATGTTGATTAACTACACCATAGAAAGAGAGAAGTAGCCTCCGCTTCGTCTGTCCTTGCGCGCATGTTGCGCATCAAGCAAGGACGAAGCAATCGCATCCAAATGGTAGCAGAACAAGCAATGCGGGTGTCGTTCGAGTACGATTGCCGCGTCCTTGTTTGATGCGCAACATGCGCGCAAGGACAGACGATTTTATCCAAGAATCAGCATCGCGTCTGGGCACAGCTCCGCCCAATAATCCCGCTCGCTGGCCGGGGCTACCCCCGGAAAATCGCCCCATCGGCCCTGCATATCGGCGATGAGCTGGCAGTGCAGGTGCGGCGGCCAGTCGCCGTTTTCGGGGTAGGGGCCGACGTGGGCAAATACCTGCCCGGCGGCCAGCGCCTGCCCGGCGGCCAGCCCCGGCAGGTCGGTGCGGGTGAGGTGGCCGTAGAGGCTAAAGAAGGTAACGCCTTCCAAATCATGCTGTAAGATGACGGTCGGGCCGTAGTCGCCGAAATTAGTATTATCGGCCAGGCTATGCACCACGGCGGGCAGCGGGGTAGCCACGGGCGTGCCGGCCGGCACCCACACGTCGACGCCCAGGTGCAGCGAGCGCGGCGCGGTCACGTCGTCAAAGTGCGGGCTGCGGCGGTAGATGACGCGGTTTTCGAGATAGCCGCCGATGCCAATGGTGGCTTGCTGCTCGGTGAGCATATCGCGCACCAGCGCATCAAAAACGGCTGTGTCGCGCAGGCGCTCGGGGTGGCTGAGGCGCGGGTTGGCGGCGGTAAAATCGAGGCGAGCCACGCCGGGGCCGGCCAGTGAGCAGGAGGGTAGAATGGGGGCGAAAGTGGGCCGGTGCCGGGCCAGTAGGGGGGGTAGGGAAGCCATCGGCGGGCGAAGCTAGGGCCGGCAGGCTAAAACCCTACCCCCCTCCAAACCGGTTACGTAAACTTCACCCGCCACGCCCGCCGTAAATTTGTCCGCTTACTTATCGTTGCCCTATGTCGTCGTATCTGACGCTCACCGTCGTTGCCCTCACCCCGGAAACCCCGGATACCGTTACCATTCACTTGCAGCGGCCTGATGGCCAGACTGTTCCCAGTCAGCCTGGCCAGTTTCTGACCCTGCTCGTGCCCTGCGGCACGGCTGGTGGCCGGCCCGAGCGCCGCGCCTACTCGCTCAGCAGCACCTCTGCCGATGCCCCCCGCCTGTCCGTGACCGTGAAGCGCGTGACGAACGGTCTGGTCAGTAATTATCTACTTGATAACGTGCGGGTAGGGCAGCAGTACGAAGCCCTACCCCCCCTCGGCAACTTTGTGGTGCAGCCCAGCCCCAAGGCGGCGCGCTCGCTGGTGCTTATCGGGGCCGGCTCGGGCATCACGCCGCTCATGAGTATGCTCAAGGCCGTGCTGGCCAAGGAGCCACAGAGCCACGTGCTGCTTATTTATGGCAACCGTAACGAGAACTCGGTTATTTTTAAAGACCAGCTGGCGCAGCTCGAAGCTAGCAGCTGGGGCCGCCTGCAAGTGGAGCACGTGTATAGCCAGCCGCTGCACCCTACTAGCCCGCACCAGCACACCGGCCGCCTCAACCGCACCACTATTTTGCGCGTGCTGGAGCAGCGTCACCAGTTTCCGGCCCCGCAGGCGGAGTACTACTTCTGCGGCCCCGAGGGCCTGATGGCCGAGGCCCAGGCCGCCCTGGAATTGCTGCAAGTGCCCGCCAGTCGCATCCGCCGCGAGAGCTTCGTGGCTGCCGCCGATGCGGCCGAGGCCGGCGACGCGCACGGTGACTCGCTGGCTGGCCCCAACGACGGCCCCGTGACCGAGCGCACCGTTACCATTCAGTACGAAGGGAGCGAATACAAGCTGGTAGTGCCCGCCAAAACGACCATTCTCGACGCGGCGCTGGACCAGGATATCGACCTGCCCTATTCGTGCCAAGCCGGCGTGTGCACGGCCTGCCGCGGCAAGTGCCTCAGCGGCAAGGTGCACCTCGACGAGCGCGAGGGGCTGTCTGATGCCGAACTGGCTAAAGGCTATATTCTGACCTGCGTGGCCCACCCGCTGACGGCCGACGTGGTAATTGAAATTGGCTGATAATCAGCGCTGATTATAAGTAATAAAGCGCGGGTTAAATAACTTCCTAACAAATTATTCGGACTGCTTGTCTCTAGTTACGTAATTTGCTTATTATGGTGATTTCTGAGCTTGACATTCCAGCTGCTTCGCTGGCCACCGACACCGCCCGCCCGCCCCGCCACTACCTGCCCGAGGAATTTGAGGTGACCGACTGGGCGGCGTTGGAGCCTTTTTTTCAGGAATTAGAGCACCGTGCTGTGGCTGATGCGGGTACGCTGGAACGCTGGCTGCTCGACCGCTCGGAGCTGGAATCGGTGCTCAGCGAGGACCTGGCTTGGCGCTACATCCGCATGACCTGCGACACCCAGGACGAGGGCCGGGCCGAGGCGTTTCAGTTTTTTGTGCAGGAGGTAGAGCCCCGCATCGCGCCCTACGACCATGCCCTCAACGAAAAGCTGCTCGCCAGCCCCCACCTGCCCGCGCTGAGCCAGGCGCGCTACGGCGTATTTCTACGCTCGGTGCGCCGGGCTTCGGAGATTTACCGGGAGGAAAATATTACCCTCAAAACCGAGATTTCGACCAAGCAGCAGCAGTACGCCGCCACCGCGGGAGCCATGACCGTGACCCTCGACGGCGAGGAGCTGACGCTGCCCCGCGCCGCCGACCGCCTCAAGAGCCTGAGCCGGCCGGTGCGCGAACAAGCCTGGCGCGCCATTCAGGACCGCCGCCTGCGCGATAGCCAGCCGCTGGACCACCTCTTTACCGAGCTAGTGGGCCTGCGCCACCAGGTGGCGCTGAACGCGGGCTTCGCTAACTTCCGCGACTACATGTTTGCCGCGCTGGGCCGCTTCGACTATACTACCGAAGACTGCTTTGACTTCCACGCGGCCATCGCGGCCACGGTGGTACCGCTCATCAGTGAGTTTGACGAGGCGCGCCGCCGCGACTTGCAGCTGCTAACGCTCCGGCCCTGGGACCTCGACGTGGACCCCAGCGGCCAGCCGCCGCTACACCCGTTCCAGACCGGGGCCGAGCTGCTCGAAAAAACCGTGACCGTGTTTGAGCGCCTCGACCCTTTCCTGGGCGATTGCCTGCGCACGATGCGCCAAATGGGCCACCTCGACCTGGAAAGCCGCAAGGGCAAAGCCCCCGGCGGCTATAATTACCCGCTGGACGAAACCGGCGTGCCATTTATTTTTATGAATGCCACCTCGTCGTTGCGCGATGTGGTGACGATGGTGCACGAGGGCGGCCACGCCGTGCACTCGTTTCTCACCCGCCGCCTACCCCTCTCCGCTGACAAGCACCCGCCGAGCGAGGTGGCCGAGCTGGCTTCGATGAGCATGGAGCTGATGAGCATGGACCATTGGGACGTGTATTTTGAAGACCCCGCCAACCTGCGCCGGGCCAAGAAAACGCATCTTGAAGGCGTGCTCGAAACCTTCCCCTGGGTAGCCACCATCGATAAGTTTCAGCATTGGGTATACGAGCACCCGGCCCATACCGAAGCCGAGCGCCACCAGCGGTGGACCGAGATTTTTGCGGAGTTCAACCAGCGCAGCGTGAGCTGGAGTGGCCTGGAGCAGTTTCGCCCTACCCTCTGGCAAAAGCAGCTGCACCTCTACGAGGTGCCGTTTTACTATGTCGAGTACGCGATGGCGCAGCTCGGGGCCATCGCCGTGTGGCGCAATTTCCGGCAAGACCCCGCCGCCGCGCTGGCTGGCTACCAGCGGGCG
This sequence comes from Hymenobacter psoromatis, assembly GCF_020012125.1. Taxonomy (NCBI): domain Bacteria; kingdom Pseudomonadati; phylum Bacteroidota; class Cytophagia; order Cytophagales; family Hymenobacteraceae; genus Hymenobacter; species Hymenobacter psoromatis. The sequence continues at coordinate 323,025 of NZ_JAIFAG010000001.1, forward strand.
CTGGCCCTGGGCTACACCGTGCCCATCGGTGAAGTGTACGCAGCCGCTGGTATTCGCTTCGACTTCAGCACCGAGTACCTGCGGCAGTTAGCCGACTTTGTGCGCGAGGAAATGGCCAGCTTGTAGTTTCAACAAAAGGTTATTGTCCTTGCCGCGCTGCGCTCGCAAGGACAATGACCTTTATTACCACTTATGCTCACCATTCCCGTTCTCAATTCCTCCCGGCACCCGCTGCCGGAATACCAAACTGCGCACGCCGCCGGCCTCGACTTGCGGGCCAATTTGCCGGGCGGCTCTGTGCAATTAGGGCCGCTGGAACGGGCGCTGGTTCCTACCGGCCTTAGCCTGGCCCTACCCCCCGGCTACGAGGCGCAGGTGCGCCCACGCAGCGGCTTGGCTTATAAGCACGGCATCGGCATCGTGAATAGTCCCGGTACCATCGATGCCGACTACCGGGGCGAGATTAGTGTGCTGCTAGTCAACCTTTCCAACGAGGAGTTTACCGTGCGCGACGGCGAGCGCATTGCCCAGCTGGTAGTGGCCCGTCACGAAACCATTGCGTGGCAGCCCGCCGAGACCCTCACCGAAACCGCCCGCGGCACCGGCGGCTACGGAAGCACGGGCTTATAAAGAGTAGTGATTAACGTTTAGTGATTAGTGTCGTTCAACGAGTAAGTAGCACAACCCTAATCCCTAAACGCTAATCTCTAGATTAATGCGCTACCGTGCCGGCGGCGCGCTGGCGGGCGATAATTTGCAGATTGCCGCCGGCAGTGTTAAGCTTCTGGCTCAGCTCACGAATTTTGTCGCCGGTGCCTTCGAAGCTGTGGATAGGTAGGGCGGCGCGAGCGGTGAGGTCGGCCAGCTTTTGGAACGATGCGCCCATTGCGCCGGGGTCGTTGCGCTGAATGTGGCCGTTGAGCAGGTCGAGTTCGGCGACAACGAGGCGCACGGCCGCGTTGTCGCTGCCACTTAGCAGCTCGTGCCAGTGGCTCACTTGCTGCTGGCCCGTGGCGGGGTCTTGCACAAAGCCGTTATTGACGGTGGCGTACAGGGCCTGAACGCTGGATTCGATTTCGGAGATAAAGTTCATGACGCAAAAGTAAGATGCCACTCCCCTAACGCGGTTGGCCGGCGGGCGGTTATGGCGCACGGCGCGTTTAAGCAGAAGCGGTAGCACCTTTGCGGCCGGGGGTAGGGGCAGAGTCGTCCCTACCCCCCGGCCTCCCTACAACGACCAGCTTCAGCTTGCTACAATGAATCTTATTACCCTCGCTGACCTGCACCAGGCGCAGCAGCGGCTGCGCGGCCTGGCCCGGCGCACGCCCCTGCTGCCCTTCGACCTGCCCGAGCTGGGCGGCGAGCAGGTGTACCTGAAGCCTGAAAGCCTGCAACTCATCGGCTCGTTCAAGATTCGCGGGGCCGGCAACCGCCTCATGGCCCTCACCGCGGCCGAGCGGGCGCGCGGCGTGCTGGCCTACAGCAGCGGCAACCACGCGCAGGGCGTGGCCTTCGCGGCGCGGCAGCTGGGCCTGCGCGCCACCATCGTGATGCCCACCAACGCGCCACGGGTCAAAATTGACGCTACCCGCGCCCTAGGGGCCGAAGTGGTGCTCTACGACCCGGCCCACGAAAAGCGCGAGGCCGTGGCCGCTCGCCTGCTGGCCGGGGCCGCCGCGCCGCCCGTGCTGGTGCCGCCCTTCGACGATGCTTACGTGATAGCCGGCCAGGGCACCGTGGGCCTGGAAATATTCGAGGACCTGCCGGCCGTGGACTTGGTGCTGACGCCCGTGGGCGGCGGCGGCCTGCTGGGCGGGGTAGCCGCCGCCCTCAAGCTGCTGAAGCCCAGCGTGAAAATTATCGGCGTGGAGCCCGAGCTGGCCGCCGATGCCCAGGCATCGTGGCGCAGCGGCCGGGTAGTGGAGTGGCCCGCCGCCGACACCAACCGCACGCTGGCCGACGGCGTGCGTACCCTGGCCGTGAGCGAGCTGACGCTGGCTCACCTACGCCAGTACGCCGACGACATCGTGACCGTGAGCGAGGCCGAGCTGCGCGCCGCCGCCCGCCGCCTACTCCTGGAAGCCCGCCTGGTAGTGGAGCCTACCGCCGCCCTGCCGCTGGCCGCGCTGCTGCGCCACCGCGCTGCCCTACCCCCCAGCCAGCACACGGTACTCGTGCTCACGGGCGGCAACGCCGACCCGGCCACGCTGGCGGAGTTGTTAGCCACCTAAAAATTTAAGCCGGGGTAGGGATGGGGCGAAGTTCAATTGCATCTTTGCCCGACCAGACCAGCCAACCGATTCGGCCTAAAGAGAGTAAGACTACATTAAGTACTTTCTGAAAAGAAAACACCTTCCACCCAATTTCACATATGAAAATCATCGTCCCGATGGCGGGCATGGGTAAGCGGATGCGCCCGCATACGCTCACCGTACCCAAACCCCTGATTCCAATTGCCGGCAAACCCATTGTGCAGCGCCTGGTCGAAGACATTGTGCGCGTCTGCAACGAGCCGGTGGATGAGGTTGCCTTCATCATTGGCCGCTTCGGGGCCGCCGTGGAAAAAAGCCTGAAAGCCATCGCCGAATCGGTGGGGGCCAAGTGCAGCATCTACTACCAGGACGAGGCGCTGGGCACCGCCCACGCCATTTTGTGCGCCCAGGATTCGCTGCACGGCCCGCTGGTAGTGGCCTTCGCCGATACGCTATTTAAGGCTGATTTCAAGCTCGATAGCTCGGTGCCCGGTACTATTTGGGTGCAGAAAGTGGACGACCCCCGGCCCTTCGGCGTGGTGAAGCTCAACGAGCAGGGCCAGATTACGGAGTTCGTGGAGAAGCCCGAAACCTTCGTCTCGGACCTGGCCATTATTGGTATCTATTACTTCCAGGATGGCGAATATTTGAAACGCGAGCTGCAATACCTGCTCGACAACGACATCAAAGACAAGGGCGAGTACCAGCTCACCAACGCCTTGGAAAACATGAAAAACAAGGGCACTGTCTTCGTGCCCGGCCAGGTCACGGAGTGGCTCGACTGCGGCAACAAGGATGCGACCGTGCATACCAACCAGCGCTACCTCGAATACCTGAAGGAGCGTGGTGAAAAGCTGGTAGCCGACTCGGCCAAAATCACCAACTCGGTAATTATCGAGCCGGTCTACATTGGCGAAAACGCAGTGATTACTAATTCGGTAGTGGGCCCGCACGTGTCGCTGAGCGCCAAGGCGGTAGTCGAAGACTCGCGCCTGGCCAACTCCATCGTGCAAAGCGAGGCCACCGTGCGCCACGCCAACGTGGCCAATTCCATGATTGGCAACAGCGCCAGCGTGACGGGCAAGCCCGCCGACCTGAGCGTGGGTGATTTTAATACCCTGCGCGTGTGATAAGTTGACGTGCTGGCGCGTTACTGAGCGGCGCGGCTCCCGGTGGGGGCCGCGCCGTTTTCGTGCGGCGGCTCCGTACATTCGCGGGTAGAGTAGGTTGATTAGTTAGTGACGTTATGCGATTTATACTTATGCGCTCATTTATTGGTAGTTTGCTAATGGTAGGGGCCCTGGCTGGGCCCGGCTGGGCGCAGGGCATTGAGCCGGGCATGGAGGGTAGGACGCCCCCCGAAGTGACCCCCGCCAAGCTCACGCGTAAGGAGCGGCGCGAGCTGGCCCAGCGCGTGGAAATCGAAGCTAAAAAGGTGGCCGCCCGCCCACCGCTTTCGCCCAAAGAGCGCGAGCTGAGCGAAGCGCTCTACACCGACGGTGTGAAGTATGTCATCTTGGAAGACTACCCCAAGGCTCTGGAGCGGCTGCTGAAAGCCTACACCCTGATGCCCGACAACGCGGCCGTTAATTACAAGCTGGCCGAGGCTAACTTGCTGAGCGGTAACCTGCGCGATGCCACCGGCTACGCCGAGGCCGCCGTGAAGCTCGACGCGAAAAACCCGTATTACTATCTGCTGCTGGCCCAGACGCAGGCCAGCCAGAAGCAGTACGAGGCCGCCACCGCCACCTACGCCAGCCTGGTGCAGCAGGTGCCCAACTCGGGCTCCTACCTCTTCCAGCTTGCCGACCTGTACCTGGCCCAAAACAAGCTGCCCGAAGCCCTGGCGACCCTCGACAAAGCCCAGCAGCAGTTCGGCAGCCTCGACGAGATTGCCTTTAAAAAGCAGCAGATATACCTGCGCCAGAACAACCTGCCGTTGGCGCTTAAGGAGGGCGAAACCCTTATTGCGGCCAACCCCAGCGAGCCGCGCTTCGTGCTGGCCCAGGCCGAGATGTATGCCGCCAATAACCGCCTGTCCGATGCCATTCGGGTGGCCGAGCAGGCGTTGCACCTCGACCCCGGCAACCCCCAGGCCCGCCTGATACTGGCCGACGTGTATCGCCAGCAAAACCAGCCCGCTGAGGTAGAAAAGCAGCTGCGCCTGGCCTTCGACAGCCCGGCGCTCGACGTGGACCAGGAGGTGCGTATTCTGGTGGGCTACCTCAAGCAGCTGCCCGACCCCAAAATCGCGCCTCTCGCCCACGACCTGGCCATTGCGACCATCCGCAACCATCCCCGCGAGGCCAAGGCCTACAACGTGGCCGCCGACGTGCAACTGCAAACCGGCCACAAAAAGGAAGCCCGCAACACCTACCTCAAAGCCCTGCAATTTGATAAGTCGAAGTTTCAAACCTGGCAGCAGGTGGTGCTACTCGATGCCGAGCTGAGCCAGACCGACTCGCTGCTCGTGCACAGCGACCGGGCCCTCGAATTATTTCCCAACCAGGCCCCGCTGTGGTTTTACAATGGGGTAGGGCGCCTGCTCAACAAGCAGCCCCAGCAGGCCGTGCAGGCCCTGGAGCACGGCCGCCGCCTGGCCGCCGGCAACCTGGAGCAGCAAAGCCAGTTCGACGCGCAGCTCGGCGATGCCTACCAGGAATTGAAAGAGTATGCCAAGTCGGATGCCGCCTACGACGCGGCCCTCACCGCTGACCCCAACAACTACGGCGTGCTCAATAACTACAGCTACTACCTGAGCCTACGGGGCGAAAAGCTCGACAAGGCTAAGGAGATGGCGGGCCGCACGGTGGCTAAATTTCCCGACAACGATACCTACCTCGATACCTACGCCTGGGTGCTCTACAAGCAGAAAGACTACGCCGGCGCGCGCCCAAGTCTGGAAAAAGCTGCCAAGACCAGCAAGGACGCAAGTATCCTGGAGCACTATGGCGACGTACTGTGGCAGCTCGGCGACCACGCCGGGGCCGTAGCGGCCTGGCAGCGGGCCCGCAAAGCCGGGGCCGGGGCCTCGCCGCTGCTCGACCGCAAACTCAAAGACCAAAAATTGTATGAATAAATCTGCGCTGCTTCTGGCCGGGCTAGCCCTGGCGGGCTGCCACCGCGCCGTTTCCACCAAGTCGGGCTCGCTCACGGCTGGCACCTCTACCGCGGCGGCCACCCTTGCCACGCCGTCGGGCGTGAAGGCCACCAATACCAACTTTCAGTACCTGAGCGGCCGCGGCAAAGTGCATCTCAAAACTAAAGACGCGGAGCAATCGGCCAACTTTGCTCTGCGCGTGCGGCGCGATTCGGCCATCTGGCTCTCGGGCTCGTTGCTGGGTTTTGAGGGGGTAAGGGCCCTGCTCACGCCCGACTCGGTGCGGGTGGTGAATCGCCTCAAGAAAGAGTACTTCGCCGGCGACTATGCCTACCTCAGCCAGCTGCTGAAGGTGCCCGTGACCTACCAGCAGATGCAGGACATCCTGCTCGGCGACTACCAGGAAGCCCCTAAGGGCGCGCTGCCCATAGTAAAAAAGGAAGGTGAGAACCAGTCGGTCACCTACCCAGTGGCCGCCCTCATTCTGGAGCAGCTGGTGAGCGGCGGCGACGGCCGCCTTCAGCAGCTGAAAGTGAGCGAAACCGCCGCCAAGCGCAGCCTCACCGTGGGCTATTCCGACTTCCAGAAGCCCACTGGCACGGAGTTGCCCTTCGCCTTCACCACCACCGTGCTGGGCCAGCAGGAGGGGGTAGCCAGCACCTCGGCCACCCTCAATTACCAGAAAGTAGAAGTCGGCTCCGGCCATCTGGATTTCCCGTTCAGCGTGCCGAAGGGGTATACCAAGCAGACCAAGATTAAGAAGTAGGGTAGGGCTTGTGGACTAGTGCGAATTTTATTTGAGTTAACTTGCTCTGATATAAAGAATTAAAACTTAACGTCAAAGCGCCCGTTGGTGACGCGCAACGTATTGCAGCCACCCGGCTCATACAGCGTAAAGGCAAAGCGACCCGCCGCAATGCGCGCTACCCCATCAAACTTGACCAATTCTACTTGGCCCGTTTTAATGAAATTACCGTCATATATACAACTAGGCCCACCAGAAAATGTATAAAATTGATTAGACCCAGTAGTAAAGGCCATCGAAGGATTAGTGGCAGGTACTATAGCAAACATGAACGTGGGTGGAGCTAATAATTGCCCATTCAGTACCATCGTAATCGAGCGGAAATCACCACTTCTATCGCCATTTGGGTAGAGGCTGGCACCCACAGATAGTCTAGTAGGTAATATCCACTCACCAGAAGTAGATATTGCGTTTGTTATAGTATAAGGCTTTCCATCAACCAAGCAGCCAAAAGTGCCGGCTCCGGTCTGGGTTTCGGGCGGCAGGGTGGCGAGCGGGTCGGGCGGCGGCGGCGGGGTTGGGTCGGGACTTTTATGCTTGCACTGGCTTAGGCCCAGCAGGGCGGCCAGCAGCAGGGGGGTAGGGAATAAGCGCATGGCAAAAAAGAATGTCAGAGTTGGCGAAATAGATTGAGATGAAACAAAAAAGTAGCTAGTAATTCATAAGCTCAAAAAAGAGGAGATAAAAAGGGTGAAAAGAGAAAGGGAATCAGAACCTGACATCAAAGCGCCCGTTGGTGACGCGCAACGTATCGCAGCCACCCGGCTCGTATAGCGTAAAGGCAAAGCTGCCCGCCACAATGCGCGCTACCCCGTCGAATTTTACTAGCTCTACTTGACCCGTTTTAATGAAATTGCCAGAATAGTAGCATTGTATCTTACCGACTGCATCTCCTGTAAACTGATTATAGCCTGGTGAGAAAATTGTATGTGGATTAGCGGAAGGAATAAGTGCAAACGTTTGATTATTCTGCAACTGCCCTTCTAAAATAATATGTGCAGTAAGCTTTTCTGCTGCTGATTGTCCGTTTAAGTTTGTGTCGCTACCTATAACGAAACGAATAGTAGATTGCCAATCCCCTCGCGCAGATGTTGTGAAAGGAGCTGTAAAAGCTTTGCCATTAATAAGGCAGCCAAAGGTGCCGGCCCCGGTCTGGGTTTCGGGCGGTAGGACAGTGAGCGGGTCGGGCGGCGGCGGCGGGGTAGGGTCGGGACTTTTATGCTTGCACTGGCTCAGGCCCAGCAGGGCGGCTAGCAGCAGGGGGGTAGGGAATAAGCGCATGGCTGAGGGGAGCGATTGAAAGTTTAAGAAATGTATAAAAAATAAAATAAAATTCCTACTGATTCCAGGTATTTAATTTTTATGTCCTCAATCGCAGCTGATTTTAGTGGCTCGGTTGCCACGGGCTGGTAGCCAAGCAGTAAAGGCCACGTAGTATGCCCGGCCGGGTAGATGACTGGCAGCGGCAAACGTAGGAATGGCTTCTTAGCCAGCGCAACCCTAAATGTGCTGGACCTGATAGTAGAAACCGGATTTCCTTGGCCGTGGAAAACCTAAAATATAGCTCTGGCAACCCACTGAGGCCGAAAGACGGGTCGCTGCTGAAGGACGTTGGGTCTACCGTAAAAAGGGAGCGGCGAGCCACCGGCAAAACCGTTGGTTGACGGCCTTGCCAGAGCGTCGTTCAATGGTCTACCCCGCATTCGTGCGTTATTTTGCGGGGCGGCGGCTTGCCCGCTGCATCCTGTCTTTGGTGGTAACCTTTTTTCTGTCTTTTCTGCTGCGGCGCGTGGGGCTGGTCTGGCTGCTGCTGGGGCTGCTGGCGGGGCCGGCGCTGGCGCAGCATCGCCCGGCCAGGAAAGCGGGCCATGCGGCCAAAACATCCCGCGCGGCTAAGCCGTCGCGGGTCGCGCACAAGTCGGCGCGCCCTACCCCCCGCCCGCACGGCAAGAGCAAGGCGCAGCTGGAGGGCGAGCGGCAGGCCAACCTGGCCCGCATTCAGGAGGCTGGGAAGGTATTGACCCAGACCACCCAGAAAAAGCAGGCTACGCTGGGTCAGCTCAACGTCATCAAGGAGAAGCTGACGGTGAAGCAGGGCCAGATTCAGCACATCTCGACTCAGCTGCACGGCATCGAAACCAACGTGCACCAAACCGTGCGGCAGGTGCTGAGCACCCAGGAGCAGCTGGCTCGCCTCAAGGCCGAGTACGGCCGGCTGCTGTACCTGGCCTCCAAAACGAGCAGCGGCTACAACCAGCTGCTATTTTTGTTCGCCTCGGAGTCGTTCAACCAGTTTGTGCGGCGGCTGCGCTACGTGCGCCAGTACACCGAGGAGCGCCAGCAGCAGGCCCGGCGCATCGTGGGCACCCAGCAGCAGTTGGGCCAGGAGTTGAACGGCCTTACCAAGCAACGGAAACAGCAAAAAAGCCTGCTCACTACCCAGTTGGTAGAAAGCCGTAACCTGCAAGGCCTCAAAGTAGAGCAGGATGAGGTGGTGCAGCAGCTCAGCCAGCAGGAGCAGGGCCTGCGCCAGGAGCTGGCCCAGCGCCAGCAGGCCGTGGCCCGCCTCGATGAGCTGATTGCCCAGCGCGTGCGCGAGGAAATAGCCCGCGCCGCACGGGCTGCCCGCCTCGCCGCGGCTCGCCGCGCCGCCCGCTCGGCCGCCGCTGCCCGCCGCGCCAGCGAAAGGCCAGCCGCCAACAACCCGCCGCCAGCCGCCAGAGAGGACGACGATACCGCCAGCCCCGAAAGCGACGCGCCCGAAGAAACCCGCGCCGACCGCCGTGCCAGTCGGGTGGCCCTCACGCCCGAAACGGCCGTGCTCTCGTCCAACTTTGCCGGCAACCGGGGGCGGTTGCCCTGGCCGGTGGCCCGCGGCTTCGTGGCCCAGCACTTCGGGCGGCACCCGCACCCGGTGCTGCGCCACGTTATGGTCGATAACCGGGGCGTGGACATTCAGACCAACGAGGGTGAGGCGGTGCGAGCCGTATTCGCGGGCCGGGTGCTGACCGTGGCTCAGGTACCGGGCATGAACACCATCGTCATGATTCAGCACGGCGAGTACTTCACCGTGTATGCCAAGCTGCACGGCGTGACCGTGCACGAGGGCCAGCAGGTGAGCGCCCGCGAGGCCATCGGCACGGCCGCGCTCGACACCGATGGCACCTCGCAAGTGCAGTTCCAAGTGTGGCGCAACTCGGCTAATCTCAACCCGGAGAGTTGGCTAGGGAGGAAGTAAGCCATTTGTCCTTGCCGCGCTGCGCTCGCAAGGACAAACTATTATTACAGCTCCATAATATCCTCGTTCCACAGCGCCGGCTCGGCTGCGATAAACTCGCGCATCATTTCCACGCACTCAGGCGAATTCAGGATTTCGACCTCCACGCCGTGGGCTTGCAGAAAGTCCAGCGACTCGCCGAAGGTCTGGGCCTCGCCCACCACTATTTTCGGAATTTTGAACTGCACGATAGTGCCGGCGCACATGTAGCAGGGCATCAGGGTGGTGTAGAGCACGGTGTCGCGGTAGGTGCGCTGGCGACCGGCGTTGCGCAGGGCATCCATTTCGCCGTGGGCGATGGGGTCTTGCGCTTGCACGCGCCGGTTGTGGCCCCGGCTCACTATCTGTTCGCCGCGCCGCAGCACCGAGCCAATCGGAATGCCGCCCTCGCGGCGGCCCTGCCGCGCCTCGTCAATGGCGGCCTGCATGAAATAGTCCATATTTTTTAATTATTGGGGATTGATTGTTGTTTTTTGCTGATTATTAATCGTTTGTCCTTGCAAGCGCAACGAAGTGGAGCGCGGCAAGGACAAACGTAAAATCACCCACTTACCTCACCACCTCTACCCAGCCCTTCATCGGGGCCGCGCCGTCGGGCGGGGAGAGCAGGTAGTAGTAAACGCCAACGGCCACGCCCGCGGCGTCCCAGATGTTTTGGTAGGCGGCGTTTTCGTACACCAGCTGGCCCCAGCGCGAAAATACCTGCAAGCGGGGCGGGCAGCCGCCCAGGCGCGGTGCGAAACGGTCGTTCTGCCCGTCGCCATTGGGGGTGAAAACGTTAGGAATCAACATCGCCTGTACTTCCACCGGGGGTAGGGCCAGCGCTTGCCCGCAGCGGCCCAGGTTGAAGTTCAGCCGTACGCGCGGCCGGTAGGTGCCGGCTTTGAGGTAGGTGTGCGTCACGTCGAGGCCCGTGGTCACGGCCGTACTATCGTCGCCGAAGCTCCAGGTCAGCACCGCGTCGGGGGGTAGGGTGGCGGCATCCTGGCGAAAGTGTACTACCACCGGGGCTACCGCGCTGGGCACGCAGGGGCCCGCTACCAGCGCCGGGGCCAGCACCGGCGCGGCCAGCAGCGTCACGCGGCGCGTGGCCACCACCGGGCAGGCGGTGCCCGCGTTCACAGTGTAAGTGAGTACCGCCGTGCCGGGCGTGGCGGGCGGTGTAAATAGGCCCGCCGCCGTCACGCCCGGTCCGCTCCAGGTGCCGCCCGCCGGCGTGGCCCGCAGCCGAAATGCCTGCGCGCTGCCGGGGCAAAGCACCGTGTCGGGGGCTACGGCCAGCGTAGCAATGCCTAGCACCTCAATGGTGGCGCGGGCCTGGCTACCGGGGGTGCCGCACGCCAGGCTCGCGGGCAGGGTGTAGGTGAGCACCTGGGAGCCGGCTAGGGCGGGGGTAGGGGTAAATACGTAGGTGCCCGCGCCGGGGCTGCTCACGCCCGGCCCGGTCCAGACACCGCCCGCTGGCGAGCCGCCGGTGAGCGGCACCGGGCCGTTGTTGGCGCACACGGTGGGTAGGGCGGCGGCCACGGCCTGCTGCTGGGTACCCACCGTTATGGTCAGCTGGGCGGTGGCGGTGCAGGCCAGCGTGGCCCCCGGCACGGTGTAGGTGAGCACTTGGCTGCCAGCCAGGGCCAGGGTAGGGGTGAAGAGAAATCCCGTTGCCACCGAGCCCGATACGCCCGGCCCGGCCCAAATGCCGCCGGCCGGCGTGCCGCCCAGCTTCAGCGGGGGCGAGGTGGCGCACAGCGCCTGGCTGGGGCCCACCGAAGCCACGGTAGGTTCAAAATTCAGCTTGAAAGCCGCGTTGTTGCAGAGTGCGTCGTAGCCCGGAATGGGCTTCGAGCCATTGACGGTGGAGAACGAAAACGCGCCTTGCGGCACCGGAAAGCCGTTATGGTTAAAGCACGAGCAGGCGGCCGCGTACACGATGCCCCGCGGGTCGAAGCGCGAGGTGCCGCCGTCCACGTGGTCGCCCTCCGAATAGGGGGTAGGGTCACCGTAGTAGGTGGCGTAGCTCAGGCCCGTGAGACCGGGCGCAAACTGCGCCAGGTAGAAATCGGAGCCGAAGCCGGGCGTATCGGGCGTGGTGCGCACGGCGTTGGGGGTGGTGGGCATCCCGTCGGTCGAGCCGTTGCGGTCATTAAAGCCCCGGTAGGCGTAAACATTCTGGTTAACCGCTCCACCCCAGCCGCAGGCGTACACCCGGTCGCACTGGTCCACCAAAAAGGCCGTGGGCGAGATGTCGAGCGTAGCGCGCCCACTGCCGAACACCGTGCTGATTAAGGACTTATCCAAATCGGAGCTCAGCTTTTGAATAAACTGCCGGCTGCCCGCATTGCTGTACACGCCCGCCGATACCGGCCACGCGCCCAGCGACTGGCCCAGCACGTATACTCCACCATCGGAGCCTAGCTGCACAAAAAAAGCCTGGTCGTAGTCGCTGGTTCCCAAGTAGGTAGCGCGCTCCACGGTGTGGCCATCGGCCGCGATACGGGCTACGAAGCCATCCACGCTGCCCTGGTTGCTGGGCTGGTAGCCGCCCACTGTGCCCGGCATGTTTTTGCTGAGCGTGCCGCCCGCCACGTACACCGCGCCGCCCGCGCCCAGCTGCACCGAGTAGGCGGCATCGGCGGCGGTACCGCCCAGGTAGCCGCTCCAGGTGAGGCGGTCCAGCGCGGGCGGCAGCTTCACCACCACCGCGTCGCAGGTGCCGCCACGGGAACTAGGGCCGAAGCTGCCGCTCGTCACCGGAAAATTGACAGAGCCGCTCACCGAGGCCACGTACACGTTGCCCTGGGCATCGGTCAGGATGTCGCCGCGCAATGCGTCGCCGTAGTTCTGGGGCAACTGCCGGGTGCTGGAAGTGGGGTCGTAGGCCGCCATGCCGTCGTTGCCGCTGCCGCCCAGGTAGGTCGAGGCCCGCAGTGAGCTACCGTCGGCGCTCAGGCGCGAAATCACGAGGTCGGTGCCCGGAACCGTATAGAAATCCTGTTGTGTATAGCCGAAAGGCTGCACTGGAATTCCCCCCGCGAAGCCACGCTGCAACGCCCCGTCGGTGGTCGGAAAATTGGTGGAAGCCGTGCTGCCCAGCACCAGCAACTCATTCTGCGCGTTCACCACCAGACTGCTCGGAAAATCGGCCCGGTTGCCGCCCAGGTACGTCGCCCACACCCGCGAAGCCGCGCCATTCACGGCCGGGTTATACTTAATAAGCGCGATGTCAATCAGCCCACCAAACGTGGTCTGAAACGCACCCGTCGTGTTCGGAAAGCTCACCACGGCCAGCATATCATCCAGCACAATGCCGCCCGAGTACAGGTTGCCCGCCGCGTCGTAGGTCGCCGTGAAGCCCCAGTTGCTACCCCGCGCCCCGGAGTAAGTCGAGAACAGCACCGTGGGGTCAATCACCAGCGGCCGGCCGTGGTCGTAGGCCCCCAGCTCGAATGATACCCGCCCCTCGGCCGCCGCCAGGCGGTAGCGGCAGGCCACCGCTTGGCGCGCCCCGGTGGCCGGGTCGAGCTGGTAAGCGTGCGGGGCCAGCTCCGTTAGCTCGCCCACCGATGTGCCTACGTGCAGCAGGCCATCCCCGCTGAGGGTGAGACCGGTAGCGCCCTCGTAGCGCAGCTGCACCCGCCCGGCATTGGCCCCGGCCGCCACCTCAAAATCGTACTCCAAGTGCTGGGTCGCGTTCTCATAAAAGCGGGCGGCTACCCCCGGCCAGGGTGCTTGGTAGCGCACCTGCCGGTAGCCGGGCACGGCGCGGGCCCACTGGGCGGGGTCGTTGCCGTGCAGGTAGTTGCGCACCTCGCCGGTGGGTTGGTCGGGTAGCAGGGGGGTAGCCTCATCGGCCCCCACGAAGCGCACTCGCAGCTGGTGGCCGCGCACGGGCGCGGCGGCCTCCGCGCCGGTAGGGGGGGGTAGGGGGGCCGGGGCCACGGCCGCCGGCTGGGCCGCGCGGCTAGCTTGCGCGCCGGCCGGGGCGTGGTTGGCGGGCCCCATGTGCGGGTGCTCAATGGGCTCAATAAATACGTAGCGCAGGCCGCCCGGCTCCAGGCACAGGTGGCCGCCCGGCACGGCTGCCGCGTAGCGCACGGCGCTGGGCCACTGGCCTTTATTGGAAACAAACTCCAGGCTGGGCGGGGCTTCGGGAAGGCCCAGCGGGGCGGCGGGGTGGCCCGCCGGCAGGTGCTGACCCTGGGTGCGCAGCGTGAGCAGGCAACAGATAGTGTAAAAGATTATTTTCATAAAAGCCAGAACCAGGACAATACTTTGGTAAAGCTAAGCCGGGGCGGCCCGCGCCGCAACCCGGCGGCCGCGGCCGGGGCGGGCGGCCGTAGTTTTGCGGGGCCGGGGGCCAGTTGGCGCGCCGCCGGGCTGCCGTGGGTCGCTTGTTTTCGTATCGTTTTACCTGGTTGGTGCTGCTGGGCCTGCTGCTGAGCACGCTGGCCGAGCGGGTACCGGGCGGGCAGCTGGCGCTGGCCCCGTTGCTGGCCCTCACGGTGCCGTTGTGGCTGGCCCTCACGGCTGTAGTAGCGCTGTTCTGGGCGCTGCGAAAGCGCCGCATTGCGCTGCTGCCGCTGGCTGCCCTGGCCCTGGCCTGGCCTCAGGTACAGCGCGGCTTACCCCTGCACTTTGGTCAGTTATCAGTTAATAAGTATCTATTATCAAGTAGTAGTCAGCAAGTAACAAGTAACAATCAACTACCGGTCGGCACCAACCAACCGCCGGCAGCCAACCGCCAAAAACCAGCAATCAGTAACCAGGAACCAGCAATCCAAACGCTCCGCCTGCTCTCCGCTAACGTGCGCATTTTCAACGTGTACGCGCACCTGCGGCGGGCCGACCCGGCTGCGCCGGCCCGGTTTATGGCTTGGCTGGCGGCTAGTCCCGCCGACGTGCTGTGCCTCCAGGAATTTTACCAGGAGCCCGCCGGCAGCGCGGCCGACGGCAACCTGTTTCGGGTGGCCGATAAGCTGGGGGTAGAGGCCGGCCGGCAGGTATTTGTTTCTAAAAGCCTGACCAACAGCATCGGGGCCGAGTTTGGGTTGGCAATTTTCTCGCGGCTGCCTATCGTGGGGCGGGGTGAAATCGCCTTCGGTCGGCTCAGCCAGAACCACGCCATGTGGGTGGACGTGGCCGGCCCCGGCCCGCACGATACGGTGCGCGTCTTCAACGCCCACCTTCAAAGTATGAGCCTCGATGAAAAAGACATTGTGACGGCCGGCTCCAGCCGGGCCGGTCTGGAGCGCAAGGGTAGGGGCCTGCTGGGGCGCTTCGTGCGCGGCGCGGCCGCCCGCGCCTGGCAGGCCGATACGCTGCTGGCCCACATCGCCCGCTCGCCCTATCCCGTGCTGCTGGCCGGCGACCTCAACGACCTGCCCTATTCCTACGCCTACAACGCCCTGGCCGGCCCACTCCAAAACGCCTGGGCCACGGTGGGCTGCGGGCCCGGCAACACCTACCACGGCCGCCTACCCCCCCTGTTGCGCATCGACCAGCAATTTGCCGGCCCGCGCTGGCGAGTGCTGGCCTGCCGCATTTATGAGGAGATTCCGTACTCTGACCATTTTCCGGTGGAAGGGCTGTATCAATTGAAGTAGCGTGGACGCTGCGAGTCTGCGCATGGTAGCATTGAACAATGTTCTCACGCGCGGACTCACAGCGTCCACGCTACTTCGCGCTACTTGCCCAACTTTGCCGGACCTTTGCCTACCGGCCCCGCCCGCTTATCACCCATCAGCCAGCCTGATACCTGATAATTGATGACTGATACTTGAAAAAATGCTGACGCTTTACAACACGCTGACCCGTAAAAAGGAATCTTTCGCGCCCCTGCACCCGCCGCTAGTGGGCCTCTACCTCTGCGGGCCCACTGTGTATAACGATGCCCACCTGGGTAACGCCCGCGGGCCCATTGTGTTTGACGTGCTCACGCGCTATTTGCGCTACCGGGGCTTTCAGGTGCGCTACGTGCGCAATATCACCGACGTGGGCCACCTGGTGGGCGACGGCGACGAGGGCGAAGACAAGCTGGCCCGCGCCGCCCGCGCCCAAAAGCTGGAGCCCATGCAGGTGGCCCAGCACTACACCGTGCGCTACCGCCAGGCGATGGCCGCCCTGGGCTGCCTACCCCCCGATATTGAGCCCCAGGCTAGCGGCCACATCACGGAGCAAATCGCTTTGATTGAGGAAATTATTCAGCGCGGCCTGGCCTATGAGGTCAACGGCTCGGTATATTTCGACGTGCCGAAATACAACGCCGAGGGCGGCGAGTATGGCCGCCTCTCGGGCCGGGTGGTGGAGGAATTATTGGCCAATACCCGCGCCGAGCTGGCCGGGCAGGCGGAAAAGCGCGCCCCTACCGACTTCGCACTCTGGAAAAGCGCGGCCCCCGAGCACCTCATGCGCTGGCCTTCGCCCTGGGGCGAGGGCTTCCCCGGCTGGCACCT
Organism: Hymenobacter psoromatis; assembly: GCF_020012125.1. NCBI lineage: Bacteria > Pseudomonadati > Bacteroidota > Cytophagia > Cytophagales > Hymenobacteraceae > Hymenobacter > Hymenobacter psoromatis. The sequence continues at coordinate 338,908 of NZ_JAIFAG010000001.1, forward strand.
GGAGTGCTCGGCCATGAGCCGCAAGTACCTCGGGGCGGAGTTCGACATTCACGGCGGCGGGCTGGATTTGATGTTTCCGCATCACGAATGCGAAATCGCGCAGAACGAGGCCAGTGCCACGCCCGGCACCGGCGCGCGCTTCTGGCTGCACAATAATATGCTGACCGTGAACGGCCAGAAGATGAGCAAGTCGCTGGGCAACTTCATCACCCTCAACGAGTTCTTTCAGGGTAGCAGCGACGCGCTCTCGCAAGCCTACTCGCCCATGACGCTGCGCTTCTTCTTCCTGCAAGCCCAGTATCGCTCGCCCATCGACCTCAGCGACGACGCCCTGCAAGCTGCCCGCAAGGGCTACCGTAAGCTCATGAACGGCCTGCGGCTGCTGGATAGTGAAAAATTAAAAGTGAAGAGTGAAGAAGCAGAAATTGACGAGCAGAAGCTAGTAGCTAACAGCCAGCAGCTAAATGCTTTGGCTGCTAAGCCCTTCGAATTTCTGGATGATGACTTGAATACGCCGCGGGCACTGGCAGCGTTGTTCGACCTGCTCAAGCGCTTCAACACGCTGGCTGCTACCCCCGCCGCGCTGGCCGAAGTGAGCCCCGAAGCCGTGGCCGCCGCCGCCGCCACCTACCGCACGGTTGTGGTGGACATCCTGGGCTTGCGCGACGAGCCCCGCGCCAGCGCCGAAGAATTATTGACCCTGGCTCTGGGTTTTTACCAGGAAGCCAAGTTGGAAAAAGCCTACGATAAGGTAGACCAGATTCGGAGCGCCCTCAAAACGCAGGGCATCGTGATTAAAGACACCAAGACCGGCGTCGAGTGGGCGTACAGTGAAGAGTAGCGTTGTTTGTTGAAAATCTGCGTTTTAATCTTGTCAGCTACCGCGTGAAAAACCTCTTTCCCCGCCTGAGCCTCTTGGCCGCCGCGCTCACCTTGCTCACGGCCTGCCCCTCCGAAAAGCCCGCCGAAACCACCAGCATCCCCGCAGCCCACGCGCTCAAAGTGCCGAGTTTCAATGCCGACTCGGCCTACGCCTACACGGCCCGGCAAGTGGCGTTCGGCCCGCGGGTGCCTAACTCAAAGGCGCACGTGGCCTGCGGCAATTACCTGGTGGCTACCCTCAAGCGCTTCGGACTGACGGTGCGCGAGCAGCCATTTCAAGCCATGACCTTTGACGGCACCCAGATTTCGGGCCGCAACATCATTGCGCAGTACCAGCCCACGGCGGCGCGGCGCGTGGCGCTGTTTGCGCACTGGGACACCCGGCCCTTCGCCGATGCCGACAAGGGAGCCAAGAAAAACAAGCCGATGGACGGGGCCAGCGACGGGGCCAGTGCCGTAGCTACGGCCCTCGAAATCGCCCGCGTCCTCAGCCTGCAACCCGACAGCCTGGCCCCCAACGTGGGGGTAGACATTATGCTGATGGATGCCGAGGACTGGGGCTATGAGGCTGATACCCAAACTGAAAAAAAAGACCAGCTCAGCGAGGCCGATGGAAATTCTTCTTGGTGCCTGGGCTCGCAGTATTGGGCCAAGCACCTCGTACCCGCCGGCTACAAGGCCGAGTACGGTATCCTTTTCGACATGGTAGGGGCCAAAGATGGCCGTTTCACCCGCGAGGGTACCTCGCTGAACAACGCCCGCTCAGTGGTAGATAAAATCTGGAATACGGCTGCTAAGCTGGGCTATTCCGACTACTTCCTGTTCAAGGATACCAGCGCTATTCTGGACGACCACGTGTACACGACCCAGGCAGGCGTGCCCACCGTAGACATCTACGACCACCCGCCCTTCGGCGACCAGTTCTTTCCGCCCTACCACCATACTACTGCCGATAACATGAGTATCATCGACCGTAAAACGCTCAAAGCCGTGGGCCAGACCGTGTTGCAGGTGTTGTATGAGGAGTAGTAAGTAATGGGGCAATAGCAGAACGTCAGCATGACGAGAGAAGCATCTTTACTGCGTAAGTAACTCCTGACGTTGGAATTACTTACGCGGTAGAAATGCTTCCTTCGTCATGCTGACGTTCTGCTATTGCTTATTGCCCCATTACCCAGTACTCATTTACCGGCCGTAGCTACGGCCACTTGCTCGGCCTGCTTCACGTAGCGCTGGATATGGGTGACGAGGGCTTCGAGCACATCGGTGAGGCGCAGGCGGAGCCAGGGGTGAAGAGGATTGGGGATGCGCACCTCGCCGGCATCGACCTGGCGGGCCAGCAGCAGCAGGCGTAGTAGCTCATCGAGCTGACGGTTGAAGGCTTCGACTACCGTGCCGGTGAGGCGCACGCCGGTGGGGGCAAATTCTTTGGGGCGGCGCAGCAGCTCTTCGCCCAAGCCATTTTTGCGCCGGGTGGTTTTCGTAAAATAGCGGCCCAACCAGCCGCTGCGTACCTGCTTGCCGGCTGCCGAGCCTTTGGCCTGGGCCAGGCGCAGGGTGGTTTTAAGGTTGGGTAAATAGTAGCCGCCCACGATGTTGAGGTGTTCCAGGCACTGGGCCGCGCTCCACTTATCGTAGGCCGGGCGGCGGTTGAGCTGCTCGGAGGAGAGGGGCCGCAGGTGCCGGTGCGACAGCACGCGCAAGGCCAACACCTCGTTGGTGAGCTGGTCGAAAAACTCGTCGGTGTCGCGGGCAGAAGTGCTCATAAAAGAAAAAAACAGCAAACAGCACGGGAGGTTTGGGTTGTAATATTACGGCGCAGGCTACCATACATTCCAAACGTCGGGCCGACTTTCTTCTTGTATTTATGCAAAATCATGCTTACGCCCAAACTCGTTTGCTGAGCCTGCTCTTGCTGCTGTTGAGCGCCGCCTCGCGCGGGGCCGCGCAGGCCGTGCCCAACCCCGGCGAGAAAATCGAGAGCCTGGTTACGTTCGGGGCGCAGGCCCCGACCAGCAACGGCGACGACGACTTTACGCAGACTTTTTTCTTTCTGGTACCTGCTGAGGAGCGTAGGCCCCTCTATATCAGGGTATTTGACCCCGATTGTGGCGGCCAGCTCGATGCGAAAGTGGGGCAGTTCAACACCCGAACCGAATTCAGCCTCTACGGGGGGGTAGGGACCCACTCGGGCAAAGGAGCTACCGACCCGCGCCCGGCCAACCCGGCCGTGCCGCCCAGCGGCCGCCTGCTCAAGCAACAGATTTTTGCTGATGAGCCGACCTATGACGGGAAATATTTCAATTTTGGGCCACTTAATCCGCTCGAAGGCGAAATGGTGCCGCAGTTCCAGGGCTACGTCTATAAAGTAGTGGTGCGCGGGCTCAGCGGCAACGATGGTAACCTCTACCGCTTCTTCCTCAGCAGTAGCCCCAACCTGAACGTACCAATCCCCGGCGGTAACGCATTTACCTATGAGTACTGCTTCCGCATTCCGGCCGCGCCGCCCTCGGGGCGGCCCGTCACAGTGCATCTCTATCCCTTTGCCAATGAGCATGTTGTAAGTATTAAGCAGAGTAACTTCGACCTCGATAACCTGGCCAAGCTAACGGTTTTCAGCATTGCTAAAAATGGCCACGAGGCCCCAGTGAGCGGCGATGGCCAGTGGGTAAGCAGCGTGCTGCCCATCGATACCAGGGAATACGGCTTGTCGTTAGACTTTCGGCTAGTGAGCAAGGCTACGACTTTCAACGACGTGGTGTTTTACGTCACGGACCAGTACGACACGGCCCTACCCTTCTTCGCCGTGCCCCTCGGTGGTCCGCCCCGCTATCAGTATGACATTGATATGAAAATACATAAGTAATTAATAGTAAAAAAGGAGTGAAAGAACGTCAGGCTGACGGAGGAAGCATCTTGCTCGCGCAAGTACTCCCAACGTTTGAGGTTAGCAACGCGGTGGGGATGCTTCTTTCGTCAGCCTGACGTTCTTTCACTCCTTGGTTATTACTCTTTGTCCCTACCCTCGTTGCGGCGGGGGGCGGGGCCGTAGTCACCGTCTTTGGGCTGGTCGCCGTCGGTGGGGCGATAGTTGTCCTGGGCTTCGTCGCCGTAGTTTTTGGCGTTATCTTGTTTGGTATATTCGTCAAACTCGGGGTCGCGTGCGCCGGGGTTCTGGTCGTCGTAAGAGCCGCCCTTCGAGCCGTAGCCCTGGCTGGTATTACCTTCTTTAGAGCCGCCGGGGCCGAAGCCATTGCGCGCGTCGCCAGTAGCAGGATTGCCGGGCTTGGCTTCCTCACTGCGGGCGTAGCCGTAGCCATAGCCAGGGTTTTGGGGCGCATCGGGGGCGTTGACGGGCGCGGGCGCACCCTGGCCGGCGGGGGCGGGGCCACCCGGCTGCTGGTCGTGGCTGCGGCCGCCCTGGCTACCCTGGTTGTCGTAGCCCCCACGCGAGGAGTGCTGGTCTTCCTGCTGGTTGCGGCCGCCGGGGCCGCCCGGCACGTGGTTATCGGGCGTGCCGGCAGGCAGCCCTACCCCCGAGGTGTGGCCGTAGTCGGGGGCATAGGCCGTGCCCACGGTGGGGGCGCCGTTATCGTTCTGGAACGCTGCTACTTCGCCCGACTTGCCGGGCAGGTTGCGGTTATCCTGGGTGTTGCCGCGCCCATCGGTGAGGGGTAGGCGGTCAGTGATGTTATCGCCAAAATCCATGGTGGGCGGCTTGGGCGTGTCGCGCACGGCGTGGCCCTGCTGACTGGAGCGCTCGTCGCGGCCATCATAGTCGCGGTAGGCGTTGTGCTGCAAGCCGGGTTCCGACGCGCCCTGGCCGTAGTATTTTTCCTCAGTGGCCTCGGCGGCGGGACGCTCGGCGGCCGTGTCAAACTCCCGGTACTGATTGCCAAAACCGCCGTGGGTGCCACCTAGCGTGCCCTGCGCGCCCAGCTCGCCCCGGTTAGCATCGGCGCGCTGGTTGCTGGCCCGCGCCGGGTCGTTGAGCACATTCTGCACGTCGTTGCCGAAGTTGCCGCCGTAGGCGTCGGGCTGTTTAGGGTCAGTGGGGGCGGGGCCCACGCTGGGGTCGGCGGGGCGCAGGGCGGGGCCTTTGGCAGCGCTGGCGGCCAGGGTTTCGGCGGCGGGCGGGGGGGTAGGCACCGACTCGCCCGACTGCATGGCCGGGGTGGCGGGCTGCAACGAGCTGTTGGCGTTGGTATTGCGGGCGTCGGCCCCCATCTTGGTCGTTTCGTCGGCGGGCAGGTTGGGCTGGTTGCCGGCGATGTCGTTGGGCTGGTCGTTGAGGGTAGGCATGGAGCGGGGGCTAAAAGGGTGGAGGGTGGGAAAAGAAGCGCAGGACTTAAGTATACGCCCCGGCGCGGCTGGTGTTCGGCTGGCCCAGCTTCTGATAAAAAATGCGGCCTACCCCCCTTGGCTGAGCCGGGGCCGGGCTTACATTTGGCGCAGTTCACGTTCTGCCTATCGGTCAACTTTACCTTTCTTTGATGCAACGCCGCCAATTCCTTCAGCATGGCACGCAGGCTGCTTTGGCCTCGGCCCTGCTGCCGCTTGCTGCTTCTGCCGCCGCCCCGGCCAGCCCTACCCCCCCCGCCACGCCCGATGCCACGCCCGCGCCTAGTCCTTTCGCGCTGAGCGAACTGACCATCAGCGACTTGCAAGCGCAGCTAGCCAGCGGCAAGGCCACCAGCCGCAGCCTGTGCCAGCAGTACCTGGCCCGCATCGCGGCCATTGACAAAGGTGGCCCCGGTCTGAATGCCATCATCGAGCTGAACCCCGACGCGCTCACTATCGCCGACGGCCTGGACAAGGAGCGCAAGGCCGGCAAGCTGCGCGGTCCGCTGCACGGCATTCCGGTCTTAATTAAGGATAATATTGATACCGGCGATAAGATGCAGACCACCGCTGGCGCGCTGGCGATGGCTGGCCATCACGCCGCTCAGGATGCCTTCGTGGCCAAGCAGCTGCGCCAGGCCGGGGCCATTATTCTGGGTAAAACGAATCTGAGCGAGTGGGCCAACTTCCGCTCCACGCACTCGGTGAGTGGCTGGAGCAGCCGCGGCGGCCAGACGCACAATCCGCACGTCATCGACCGCACGCCCAGCGGCAGCAGCGCCGGCTCGGGCGCAGCGGCGGCGGCCAGCCTGTGCGCGGCGGCCGTCGGCACCGAAACCAACGGCTCCATTGTATCGCCCAGCTCGTGCAACGGCCTGGTGGGCCTCAAGCCCACTGTGGGGCTGGTGAGCCGCACCGGCATCATCCCCATTTCAGCCACTCAGGATACGGCCGGCCCAATGGCCCGCTGCGTGCGCGACGCGGCCCTGATGCTCGGCGCGATGGCTGGCCCCGACCCCGCCGATACCATCACCGTTTCGGCCAAAAATCCCGCCAAGGCCGCCGACTACACCCGTCTACTCCGTCCTGACGCGCTGAAAGGCCAGAAGCTAGGGGTAGAGAAAGGCCACCTCGCCAGCCAAACCATCGGCGGCGAGCTGCTGCGCAAAGCCGTGGCCGACCTCAAGGCCCAGGGTGCCACGGTGACCGAAGTAGACGTGCACGCCGCTACCCAGCCCATCGGCGAAGCCGAGTTTGACGTGCTACTTTATGAGTTCAAGGATGGCCTGAACAAATACCTGGCCGGTACCAAAGCCCCGGTCAAAACCCTGGCTGAGGTTATTGCCTTCAACAAAGCTCACGCCGCCCAGGCTATGCCTTACTTCCAGCAGGAAATCCTGGAAATGGCCGAAAAAACCGATGGCCTGGGCAGCGAGAAGTATAAAGCCGCGCTGCGCAAAGTGGTGGATACGTCCCGCGCCGCCCTCGACGCGGCCCTGAAAACCGACGGTGGCCTGGCCGCCATCCTGGGCATCACGACCGGCCCGGCCGCTTGCATCGACCTCGTGAATGGCGAGTATGACACCGGTCCCGGCTATTCGGGCGCGGCCGCAATGGCCGGCTACCCCCACCTTACCCTGCCGATGGGCTATATTCATGGCCTACCCGTTGGCCTGTCCTTCGTCGGCGCTCCTTATAGAGAAGCGGAGTTGCTGGCCCTCGGCTACGCCTACGAGCAGGCGACTAAGCACCGGAAGGCACCGGATTTTAAGGCGGTGATAGGCTGAAGAGCAAGCGTAATTAGTCGGAGCTGTCATTTATAATCAAAGCGAACGTCATGCAGACCGAAGGGAAGCATGACGTTCGCTTTGATTACTTATTTCTCATGTCCCGGTCGGGAGCGCTACGGGGGCCATACCTTTGAATTTCACAAAGCCCAGCTGCCATGCCCGCCGTCCCCCTCGCCGAATTATACCAGGAGCTGACTACCTGCACGGGTACCGGGTTGAGCGGGCTCTTGCCGAGCGGCATTCAGCAGGAAGTAGGGCATTTCAATGTTTTCAACCTGGCCGACCTGGGGCTGCCCATTGGCGGGAAGCCAACTGCGCCCTACCCCTGCCGGGCGTTCTATAAAATCAGCCTGCTGAATAGCCACAGCCGGTTAGAGTATCCCGAGGGAGCGGTGGAGGTAATCGGGCCGGCGCTGGTGTTTTCTACCCCCAAAGTGTTGCACTACTGGCTGCCACGGGAACGGCAAACCGGTCAGTTCTGCGTCTTCACGGCCGACTTTCTGCGCCCCACCAGCAGCGGGGTAGTGCTCGACGAGCTGCCGATTTTCAAAGCCACTGGCTACCCGGTTTTTCACTTGTCGGCAGTCGAGGCCGCCCGCGCCGCGGTCATTTTTGAGCGGATGCAGGAGGAAATTGCTTCCGATTACGCTTATAAATATGACCTACTGCGCACCTACGTGCTGGAGCTGATTCACCTGGGCCAGAAGCGGCAGCCGGCCACGGCCTTGCACCCGGCGCACAGTGCCCCTGCGCGGCTCACGTCGCGCTTTATTGAGCTGCTGGAGCAGCAGTTTCCGCTGGAAAGTCCGCAGCAACTGCTGCGGCTGCGCACGGCCACGGACTACGCCGACCGGCTGGCGGTGCACGTCAACCACCTCAATAAGGTGCTCAGGGAAACGACCGGCCGCACGACTACCGACCTCATCATGGGCCGCATCGGGCAAGAGGCGCAGGCCCTGCTACGCCAGACGCACTGGACGATGGCAGAGATTGCCGATAGCCTGGGCTTTACCGACGTGGCGCACTTCTCGCACTTTTTCAAGCGCCACGCGGCGGTAGCGCCCGGCGCTTTTCGCAATCAGGTGTTGGTTTGAATTCTACATAAAATGGATTGGTGGGCGCAAGTGGCGCGCTCGTGGGCCGGGGGACCTTTGTCGGGTTCTCAAACCCCCTAGTTTCACCACATGACAACTTCCAAAATCGCGCTCGTGACCGGCGGCAGCCGCGGCCTGGGCAAAAACATGGCCCTGAGCCTCGCCAAAAAAGGCATTGATGTTATCCTAACCTACCACAGCCAGCAGGCCGACGCCCAGGCCACGGTAGCCGAAATAGCAGCCCTGGGGCGCAAAGCCGTGGCCTTGCAGCTGAACGCCGCCGACCTCAGCGGCTTCGATGCGTTCTACGCCCAGGTGACCGCGGCGCTGCAAGGCACGTTTGGTACCAGCCGCTTCGACTTCCTTATCAACAATGCGGGTACCGTCGTAATGGCCCCCATCGCGGATACCACGGAAGCGCAGTTTGACGATATGCTCAATATCCACTTCAAGGGCGTTTACTTCTTGACCCAGAAAGCCCTGCCGCTACTCAACGACGGTGGCCGCATCATCAACATCTCGTCGGCTACCGCGCGGATTTCCTACCCCGGCGTTTCGGCCTACGCCTCTATGAAAGGGGCGGTTGAGGTATTTACGCGGGCGCTGGCGGTGGAGCTGGGCGCGCGCAACATTGCGGCCAACGTAGTGGCCCCCGGTGCCATTTTTGGCGGCGGAGCCATGACTGACACGCCCGAAGCGCGGGCCTACGTGACCCAAATGACCGCGCTAGGCCGGGTGGGCTTGCCCGACGATGTGGGCGGCGTGGTGGCTTTCCTCTGCACCCAGGAAGCCGGCTGGCTGAACGGCCAGCGCATTGAGTTGACGGGTGGCGTTGGCCTGTAACTGGCTCTCAGCACGAAGTAGGGTGCGGGGCTCGTCCCCGCCCGTCGGTGAACGATTCCCATGCGAGACGTTCACCAACGGGCGGGGGCAAGCCCCGCACCCTACTTCGTGCTAAAATATCTTCCCCGGATTCAGAATCCCGTGTGGGTCAAAGACCTGCTTGATGCCGCGCATGAGGTTCAAGTTGGCTTCGGCCAGGGCGATGGGTAGGAACTGCTTTTGCACCAGCCCGATACCGTGCTCGCCCGAGATGGTGCCGCCGAGCTTTACGCAGAGCTGGAAAATCTCCGAGATGGGCTGGCGCAGGCCCACGTTCCACTGCTCGTCGGTGAGGTCGCCGCGGATGATGTTGACGTGCAGGTTGCCATCGCCGGCGTGGCCGTAGCATACACTCTTGAAGCCGTGGCGGGCCCCTATTTCCTTCACGCCTTTGAGCAGGGTAGGCAGCTCGGCGCGGGGCACCACCGTGTCCTCCTCTTTATAGACGGAGTTGTAGCGCACCGAATTGCCAATGTTGCGCCGAATCTTCCACAGGTCGTCCTTTTGCCCGGCGGTGTCGGCGAGCAGGATTTCGCCCACGTCATACTTTTCCAGTACACCGTAGACCTGCTCGGCTTCCTTATATAGCTCGTCCAAATCCTGGCCATCGAGCTCGATGAGCAGGTGGGCAGTGATGTCTTCGGGTAGGGTGAGCGGAATTTTCAGATAATCGGAGGACCAGGCGATGGCCTCGCGCTCCATAAACTCCATGCCCGACGGGATGATGCCCGCCCGAAATACCGCCGATACGGCCTCGGCCGCCTGCGCCTCCTGGCGGAAGGGCACCAGCATCAGGATGTTGTGGGGGGGGTAGGGTAGGAGCCGGAACACGGCTTTGGTGATGATGCCCAGCGTGCCCTCCGAACCCACCATGAGCTGGGTGAGGTTGTAGCCGGTGGCATTTTTGAGGGTATTGGCCCCGGTCCAGATAATGTCGCCAGTGGGCAGTACTACCTGTAAATTAAGCACGTAGTCGCGGGTGGTGCCGTATTTCACGGCCTTGGGGCCGCCGCTGCTTTGGCTCAGGTTGCCGCCCAAAAAGCACGAGCCCTTGCTGGCCGGGTCGGGGGGGTAGAAGAGGCCCACTTCCTTCACCGCGTTCTGGAAAGCCTCCGTTACCACGCCCGGCTCCACGGTAGCTTGCAGGTTGCGCTCGTCAATTTTCAGAATCTTATTGAATCGCTCCATGCTGAGCACCACGCCCTTATGGATGGGTAGGGCCCCGCCGCTGAGGCCGGTACCCGCCCCGCGGGCCGTGACGGGCACCCGGTGCGCGTGGCAGAGCTTCAGGATGGCGCTGATTTCCTCCGGGGTGCCAGGCCGCAACACCACGTCGGGCACGAAGTGGAAGTCCTCGGTGTGGTCGCGGCCGTAGGCTTCGTACTGCTGGGCTTCGGCGGTGGCAGCCGTGAGCACGTGCGCCGGACTCACAATTTGCTCGAAAGCAGATACCAGCGCGGGGGTAAGGGCGTTGAAAGGCATGAGTGAAAAAACGCGGCCAAGGGCCGCCGGGCTATATTTGCCAGTAATGCAGTGTGAAAAAACGAAGGTAAGGCCGCTGGCCAAAGTGCTGACTACAGGGCGCTGGTTCGCGGCGCGGGCCGGCCGGCGAGGATATTACAGCCTGGTAATCGTATTGTTACTACTCGGCAGCAGCTGCCAGCGCAAACTCAACCAGCACAACGGCCGCTACTACTCGGCCCGCGATATGGTTCGCCTCAAGCGGGGCGAGCGGGTAGCCCGCCCCAGTGTGAGTAAAACCAAAGTGCGTACCACTACGGCCAGCGGCAGCGCCGTTACCAAAACTGTTATTAAGCGGCCAGCCCGCGCCAGTAGCGCTACCGGCGTGGTAGCCGAGGCCATTGAGCACGCCCGCGGCTACCAAGGCACGCCCTACCTCTACGGCGGTACCACGCGGCTGGGTATCGACTGCTCGGCGCTGCTTCAGCTCTCGTTTGCCGAGGCGGGCGTCAGCATCCCGCGCTCCTCCAACGAGCAGGCCGCCTGGGGCGACCCAGTGAAGCCAACTAATTTGCGGCCCGGTGATTTTCTTTTTTTTGGGGCTTCGCCTGGCTCATCGACTATCACCCACGTGGGTATGGTGACGGTAGTAGATGAGGAAGGGGTGGAGTTTATTCACGCCTCTACCTCCCTGGGTGTCATTGAGAACAGCTTCGAAGCCGACTATTATTTGAGCCGGTTTATCCGGGCAGTACGACCCCGATTATGAAGAAAAGATGAGGATTTGATGAGGAAATAGACGCGCAAATAACTAATCTTTAGATTGTTAACACTGTCGTAACACGGGGTTTTGGTGGGTGCTGAGTACCTTTGTGCTCCCATCCGCTCGTGCTTTTTCCTCACTTTTTCTCTTCATTATGAAGTTACTGTACTTACGACAGGCGTTTGTGCTGGTCACCCTCCTACTGATGGCCCACCTGGGCTGGAGCCAGGGCGCTACTACGGCTGCCATGAGCGGCACCATCACCGACAGCAAGGGCCAGGCCCTCCCCGGAGCCACGGTTATTGCCGTGCACACGCCCACCAACACCCAGTACGTGGCCCCGACCAACTCCGACGGCCGCTTCAGCATTCAGAACATGCGGGTAGGCGGGCCCTACACCGTGAAAGTAACCTTCGTGGGCTTTCAGGATTTCAACCGCACGGGTGTCAACCTAACGTTGTCGGAGAACTTCCGCCTCGACGTGAAGCTGAGTGATGCTTCGACCCAGCTGAGCGAAGTGACCGTGACCGGCCGCCAGAACCCGGTTATCAACGCCGACCGCACCGGAGCCGCCACCACCATTCAGCGGCAGGTGATTGAGCAGCTGCCGACCATCAACCGCTCGTTTGCTGACTACACCCGCCTCACGCCCCAGGCCAGCGGCAGCGGCGGCTTTGGGGGCCGCGATGGCCGCCTCAATAACGTGACCATCGACGGGGCACTGTTTAACAACGCCTTCGGCCTGGCGGGCACCATTGGCGGGCAGGCCAACGCCCAGCCGATTTCGCTCGACGCCATCGACCAGATTCAGGTGAGCATCGCGCCTTACGACGTGCGCCAAGGCTCGTTTACGGGCGCGAATGTGAACGCCGTAACCCGCTCGGGTACCAACAAGGTATCGGCTTCGGTGTATGGCTTTTACCGCGACCAGAAGTACGTGGGCAAGCAGATTGCCGACGTGAACAACCCGGTACCGACCTTCAACCTGAAAAACTTCGGCTTTCGCGTGGGTGGCCCCATTATCAAGGATAAGCTGTTCTTCTTCCTGAACGCCGAGCGCGAGCTGCGCACTGACCCGCCCACGGGCAACTACACGGCCTCCGGCCCTGGCAACCCGGCCAATGGCCAAACGGTATCGCAAGCATCGGCGCAGGACCTGACTACGCTCAACAGCTTTTTGATGAGCAACTACAACTACAGCCCCGGTGCCTACCAGGGCTACTCACTGGCCTCAAACAGCGACAAGATTACGGCCAAGATTGACTGGAACATCAGCTCGAACCACCGTTTCAACATCAAGTACAACTACTTGAAGTCGTACCGCGATGTGCCACCCAGCGGCTCGGGCTCCATCAGCAACCGCTCGCAGACGATATACGGCCTACCCTACTTCGGCTCATACTACCGCATCAACAACAACCTCAACTCGTTTATCGCGGAGTTGAACAGCACGTTTGGGGCGAAATTCTCCAATAACATGACCGCGGGCTACTTGGCCAACCGCGACACCCGCGAGGCCGGCGGCGGCGGCGCTATTCCGCTGTTTCCGCTGGTGGACATCGGCAACGCCTCGGGCCTGAGCGCGCCGGGCACGCGGGTTACGGCCCCACAGACGCTCACTTCATTTGGCTACGAGCCCTTCTCGGCCTTTAATATTCTGAAAACCGATACGTACCAGTTTGGCGACAACTTCACAGCCTTCCTGGGCGAGCACAACGTGACGGTAGGTACCTACAACGAGCTGTATAAGTTTACTAACGGCTTCGCGCCGCAGTACTACGGCGCGTTCGTGTATAACTCGCTGCAAGATTTCTACGCCTCGGCCGCCACCACAGCCGCGCCCTACGGCTACGACTACACCAGCGGTGGCCAGCCTACCCCCCGCACCCAGACTGAGGGCCTGAACTCGGCCCAGCGCTACCAGCTGCGCTACTCGGCTCTGGCCGATGGCTCGTTCCCGTTCGCCGTGACCAACGCCGCCCAGATTGGTTTGTACGTGCAGGATGAGTGGTCGCCGGCCAGCAACTTCAAGCTGACCTACGGCATCCGCGGCGACCTGCCCATCATCTACTCCACCATTCAGCAGAACACCGCGCTAGCTAACCTCACCAATTTCCGCGATGGGATTCGACTTAATACCAGCCAAGAGCCGAAGCGCACGGTGCTGTTTTCGCCCCGCGTGGGCTTTAACTGGGACGTGAACAACGACCGCAAAACGCAGCTGCGCGGCGGCACGGGCATCTTCACCGGCCGTGTACCCTACGTGTACCTCTCGAATCAGGCCAGCAACAACGGCGTGCAGTTTGGCTCGATTGACGTGCAGGGTACGGCCGCCGCGCCGTACACCTTTAGCGGCGATGTGAATAAGTACCGCACCCAGCTGGCAGCGGGCGGGGCTAACACCTCGTACAACATTGCCGTCACGGGCCGCGACTTCAAATTTCCGCAGGTGTGGCGCTCGAACCTGGCCGTGGACCATGAGCTACCCGGCGGCATCGTGGCTACCCTCGAAGCCTTGTACAGCAAGGACGTGAATGCGGTGTATTTCCAGAATGTAGACCTGCCGAACTCCACGCAGCGCGCGGCCGGCCCGGATAACCGCCCGATTTTTTACACTGCCAACGGCACGGGTGGCGTTAATGCCTCGCCCTACTACCGCATCTACGGGCAAACGCCCGACGGCAAGGCCACGGCCGCCACGGTAACCAACCCGGCCATTACGGATGCCATCCTGCTCACCAATACCAATAAGGGCTACTCGTACAGCTTCACGGCCCAGTTGCAGAAAACCTTTAATAACGGCTTCTACGCGATGGCGGCCTACACCTACTCCGATGCCCGCTCGGTAAACGACGGCGGTACCATCGCGCAGTCGAGCTGGTCGGGCCGGCCCGTTTCGGGTGACCCTAACGCCAACGTGCTGAGCTACTCCTCCTACCTGGTGTCGAACCGCGTAATTGGCTCGGTCTCGTACCGCTTCAACTACATCGGGCACCTGGGCACTACCCTCTCGATGTTCTACAACGGGCAGCCCAACGGCCGCTACTCATATACCTACGGCGGTGACATGAACGGCGACGGCGTAACCGGCAACGACCTGATGTACATCCCTAAAACGACCGGCCCTGACCAGATTCAGCTGGTGGACCGGGTGTTTTTCAATAACACGGCCAACAAGTTTATCTACACCGCTGCCCAGCAGGCCGCTGACCTGGAAAAATACATCCAGGCCGACCCCTACCTGCGTGCCCACCGCGGCCAATACGCCGAGCGCAACGGGGCCCAGCTGCCCTGGCAGCATGAGGTAGACGTGCGGGTGCTGCAAGACATTTTCACCAACATCGGCGAGAATCGCAACGCCTTGCAGTTCAGCATCGACATCTTCAACGTGGGCAACCTGATTAACCGCAACTGGGGTGCGGGGCAGTTCCAGTACACGTCCCAGCCGCTGGCCTTCGCGGGCTACAATGCGCAGGGTGCCCCCACGTTCCAGTTTCAGTACGTAGGCAACCCCACGGTAGGAGCCAACGGGGTAACCAGCCCGCAGCTGCTGACCACCCCCTTCCGCGCCGATGTAACGACCCTGACCTCGCGCTGGCAGGCGCAGATTGGCCTGCGCTACCTCTTCAACTAAACCTCGGCTCCGGCCCGGTACCCAGCACAAGCGGGGGTAGGAAGCAATTCCTACCCCCGCTTTTTTATGCTGCTAAGGGATGAATTTTATTATTTGATGAATCCACTTGCTAGCTGAATAAGTTGGAAACGGAGATATACGCATTTCGATGGTGGGTAACTCTCCATATACCTGCTTGCTACCCCTAGCATGTATTGGTGTATGATGAATGAACATCAACGATAGTTAAATGAAGATTTGGTGAGAAAGTGGAGTTTTGCGTCCGGGTACCGCGTAACTTTGCGGCGTATTGGCGTCCATGAGCCTTTTCACTTTTTTTCATTTTATGAGAAGTTTACGTTTACGACACGTTTCCCTACTGCTTTTGCTGCTGCTGACCGCGCAGTTGAGTTGGGGTCAGGGTGCCACTACGGCCGCCATTAACGGCATCGTCACGGACGAGAAGGGCGAGCCACTGCCGGGCGCTACGGTGCTGGCCATTCACACCCCAACCGGCACGCAGTATGGGGTAGGCACCAACGCCGACGGCCGCTACAACATCCAGGGGATGCGCGTGGGCGGGCCCTACACCGTGAAAGTATCCTTTGTGGGCTACCAGGATGGTACCCGCGCCAATATTGTGCTGTCGCTGAACGCTAACCTGCGCCTGGACTTCCCGCTTAGCACGTCCAGCACCGAGCTCGGCAACGTGGTGGTAACCGGCCGCCCCGACCCCACCATCAACGCCGGCCGCACCGGCGCGGCCACCAACGTGAGCCGCGACCAGATTATGGAGCTGCCCACCCTGAGCCGCAGCCTCACGGACTTCACCCGCCTCACGCCGCAGGCGGGTGGCGGCGGCAGCTCGTCGTTTGGCGGGGCCAACAACCGCTACAACAATATCACCATTGACGGGGCCGTAAACAACGACGTGTTTGGCCTGGCCGGCTCGGGTACGCCCGGCGGGCAGGCCAATACCAACCCTATCGCCCTCGATGCCATCGACCAGATTCAGGTGGTGCTCGCGCCCTACGACGTGACGCTGGGCAGCTTTACCGGGGCCGGCGTGAACGCCGTAACCCGCTCGGGCACCAATGACTTTTCGGCCTCCATCTACGGCTTTGGGCGCAACCAGAACTCGGCCGGCAAGAGCGTGAACGAGCCCCGTACCAAGCTCGATGAGTTCTATAACTACCAGACCGGCTTCCGGGTGGGCGGCCCCTTAGTGAAGGATAAGGTATTCTTCTTCCTCAACGGGGAGATTGCCCGCGTAAGCGCGCCGCTCGGCTTCCAGCCCGGCACGCCCGACTCAAAAATTGCCGTGGCTGACTTGCAGCGCATTGCCACGGCCGCCAACACGGCTACCTACGGCAACTACGACGTGGGCGGCTACGGCAGCTTCAATCGCCGCACCCAGAGCAATAAGATTTTTGCCCGTCTCGACTTCAACCTCTCGGAAAATAATACCCTGTCGCTGCGCCACAACTACGTGAAGGCGTTTGATGACAACCTCACGCGCACCAGCAACAACTTCCGCTTCGGCAATAATATCTATCAGTTCGATAACCTCACCAACAGTACGGTAGCTGAGTTGAATTCGCGCTTCGCGGGTGGCTTCTCTAATAAGCTGATTCTGACTTATACCGCCATCCGCGATGCCCGTGCCGTGGCGGGGGCGGCCGGCCCGGCCTACCAGATTCAGGACAACGGCATTACCTACAGCCTAGGTCAGGAGCGTAGCTCGGTGGGCAACCAGCTCGACCAGGACATTGGGGAGGTTACCGATAACCTGACCAAAGCCTACGGCAAGCACACTATCACGCTGGGCACCCACAACGAAGGCTACAAGTTCCGCAACCTGTTTCTGAACAATGCGGCCGGCTACTATACTTTTTCGTCCATTGCCAACTTCGAGCAGGGTAGGGCGTCGGGCGTGCAGCAGAGCTACCCCACCGCCAACGGCGGCGAGGCCCGCTTCAAGGCCGCCCAGCTGGGCTTCTACGTGCAGGATGAATACACGCCCGTGGAAAACCTGCGCCTGACGCTAGGGATGCGCATTGACATTCCGGTATTTTTCGACAAGCCCGGTGCGAACGAGGGGGTAGCCGCTCAGTTTGGCAGCCAGTACCGCACCAGCAACACCCCCAACGGCCAGGTGCTGTACTCGCCCCGCCTGGGCTTCAACTGGGACGTGAACAACGATTCGAAAGTGCAGCTGCGTGGGGGCACGGGCATCTTCACCGGCCGCGTGCCCTTCGTGTGGCTGTCGAACAGCTACACCAACAGCGGGCTGATTCAGGGCGGGGTAAGCCAAAGCTCGAACACGGCCTTCCTGCCGCGCATCGAGCTGGACCCCACCAAAATCTCGGGGGCCTACAGCAACACGACCCAAACGCAGATTAACCTGGTGCGCAATGATTTCAAGCTGCCGCAGGTGTGGCGCTCGAATCTGGCCGTGGACTTCCGCCTGCCCGGCGACGTGGTGGCCACCCTGGAGGGTATCTACTCCAAGACGGTCAACGATATCTACTACAAGGACATAAACCTGGTGGCGCCCACCGGCCGCCTGGCCGGCCCCGACCAGCGCCCGGTGTACCCGTCGTCATCGTCGGCCCGCCGCGTCAACAACAACTACACCAACGTGTACCTGCTGGATAACACCAGCAAGGGCTACCGCTACAACGCCACTTTCCAGCTGCAAAAGCGCTTCGTGGGCGGCCTGAACTCGACCGTAGCCTATACCTACGGCGTGGCCAAGGAAATCAACAGTGGCAGCAGCAGCACGGCTTCGTCGAACTTCGGCTTCAACCAGGTGGCCTACGACCCCAACAACCCCGAGCTAGGCTACTCGCGCAACGACCAGCGCCACCGCGTCATCGCCAGCACGGGCTATACCTTCACCTACGCTGGCGGCGCAATGGCCACCACCTTCACCGCCTTCTACGAGGGCTTGTCGGGCCAGCCCCTCACTTACATCTACGGCCAGACCCGCGACCTGAACAACGACGGCAACAACAGCAACGACCTGCTCTACATTCCGACCGATGTGCGCGACCCCAGCCAGATTCGCCTGGTAGCGAGCGAGGGCCGGGACCTGGCCACGGTGCAAAACCAGCTCGATGCCTACATCAACAACGACCCCTACCTGCGCACGCACCGCGGCCAGGTAGCCGAGCGCTTTGCCGCCCGCCTGCCCTGGACCCACGAGCTTGATATCCGCGTGGCGCAGGACTTCAACTTCACGGCGGGGGGTAAGAAAAATACCCTCCAGATTACGTTCGACATCTTCAATCTCGGCAACCTGCTCAACAAGAACTGGGGCAACCAATACGTAGTATTGAATAATGCCGTGGAGCTGCTGAAGGCGGAGAGTACCGGTCCCAACCAGCAGCCGACGTTCTCATTTCCGGCTTCGTTTGCCACCACCAACCGCTCGTACGACTTCTCGAACCTGGGCTCGCGCTGGCAGGGGCAGCTGGGCGTGCGCTACAGCTTCAACTAAGCCCCGGCCTGCCGGGTACTAAAAGGGCGGGGAGCTTTCCCCGCCCTTTTTTTGGCCTTGATTTTGCGGCACTTGCGAAGAATATTGGCCCCAACGCTTGCGCAAGCCAATTGCCGCCGTACTTTTGCAGAACCAACGCGCGACCGGCACGCTAGTAATACTACCAAACGGGGGATTAGCTCAGCTGGCTAGAGCGCTTGCATGGCATGCAAGAGGTCATCGGTTCGACTCCGATATTCTCCACTCCCGTTTTCTTTGAAAGCGTCCGCAGGCCCTGGCTTGCGGACGCTTTCGGCGTTTGGGGGGGTAGGGGCCGCGCTAGTCTTCATCCGGCGTTTAAGCTAGCGGGTGAACTTTGCTTCATCTTCACCTTTCTAAACCCGTTTCGCATGACTACCCTTCGTACCCGTGCCTGGTGGCTGGGGCTGCTCGCCGCCGTAGCTACCACCACCACCGCCGCGGCGCAGCAAGCGCCGGCCACCACTGCCCCCGCTGCCGCTTCCCCAATGCCCAACGCGAGCCGCGCGCTCGTGTACAAGGCCGCGCCGCCCGAGCAGCGCGCCGCTAAGATGAGCCAGGAGCTGGCCCGGCAGCTGGGCCTCGACGCCGCCACTACGGCTAAGGTGCAGGCCGCTGCCCTCATCCGCGACCAGCAGATTGATGCCATCCAGAACGGCAGCACCAGCAACAAAGACAAGAATACCGCCCTGGTGGCCAATGCCCAGACCTTCAAGGCGGCGCTGCAAGGCATTCTGACGCCCGCGCAGTTCGCGCAGTATTCAGCCCACGGCGGCAAGCACGGGGGTAGCAAAAAAGCGGCCTCGCCCCAAGCCGCCGCGACGCCCGCGCAATAAGTTATTAAATCAAGCGGGGGGTAGGGAACGCCAGGCGCGCCCTACCCCCCGCTTTTTAAAAGATGAGTACCAGCGTGCCGCCGATGATGAGCAGCGCGCCCAGCGCCGCCTTCAGGGTGAGGGTTTCGCCCAGAAAGACTACCGATAGCACGATAGCCAGCGCCACGCTCAGCTTGTCCACCGGAGCCACCTGCGACACCTTGCCCAGCTGCAAAGCCCGGAAGTAACATAGCCACGACAGCCCCGTGGCGATGCCCGACAGCACTAGAAACAACCAGGTGCGCGGCTGAAGCGTGAAAATATCGGCCGGGTTATCCTTGAAAAACACGATGCCCCACGCCACCACCAGAATCACGACCGTGCGAATGGCCGTCGCCAAATCGGAACTAACCCCTTTAATGCCGACCTTGGCCAGCACCGCCGTGAGGGCCGCAAATACGGCCGAGGCCAGGGCGTAGGTCCACCACATGGTCAGTGAGCAGTTATCAGTGAGTAGTTATCAATTCGTCGGTCCTTGCCTGAGGCGCAACGTGCTCGCAAGGACGGATGGTTTTCTGTTGAAAACCTGAATTAGCCTACCCCTGACAGAACTGGCAGGTGCCGGAGAGCAGGAAATCGCGGCGCTGGGCCTCGAAGCCGCCGGGCAGTTGCACGGCCGGAATGGCCACCTGGCTCAGGCAGTACGTGTGCTGGCACACGCCGCACTTGAAGTGCACGTGGTTATCAAAATGCGCCTCGGCCGAGCACTCGATGGAGCAGGCGGCGTAGCGCAGCACGTCGGTATCGTCGATAACGCGGTGGATAAGCCCCTGCTGCTCAAAGCTTTTGAGGGTACGGTAGAGGGTGATGCGGTCCACATCAGTCCCGATTTCCTGCTCAATCTCGGCCCCGGTGAGGGCGTAGCCTTTGCCGGAAACGGCTTTGAGGACGGCCCGGCGCACGGGCGTCTGGCGCAGGCCGTGGCGCACCAGCGTCTGGGTGAGGCGGTCGGGGGGGGTAGGGAGGGTAGCAGCGGATGCCATAGGCCAAACTTACGAGAGCGGGAGGGAGTGGGCGGTACGCTGACGGGCCGGCGGCCGGGCGCGTACCTTTGCAGGGCCTGCGCCGCTCCCGGCGCGGCCCGCCCCACCTCTAACCAAACTTGTGGTCGAAACGTTAGCTCGCCGGGTTTTTACTGCGCTTAGCCGGCGGCCGGGGTGGGTAGTGGTGCTCACGCTGGCGCTGGCCCTGCCGGCCCTGCTGCTGCACCTGGGCTGGCAGCCGCTGCTGGTCGATGAGCCCATCCGGGCGCTGGTGGCGCTGGAAATGCACTTTTCGAGCCGCTTCTTTTCGCCCACCCTGCAAGGCTTTCCTTATTATAACAAGCCGCCGCTGTTCAATTGGCTGCTGGTGGCGCTGTTTCGCCTCACCGGGCGCGAGGACGAGTTTATTCTGCGCTTGCCCACCATCGCGGCGCTGCTGCTCTACACCACCGCCATGTGGCGGGTGCTGCGGCCCCAACTGGGTAGCCGCCTGGCGTTTACGGTGGCGCTGGCCTTTGCTACCACCGGCCGGGTGCTGTTTTACGATTCCTTTCTGGGGCTGATTGACCTCTGGCACGCGGGACTGACGTGGCTGGCCTTCATGGCCGTGTGGTACTTGGGGCAGCGCGGGCAGTGGGCGCGCATGTTCGTGCTCACCTACGCCCTCACGGCGGCCGGCTTTCTACTGAAAGGGCTGCCCTCGGTGGTTTTTCAGGGTATTGCGCTGCTCGTGTACTGCCTCGATACCCGGCAGTGGCGGCGCTTGTTCAGCTGGCAGCACGCGCTGGGGGTAGGGGTGCTGCTGAGCATCTTGGGAGTATATTTTTTCCTCTACAGCCGCCACAATTCCCTCGAAGTAGCGCTGGAAACCCTCTGGTCGCAGTCGAGTCAGCGCACGGTGGCCGCGCAGCCCCTGGCCGATTCGGTGCAGTACGTGCTGCTGTTTCCGTTTGATTTCATCAAGCACTTTTTGCCCTGGACGCTGCTGGCCTTTGGCCTGCTGGCGCGCGGGGCGCGGCGCTGGGTGCTGGGGCAGCCGTTTTTGCGCTACAACGCGCTGCTGTTTCTGGCGGTGCTGCCAGTGTACTGGCTCTCGCCGGCCACCATTCCGCGCTACCTCTTCATGCTGGTGCCGCTGGGCCTCACGGTCATTATTCCGCTGTATAAGGAGCTGGCGCGCACCGCCCGCTGGCCGGTGCGCTGGCTCGATGCCGCGCTGCTGGGCCTGCTGGTAATCAGCACCTTGGCTTTGCTGCTGCCACCGGGGCTGCGGGCGTTGGCGGCGCGCGGGGGGGTAGGGCCGGGGCCGCTGGCCATATTGCGCGGCGTGCCCGATGCCTGGCCGCTCAGCCTGGGGCTGTTCGCGGTGCTGGCGCTAGGCGCGTATTTATTTTGGAAATTAATTGATTACCGCCTGCTGGTGCTGGGCTACTACCTGTTGGTGCTGCGGCTGGCGTTTGATATTTTCATCTTCCCGGCCCGGATGGCCACTTCGCCCGAAGTGCCCTACCGCACCGCCGCCATCCGCATTGGCCGCGAAACCAGGGGTAGGCCGCTGCTGCTGCTGCCCGGCACCGCCCTCGACAACGTGGAGGCGTTCTACATCGCCCGCGAGCGCGGCCAAACGCTGCGCACCAGTGCCCACCCGCCCCACCCTGATACCCTCTACCTGACCGACGACTACGCCCTCGGCAGCCGCCGCTTCCGCCTCCTTGATACCATGCGCGTTGACCGCGGCATCCGGTTCCGGCTGGTGCAGGTTTATTGAGTTCAGCATGACCGTCCTTCTTGACTCTCAACTCTTAACTCAGAATCCCCATGCCTACCCCCCCCTGGCGGCGCTACGCGGCCCTGCTACTCAAGCTGGCCTTCATGGCCGGGGCGCTGTGGCTGGTGGCGCGCCACCTGGATTTGCCGGCGCTGGGGCGCACTCTGCGGCAGGCGCGGCCGGGCTGGCTGGCGCTGGCGGCGGCGCTGTTCACGCTTTCCAAGCTGATTTCGTCGGTGCGGCTGAACACGTTTTTTCGCACCGTAGACATTCAGCTTACCGAGCGCTACAACCTGCGGCTGTACTGGCTGGGTATGTTTTACAACCTGTTTTTACCGGGCGGCGTGGGCGGCGACGGCTACAAGGTGTACCTGCTGGGCAAGGAATATCCGGGGCGGCGGGGGCTGATTTTTCGCGCCCTGCTGCTCGACCGGCTCAGCGGAATGCTGGCGCTGCTGGTGCTGCTGCTGGCGCTGCTAGCCGCCGTGCCGCCCGCCGAGCTGCGCCCGGCCGGCGCGCTGGCCCTACCCCCCTGGTGGCGGGCGGTGCCGCTGGCGTTGGTGCCGCTGGGCCTGGGCCTAAGCTACGCGCTGGGCCTCGGGCTGTTCCGGGAGTTTCGGCGGGCCTTCGGGCGCACTTCGTGGGAGGCGCTGGGCGTGCAGGGCGCGCAGGTACTATGCGCTTGGGCGCTGCTGGCGGCCCTAGGTGCGGCCGATGGGCCGGTGCTGCCCTACCTGTTGGTGTTTCTGGCCTCCAGCATTGCGGCGGTGCTACCGCTCACGGTGGGTGGCTTGGGAGCCAGGGAGTTAACGTTTTTGTACGGGGCGAAACTATTTGCGCTCAGCGTGCCGGTGGCGGTGAGCGTGAGCGTGCTTTTCTACGTGATTACGGCGGCGGTGTCGCTGGTGGGCGCGGGGGTGAAGGCGGAGCGGGAGCGCTAGCGCCGCAAAGCGGCCGCCGCGGCGGGTAGGGGGCAGCCCGGCTACTTGTTTCGGCAGGTTGCCCCCGCCTGTTGATGCACAGAACTGTGCGGTTACGGTAAAGCCTTTTGCACCACGTAGGTACCTAGCTGCGTGCCCATTAGCTGGCCCTTCGTGGAGGAGTCGCGGAAGTGGTAGCCAGCGTACACCCGCGAGAGGGCGTTCTCGTCGCTGGCTTGGCTGAAGCTGGTGTAGCTGCGGGTTTTACCCGCGTTATTGGTGATGGAGAACGTGGCGGCATCGGCACCGAAAAAGTCTTTGAGCACGGCGGCGGCGGCGGCCCCGGCCGTGGCGTGGCCCGAGGGATAGTCAGAATCGGGCGGGTTGGGGAAGGCGAAGGGCAGCCAGGCCGCATCGGGCGTGGTATCGGGGTTGCCGTCGGCGGCCGCCTGCCGAATGGCCGTGATGGGCCGCCAGTGCATATAGAAAGACTTGGCGTCGCCCACAGCCACGTAGGTATCGGCCAGAGACATTTGCAGCAGGGCCAGCAGGCGCACGGTGGCGTAGGTATCGGCGTTTTGGGCGGTCAGCATGGCGCGGGCCACGCGGTTCCACTGCAAGCCCGAGTTATCGAGCCAAAACAGCGCGATGGCCGATTGGTCGGCCGTGCGCACGGTGCTGGTAGCCCCACCAATGCTTTTCACCTCGTTAAAATTGGTCGTGTAGTCAGCCGAGGTCAGCGCCGGGGGCGGCACGGGGCGAAACTGATTTGCCGCGCTCAGCACGAAAGGCTTCACGTTTTTCCAGCCGTCCAGGGCGTAGTAGCCATTGAAGGGCGGCCCATCGAAAGGCGGCGTATACTGGTAGCTGCCGGGGGTAGGGCTGATAATAATCGGGATTTGGGCGTTGTCCGACCCGTCGTTCGCCCGATTCGCCAGCATGGCCTTAGCCGCCGCCTGGCCCAGGGCCACGCCCTTGGTTTTGGCATCGCTGGCGGCGATTTTGCCCAGCATTGCCTGGTAGAGCGAGTCGGCATACGCCTGCTCGGTAGGCAGCACCGCCACCAGCGCATCGTGGGCGGCGGCGCACACGGCCGCATCGGGCGAGGCATCGGGCACCAAGGTGCCATGCAGGGCGTAGGGCGCGTTTTTCTGCTGAATATTATTCAGTGCGTCGTACATGGCCAGGCTCACGATGGCGTAGGCCCGTGCCTCTATGTGGGGCAGTACGAAGAAGCCGATAGTGGGGTTGGTCATGCGCGTGACGGCCACGGTACTGGCTTGGTTCCAGGCCAGTACCGTGGCGCGCCCCGCCGTGGGGTCGGCCGCCTCCACGGTCGTTTTCTGGCACGAAGCGGCCAGCAGTACGCACCCGAGTAGCGCGGCCCCGCGCTGCGCGAGCAGCCGGAGGAGGGAAGTTGTTTTCATGGGGTAAGAGATTAAAAAGAAAGTGATTACAAAAAACAGGCGCGTTGAAAAAGAGTCCGCTTGCTCGCACGTTGCCTCCCTCTGGCAAGCGAACCCTTTCTCAGTGCGCTGGCTGGCCCGGCCGGCCAGCTGATGGCTTTACCGGTGCGCCAGAGGGAGGCGGACCAGGGGGAGGTTGTCGCGGCTGAGCACGACGAATACCCGCTGCCCGGCCTGCGCCTGCGCCGCCAGCTTGCCGTACAGCGTTTGCGCGCGAAACTCCCGAATGGCGTCTTTAAACTCCTCGATAGTTGGGCTGCTCACGCCAGCCGCCGGAGCGGCCGGGTTGAACCACGCCGCTGGGGCTTCCCACCACTTGCCCCCGGCGGGGCAGTACCGGCGGTAGGCGGCTGCCAGCTCCGCCTGGTTATGGATAACCTCGTCCGTGCCGGGCAGGAAAAAAGCACTATTCGCCAGAAGCGCCCGCATTGCCTTCTTTGTCAGCGCTTTTGAAGCACCCGTGCGCGCCCGAAACTTCTGCGTTTCGCGCAGCAGGCACAACAGCTTCAGGCGCTCGGGGGCGAGTCGGGTTTGCAGGTAGGCATACTCGGCCACCGGGTCGTCGAGCCGCTCGGTGGGCACCTGATGCTCCTGAGCCAGGAAGCGCACGTAGCTCGCCTCGCCCTGGCGGCTGATGGTGGCCGTTTCGGTGCTGTCAACTGCCCCTTCGGCACTCTCAAAAAAGACGACCGTGGGCCGGGCCGTCTCGAAAGCCTGCCGGAGCCGCGCAAATTGCTCGTGCTGGCAATCGTGCGAGCACACCGTGCCGAAGTACGTGATGCTGCCGCCCCCGGCTACCAGTTGAGTGCTGGGTATTACCCCCGGCGAAGGAGGTGGTAGGGCGCGAGTAATGCCCGACTGTGGGCTGCCGACAGCAGTAGCAAATACCTGGGCCCCAGCGGCAACGGGGAGCAGCAAGGCGGCTCCCAAAATAAACAAAGCGGTTTTCATAGCTCAGCAAAAAGAGGATGGGAAGGTTGTTTTATAGCTTGTAGGAGGGTAGGAGCGCAGGCAGCCAGGCGGCCTGGCCTGAGCGCCATTCAGCGCACGGCGTACAGCCGCGTCTCACGGTGGTCGTGGCCGAGCTGCTGCGTGAGCCAGGCCGTGGCCTGGGCGGCGTGCGTGGGGTCGTGCAGCGCCAGTTGCAGCGCCTGAGAGAGCTGGCGGCCGGTGCGCTGGCGGCAGCGGCGCGAGCCTTTGCCCAGGTCGAGGCACAGCCGCGGCAGCCGCTCTTCGTACACGAGTTGGTCGTGGCCGTCGTAGAAGCGCACGATGGTGTAGTCGTGCGTCGTGCGGTTGATTTCCAGGTTCCAGTAGCCCGGCAGGTCGGAGGCGGGGGCGGCCTGGGCGTGGCCGGCCTGGGCCGTTAAAAAAAGCAGTGCCCAAACGGCTAGGCGGAAGAAGAAGCAGGTTTTCATAAGCTAGCGTAGGGAGAAGAGAAAAGGGAAGTAGCGGGCGGGCGGCGGCCCAACGGGCGGGGGGCGGGTTTTCATAGCTTGATAAGTAGTTGAAAACGAAGGCGTTTTAACCACCGCAAAGGAAGAAGGTGCCGCGCCGGCCGGCATTTGCGGGGGTTGCAAATGCGAGTGCGGTCGTGACGCGGGCCTTTGCGGAGGTTGCAAATGCGTTTGCCAGCGTGCCAAGCGCCGCGTTTGCGGGCTGAGCGGGGGGTAGGGCAGAAATAAACGGTACCTTCGGCCAGCCTATTTGCTTAGCTAGCAGCTCGATGGCGGAGCTGGATGTGGCGGGTGGGTCGTATCTTCAGGAGTGCCTTACGGTCAGGCATATCCGGGCACCTTTCTATGAAAACCTCCGGCTTCCTTTGCCTGCTCCTGGGGTGCTGCCTGCTATTGGCCGGCCCGGCGGCTGGGGCCGTAGGCGGCAGCCGGCCGGCGCTTGCGTCGGCCTCGCCTGACAGCGCCTTGCTACATCTCACGGCTACCCAGGTAAGCTCCGCAGCCATGCAGCGCCTCGATGCCCGCGTGCGCTGGCGCTACCGGCCGGGCCAGCCACCGGGCTGGGCCAGCCCCACCACCCCTGACCAGGGCTGGCTGCTGGCCGACCCCGATTTCCTGGTAGGCCAGGAGCCGCCCGGCTGGCGCGGCACGGGCTGCTTCCGGCTGCGCTTCACCCTCGATTCGACTTTGCTGGGCCAGGCGCTGGGCCTAGTTATTATGCAGCAAGGGGCTTCGGAAATTTACCTCGACGGGCAGCTGCTGGGAGGCTATGGCACCCTGGGCACCTCGGCCCAAACGACGCGGGGCTTTAATCCGCGCTACCGCACCCTGCCCTTTATGTTGCGCACGGCCGGTCCGCACCTGCTGGCCGTACGCTACGCGCGGTTTGGGGCGTGGCCGCTGCCCTACGGTGGCCTGACCCTGCGCGTAGGCCCGGCTAGCCGCCTGCTAACTGGCCAGGTGCTGCTGATGCGCGCCTACTCGCTGCATTTAATAGTCGTCACCGGTACGGGGCTGTTGGCGCTGCTGCACTTCTTTTTGTTCCTATTTTACCGGCCGCTGCGAGTCAACCTCTACTTTAGCCTCTACGCGAGCGTGCTTATGAGCACCGCCCTGGTCGTGTATTTCCGCGGCACGGAGATGGATGTGGGCCTGCTGTGGGGACTTCAGCTGGGCTTCGTGGTGGCGCAGTCCGTTAATACGGTGCTGCTGCTGGCTTTCCTGTACTCGGTTTGCGAGGGGCGGCTGCCCTGGCGCTGGCTGGGCCTACTGGGGCTGCTGCGGCTGGTGCAAGCGGCCCTGTGGCTGGCGCACCCCACGGGCCAGGCCGATGAGTGGCCCCGGCACCCGCTGCTGCTAGCGGCCTTTCTGCTACCCTGGCTCAACATGCTGTGGGTGCTGAGCCGCGCCCTGCGGCGGCGGCAGCCCGGCATTGGGCTGGTGGCGCTGGGGGTGGTGGCCACCATTTTGGTGCAGGTGTTTGCTTCCTACGATGTCTTTCACGTGTGGCATTCTGCGTACTCGCTGGCCCAGATGCTCGTTATTCAGCTGGGCTTCCTGATGCTGCCCATCTGCATGTCGGTGTACCTGGCCCGCGACTTTGCCATCACCCGCCGCCACCTGGAAGTGCAGCTGCGGCAAGTGGAGCAGCTTTCGGCCCAAACCCTAACCCAGGAAACTGAGCGCCGCCGGCTGGTGAGCGCCCAAAATGAGCGCCTGGAAGCCACCGTGCAGGCCCGTACCGAGGAAATCAGCCACCAAAACCTCGTGCTGGCTACTCAGCGCGACGAGCTGACTGCCCAGGCCGAGCGCCTGCGCACCCTGGACCAGGAAAAAACGCGCTTCTTTACCAACATCACCCACGAGTTTCGCACCCCGCTCACGCTCATGCTCGGGCCCGCCGCCCAAATCGCGGCCGATACCCACGAGCCGGCTACCCGCCAGCAAGCCGCCCTGGTGCAGCGCAATGCCCAGCGCCTGCTGCACCTCATCAACCAGCTGCTCGACCTGAGCCGCCTCGAAGCCGGCCAGCAGCCGCTACATCCCGCGCCCGGCGAGGTCGTAGGCTTCGTGCGCGGGCTGGTGGGCTCGTTCGAGTCGCTGGCCCAGCAGCGCGGCATTGGCTACTCGTTTGCTACCGACCACCCTACCCTGCTCGTGGCGTTTGATGCCGACCAGCTGGAAAAAGTGGTGCTTAACCTGCTCTCCAATGCCTTTAAGTTTACGCCCAGCGCGGGCGAAGTAGCCGTGCGCCTGCACTGGGCGGCCGAAGCTGACTCGCCGGCTCAACTAGAGCTAACGGTGCGCGACACCGGCTGCGGCATCGCGGCGGCCCAGCTGCCGCACGTCTTCGACCGCTTTTACCAGGCCGATGCCTCCGACACCCGCGAGCACGAAGGCTCCGGCATCGGCCTGGCCCTCACCAAAGAATTGGTGGAGCTGCACGGCGGCACCATCGTGCTGCACAGCGAACCGGGGAGGGGCACCACCGCCATCGTGCGCCTGCCGCTGGCCCTGGCTGAGGCGGGGCCGGCAGTGCCGGCTCCACCGGCTGTAGCTGAAATAACCGCGGAGAAAATTTTTACCGACGCCCCGCTGCCCACCGCCGACGCGGAAGCGCCCTGCGTGCTGGTCATCGAGGACAATGCCGACATGCGGGCCTACCTGCGTACCGTGCTCGCGGCCGACTACCAATTGCTGGAAGCCCCCAACGGCGAAGCCGGCCTGGCCCTGGCCCGCGAGCACCTGCCCGACCTGGTGCTGAGCGATGCCATGATGCCCCGCCTCGACGGCTACGGCGTGTGCCGCGCCCTCAAGCTCGATGAGCGCACCAGCCACATTCCGCTGGTGCTGCTCACCGCTAAGGCCGACCTGCCCAGCCGCCTCCAGGGCCTGGATACGGGGGCCGATGCCTACCTCACCAAGCCTTTCCGGCGCGAGGAGCTGCTGGCCCAGCTGCGCAACCTCGTGCTGGGCCGCCAGCAGCTGCAAGCCGCCTACCGCCGCAGCCTGGCCGAGCCTGCTCCCCCGCGCCCACCCACGATGGAGGAAGCCTTCCTGGCGCGGGTGCGGCAGGCCGTGGAGGCCGCCCTCGATGATGAAACCCTGGGCGTGGAAACCCTGAGCCACGAACTGGCCCTGAGCCGTACCCAGCTGCACCGCAAGCTCAAGGCCCTCACCGGTCAGGCCCCCGGCGACTTCATCCGCCTCGTGCGCCTCAACCGGGCCCACGCGCTGCTGGCCGGCGGCACAACTACCGTGGCCGAGGCCGCCTACCAGGTGGGCTACGGCAACCCGGCCAATTTCTCCACCAGCTTCTCGCGCCACTTCGGCTATGCCCCCAGCGAAACCCGCCGCCGGGTGGGTGTTAAGTAGTTCAGACCAGTAGTACCCGCTTCTGCGTGGTTACACAAACGGTGTCGCTGGTTGATGCGGTTGTAAAGGTGGAGCGCATGCATTAAGCCAGCAGCCACTATTTATAGTTTATATTGTGCTGACTATCAAACGTTAAGTTCAATGTAAATACTTCCTCACCTGCCCTAAAGCTAAAATATAAGGACCCTGCGCGTAGTGCGGCAAAGGCCTGCCGTGCCGTAGCTGTAGCACTGCTTCCTCTTCCCGGCGCTTGCTATAGCGGGACCAGCGCACAATGCTGAGTACCATAGTGCCTATACCGATACCGATTAGCGGACCCCCCAGCACCTTACTTACCGTCCGGTCACTACCTAAGGCGCTAACGCCGAATATACCTTCGTAAAGCCCTATAGACACCCCAAGAGGACTGCTATATCGGTTGTGGCGAAATACCTGCCGTAACACGGCTACGCTGTCAATACGAAGGGTAGCCGCTGACCCAATAGCACCCGGCTGCCCTGGTGAAGTAGTTTGGGCTCCGGCTGGGCAAATAGTAAGCAATGCCAGCAGGCCGAGTAGTGAAATAGTTTTCATCGCGTGGCTGGTAAGAAGGTTGAGCAGCAAGGCAATGGCCGTTTGCTACGCTGCTTTAAACATAGCTGTTCCGCCATGAATAAAGCATGAGTAGTTTGCCGCGTTGCTAACCTTTCTACACCGCCGCGTAACTCACCATTTCTCCACCCAACTCGCGCAGCAGCTCCCGCGCCTCGCCGCCGCGCCAGAACTCGTATTCCGGCACCCGCATCAGCGGCGAGCCGGGGCGCTCGTTCAGGCCGGGGTGGCTCATGAACTCCACCACCTCGGCCTGCCGGAACGCGGCCCCTACCCCCCGCCGGAAGCTCGACGCGCTGGCCGGCTCGGTCGAAAACGTGCTCACCAGCGCGCCCGGCGTGGCCAGGCCGCGCAGGGCCGGGCGGCTGCTGAGCGCGAAGGCTTGCAGCACCAGCCCGCGGCCGTCGAGCCGGCCGGCGGCCGTGAGGCGGCGCACCCGGCGCACGCCCAGCTCGCGCAAGATGCTCAGCAGCGCCGGCCCCAGCAGCGGATACTGGTGCAGGTGCTGGTGGCTGTCGGCGTGCGAGGGGGGTAGGCCGGCGGCGGCCAGGCGGTGCAGCTGGGCGGCTATTTCGGTCTTCAAGTCCGCCCGCCGCACCTGGCCGCGCAGGTAGCGCTGCCACAGCTGGCTGGATGAATAAAACTGCCCGTCTTTATCCACCAAGGAGGGTACGGCCGCGGCGGCGCTTAGCGGCTGGCCGGCGTTCAGGGTCAGGTGCAGGCCCACGGAGAGGGTAGGGGAGGCCAGCTTTTGCAGCGCGCGCAGGTCGGCATCGTGGGCGAAGTTGGCCATCACGGTGGTGCTGCTCACCTGCCCGGCCGCGCCCAGCTCCAGAATGGCCTGGGTGGCAGGCGCGTCCCAGCCAAAGTCGTCGCAGTTGATGATGAGCTTTTTCTGCATGATGAAAGTAGCGTCCTTGCCGCGCTCCATTTCGTTGCGCTCGCAAGGACAAACGCTTTGGTATGCCCTACCCCCCTGACGTAGCCAAATGCCGCACCACGTATGGCTTGCGCGAGCGCCGCGAGTAGTAGTTATACATCCCGATTTCGGCCAGCACGCCGAAGCAGAGCAGGAAAATGCCGGCCATGAGCAGGAACAGGCTGAAGATAAATTCGAGGGGGTAGCGGGCTTCGATATTGAGCCCGAAGAATACCGAGCGGATGAGAAACTGCCCCGCCAGCACGCCGCCCGTCAGCAAACTCAGCAGGCCCGCCAGGCCAAACAGCCGGAACGGCTTGCGCCCGTGCACGATGAAAAAACGCAGGATAAACAGGTCCAGAATGACGTAGAAGAGCTTGCTAATCTTGTAGTTGCTCTGCCCAAACTGCCGCTCGTGAATCTCAATCGGAAACTCGCAGTAGCGCAGGTTTTTGCGGGCTACCAGCGCGCCCAGAAAGCGGTGGGCATCGCCGAGCATCTCGGCGTTTTTGACCAAATAGCTGCGGTAGGCTTTGTAAGTAGCCCCAAAATAGCGCAGCTGCACCCCCGACAAGCGCCGGATGATGCCGTGCGCCGTGGTGGCCAGCGCCGTGGCAATGGGGCCTTCGGGGCGCTTGGCTTTGGCCCCGCCCACCATGTCGTAGCCCTCGTTGATGAGGCTGATAAACTGCGGGATGTAGGCCGGGTCGTGCTGCAAGTCGCCGTCCATGGCGATGATGACCTCGCCGCGGGCCTGGGCGAAGCCGGCGCGCAGGCTCAGCGTCTGGCCGTAGTTGCCGGCCAGGTCGATGGCTACCAGGTGGCTGTCGTGGGTAGCCAGCTCGCGCAGCAGCTGCCAGCTGCTGTCGGTGCTGCCATCGTTGACCAGAATAAGCTCGTAGTCGTAGCCGTGCTCTTGCATCACGGCCGCCACCCGGCGCACGAGCTGGGCCACGGTATCTACCTCATTATATACCGGCGCGACGACCGAGATGAGGCCGGCGAAGGCGGTATTGGCGGTGGGCGTGGCGAGGGCGAGCATGGGCAGGAGGCGAAACCACAAAGGTACTGGCGCGGGCGCGGGGGGTAGGGAGGCGAAAGAAACGAATAAGCTCGACCGGTGAATGATTCCGCACCAACCCCGGTTAAGCCAGTCGTAACTTTGATGTATGCAATACCTGGAGGGCCGCCGCTACGTAGTACTGGCGATTTTTACGCTGGTCGGGCTGCTGTTTGCCAGCCGGCTCTTCTACCTGCAAGTGCTGGACGACTCGTACAAGACGGCTGCCGACCGCAATACCTTGCAGCGGCAGGTGCAGGTGCCCTACCGGGGCGTCATCTACGACCGCCATGATTCGCTGCTGGTGTCCAACACGCCCGTCTACGACCTCATGGTGGTGCCCCGCGAGGTGAAGCACCTCGATTCGGCCCGGTTTTGCGAGGTAATGCAGATGCCCATCGAGGACCTGCGCCTGGGCCTGAGCGCCGCCAGGGCGTACTCGCGGGTGCGGCCCTCGCCCATGATGCAAAACCTGAGCACGCCCGAGCTGGCGGCTATTAATGACCACCTGATTAGCTTTCCGGGCTTCCGGGTGCAGGTGCGGCTGGCCCGCGCCTACCGCACCCAAAACCTGGCCCACGCCCTGGGCTACGTGGGCCCCATCACGCCTAAGCTGCTCGAAGCGCCCAAGTACGCCCACTACACCCCTGGCGAAAACGTGGGCATTGCGGGCCTGGAATCGTTTTATGAGCCCATCCTGATGGGCCAGCGCGGGGTGAAATATCGGCTGGTGAACGTGCGCGGCATCGACAAAGGCCCGTTTCGGGGCGGCGAGTTCGACACGCTTTCGCAGGCCGGGCGGGACTTGCACCTCAGTATTGACTCGGAATTGCAAGCCTACGGCGAGAAGCTGCTGGCCGGCCGGCGCGGCTCCATTGTGGCCGTAGACCCCAAGACGGGCGAAATCCTGTGCTTCGTATCGGCCCCGCACTTCGCGCCCCAGATGCTGACCGGCAAGGGCATGGGCAACCGCTACATGGACCTGCTGCGCAATCCCGAGCGCCCGCTCTTCGACCGCCCCCTGATGGCGACCTACCCCCCCGGCTCGGTCTTTAAGTTGGTGAACGAGCTGGTAGCCATGCAGTTGGGCGTAGTGAGCCCGAGCACGGGCTTTCCGTGTAACCAGGACCTAGTCCACTGCACTCACCGCCACGAGTACCCCAGCAATGTCACCATCGCCATCAAGCAGAGCTGCAACCCGTATTTCTACCAAGTAATGCGGGCGGCGGTGCTGCGCGGGCAGTCGCGCAACGCCTTCGAGGACGCCCGGCTGGGCCTGGGCCAGTGGCAGAAAATGGTAAAATCCTTCGGGCTGGGCGAAAAGCTGGGGGTAGACCTGGGCCACGAGAAGCGCGGCCTCATCCCCTCGCCCGAATACTACGATAAGCTCCGGGGCTACCACCACTGGAACTTCAAGACGGTGTACTCGCTCAGCATTGGGCAGGGCGAAATCGGCATCACGGGCCTGCAAATGGCCAATGTGCTAGCTACCATTGCCAATCGGGGCTACTACTACGCGCCGCATTTTGTGCGTAGCATCGGCAACAGCGGCCAGCCGCTGCCCGAGTTTCGGCAGCGCCACTATACGGCCGTAGACACGGCGCTCTTCAAGTATATTATTCCGGGAATGCAGCAGGTGGTGGACGGCCGCGGCGGCACCGGCAGCTTCGCCAGCCTGGCCCAGTATGGCATTTCGGTGGCCGGCAAAACCGGTACCGTGCAGAACCCGCACGGCCTCGACCACTCCACCTTCGCCGCCTTTGCCCCGGCCAATAATCCCAGAATCGCCATCGTCGTTTTTATCGAAAACATGGGCTTTGGCGGCACCTTCGCCGCCCCTACCGCCGGCCTGATGATGGAGAAGTACCTGCGCGGCAAAGTGGCCCCCGGCCGCAAGCGCTGGGAAGACTGGGTGATGTATGGCCGCCCCCTGGCCGGGCATCATTGAGGAAAGTTGCGCAAAGGCGTTCGTCATAGCAATCGCACCCGAACGAGTCGTGCGGATGTCGTTCGGGTGCGATGCGCGTTGCTCGTAATTATAACTGGGTGAAAGGGCCGGCATAAAAACCCCTGGTCGTTCCGACCTTTGCGGGAGTTTTCTGCCCGCATGTCGCCCCCTACCCCCCGCTCTTCCCGCAACCTCGACTGGCCGCTGCTGCTGCTCTACCTGGTGCTGGTGGGCCTGGGCTGGGTGGCGGTGTATGCGGCCAGCTATTCGCCCGAGGCCCCGGCCCACCCATTTTCCGCGCTCAGCTTTTCGGAGCTGATGGCCTTCAACTGGTTCAAGCAGCTCATCTGGATGGGCACGGCCGTGCTACTCATCGTGGTGCTGCTAGTGGTTGATTATAAGGCGTATGATGCGCTGGCCTACCCCCTCTACGGTGGCATGATAGTGCTGCTGCTGATTACGCTCGTCGTGGCGCGGCCCATTGCGGGCTCGCGCTCGTGGCTGGAGTTTGGGCCGGTGCGCCTGCAGCCGGCCGAATTTGCTAAGTTCACCACGGCGTTGGCAGCCTCGCGCTTTATGGCCGGCATCAACCTGCGCAACCAGAACTGGCGCGACCAGGCCGTGCTGGCCGGCCTCACGCTGCTGCCGGTGCTGCTGATTCTGGCCTCTAACGAGACGGGGCAGGCACTGGTGTTCGGGGCGTTGCTGCTGGCGTATTTCCGCGAGGGTATGTCGCCGATTATTCTGCTGCTGCTGGCGGCGGGCGGTATCATTCTGCTGCTGGCGCTGCTGGTGCCCAAGCTGTGGCTGGTGGGCGGCTTCACGGTGGTGCTGGGAGTCGCGTTTCTGCTCAATTCGCGGTTGTGGCGGCACCACTTGCCGCTGAGCCTCGGGGCCTGGGCGCTGGTGATTGGGATGGTATTCGGGGTTGACTTTTTCTTCAATAAGGTGTTGCAGCCCCACCAGCGGCAGCGCATCGAAATGCTTATTGACCCTGGCAAAGACCCGCTGGGCAAGGGCTGGAACGTGACGCAGAGCAAAATCGCGCTCGGCTCGGGCGGCTGGCTGGGCAAAGGCTTCCTGCAAGGCACCCAAACCAAGTTCGACTTCGTGCCCGAGCAGAGCACCGACTTCATCTTCTGCACCGTGGGCGAGGAGTGGGGCTGGACGGGCTGCCTGGTCATTATCGGCCTCTACCTCACGCTTTTGTGGCGCATCCTGCTGGTGGCCGAGCGCCAAAAATCCGTATTCGGCCGCACCTACGGCTACTGCGCGGCCAGCATCCTATTCGTGCACTTTACCGTGAACCTGGGCATGACGATGGGCCTGATGCCGGTGGTAGGCATTCCGCTGCCCTTTTTCAGCTACGGGGGCTCCTCGCTATGGTCATTCACGATACTGGTTTTCACCCTATTGGCGCTGGATGCCCACCGCAAGCAGGACTTGGTGCGGTAGCGGGCGGCGAGGTGGTGAAATGGTGAGTAGGTGGATAAGCTCGGTTTGGTAAATACGGTTTATCATTCATCATTCACTCCTGTTGAGCCGCTTATCTTGACGATATGAAAAACCTACTGTTTCTGTGCGCCTGCCTATGGGCGTTGGCCATGCCGCTACGTGCCGTGGCGGGGCCACCCGATATTATCGTGGTGCAAATTTCATTATTTGCTGGCGATTATAATGCAATTATTACGCGTGGTAAAGGTAAAAGTGAGACTATAGCGCTTAATAATGGGGGTTCAAAAAAAGACCAGATTCAATGTAATGAGGAGTACTATCAGCTCTTTCAACAGCTTTACCAAGAGGGGTACATCTTGCAGAGCACATTTACCAATAGGACTGCTGATACTACCCTACTATTTGTCAAAGCCTCAACAGACTCAACCAAATAGGAAAGCCGCGTCCGCACCTAGCTTGCGCGTCCAATGCCCCCCCGCCCCGTATTTCCCTACCCCCAGTGTATCGGCTGGTTCTGGCTCAGCCTGGCCGTAGTAGGCTTGCTCACAAGTATTTGCCTAGCCCTACCCACCGCCAACGCGACTGGCGATGCCTGGTACTACGCCGCCTGCGCCCGCTGGGGGCAGGAGCTGTGGCAGCCGCACCATCTGCTGTATAATGCCATCGGCTGGGGGTGGCTGCGGGTGGTGGGCGCGGCCGGCCCCGCGCCGGCCGGGCTGGCGGCCCTACCCTGGTTGCAGGCTTTGAACGCGCTGGCCTACGGCGGCTGCCTGCTGGCGCTGGGCCGGCTGCTGCCCTGGGCGGGGGTAGCCCGCGCCGCCGTGCCGGCTTGGCTGCTGCTGGTGGGCAGCTGCTTCGGCATGCTGCGTTTCGCCACGGAGAATGAGGCGTATATGCAGCCGCTGCTGCTGGCGCTGCTGGCCAGCCTGGCCTGGGCGCGGGCGTTGCGCACGGAAAAGCAGTCCGGCCGCTGGCTATTGCTGGCCGGCCTACTGGCGGCTGGGGCCTGCCTAGTGCACCAGCTGATGGTGTGGTGGTGGCTAGGGCTGCTGCTGGGGCTGCGGCCCTGGCGCGGCCGGCCCGCGGCGGCGCGGGCGCTATGGTACTTGGTACCCGCCGTCTTAGTACCGCTGGCCTACGCGCTGGCCGCGCCGGGGGGGGTAGGAGGCATGGTTCGCTTCGCGCTGCACGACTACCTCACCGGTAACGCGCGGGTTGAGCTGGGTGGTAAGGGCTTGCTGCTCACGGGTATCAACCTGGTGCGCACGACCGGGCAGGTTCACGGCAACCTGCTACCGCTGTTGCACCGCTGGCCACTTTTGCTGGGCGGCGTTGGCATAAGTAGCTTGGCGCTGGGTACCTATGGCGCGCTCGGCGCACGCGCCGCGTGGCGCAAGTCTACCCCCGCGCCGATGCCGCGCCCTACCCTTCCGTTATGCACGCAATCGCTTAATTACTTACTCACTGTCAGGACGCACGCACTCATCGGCGGGCTACACCTGGCGTTCGCGGCGCAGGCGGCCGGCAATGCCGAATTTATGGTGATGCTGCCCGCGCTGGCGGCCCTGGCGCTGGCGGGCGGGCCACTGGCCGCCTGGCCGCCGCGCCGGGTGGCGGCCCTGGGCGCGGCCCTGCTGAGCTGGAACCTGGCCTTCGGGCTGGTGCCAGCGCACTTGCTTGACTACACCGGCACCGGCCCGGCGCTACGGGCGTGGGTGCTGCGCCAGCCGCAAGCCTGGTTTTTACTGCGCGACCCCAACTTAGTCCTCAACCAGCTCCAATATTATTCCGGCCGCCCCGCCAGCGCCCCTCGCGTGGTGGGCCTGACCCGCCCCGCCGCCCCGGCCGCCTTCCGCGCCTGGCTGGCGGGCCGGCTGGCCGCCGGCGAAGTCGTTTATACGGATGCGCTGGGCGGCTACCGGCCCCTCGACCGCGCCCAGCTCACGCAGGGTGCGGCGGCCGCGCAGCGGCTGGCCGGCTTCGCGGCCGTGCGTGTGGATTCCTTTCCGACTTTCTTCGGCCCGCGCTACCTCACGCGGCTTGGGCCGGCGAGGGGGGTAGGAACCAGCCCGGCGCGCACCCAACCCATGCTCAGCGCCAGTGCGGCCGTGAAAACCGGAGCCAGCAGATAGCCCATGCGGCCGAGGTCGGCAGAAAG
Source organism: Hymenobacter psoromatis (assembly GCF_020012125.1). Classification (NCBI taxonomy): domain Bacteria; kingdom Pseudomonadati; phylum Bacteroidota; class Cytophagia; order Cytophagales; family Hymenobacteraceae; genus Hymenobacter; species Hymenobacter psoromatis. Next base: position 376,229 of record NZ_JAIFAG010000001.1, read on the forward strand.
CAGCATGTGCCCGGCCACCACAACCAGTAGCGCCGCCTCGGCCCCACCCAGCACCGGGGCCAGCGCCCGCCGCCCGCCCGGCCGCGCCAGCGCCACCAGTACCGGCAGCCAAAACAAGCCGAAGATGCTGAACAGCTCCGCCAAACCCTTGATGGAAAAAGCTTTGCGCAGCGAAAAAGTCAGATTTTCGAGGTGTGAGAAAGCGTTGGCGACGCTGGTATCGGGGGCCGCGCCGGCCGCTTTATCCACCCAGAAGTGCGCCGCCGCCAGCGCGCCTACCCCCAGCGCCAGGGCCAACGCTTGGCCGCGCCAGCTCAGCGCCCGCCGCCCGTACCACAGCAGCCAGGGCAGCAAAAATACGAATGACTCCTTGGCCAGCGGCCCCACCAGCAACGTCAGTGCCAGCGCCCAAGCCGCCCCCAGCCCGCGCCGCACGGCGTGGTAGCCCAGCCCAAACACCAGCAAATACAGACTATCGGTGAGTGGCAGGCCCGCCGCATAGCCCGCCCAGCGGCTGCTGAGCACCGCCGCCAGCGCCAGCGCGGCCGGCCCCGCGCCGGCCCCCGCCAGCCGGGCACATTGGTAAAAACACGCGCCCGCCGCGCTCAGCAGCAAGCAGTTAATTAAATAAAAGGCCGTCCGCAAGGGCCACTCGCCGGCCTGCCGCGTTGGGCCACCGGGCGTGCCCAGCGCGGCCAGCGGCCGGGCCAGCGCGCCGGCCGCCAGCGGCACCAGCAGGCGGTAGCGCCGCGTCACGTTCACGCTGTCGAAGCGCCCGCTGGCCAGGCGTAGGTAGCTGCGCGTGTCCAGGGAGTGCGAGAAGTCATAGTGCCGGTAGGTGGGGTAGGCCGCATTCAGCAGCAAGCCCAGCGCCAGCGCCCACGGCAGCCCCCAGCGAACGAGTTGGTTGCGCATTTTTTTTCACCTAAGCCCCCGCGAACTTGCGCTCAATCAGCTTTAGCAGGCGGCCAACGTGCTCTTCCTTGCGGCTCCAGTCGTGCTGGCGGGCCAGGTCCTGGCGTACGTAGGCGGTGGCGGTAGCGGCGTCGGGCAGGGTATCGAGGTGCGCAATGGCGGCGTGGTAGTCGTCATCCTCGCCGCCAAATAGCTCATTAATAAAGCTAAAGCGCTGATTAATAGAAATAGCTTCGCGCAGGCTGCCCACCTTGGGAGCCCCGCGCTCGGCCAGGGGCGGCGCGGTTAGCGTGGCCGCCTCGCGTAGCGTGTCAGCCAGATGGGGCGTGGCGGCCTGGGTCGCCTTCAGCTTTTCGTAAAGCGGTACCTCGGCGGGGCGCACGGTAGGGCTAGCGGTCGGCTTGGGCGCGAGGACAGGGGCCGGCGTGCTTACGACGGGTTTAGGCGTGGGCGGGGGGGTAGGGGCTGGTTCGGCTGCGGCTGCGGGCGGGGGGGTAAGGGCTGGCTTTGGCATGGCGAGCGGTTCCGACTTGGCGGCGAGCTCGCGGGCGGGTGGGGGGGTAGGGGCGAGGACCACTGGCTTAGCCGGGCCATCGTCCCAGAGGTCGGCTTCGGTGAGGGGCAGCAGGGCGCTCAGCTCGCTCACCAGGGGGGGTAGGGCGGGCAACTCTTTGCGGTGCGCGGTGAGGTAGAGGTCGAAGCGCTGGCTCAAAAACTCGCGGTTCAGCGGCGCGTGGCCGGTGGGCAGGCTGCCCACGAAGCCCTCAAAAAACGGCTTGGCCTGGTCGAAGTAGCGTAGCGAATCGCGCAGGGTAGCCAGCGGCACGGCTTCGTCGGGGTCGGGGCCGGCGGGAGGTAGCAGCAGGCGCTCGAAGGCGGCGGCGGGGTCGGTGGCCAGCGCCAGCGTATCGGCCACGGCCTGGGCCAGCAGGGGCTCCAGGGCCGCCCGGCCCAGGCCAATGTGGCGCGAAAGCACGTTCATAAACTGCCCCAGCGCGGCGCGCACCGGCGCGGCCTCAAAATCGAAATACGGGCTGCGTAAAGCGCTGGCTTCCTGCTGCCAGCGGCTCAGCAGCTGCCGCAACACCAGTAGGTTGACTTGCCGCAGGGGCGTGAACTTAAGCAGCGCGGGGCCGTCGAGGGTAGCGTCGGGCTGGGCGTCGAAAAACTGCTGGCTGAGCCGGGCGGCCAGCCGGCGGCCGTATTGCGCGCACTTGGCGAGGCTATATTTGTCGGGCATGGCGTGGGCCGGTCGGTAGGCCGGTTTCGTGCGCCAAGTTAGCCCCAAAATGCCCTTGCTGACCCTTGCTAACCTGCCTGCCCCGCCTCTGGAAGTGCCCGCCGGCCGCACGGTGCTAGCTGCCATTCACGCGGCGGGCCACGCCTGGTGGCACGCCTGCGGGGCCAAGGGCCGCTGCACCACCTGCCGGGTGCGGGTGCTGGCCGGTGCCGAGTTCCTTACCCCACCCACGCCGGCTGAGCTACGCTACCGCGCCGCCGGCCGCCTCGGCGAAGCCGAGCGCCTGGCCTGCCAAGCCAGAGTCAGTTGAGAGTTAATAGGTATAGAAGGTTGGCCGGGCCGGGTATCGGCGGGCGGTGCCGTACTTTGTAGAGAGTGCCAAAGCCGGAAGCTGGCTGCTAAATTGCCGCAGCGCTTAGCAGCCAACCTTTAACTTATCACTCTTAACTCTTAATTCTCAACTTAACTTGTTTACTGAGCCCCGCCGCCACGCCGACTTTCCGCGCCACCGGGGCTGGCTGGAAGTCATTTGCGGCTCCATGTTTTCGGGTAAAACCGAGGAGCTGATTCGCCGCCTCACCCGCGCCCGCATTGCGCGGCAGCGGGTCGAGATTTTCAAGCCCGCCCTCGATACCCGCTACCACGCCCAAGACGTGGTGAGCCACAACCAAAATAGTATCCGCTCGACGCCGGTGCAGTCGCCGGCCGAAATCCTGCTGCTGGCCGGCGGTAGCACCGACGTGGTGGGCATCGACGAAGCCCAGTTCTTTGACGAAAGCCTGGTGGACGTGTGCCGACAGCTGGCCGATAACGGGGTGCGCGTCATCGTGGCCGGGCTCGATATGGACTACCGCGGCCGGCCCTTCGGCCCCCTGCCGGCGCTGCTGGCCACCGCCGAGTTTGTGACCAAAGTACACGCCGTGTGCGTGTGCTGCGGCGAACTGGCCGCCTACTCCTACCGCATCGTGGCCAGCGAAAAGCAGGTGCTGCTGGGCGAAACCGACAGCTACGAGGCCCGCTGCCGCCCCTGCTTCCTGGCCGGCGACAGCATTAAAGTAGTGCACAAGGAGCAGTTAACAATGAATAAGGAAGGGTAGGCGTTGGGGTTCGGCGAGTCCGGGCTTTCCCAACTTCATTTCTACGCGCTGGCCAATAGTCAGTAGTAATTAACACGCTATGATTCGTTTTTCCGCCTGGATTTTTTTAGTAGGAATGCTGCTGGCTGCTACCGGGGCCTGGGCGCAGGGCGCGGCCTACGGTGACTGGCAGCTGTACCTGCCCGCCCGGCATCCGCAGGGCCTGGCCAACGCTGGTAATCGGCTCTACGTGATAGACCAGTCGTCCTTTTATTTTTACGATAAGGACCTGCATACTACGCAGGTGCTCTCGCGGCGCGATGGCCTCAGCGACGTAGGAGCTACCGCCCTGGCCTACGACTCGGCTTCGGCGCAGCTGGTGATTGTGTACAAAAACGGCAATATCGACCTGCTGGGTACTAATGGTAAAGTGCGTAATATCAGCGACTTGCTGCGTAAGGAAAGCCAGGTAGCCAAGGCGATTACGCAGGTGCAGGTGTACAATGGACTGGCCTACGTGAGCACCAACCTGGGCGTGGTGGTGCTCGACCTGGCCAAGGGCGAGGTGCGCGATACATACAGCGCCATTGGGCCGGGCGGCCAGGCCATCACGGCCTACGCGGCCGCCGTGCTACACGATACCATTTACGCAGCTACCTCGATGGGCATTCTGCGCGGCCGCATCAGTCCGGCCATCAACTTGCTGGACTACCGCAGCTGGACGACAGAAATGCCGTTTGGTGCCAGTACGCCCACAATTTATTCCCACCCGGTGGAGCTGACAATCTATCGGGGGCACTTGGTAATGGCAGCTTGGTTTCGGGGGGTTGACTACCTGGCGGGGGTAGGGCCGGCCCGTGCGTGGCACTATTCGCCCAATAGCTATGGCGACGTGGCCATCCGGCTGCACGTAAGCGCGGGGCAACTGCTGGTTTCGTTTCAGAAGAGCCCGCTGCGGCGCTTCGACGCGGCCACTGGCTTAGTGGTAGATGTGCTGCCGGCAACGGCTGTGGGCACTGACGTTGATGATGCCGTGCGCGCCCTGGATGGTACGTACTACGTGGCTAGCTTTTATCAGGGCCTGCTGCGCTTTGCGCCCGGTACTACCACCGCCCCCGAACTCATTCAGCCCAACGCCCCCGAAACGGCCTTTTCGTACAGCCTGCTGGCCGATGCGGCTACCAATATCCTGGATGTATTCAGTGGTGGTTATTCTGGCGATAACGGGTTGCCGAATACGGGTGTTATTAAATCGGCAAGTGATAATGGTTTTTATGAATATAAGGACCAGCACTGGACCAACTATACCCCCACGGCCTACCCCTCCGCTGCTGATTACCCTAACCTGCGCGAGCTCTCGCATGGCACCCGCACGCCCGATGGCACGCTCTACATCGCCAGCTATGGTAACGGCTTGCTGGAATGGAGGGGGGTAGGGCAGTTCCGGCGGTTCACGGAGGGTACGCCCGGCTCGCCGCTGCTCAGCAGCCAGGGAACCATCGGCGACCTCAACTACGTGCGCGTTACCGACGTGGCTACCGACCCCGGCGGCTCCTACCTGTGGGTCGTGAACCGCCACCAGCGCCCCAACGCAACGGGCCTGTTTCGCTTCCGGCCGGCCACTGCTACCTGGAAGGCCACCCCTGCCTTCGCGGGCTCCGATAACCTGGACCGGATAGTGGTGGACAACTTTGGTAATCCCTGGGCCACGCAGTCGCGCAAGGGCGGCCAGGGCCTAGTCGCGTTCGACACGGCCAGCCAGCGGTCCTTTCTTTTTACGGTGGGCAACGGCCTGCCCAGCCGGTCGAGCAACGCGCTCTACAGCGTCGCCCGCGACCGCAACGGCGATATTTGGGTGGGCACCGGGGCGGGCGTGGCGGTTTTCAGCGACCCCAGCCAACTCGTGAGCGCCGGCAGCCAGAACACTAGTTTAGCTAATGGCTTTCGCCAGCCCGTGGTGCGTAAGGGCACGGGCACGGGTTTTGAAGCCCTCTACAATGAAAGCGTGCGCTGCATTGCCATCGACGGGGCCAACCGCAAGTGGTTTGGCACGCCCAACGGCCTGTGGCTCTTCAATGCGGATGCTACCGAAGCGCTCCTCAACTTCACCACCGCCAACAGCCCGCTGCCTAGTAACAGTATCAACGACGTGGCCGTGAACGACAAAACCGGCGAGGTCTTCGTGGCCACCGATGCCGGTGTGGTCAGCTACCAGGGCTCGGCCAGCGTCACCGATGGGCCGCCGAGCTGCGCCCAAGTGTCGCCCAACCCCGTGCGGCCCGATTTTGCGGGTACGGTCGGCATCCGGGGGGTAGCCAACAATGCCCAGGTGCGCATCACCGACGTGGCCGGGCACCTCGTTTTCAGCACCAAAGCGGCGGGCGGCACCGTCACCTGGAACCTGGCCGATACCGACGGCCGCCGCGTGCATTCGGGCGTGTACCTAGTCCTCACTTCCGATGCCGACGGCAAAAATACTTGCGTGAGCAAAGTAGCCGTGCTGAGCAGGTAGGTTGACGTGTGCGCCGTAGAGACGCGACCCCTCGCGTTTCTCTTCGTTGAACGATGCGCACGCCGAGAGACGCGAAGGGTCGCGTCTCTACCTAAAAAAAGCGCGTTCTGCTAAGCAGAACGCGCTTTTACGTTGAAAGCTAAGGCTAGTCTACCGCCACCCGCCACCCAGAGCCCGGTAGACGTTCACTGTGGCATTGAGCTGCTGCATCTTGGTTTCGGTTAGGTCGAAGCGCGAGTTCAAAGCATCGCGCTGCGTGAAGAGCACTTCCGTGTAGTCGGCCCGCACGGCTTTAAACAAGCTGTTGGAGATGCGGATGGACTGACTCAGGGCTTCCACTTCCAGCAGTTTCGCATCATAGCTATTTTGCAGGTTATTGATGTTCGCTAGCTGGTTCGCCACCTCAATGTAGGCGTTGAGCACGGTGCGTTCGTAGTTATACACGGCCTGAATCTGGAGCGCGTTGGCGCTGGCATATAAGGCTTTAATGGAGTTACGGTTGATGAGCGGAGCCGTTAGCTCGCCAGCCATGTTGTATAGGATAGACTGTGGCGAGTTGAACAGCAAACCCGGCTTGTAGGCTGCGTACCCGACGTTGGCTGAAATATCCAGCGAAGGGTAGAAGTTGGCGCGAGCTATCTTCAGGTCCAGCTTAGCGGCAACCAACTGCTGCTCGGCCTGCCGGATATCCGGGCGGTTTTCCAGTAGCTGCGTCGGAACACCGGCCTGAACCATCGGCGGCACCAGCCCATTGAATGACTGCGCGTCGCGGGTGATGGGCTGCGGATACCGGCCCATCAGGAAATTAATCCGGTTCTGAGTTTCTATGATGCGCTGCTGCGTCTTGAATTGCAGGCTGGTCGTGTTTTGCACCTGGGCCTCAAAGCGTTTTACGGCCAGCTCGGTTACCCGTGCCGCCAACTTCTCCTCCCGCACGATGCGCAATGCGTTCGCCTGAATCTCAATATTTTGCTTGTAAATGAGTAACTCATTATCCAGCGCCAGCAACTCGTAATACGAATTGGCAATCTCAGCAATCAGGTTGGTTATCACGAAGTTCTTACCTTCTACCGAACCCAGGTAGCGCGCCACGGCCGACTTGCGGGCGTTGCGCAGCTTGTGCCAGATATCTACCTCCCAGCTCGCAAATGCGCCCACCTGATAGTTAGCCAGGGGGGTAGGGGTAGGGTGGTCGGGCTGAATGTTGATGGCATCCTCCGTGGCTCCTTGCAGCGTGTAGCGACCGGGCTTTTCGGCCTCAGTTTGCACACCAAGGCCCACGTAGGGCAGGTAATCACCCTTGCGGACCAGCACCTCGTTGCGGGCAATCTGAATCTCCTGCAAGGTGATATTCAACTCCTGGTTGCCCTGGAGTGCAGTATCAATCAGGGCCGCCAGGTTGGGGTCGGTGAAGAATTGTTTCCACCGGACCTGCGCGGCCGTATTGGTCGTGTCCGATGCGTTGGCAGGATTGAATGTGCCTGGTACGCTGCGATTTACGTCGCGCTGCACCAGCGTTGGTAGTTTGCAGCCAGCCACGGCCAGCGCGAGGCTGGCCGCGGTCAGACCTTGATAAATGCGTCTTTTAAGCATGAGTTTCCAGTTCTTCTTCCACCAACACCCGAGGCTCTAAACCTTCGCTGATTGGGTATTCATTTTCATCGTCGATGAGCTTGCGGCCCTCGGCTACCGTGCCGAACAGGAAATACAAGCCAGGGATAATAATTACCCCGAACACGGTACCGAACAGCATGCCGCCCAGCGCCGCCGTACCAATAGTGCGGTTGCCGTTAGCCCCCGCCCCAGTAGCCAGCACCAATGGAATAAGGCCCGCGATAAAGGCAAAGGAGGTCATCAGAATCGGGCGGAATCGGGCGCGGGCACCCTCAATGGCCGCGTCGCGTACCGACATCCCGCGCTCGTGGTTTTGCACCGCTACTTCCACGATGAGCACGGCGTTTTTACCCAGCAGACCCACCAGCATCACCAAGCCCACCTGGGCGTAGATGTTGTTGGCCAGTCCCATCATTTTGAGCAGCAGAAACGAGCCGAACACGCCCGTGGGCAGCGACAGGATAACAACCAGCGGCAGCAGGAAGCTCTCGTACTGCGCGGCGAGTACCAGGTACACGAAAGCCAGCACGATAAGGAAAATGACTACCGCCTCGTTGCCCCGGCCTACCTCGTCTTTCGAGAGGCCGCCCCAGTCGATGTCGTAGCCGCGCGGCAGGGTTTTGGCCGCCACTTCCTGCACCGCCTTGATGGCCTCGCCCGAACTGTAGCCCTGGGCGGCATCGCCCCGGATGGAGCCGGTAGTGTACATATTATACCGGTTAATCTCGTTCGCGCCCTGCGTCTTCTCGATGGTCATGAAAGCCGAGAACGGCACCATCTCGCCCTTGTCGTTCTTAGCCCACATGTTCAGCACGTCTTCCGGCAAGCGGCGGTACTCGGGCGCGGCCTGCACGTACACCTTAAAGAAGCGCTGGTACTTGATGAAGCCCTGCTCGTAGGTCGAGCCAATCATGATGCTGAGCGTGTTCATGGCGTTGCCGATGTCTACGCCCTTCTGCATGGCCAGGTCGTTGTCAATCTTCAACTCGTACTGCGGGTATTTGGCCGAGTAGAAGGTGAAGAGGCCCGCCAGCTCCTTGCGCTTCTTGAGGTTAGCCAGAAACTCGTTGTTTACTTTTTCGAGCGCCTTGTAGTCACCGGTGTTAGTTTTATCCAGCAATTGCAGCTGGAAACCACCCGCCGCGCCGTAGCCCGGCACCGCCGGCGGCTCGAAGAATTCGATGTTGGCTCCCGGTATCTCCTTCGCCTTTATTTCCAAGGCCGCCACCACGTCATGGATGGATTGCTTGCGCTCGGACCAAGGCTTGAGGTTAATCAGGCAGGTACCCGCGTTGGAGCCGCGGCCTTCGGTGAGCACTTCGTAGCCCGCCAGCGTGGAAATACTCTGGATACCCGGCACATCTTTGGCCAGCTGCTGCAACCTCTCCGAAATGGCGTAGGTACGTTCCAGCGTCGAGCCGGGCGGCGTTTGCACAATGGCGTATAGCATTCCCTGGTCTTCGCTCGGAATAAAGCCGGTAGGGAGATTGAGCGAGATGAAGTAGATGCCCGCCAGAAAGGCTCCCAGCATCGCCAGCGTCACGAGGCGCTTGTCCACCACCTTTTGCAGCAGACCAGTGTAGCTCTTGGTGAGGCGGTCGAAGCCGCGGTTAAACCAGTCGAGGAAGCGATTGAGGGGGTTTTGGGAGCGGGGCTGGCCGTGCGTGTTTTTCAGCAGCATGGCGCAAAGCACCGGCGTAAGCGTGAGCGCGACCACCCCCGAAATGATAATGGCCGTGGCCATCGTAATCGAGAACTGCCGGTAAAAAATACCCACCGGACCGCTCATAAAGGCCACCGGCACGAACACGGCCGTCATCAGGATGGTGATGGCGATAATAGCACCGCTGATTTCGCCTACCACTTCCTGCACCGCCCCGAAGGGCGACAGGTGCTTTTCCTCCATCTTCACGTGCACGGCTTCCACCACCACAATGGCGTTATCCACCACGATGCCAATGGCGAGCACCAATGCAAAGAGCGTAATCATGTTGATGGTTAGCCCGAATGCCTGCATGGCCGCAAACGCTCCAATGAGCGAAACTGGCACGGCAATAATCGGGATGAGCGTGGAGCGCCAGTCGCCCAGAAACAGAAACACTACCAGCGCCACCAGGATAAAAGCGTCGCGCAGAGTATGAATCACGTTCTCAGTCGAAGCATCAAGGAAGCTCGACACGTCGTAGCTGATTTTGTAGTCCATGCCGGGCGGAAACGACGTTTTCTTCATCTCCTCCAGCTTGGCTTTCACCTGCGCGATGACGTCGCTGGCGTTCGAGCCATAAGTCTGCTTGAGCACCATTGCCGCCGACGGATACCCATCGAGGTTGGAGTAGATGTCGTAGAATTCGCTACCCAGCTCCACGTTAGCCACGTCCTTAAGGCGCAGCATTTCCCCGTTGGCGTTGGCTCGCAGCACAATGTTCTTGTACTCGTTCGCGTCGTTGAAGCGGCCCTTATAGGATAGCACGTATTCCAGCGCCTCGGCGCGGCCCCCGTCCGAGCGGCCGATGCGGCCCGGCGAGCCAATCACGCTCTGGTCGCCAATGGCCTTCATTACGTCATCGACCGAGATTTTGTAGGCCCGCATCCGGTCGGGCTTCAGCCACACGCGCATGGCGTACTGCCGGCTACCCAGCAGGTTGGCCCGCCCGATGCCGTTGATGCGCTGCAACTCGGGCAGCATGTTCACGCCGGCGAAGTTGAAGAGGAACTTCATGTCCGTGTTCTTGTCCTTGCTGTACAAGTTCACGTACATCAGCATGTTCGGCACCACGCGGTTCACAATCACGCCTTCGCGCTGCACCAGGATGGGCAAACGGTTGAGCACCTGCGCAATGCGGGTGTTCACGTTCACCACGGCCTGGTCGGGGTTGGTGCCGAGGTTAAATACCACCTGGATGTTGGCCTCGCCGGCACTCACGGCGTCGGAGGTCATGTACTTCATGCCCGGCACGCCGTTCACGGCCTGCTCCAGCGGAATGAGCACCGACTCGGTCAGCACCTTGGCGCTGGCTCCGGGGTAGGCCGCGCTCACCATCACCATCGGGGGCGAAATCTCGGGAAACTGCGAGGTAGGTAGGGTGTTGATGGCCAACATACCCAGCAAGACAATAGCTATCGAAATAACGATAGCAAATACGGGCCTGCGAATGAATCTACTAAACATAGGATGAGTTACTAATGTAAATAATCGAACCTACTCAGAATACACTTTCAGCGTGGGCAACACCTTCTTCATGCTCTCGAAAGTGTAGCTAATCTTGTCGCCGTCCTTCACCTTGCGAATGCCTTCGAGCAGAATCTTATCACCGGCTGCCAAGCCCGACTTAATTACGTACAAGTCAGGCATCTCGGACCCTACCGTGATTTCACGCTGATGCACGATGTTCTTGGCATCCACTACGTATACGTAGCGCTTTTCCAGCACCTCGAAGGAGGCTTTCTGCGGAATGATGAGGGCATGGTTAAGCGGCGTCGTCATTAGGATGCTACCGGTTTCGCCGTTGCGTAGCAGGCCGTTAGGATTCGGAAAGGTGGCCCGGAAGGCGATATTACCGGTCTCATTGTTAAAATCGGCCTCAATAGTTTGGACTTTGCCAGGGAGCGGAAACACCTCATTGTTAGCCATCAATAGCTTCACATTCACAATGTTGTCGGCTTTAGCCTGCGCTTTGTAAGCCAGGTACTCAGCCTCGGGCACGTTGAAGTAGACCCACATCTTGCTGTTGTCGGAAAGCGTCGTCAGCAGGTCGCCCTCATCCACGAGGCTGCCCAGCCGGCCTTGGAAGTGGTCCATGATACCCGTAAACGGCGCTTTAATCGACGTGAACTGCAAGTGCGTCTGGGCCAGCGATACGTCGGCCTTAGCCTTGTCAAACTTGGCTTTAGATAGCGCCAACTCATTGGGCGACACGATGTTGCTGTCAGCCAGGCTTTTCGTGTTCTTGTACTCGATGCCTACGTAGTTGGCCTCAGCCTGCGATTTTTGCAGGTCGGCATTGTATATCAGCGGCGTAATCTGAAACATGGGCTGCCCCTGCTTGACGACCTGACCCTCGTCAACGAAGATTTTTTGCAGATAGCCCTTTTCCAGTGCCCGCAGCTCGATGTGCTGGTAGGCGTGAATCTGCGCCACGTACTCTTTAGTAACGGTAGTATCGGTCAGCAGCGGACTGGTAACCAGAAGTTTTACTTGTTCTTCAACTTCTTCTTTTTTGCTGGCGCAGCTCGTGCCGTAGCACAAGGTACCTACGCTCAAAAACAAGAATAATTTTTTCATAAATGCGCTAGACAGCATAATAAGCAGTTGGTAAGTCCCAGGTAATGTGAGGAGGAAAAGTATGGCGAACGAAGGGTCCTATTCCGGTGGGTAGGGGCCTCAGGTCCGTCTTGATGGGAACTGGTCCGTTGGAGGCCCAACAGGCATCGTCATCAAATAGAAGGTTGCTACATACTTCGTAATCAGCTTTGTCGGGGCCATAAAAGACCACTGAACGCCAGCAAAAAGCTGGTCCCATTTTCAACTTTGTAAGCGCGAAAGGGTGGGAAAGGACCAACGTTGGAAAGCGAACGTCGGCTGCTGGATGGTACAAAATAAAGACCTAAACATAAAGACAATATGAAGGAACAACCTGAATTGCTTCAGAAAGCCCTTCTGACACCTAACCAGCAGGTGGGTTTAAGGCGATTATCTTTATTTACAAATAGTTGGCTAAGGGCGACAAGCAGCCAGTCCGAAGGCTTAATGCAGCCGAGAAAGCGGCGGGGTAGCTGGCATCAGCCTGACGCCAGCTACCCCCAAATTCATGCCTTTAAACGCAAGCAGAAAGCTTACGTTCCGCTTGATACTACATATGTTAACTTTTTATTGCTGAGTTTGGTAATATGAATTATTGATGAACAAAAAGTAACTGCTACCCTCCTTGCCCGAGCCGACGCGCAACTTTGCCTTGCCGGCCCAGGTTAGCCTGCCACGCGCGCCGCTTGCTGGTGTTTCCTACCCCGCCTTTCCTGTTATGCTAATTAAAACCCGCGGCCTTGTTCTAAGCTACCTCAAATACCGCGAAAGCAGCATCATTGTCCGCGTTTACACCGAGCAGCGCGGTGTGCAGAGCTACCTCGTCAACGGTGTGCGCCGGGCCAAGCCGCCGGGGCGCATCGCCCTCTTTCAGCCCCTCACGCTGCTGGAGCTGGTGGCCTACGTGCCCCGGCAGGGGGGTAGCCTCACCCGGCTAGCCGAGTTTCGTTGCGCCGAGCCGTTCCGGTCCTTGCCCTACGAAGTGCATAAAAGCAGCGTGGCCTTGTTTTTAAGCGAGGTGTTGAGCAAGGCCGTGCGTGAGGAAGAGGAAAATCTGCCGCTGTTTCGCTTCCTACACGATTCCATCCTGGCCTTCGATGAGCAGGACGCGGGCACCGAGAACTTCGCGCTACTTTTTCTACTGCACCTGGCCGGCTACCTGGGCTTTGGCATCAGCAGCGGGGCCGCCCTCACCGACCAGGTGGCGCTGGCTGGCCCGGCCACGGGTAGCGGCTTCAGTAGCGGCCCCGCCACGCTGCGCCTGCGCGAGTTTGAGCAATATTTTGACGAGCTGCTGCACGCGCCGGCCACCACCAGCATCCCCAATGGCCAAGTGCGCCGCGAGCTGCTGGCCGTGCTCATTCGTTACTATCAGCTGCACCTCGAAGGGCTGGGCGAAATAAAGTCGCTGGAGATTCTGGGCCAGGTGCTAGCGGGCTAAGTGTCAGTTATCAATTAACAGTTAGCAATCGCTCTGCTTGCGCACAGAGCACATGCAGAACGATTGCTAACTGTTGATTGATACTTGTTAAGTGAACCCTATTTCACCCCCACCAACTCCACGTCAAACCGCAGCGGGGCGTTGGGCGGAATATCGCCGCCCGCGCCGCGCTCGCCATAGGCCAGCGTGGAGGGGATGAGCAGCATGGCTTTGCTGCCCTTAGGCAGCACCGCGATGCCCTGGTCCCAGCCCGGAATTACGCCGCCCTGGCCCAGCACGAAGTCGAAGGGCGTGCCGCCGTGTTTAGCCGACGAGTCGAACTCCTTACCCGTGGCCAGCACCGTGCCGCGGTATTTCACGCTCACCGTCTGGCCTTTCTTGGGGGGTAGGCCCTGGCCGCGTAGGGTTACCACGTACCAAGTGCCGCCCGGCGTTTTCTTGGCCTTAGCGGTCAGCTTATTCTTCTTCAAATATGCCTGAATGGCCGCTTCGTCCTTAACCAGCTGCTTGGCATTGTGAGCTTTGGCCTTCGCCTGCTGCTCGGCCATCATCTGCGTCTGGAGCCGCTGCATGTCGGCGCGGGCCGTGGCTTCGTTCACCAGCCGCACGCCCACCACGCGCACTACCAGCACGTTGCCGGCGCGCTTTAGCTCGGGCGGCACCGGGCGGCCCGGAAACAGCGAATCGGCCGCGAAGCGAAACACGGCGCTATCGCCGGGCAGCACCAGCGAAATAGCCTCTTCCTGGCCGCCCTTTTTGGTCAGCGCCTGCAAAGGCACCGGAATCGGATTGTTGTGCATCTGCTGGCGCGAGCTCTGCAACACCGAGTCGCGGCCCGTCAGAAACGTTATGTAGCCCAGCAAAAAGCGGCCCTGCCGCGTGCTGTAGGCCGAGTCGCCGGCTACCACCAGCGGCCGCCGCTGGTAGTGCCCCGCCGCATCGCGCCGAAATAGCTGGTACTCGGTGCCGCTCGGCAGCCGCTCGAAGCCGGGAGTAGGGGTAGGGGCCTGCGCCCGCAGGCAAGCTGGGCCGGCCACGGCCACCAGCAGCAATAAAAGATTCAAAAAGCGCTTCATGTGCAAGGCAGGGGGTAGGGAAAAATAAAGCCGCCACGCCAGAGCGGCATGGCGGCTTTACTAAAATTTTAATTGAACAAGCAACGGCTAGCGTCCCGCCGGCTGGCCCATTGCGGCCGGCCCGGCGGGGGCCTCCTGCACGTCGGTCAGCTCCACATCGAAGCGCAGGGGCGAGTTGGCCGGGATGGCGGGCGGCGAGCCCTGCTTACCGTATGCCAGCGACGACGGGATGAGAATCGTCGCCTTGCTGCCCTTGTTAAGCTGCTGCAAGGCATCGTCCCAGCCCGGAATCACTTGGCCGCGGCCCAGCGCAAACGAGAAGGGCTGCCCGCCGTGCTTCGCCGACGCGTCGAACTCCTTGCCGTCGAGCAGCGTGCCACGGTACTGCACCGTCACCATCTGGCCGGGCTTAGCGTTGGGGCCGGTGCCGGGCTGGGTAGTCACAACGTACACGCCGCTGGGCAGCTTCTTGGCAGTAGTCAGGTTGTTCTTCTTGATATAATCTTGCAGAATGGTCTCGTCCTTCTTGTCTTGGTCGGCAGCGTAGGTACGCATCTGCTTCTGTTGCTCAGCCATCATTTTCTGCTGGTCGGCCATTGCCTCGGCCATCGCGGCCTCGCGGGGCTGAAGCGCTACCGCCTTCACCGTCAGCACGATGTAGTTACCCTTTTTCTTGAGATAGGCCGGGGCCAGCACACGGGCGTTGCGCTTATACAGCGTGTCGGCGTTGAAGCGAAACACGCCGCTGTCGCCGGGCTGAAGCAACGAAAAGGCCTCGGGCTCAGCTCCAAATTGCTTGGGCGTCAAGGCTTCGAGCGGGATGCGCACCGGAATGCCAAACTGCCGCTCGCGCGATTTCATCATCACCGAGTCGCCCGAGGTCAGGTACTCAATGTGGGCCGACATTACCTTACCGATGCGGTCCTTGTAGCCGGGGTCTACGCCGTTGACGATATCGCGCGCCTCGTACTTGCCGTTCACATTTTTGTAAATCTTATACTCCATGCCCGACTTCGTTTTGGTGAAGTCGCCTCCGCCTTTGTTGCAGGAAGTCAGGAAGGAAGCTACACTAAGCACGCTGGCCGCCAGGGCCAGCTGCCGGGCCGCGCGGGGCCGGGAGGAAAACTGCATGAAAAGGGGTTGATAGTGTGGGAAATGCGGGAAATGTGGAAAGTATGGAATTGTAAAGGCCATTGGGGCTTACATTTTCCACATTTCCACATTTTCCGCATGCAATGGGCAAAGTTAGGCCACGGGCGGCGCAACCGCTACGGGGGCGGGTGGTGTGCTCACCAGCTGCGCCTGGTATTGCGGCAGCACCTCCAAAAATCGCTGTACGGTGGCATCCAGCGGCTCGTAGCTAATGCCGCCCGAGGCGTTATTGTGCCCACCACCGTTGAAGTGATTGCGCGAAAAATCGCTCACCGAGAAGTCGCCCACCGAGCGGAACGAGATTTTTACCGCCGAGCCGCGGTCAATAAACACGGCTGCCAGCACAATGCCCTCGATGCTGAGCGCGTAGTTGACTAAGCCCTCAGTATCGCCGGTTTTGCTCTCGTAGTCGCGTAGCTCTTGTTGCGTCACGGCAATGTAGGCCGTATTAAACGCGCGATTCACGACTAGCTTGTCTTTCAGAATGTAGCCCAGGAAACGCAGCCGGATTTCGGAGTGCGAGTCGTAGATGCGGCGGTGCACCGAGGCCAGGTCAATACCCGTATTCAGCAGCTCGGCAATGATGAGGTGCACGTTGCGCGAGGTGCTGGGGTGCCGAAACGAGCCCGTATCGGTCATAATACCCGCGTAGAGCGCCTCGCCCATGCCCTGGTCCACGAGGTCTTGGTCGCCCAGGGCCCGGATAATCTCAAAAATAAGCTCGGCCGTGGCCGCCGCCTTGGGGTCCGAAAAGCTTACATCGGCGAAACCCTCGGGGCGCTGGTGGTGGTCGATGAGCACCTTCGTGCCAGGAGCCTGGCGCACGTACTCGCCCAACTCGTTGATGCGGCCCAGGCAGTTAAAATCAAGGCAAAAAAGCAACTCAGCCCGGTTTATCAGGTCGCGCACCTGGCGGTCATTCTGGCGCGCGTCGTAGATAACAACCTCGTCGTTGCCCTGCATCCAGTTGAGGAAGGCGGGGTAGTCGGAGGGCGTGACGACGGTCACGGAGTGGCCCTTTTTCTTGAGGTAGGCGGCCCAGGCCAGCGACGAACCCAGCGCGTCGGCGTCGGGCTTGTGGTGCGTGGTAATAAAAATCTGCCGGGGCTGCGCCAGCAGAGTTTGCAACTCGGATACGGAAGGAAACATCGACTAGGAAAATGGCCTGCGAATGCGAAGAAAAGAGCCAGTGGAAATATCTGGCGCAAATGGCCGACAAAGTTCGGCACGAATTGGCTTTCAACAAGTGAACCCCCTGCGAAGGTTCTGCGAAGCCCGCCAACCAGCTGGCTGGCTACGCGCCCCACAGGCCGCCTACCCCCCGCTACGGCGCAAGCCCAAGGCGTTCGGCTCCTACCTTTGCCCCAAACTAATTTTTTTTTGAGTACAATGGCAACTAACCGCACCTTCACGATGATTAAGCCCGACGCCGTGGCCGAAAACCACATTGGCGGCATCCTGCACATGATGGAGCAGGGCGGCTTCCGCGTCGTGGAGCTTCAAAAAGTTACTCTTACGCCCGAGCGCGCCGGCCAGTTCTACGCCGTGCACAAGGAGCGCCCTTTCTACAACGACCTGGTGAAATACATGTCGAGCGGTCCCATCGTGGCGGCCATTCTGGAGAAAGACAATGCGGTAGCCGACTTCCGTAATCTCATCGGTGCTACCAACCCGGCGCAGGCTGCCGAGGGCACCATTCGTAAGAAATACGCGAAAAGCATGGAGGCCAATGCCGTGCACGGCTCCGACTCAGACGAAAACGCCCAGATTGAAGGCGAATTTTTCTTCAACAAGTAAGCCCTACCCCCTTTAGAAGGAATAAGCCTCAAAAAGCCGTTCTGCATCGTGCAGAGCGGCTTTTGCTTTATACTCAAAGCAGACTTTTTTTGTACCAATTTTGTATCGATGAGCTTAGTTGACTACTCCGAAACCGATGTAGTCTTATTGGCGAACACTTTCTTACTGTGAAATAGCGTCGGGCGATGCAGCTCCGGTTGCAGTGGGTGCGGTTAGGTGGGCCCCAGCTCCAGCAGAAATTGCCACGCGGTGAGCCCGGAATTGGCTGCCTTAGCGGCGTATTCGGTACACGCCTCCATTCCTTTTGGGGGTAAGACCTGCTTTTGTTGCTTCGGGTGCCAGACCATGGACCGACTGCTTTGCCGCAGCCATGCTCTCGGTTGTGATACCAGGCAGATTTTTCTTGCCGATACCTGCTTTCCTTATCTTTCATACGACCCCTTTTTTACTGCGCCCGCCCCATACGTATCGAAGAGTAGTGGCTGACTTGCCCCGCCGCTAAATGCCCCCCGTGGTGTAGCCCAATACGGGGGCTTGCTCGCCTTCGCCCAGCCAGAAGGAGGGGGTAGGGGCCGCCATTTCGTAGCGCAGCACCACGTCGGTTTCGAAGGCCACGAAATAACTGCAAAGCAGGGCTAGTGCCTTGGCGGGCCACCCGCCGGCCAGGTAAGCTTCCAACTCGACCACCGACAGATTTTGCAGCGCTATTTCGAGGGCGGGCAGTGTTTCCTGATACTCGCCGCCCAGCACCAGGTCGCGGCCCAGGGCCAGGTCGCCCAGCGTGCCGCTGCCGCTTACGCCACCCGCCGCCGGTAGCGGGTGGCGCAGCGGGGGCACTACGCGCAGTTGCACGGGCTGGCCCAACACGCTCTCGAAGCAGTATTGAGTGCGCGGCAGGTCGCCGGTGATGCCGTGGGCCAGGGGTATCAGGTACAGCAGGTTGGTAAGAGGGCCGGCCGGCAGGCCACTATCGGCAATATCCCAGAAGCGGCCCAGGGCCTGGTTGTACCAGCGGGACGAGAGGTTGGTGAAGTAGCGGCGCTCTTCCTGCTCGATGTGGACGCGAAACCGGAAAAACTCCTGCTCGAAGGGTAGAAAAAACAGCCGGGTAGCCTTTTCCTTGCGGCGCTGCACCTGAATATCCTCTACCATCGCCCGCACGCTGGGGGCCGGGGTGCCGGGCTGGTGAAATACCTGCTGCGGCAGGGCGTCGTAGAGGCCTTCGCGGTGTACCTCCAGGGTAGTGCGCACCACCGGCCGGCCGCCGCGCTCAAATTCTTCTTCCCCCACCAGGCCCAGGTCACGGCGGTAGCGGCGGGCAAATAACCCCACCGGCCGCACCAGAAAGTCGTCGAACTCATAGCCGTAGGCCAATAGCTCGGCCAGAATTACTTCCGTGCGCAGGTCGAAGGGCTGGCGGCGTAGGCTGGCCAACAGCTGGTGAACGGAGGTACTGTCAGCCATATAAGCAAAAGGGAATGTAGCCAAAAATACGCTCGGTAACCCCTGCAAACCTACGGCGGCCGCCGGCTCCGCGTTGGTCCCAAAGAGTAGGGTAGGGTGGACTAGCACCTGGATTTATCCGTACATTCGGCGCGGGCTCCCCAGCGGAGCCCGCGCCGTTGTCGTTCTTGTGATTATCCATTCTCATGATTCCCAACCCCGAGTCGCAGGCCCGCGGAGCCGTTACCAATTCCCTCAATAGCCTCGGCACGCGGGTAAGGGGTAGCAAAGTATTTATTAGCAGCTTTTTATACGTAGTAGTCACGGTGCTGGGATTTGGGCTGCTGGGCCTGGCTGCGGTGCGCAGCCCGTGGGCGTTTCCGCTCACGCTGGGCCTGCTGCAACTGGCGTTGCTGCTGCTGGGCTGGCTGTATGCGGCGCAATTACCCGGCTGGCTGCCGTGGTACGACGCGCGTAGCCGTTGGCAATCGGCACTTATTCTGGTGGGTACGGCGGCCTTGGGAGCCGGAGCCATCGTGGCGCTGCAGTGGCTGCCGTGGGCCAAAAACCACTTGCCGCCCCTAGGCTTCGTGCCCGCGGTCATTCCGTTTGTGCTGCCGTTCTTCTTCTGGGAATCCTATCAGGCCTGGCGGGCCATTCCCTACCCCCACTATAAGCTCTGGCGCTACAATCCGCTGGCTCCCGGCCCCGACCTATCGCGCATGGACCTCAACCACTTCATGGTGCTGCACTTCTGGATGACGCGCCGCCAAGGAGAAACACTCTACCACGACTTCTCTTCCAAAGCACCCTTTCAAATGCGGCTGAGCGACTTATTCGGCATCTTTCTGACCGATTACAACCGGCTCAAGCCCGACCAGGCCATCCAGTATATGGACGGCCAGGGCCACTCCTACGGCTGGCTGTTTTACGCCAAGCAGCCGTGGTGGCGGCGGCGGCGCTACTACGACCCCGACCGTAGCTTTCAGGATAACTTTCTGCGGCCGGATAGCATCGTGGTGGCCCAGCGCGTGCCGCCTACCCCCGCGCCCGAAACTACTGCCTAAGGCACGAGTGCAGCCTGCTTTCTCCCGTACTTTCGCTCCTCATTCGCGGCTATGCTTCCAGAAATTACTTATTACCCGGTAAACTGGGTGGACGGGATGAAAATTGCCCGCCGCCATTTCACCGAAACCGAGCGCTTTACCCTCGACCACCTGCGCGATGCTACCGCCGTATATCTGCGTCCCGACAACTACGGCCTGCTGCCCGCCACCGATGCCTTGGGCAGCCCGGCGGCCTTCGAGCTGCTGTTGAGCGTGGACGTGCAGGGCGAGGTGCAGGCCCGCCTCACGCAGTGCCGGGCCGTGACGGCCGGCGGGGCCCGCGTTGAAATCGCGGCCAGCAGCACCCCGCTCACGGCCCGCACCAGCCTGGCCCAGCTGCTTAGCACCTATAACCTGGCGGCCACTGAGGGCCAGCGCTTCCGCGTGGTGCTCACCGTGAACCCCTTCGAGCGGCTGCCTACCGGCACGCCGGCCCCCGAAGAAGTGCCGCCCCGCCACCCTTACACCCGCCCCACCTACGAACTGAGCTTTGTGCCCGCGGCGCAGCTGGCCAGCGAAACCAGCTCGGCCTTCGCCCTGGTAGTAGGCGAGCTATTGTATGCCGAAGGCGAGCTGCGGCCCGTGGCGCAGTTCATTCCGCCCAGCACGGCGCTGGCCAGCCACCCGGCGCTGCTGCAAGCTCTATATCAGCTGGATTTGCAGCTGACGGAGCTGGAAACGGATGCCTTCAAGATTATTCATAAAGTGAAGCTGCGCCCCGACAAGGGCAGCCCGCTGGCCGACCTGGTGCGCGAGCTGGCCGACCAAACCGCCCTGGCCCTGGCCCAGCAGCTGACGACCCTGCGCCTGCTGGCCGCCGCGCAGCCGCCCATCTACCTGCTCGACGCGCTGCTGCGGGTAGCCAAACCGGTGAAAACGGCCCTCGACCGCCTCACCGAGGGCGAGCGCGAAGAGCTGCTGCGCTACTTTGAGCAGTGGTCGGAGGTGACGCCGGCGGCGCTGCTGGGCGGCTTGCAGGAAGCGCTGAATCTGCGTTACGACCACCAGCAGCTGCACGAGCACCTGCGCCAGCAGCAGCAACTGTGGTACTTGCTAGGCGTTATTTTCCGGCAGCTGAGCCAGTTGGAGTACATCGGCAAAAACCGCGAAGGCTGGCAGCCTTTCATCGTCGAAAACCCCCTGGCTACTACCCCGGCTCCCGCGCCGCGCCCCAATGGAGCAGCCCGCTGGAATCCCTTTTAGTTGCCGACGCAGCCAGGATGTTGACGAAGACTGAAGCTGCTTTAGCTGGCTGAGATGCAAGCCGCGCTGCGGAAACTGCCTTCGCACGGTGCTTGTGCATGCTAGCACCTAATTTTATCCCCTATGACCCCCCTTAACCAACCCGAGCGGCGTACCCGTCTGTGGCAGTTCCTGTTACTTTATCTGCTGGCGCTGCTCGTGCCGCTGGGGGCTTCGTACTATTTGTTTTCCAACAACAGCCTGGCCGACGAGAGCCGCCGCCTGAAGACGGAGCTGGACCGCACCCACGAGGAGCAGGGCCGCCTGGTGACGCAGTTTGATACCCTGACCCGGCACCTGCTGCGTATTGATGGGGCCGACCAGCAAATGCTGGCGAACCCCAACGAGCTGGTTCGGGGTAAGCTGAGCGTGGGTATCAACGATAATCTGAATAGTATTGCTGTGGTTATGAGCCAGCTGCGTCTCGACTCGGCCCAGATGAAGGTGCCGGCCCACCGGCGGATGGCCCGCAACATGCTCCGCGACTTCGATTTATTCCGTTCCAACCGCAGCACGATTGAAACCCTGCGCCAGGAAGCCGGCCGGAACGGGCAGGCCGCGGCCGGCAGCGACCGGCTCCAGCAGCGACTCGACCAGTCGCAGCAGCGGGTAATACTACTAGAAACCGCGATGGCTCAACTGCGGGCCGGGGCAGCCAACAGTGGCGGTGGTGGCGGCAGCGTGCCGCCGCCACTACCCCCTTCGGTCAACGCCGTGGCCAAGCAGCAGATTGAGCTGCTGCGTGACCAGGTAGCCTTTGCCGAAGCCGACTGCCTGCGCCAGCGTGCCCTCGACCACAAGAGCCGCAGCAAGGAGCGCAAGCAGCTGCTGGAACAGGCCCGCACGGCGTTCATTCAAATTTTGCAAGCCCCCGCTACCGAGGACCTGAAGACAAGCATCGAAAAAACCCTGGAGCCCATCAATGTAGAGCTAGGGCGGCCGCCGCGCTTCTTCGGTCTGCTGGGGGGGGGGTAGGCCGCCTGGCAGGTATTACCACCAGGGTTAGCATTATGGCTAATTTTAGCTGGCCGTGGAAGGTATGCTTACCCGCAGTCAATAGCTGCTTTGGTCAAAAAAGAACACCGAAAATATAGTCTGTTCGCCAATCCCTAAAGTACCCCTACCCCCTCAGTCCTGGGCCAGGACCCCGACGGGAGTCTGGTGAGGGGAATGGTTTGCAGGCCGTTGGTGAGCACGAAGCTGGCCTTCTTGACGTACTTGTCCGTTTCCACGCGCAGGGTCAGGTGCTGGTTGGGGCTCTGCTGGTGCAGGGTGGCGAAGGCGGCCATCGTCTGAGCCTCGTCGAAGGTTTTGGCCCGCACCCGGTGGGCGTGCCCGGCCTCGTCGCGCACATAGAAAGTGCAGGAGCGGGGCACGGCGCGGGCCTGGGGGGTGAGCAGGGCGCGGGCGTGTAGCGCCAGGTCGGGGGTGAGGGGGTAGTTGGTGACCTCGGCGTTGAGAAAGCGCATGGTGAAGTTGTCCAAAGTCAGCGGTACGCTGAAGGCGACCTGCCAGGGGTAGGTCTTGAGGTAGTCGTCCCACTGCTTCGTGTTGATGGTACCCGCTTTCATCTGCTGCTGTACTTCGGCCGGACGCTCGGCCATCTCGTCGCGGTACATTTGGGGCCGGTCGGTTTTGGGATAGAAGCGGCGGAAGTCAGCATCGGAGACGCTGCCCCGAAAGGCTCCGATAAGCACCTTGCGGCCAAGTCCGGTCAGCCAGACGCAGACCAGACCCTTGGGCAACACGCACACGGTCAACTCATGGTAAGTAATGTGTTTCTGGTCTTGGGTATCCCAGAAGCCAGTTTTGAGCAACTCATAGAGGCGCTGCTGGGGCAGGGCAAAGCGGCCCTCATAAAACTTGTCCTCCGTGAAGGAGAAATAGAGAATCTCCAGGCTGTCCGGGGGCCGCCTGGTTGGGGTCGCCTACCCCCCAGCCAATGGAAGACGCGCCCCAGTCGCCCCGCAGATAATGGCCGGAGGGCACGGGAAAGGTCTTCCCGTCGGAGCGCACGAAAGCCCCAAGCTGGATGGTCATCGGGTAGCCCTGGGCCGCGCAGGGGCTGGCCGAGAGCGGAAACGTGTCGGTCTGATAGGCAGGCATAGCGGAAGGGGCGCGCCGGGTAGGGTGCTGGGCGCAGGCCGGCAGCGCTAGGGCCAGTAAGCTCGTCAGGCCCAGCCAGGAACGCACGGAAAAAGACATGAGAGATAGGAAGACTAAAGCAGAAGGAAACTACTGGTCAGGCAGCTATTTTACGGGCTGGGGGGCGTCGGAGAAGATTTGGCGTTCGGGCAAGTGCTTGACGTAGCGCCCGGCCATCGTCAGGTCGGCCGTGCTGAACTCACCCTTCACGGCCGAGCGGTGCAGGTACTCGCGGCGCACCCACCGCTCGTCGGCCGGCAGCTCGTAGGTGGCCGGCTCGTAGGGGTGCTGGCTCACCGGGCCGGGCCGGGCCAGCACGAACGCCTTCATCTGCGCCCCGACTTTTTGTAAGTGCGGCGGCACGGCGTAATCTTTATTAGCCCCGGTAAAGGGTTTGAACTGCATTCCGCCCTGCTGGGCCAGGGTGCGCATGATATCTAAGGGGAGGAGCTGGTAGACGTGGGTCAGCGCGCGCACCCCCTCCAGCCACCAGCCCCCCTGGGGCACGAGCTGCCGCCGCGCGTACCAGCCCTCGTTCACCAGGCGCGCCACCTCGGGGGCGGTGACCCAGCGCGTCTCCACCTTGTGCTCCTCGTAGCTGCCGCCGATGTCGGAGTGCACCCCCGGCAGGCGCACTTCCAGGCCCACGCCCGCCAGCACCGAGCTGCGGATGTTGGTGGAGGCAAAGTTCTTGCGGTACTCGTCGGCCGCCGCCAGCTGCACCACTTGCCGGGCGTGGCCCCCGATGGCCAGGTGCAGCTCCTTGACGTCGTCGTCAAAGCTCTTGTGGCGCAGGTTATTGTATATCTGGCCGCTCACCTTCTGGTACTTTTCCCCCCCGTAGGAGGACACCGTGTCGAACAGGCCCACAAAGTTGATGATGCTGCTGGCCCGTGGCGTACCAAAGCGGTCGGCAAGCCGTGGCTGGTGGTCGCGCAATAACAAAATAAAGTGCCGCGCCGCCGCCGCCCCCCGGCTGAAGCAGGAAGCCCCGAATAGCGCGGTTCAGTCCTCGCTCAATACTTCAATCTTACTCTTAGTGAGCGGGATTTCCTTCGCCTCGTTTTTCAGGGTGAGGGTAGCTTTCTGGAAGGGCTTGTCAAGGGTGAAGAGCAGAGTAATCGGGCTGGCGGGGCTAAGCCGGTGTAGCGCCTGGAAGGCGGCTTGCGTCTCCGTCTTGTCCAACTCGCGGACCCGTACCACGTAGTGCCCCCCGTGTTCGGCCGTGCCGTAGAGGTAGAGCTTGCGTGGCACGGGCTTGGGGGTGGGGGTAGTAATAAACTGGCGGTAGGGAGCCAGGTCCTGGGTAAGCGGAGCGGTGAAGCGCTCGGCGTTGAGACCTGTTAAGTTGAAGCGGTAGAGTGGAAAAGGCACGTTGAAGGCCACTTGCCAGGGGTAGGTCAGGAGGTAGTCATCCCATTTCTTGGTGCTGATGGTGCCCGCCTTGATTTGGGCCTGCACTTCGGGCGGCATCTCGGCCTGGGTTTCTTTGACCATGCTAGTGCGCTCGGCCGGGCCATAGTAGCGCTGGTAGTCGGCGGGAGAAGGGATGATTTCGTGAGCTAGGAAGCGACCCACCAGTACTTTGTTACCGCCTGTGAGCCAGACCACGACGACCCCCTTGGGCAGTACGCACACCGTGAACTCAGTGTACGTTACTTTTTTCTGCTCTTTGATATCCCAAGTGCCGGCTTGGAGCAAGTGATAGAGTTTTTCTTGGGGCAAGGCAAAGTCGCCTTCGTAGAACTTGTCCTCGGCATAGGAAAACCAGAGTATTTTTAAGCGCTCGGGCACGGTCTGCATCTCATCGCCCACCACCCACGAGGTGCCCGATGCCCCCCAGTCGCCTTCTAATGTATGTCCGCCCGGCACGGGAAAGCCCGTGCCTTGCGAGTTGTAAAACATACCGCCTTGAATGGTAACCCAGTAGCCATCGGCGGCGCAGGGCCCGGCCGAGAGCTTGAACTTTTCGGTTTGGTAAGCAGACATGGTAGTTGAACGATAAGAAGGCCGCTGCCCGCAGGCAGGAGAAGTGATAAGCCAAAAACAGGCCCCCACTAGCCAAACGGGACGCGGTAACCAAGCAGGGAAGTGCATAAGAGAAGTCAGCAAAACTGAGGGAGGGCTACCCACCGCTAGCCCGTATAGATTTTGCGGTGGGGCTGGCCGTGTTGGCGGCGCTCGCCCATGCCGAAGCGCCCGTCATCGAGGCCCTGCACGCCGGTGCTGGCCGAGCGGTGCAGGTAGCGGTGGCGCAGCACTATGACCTGGGTCGGGGTCAAGGCAAGGCGCGTGATTTGGGCGTGGGGCGGCAGCTGCCACTCGCCGCTGCTGAGCACCAGCGCGTGGCGGCCCGTACCGCCGTGCTGGCCCACCTGGGCCAGAATCGCCGCCTGCACCGGGGCCAACTCGTGCCCATTCTCAATGGCGTACTTGGCGTAACGATTAGCTATTTCAAATAAATTCATTTCGTGCTGGCGGGCCTGGTCGGCCATAACGCGCAGGGGGATGAACTGGTAGTCGGGGCGCAGACCCAGGCGCACGCCCGTGGCTTCGTGGCTGGTGTACAGGTACTGGCCCGTTTCGGGGTCGAACACGGGCTGCTCTTGCTCCTGAATCTGCTGGGGCGCGTACCAGCCCAACGCCACCAGTTGCTGGCGCTCGTCCCAGGGCAAGTGGCGGGTCTCTTCCTCCAGCTCGGCGTAGCCCCCACCCAGGTCAGAATGCACCCCCGGCAGCGTCAGCTCGTAGCCTACCCCTAGCGAGGAGGTGATGTCGGTTAGCGAGAAGTTCTGGCGGTATTCATTGCCCGCCGTCAGGTGCACCACCTTCTAGGCGTTGCCACCAATCTTGAGTCCCAACTGCTCGACGTTGTTGAAGCCAAACGCACCGTAGGAAGAGACCGTATCGAAGATGCCCACGAACTTGATTTTCACTTGGGCTTTAGGGGTACCGAATAACACCCGTAATGGTCGTAGTGGGGTATGCAGTTTTGAGATGAAGTATCGCGCTGCCGCCGAGCCCCGACTGAAACCAAATACGTCCACTGTCACCTGTTCTATATATGCTTCATCTTCGTCTTTTAGTATCATTGCTATACTCTCAGCCACGCGCATAGCCCCAATTAGTACTCGCATCTCAATGCCTGCCTCACCCGTGCCGATGGCGTAGCCTAGGGTCGAATCCTTCATATCATTGAAGGTCCCAATGCCTTCGATGTAAAGAGAAATCTCTTTCTTTTCGAGTTCTCTTTTTCGGTTAAGTCGCTCCAGGATGGACACGTTAGAATACCCCCCGGCAAAGCTGCTGTCCGTTTGCTTGCCGTGCTTATCCAGGCCGTACTTCTCGTAGCTGCGGGTCCACGGAATACCATCCTCTTGCGTGACGGCCTGCTGCGGATGCGCGGCGTTGTGCTGGCTCATGTGGCGCTGGGCCACGTTGTTGCGGTTGTTGCCCGTGCCGTCGAAGAAAATGGCTACCGTCACGGCAATGCCCGTCTGGTTCTGCCGGCCGGGGGCTTGCCTGGTACCGCAGCAAGGGTTTAGTCCTCATTGAACATGTCTATCTTGGTTTTAGTCAGGGGAATTTCCTTCGCCTCGTTCTTAAGGGTCATGGTGGCCTTCTGAAAGGGCTTGTCCAGGGTGAAGAGCAGGGTGATGGGGCTGCTGGGGCTGAGTTGGTGTAAAGTGCGAAAGGCGGCCAGCGTCTCGGCCTCATCAAAAGCGCGCACCTGCACCAGGTAGTGCCCCCCGTGCTCAGCCGTGCCGTAGAAGTAGCCGGCTTTGGGGGCGGGCTTAGGGACGGGCGTGAGCAGGAACTGGCGGTAGGGCTCCAGGCCGTCGCGGGTCAAGGGGTCGCTGGCCCGCTCGGCGTTGACGAAGTTGACGCTGTACTCGTAGAGGGGGAAGGGCACGTTAAAGGCCACCTGCCAGGGGTAGGTTTTCAGGTAGTCGTCCCACTTTTTGGTGCTCAGCGTGCCGGCTTTTATCTCGGCCTGCACGGGAGCCGGCATCTGCTCGCGGCGCATTTGCACAAACTCCACCCGGTTCGCATCACCGTAATACTGCCGGTAGTCGTCGGCGGAGGGGAAGGTCTCGTGGGCCTGATAGCGGCCGACCAACACCTGGTTGCCGCCCGTCAGCCAGACCACCACCACGCCCTTGGGCAGCACGCACACCGTGAACTCGGTGTAGGTCACGTGCTTTTGCTTGTCAATATCCCAGGTGCCTTGCTGGAGCAGGTCGTAGAGCCGTTGCTGAGGCAGGGCGAAGTCGCCCTGGTAGAACTTGTTCTCGGCGTAGGAAAACCAGAGCATAGTCAGGCGCTCGGGCACGGCCTGGAACTCGTCGCCCACCGCCCAGGCCGTGCCCGACGCCCCCCAGTTGGCTTCCAACACATGGCCGCTGGGTACGGGAAAGCCGGTGCCCTGCGAGTTGATGAACGAGCCGCTCTGAATCATCACAAAGTACCCATCGGCGGCGCAGGGGCCGGCGGAGAGGCGGAACTTCTCGGTCTGGTATTTTGGCATACGGTGGGAGGATGAGGGGGACGTGGCCGGGGCCTGGCCGCAGGCGGCGGCCACCGGGCCCAGGCTGGCCAGCAGGACCAGGCGGAAAAAGGGGGAAAAGCGCATGGGCGAACGAGATTAGCCAGGAAAGATTTTGCGGTGGGGACGGTTGTCGTCGTCGCGGCGCTCGCCCATGCCCAGGCGCCCGTCGCCCAGGCCCTGCCAGCCGATGCTGGCCGAGCGCCGCAGGTAGCAGTGGCGCACCAGCACGGCTTGGCCGGGGGTCAGGGCCAGGGGCTTGATGTCGGCACCAGGCGGCACCTGGCTCCACTCGCCGGCCAGCACCAGCGCGTGCCGCCCGTGGGAGCCGTGCGGGCCGACCTGGGCCAGGATGGCCGCCTGCACCGGGGCCAGCGGGTGGGTAGGGGCAATGGCGTACTTGGCGTAGTCCCCGCTTAGGGGTTGCAAGCTCATCGCTTCTTTCGCGGCATTGTCGGCCATAATGCGCAGGGGGATGAACTGGTAGTCCTGGCCCAGACCCTTGCGCACGCCCACGGCCCACTGCTGGGTGCCAATCTGGTTGCCGTACTCGTCATAGACCGGGGCCTCGTGCACGGGCGCTTCTTCTTTGGTGTACCAGCCCTGGGCAATCAGGGCCGCCCGCTCCCACAGGTGCAGGTGGCGCTCCTCGTCCTCGTGCTCGCCGTAGCTGCCCCCGATGTTGGAATGTACCCCCGGCAACGTCAGCTCGTAGCCCACCCCTAACGAGCTGGTAATGTCAGTCAAGGAGAAATTGCGCCGATACTCGTTGCCCGCCGTCAGGTGCACCACCTTCTGGGGCACGGCCCCCAGGGCCAGGCCCAGCTCCTGGACGTTGCTTTGCTCCAGCAGCACGCCCGTGCCGCGGTAGGAAGACACTGTGTCGAAGAGGCCCACAAACTTGATGCGCACTTGCGCCTGGGGCGTGCCCAGGCGCACGGCCAGCGGGTGCTTGGCCTCGTGCACCAGGGAGATGAAGTGGCGCGCCGCCGCTGAGCCTCGACTGAAGCCAAATACGTCAAGCGTTAGCTGGTTTACATAAGCATTTTTCAGTGGTTTTAGGACGAGGGCAATTCTATCCGCCAGCAGCATCACGCCCCTTTCTACTTTGCCCGCGATGCCGGTAGACCAGTTGCCCAGGCCCGAGCCGAGCATAGCGTCGTCTTTATCATCCGTCGTGCCGATGCCCTCCACGTAGAGCGAGATTTCCCGCTGCTCCGTTATGCGCTTGCGGTTCAGCCGTTCCAGAATGGAGACGTTGGAATAGCCGGCGGCGTAGCTGTTATCCTTCAGCTGGCCCTTTTTAAGGCCATACTTCTCAAAGCTGCCGTTGCGCCGGATACCGTCCTCCTCCTGCTTGTTTTGCTGCACCATGTGGCGCTGGGCCACGTTGTTGCGGTTGTTGCCCGTGCCGTCGAAGAAAATGGCTACCGATACCTCAATGCCCGTCTGGTTTTGCCGGCCGGGCGCTTTGCCCACTACCATCTTGTCCATGCCCACCCGCTGGCCCCGGAGCAGTTGCGAATAAATTGCCATGTTAGCGCAGAAACGAAAGGGTTAAGTCAGCAACAGCGGGCACAAACTCAGGCAGCTGCTGCGGGTGCTCTCGGCCTGCACCGGCAGCGGCGGTAGCGGCACCGCCACCTGCAAGGTGTTCACGATGCTCACCGTGCCCCCCAAGGCGCACTTAATGGTGCTCTTTTCCAGCAGCGGGTGGCAGCCGGGGGCCACCAGGCTCACCTTGTCGAAGTAGTCCTGCCAGAGCAGCAGCATCGGCACGCAGGGCGTGTTGTACTTCAGCGCGCAGGTGCCAAAGGGCAGAAACAGCTTGTCCAGAGTCGTGGCCACGGCCTTGCCCTGCAAATGCACTGTCTGGTTGGCCAGCACTTGCAGCATACTCGGCAGCGTGCCCTTGTCGCAGCGGCAGATGGCTTTGTCACACACGTATTCTTGTCCGGTCTGGCTCATGCGGGCGGGAGTTGTTCGAGGCGGAGGAAATACTCTTTGCTGTAGGAGTCGCCCGCCCAGCAGCGCACGCTCGCGTCCAGGGCCAGGGGCCAGCCCGTGGCCGGGTCCAGCGCATACGTGGCCTCGCAGCGGGCCTGCGGTAGGGGCGGGTCGGTCAGGTCGGCGGCCGGGTCAGCCGCCAAACGCTCGGCCCCGATTTGCTGGGCCACGGCGGCCAGGTCGGTACGCACCGCATCCAGTGGCCCGCGCAGGTGCAGTGTGGGGTACCCGGCGGCTGTGGGCGGCCCTACCTCCAATTGCTCGCTCACCCACAGGTCGGTGTCGGTAAAGAAGTGGGGGAAGGCGCGGGTCTGCTCGTAGCGCCAGCCGCTTTCCCAGCGCGGACCGTACACGTCGGGCAATAGAAAGGCAAAGGCATAATCCAGCCGCAGCGAGGCCAGCAGCGGCCCAGGCTCGGCTAGCTGCGCATCCAGACCGGTCATCAGGGCCTGCGTCAGCTCGTCGTCCCCGCCCGAGCGCGCTCGCAGCTCAGCCCGCAGCCCAGCCCAGGTCTGAGTAATGGCCGCGAAGTTATCCAGGCCCACCAGTTGCCCGGCCGCCGTGGCCCGCAGCTCTAGGTGCTGGTAGAGGTCGGCCAGGCGCAGCAGGATGCGCTCCAGGCTCGGCACCTCGGGCTGCTGAAAGGCAGGCGCGGCGGCGTAGTAGCTAAACCGGGCCAGGCCACTGGGTAGCGGCTGCCAGTGCAAAGTCAGCGTTTTGGTCAGGGTCGTGCGCCGCACCTGGCCCGCCTGGCGCACCTCCCAGTAGGAGGCCAGCGCGTAGCGCAGGCCCGTGGGGGGGGTAGGCTGGCGGGTCAGGCGCACGGGTGGGTGCTGCGCCGCCGCGTGGGGGTAGGGCACGGCCCGGCGCGGGGCGGGGGGTAGGGCGGGGCTCGCGGCGGGCAGCGTCGTCACCTCAACCAGGGTTATTAAGTTTGACATCCTGTCCGCTCACCTTCACCACGCCCGAGGCGGTAATCTCGACGTTATCGACGGCCTTGGCAATTACCTTCTTGCCCGCCGCCTCCAGCGTCAGGTCGTCGCTGACGGCCGTGAGTAGCAGCTCTTTTTGCGCCCGCACGCTCACACTCTCCTCCCGAGCGGCCACCGACACGTTTTTCTGGGCCGCGATGCGGATGTCCTCGCCCGCGCGCAGCTCAATATTTTTGACAGCTTCCAAGGTAATCGTATCGCCCGAAACCAGTTTAATCGGCCCGTTGCTCTTGATGGTGATGCTGCCATCGCCCTTGAAATCAACCAAGATGGCCGTATCCTTATTATTAGAGTTGGAGAGCAGAATAGTTTGCGCCCCGGCCACCTCACTCATCACGAACTTGTTGCCGCCCGCCGTTTGCAAGCCCTTGAGGTTGTTTTGGGGAAAGGAGTAGGAAGCCCCCTGCGGGTTCTGGGCGTGGAAGAGGTTGCCCAGGCCCACGGGCAGCTCGGCCAGGCCCTGCTCGTAGCCCACCAGCAGCTGAGAGCCCACTTCCGGGGTGAACAGGTGCCCCTTGCCGTCGCCCGCGTAGGGGGTGCTCACCCGCAGCCAGCCACTCTCCGCGTCCTGTGGCTGGGCTACGGCCCAGTGGTAGCGCACGCGCACCCGGCCCAGACGCTTGGGGTCCTGCAAATCGATGACCTCGGCCAGCTCGGGCTGGGGCAGCACCGGGCGCAGGTGGGGGGTAGCCGGGGGGGTAGGCGTGGCCTCGGGCTGGGCCGCAAAGTGGTTGGCATAATTACCCTGCCCGTCAATCTGGTGCACGACACTCAGCACCCGGAACTGCCCGTAGGCCGTGCCCAGCGCGTCACTTACCTCCAGCACCCGGCCGGGGGCGGTGTCGAACGCCTCCCCGCTGCCGTGCAGGCCCACCTGGCTGCCCGCCTGGCCCGCCGCCAGCCCGTCCAGGGCGCGTTGCAGCTGGGCCTGGTCCCGGCCCTGGGGACCCGGCCCCAGCCGCCGGGGCTGGGGAAAGAGGGCCGCCGACTGGGTCGTGGCAAACTGATTGAGCGCGTAGCCCCCCGCCGGGGCGGCGGCCGTGGCCTGGGCCGGGGCGTGGGTGCGGTAGTCGTAGCTGCCGCCCTCAGCGCGGGTGGGCTGCAGGCGCATGGACAGGCCAAAAACCTGGGCGCTGCTGCTGCGAAAAGCGATGACCTGCGCCGGCTCGCGGCCCAGACGCAAAGTCGTGCCGTCGTAGTAAAACCACTCCCCCTGCGCCGCCGCCAGCCGGCTTAGAAAGTGAAAGTTGGTTTCCTGGTACTGTACCGTATAGGGTAGCAGCTGCTGATTTTCTGCCTTTAGCTGCTGGCGCAGGGCGTTGCCGGCGTAGTCGCCCAGCACCTGCTGGAAGATGGCGGGCAACGACTTTTTGACAAACGTGCGGCTCTGCCAGCCATCTTCGAGCAAAAAAGTGGGGCTATAGCCGCTGATATGGTAGTAGTTGACCAGGTCGGCATCGGTCTGGATGCTGATGTCGGTGATGATGCCCTTGAATTGAAACGAGTGGCCGGCCTCGCTGGCCAGGCGGCTGGTCCAGCCCAGGGTAATGTCCTTGCCGCTGAGGCGCTCGTGGGCCTGGGTCGGCACCAGCTCAGGCTTGATACCCAGTGCCTTGCCTAGGTTTTCGCACGAAAAATCCAGGGCGAAGGTGTGGTGCTGCACCAGGTGCTGCTCCAGCGAAAGCTGGTTGAAGTCGGCCAGGGCCAGCGAAGGGTCAGTCACGCCATCGACGTGCACGCTCACTTTAACAGGGTAGGGCATAGAGCGGAAAGATACTACTAACTATCTATTACGTAATCCGCCTAGCTTAGGCTGCGCTACCAAGCGGGGGGTAGGCGGGCCCAGCCGGCGGGGGGCACCTGGGTCACGGAATCGGGCACGGGGCGGCCGGGGTGCTCGTGGATGTCGGGGTCGGGCACGGCAAAGCGCACGTACCAGCGCGAGCCCAGCGGCCGCCAGCCCCCGAGCCAGTCCACTTCCTGTTTATCCTCGTAGCGTTTGCCTTGCACCTGGTAGGTGTAGCGCGAGACCTTGGCCCCCTTGATGCGCCGGTTCTCGTAAACGCGGGCCACGGTGTAGCGACACTCCCCCCGCAGCAGGCGGTTCTTATTGGCCGATGCGTAGGCTGTCCATCCCGCCCCGAACGTTACCGGCAAGGCAATCAATGTTATAAATATCTTATATGGATTTACCGGAACCTGCCCTCTTGCCATTTGCAGGGCTTCGGAGAATGAATGCCAAGTCCCGTAAATTAATAATGGAGTTATTAGTCCAGCTAGAACAGTAACAGCTTCAATGTCAGACCACTGCCAAGAAGGGGTCATAATATATTACTTGATAAAAACGGGGGAGGCAGGGTGCACGGGTACAGGCACCGCTTGATTAGGGGCCAGCGAATCGGCGGCCATGCCGGCTGCCGAAAAGCCAAGCGCGCCGACTAGGCTGTTGGTCAGGGGCACGCCGTAGCTCTGCCCGAAGCGAATACCAGCGTTCAGCAAGGGGAAAGCTACCCGTGGGGTGCCCACGTGCATGGCCCCCTGGTAAAGCTTCCAAGACAAGTAGCTGTTCTCAGTCATCTTCTCCAGGTACTTCCCGCCCCTAGTCAGCAGCAGCCCCGTGCCGGCCTGCGCTAAAAACTTGGCGGTGGTGATGGTGCGCGGGTTGTTATCAGCCTATACAATGCTTTGGTAGTGAGGCGTAACTTTCCCTTTGCCATTTGTAGGGTTTTGGAGAATACATCCCGCGTACCATACCTGACCAAAGGTGTTAGTATGCCTGCTAGGATAGTAACAGCTTCCCTATCGGACCACTGCCAGCAAGGAGCCATAGCGCTTACTTAAGAAAGACGGGGGAGTCCGGGTGCGCGGGGGCGGGGGTAGGCGCGGGGGCGGGGGTAGGCGGCGTTGGGGCCACCGCAGCCAGCGAGTCGGCCCTCACTTTTGCCGCTGCCTCAGCCACTTGTTCGCTGGTGGGGGGTAGGCGGGCCCAGCCGGCGGGGGGCACCTGGGTCACGGAATCGGGCACGGGGCGGCCGGGGTGCTCGTGGATGTCGGGGTCGGGCACGGCAAAGCGCACGTACCAGCGCGAGCCCAGCGGCCGCCAGCCCCCGAGCCAGTCCACTTCCTGCTTATCCTCGTAGCGCTTACCCTGCACCTGGTAGGTGTAGCGCGAGACCTTGGCCCCCTTGATGCGCCGGTTCTCGTAGACGCGGGCCACGGTGTAGCGGCACTCCCCCCGCAGCAGGCGCGTTCTGTAAGCTGACATATATGTTAGCCACCCCGCGCCAAACGTTACTGGTAGAGCAATCAGCGTCACAAATAACTTGTAAGGATTTACAGGTAGCTTTCCCCTTGCCACTTGCAAAGCTTCGGAAAATAAGTGAATTGTGGTGTAAATTAATAATAAAGTTATTAAGCCGACTAAAATGGTAAATACGCCAATGTCGGACCACTGCCAGGAAGAAGCCATAGGCATTACTTGATAAAAACGGGGGAATCAGGGTGCATAGGCATGGGTACCGCTTGGTTAGGAGCCAGCGAATCGGCGGCCATCCCAGTTGCCGAGAAGCCAAACGCGCCGATTATACTGTTGGTCAGAGGTATGCCGTAGGTCTGCCCGAAGCGAACGCCCGTGTCGAGCAGGGGCAGAGCTACCCGTGGAGTGCCCACGTGCATGGCTCCCTGGTAGAGCTTCCAGGACAAGTAGCTGTTCTCAGTCATCTTCTCCAAGTACTTCCCCCCCCTGGTCAGCAGCAGCCCCGTGCCCGCCTGCGCTAAGAACTTGGCGGTGGTGATGGTGCGCGGGTTATTATCGGCATACAAAACGCTTTGGTACCCGTGATTATAAGAAAAAGAAAAGGCCGATAATCCAATAGTCGTTGTGTAAGGATTGATGTTAGCGCCAACCATGATAGATTCTATGGCGTTTATCTCGCCCAAGGAGCCACCCCATCCGTTGCCAAACGCTACGTTAGCCCCGTATTGGCCAACACCATCAACAAATATTCGCGTACCTGCTTGCCACGCAAATGCCTTAGGAGCTGTGCGCAACGCCGCGTAGCTGGCCCGCATCCCGGTGCCCGCTTCCAGGCCCGCCCCCGCCCAGCGCAGCCCGCTGGGCAAGCCGGCCACTACACCGCCCACGGCCACGCCGCTCATCGTCAGCAGCCCGGCCTCGGCCGTGCTGCGGATAACGGGGTCGTAGAGGGTCAGCGGAGTAAACTCGCCGCTGATAAGCTCCACGTTTTCCACGTATTTATCGTGGGCTTTGGCCAGGGCGATTTGCCGCTGGCGGGCCTGTATCTCCCCCGGCGAGCGGTGTTCTCCCTGCCGGATAACGGCGGTGGGCTGAGCCGGCTGCCGCAGCTGCCGGGCCCACTGCGCCTGCCGGGTGCGCGCATTGGTCAGGCACAGCTCGTAGTGGCGCATGGTGCGCGCGCCGAGGTGCGCCTGCTCGGCCAAGTGTCCATCCTGCCGGGCCACGTACCCCCTGATGCCGGGGCCGAGGCCGCTAAAGCGGAGCTGGGCGTGGTAGCGGTCGGCAGCGCGGGCCTGCTGCTGGGCCAGGGGGGTAGGGCCAGCCTTTGCCGAACGCGAACCAGGGCGGGGGGTAGGGGGAACCATTTTAACAAAGCTGAAAATGAAAGAAGGGGCGCGCTAGCCGCCCACTACTAATTCGGGGCCGGCCAGGCACTTTCGTAGGCCACGCCTTGCTTGGTAATGCGGCGGGCCACGATGCTGAGGCGGCAGTGCAGCGCGGGGTGCCCCGCCAGGCCGGGCTCAAAATGCTCTTCGTAGCTCACGCAGTAGCCCTCCTCAAACACCAGCATCAGGCTCGGCGACGCCCCATCGGTGGCGGCAAACCTGACGTAGCCATCCAGCGCCAAATCCGGCTGGTAGGCCCAGTGCGGCAGCAGAATGCCGGGGCTCAGGCCCAGCTGTAGCTGCAGTTCCCCGCTGTACACCTTGCTGCTGGGCAAGCCCCGGATGCTGGTGCTCTGGTGCACGTGCTGCGAGCAGGTAAGCACGGGTATCGCTAACGCTTCGACGTGCAGGGTAGCAAAGAAAGAACTCATAAATAAGACGTTACTTAAAAGTCAGGAAGAAGAAAAGACGCGTTTCAGGAAACCCCGTGGTCGAGGGGCCACACGTTGCGAATTTCCAGCTCCTGGTCCACGAGCAGCGTGTGGGCTGATAGCAGCACCGACAAAGCGCCGGCCTGCTGATTACTCATGCCATCAAAAAACAGCCCCTGGTTCACGCAATAAGCATCGGTGAAGCGGATAGTGCGCGCCCGCTGGCCGTCAGGACCCAGCACCAGCAGCTCGCCGCTCATAGTTTTGCGGCTGTCGGCCATCCACGCATCCACAACGGGGTGGGCCAGGCAATCAAGCACCACGTGCAGCTTGCCGGCCAGCACGCCGCCCTGCGGCCGGTTCATCTCGTCGGTGGTTTGCACGATGGCCCAGTGGTACTCGCGCACCCGGATGGCGTTGCCGTCCAAAAGCAGTGTAACTTGAAAATCAGACATAAGCAGCCCAGCCGAATGAAATGAAAAGTAAGAGAAAAACCAAAGGGGGAGTTATTTGCCCCTAACAAAGGTATAGGAATACGACTAGTGGCTCAGAAGGTAATAAGTTTTTCACATCTGCACTGCTGATAAAATTTAGTATCCGTTCCTCGATGCTTGAACGGCTGATGCCCACAAGCAGTTAGACGGACCACCGCCCGCGCCGACGACCTGCCCCGGCAGGATACCCGCCCCTACTGCAAGCAAACTGCCCGTGCCTGACTCGGTGCTTCCTGTTTCACCACCAGGGTAGGGCCGTATTCCGTAGCCGGGCAACACATGGCTACTGTAAGTCCGGCGGAGCCGGTTGGCCGCCGTAGCTTGCCGCTTTCTTGCCGTTCCCGCGTTATGGCCGATACGTACTACCGCCTACCCCTCGACCTCGAAGGCATCGTGAGCCGCCAGCAGCTGCCGCGCTGCTCGGCCCAGGAGTCCATTGCCCAGCACCTGTACTTGCTACTGACTACGCACTTCGGCGAGTCGCGCTACGACCCCGGCTTCGGCTGCCAGGTGTGGGAGCAGGACTTTGAGGCCATGACCAACATGAGTTGGAAAGACACCGTGCAGTACTCTATTGAGGCCGCCGTGCGCGAATATGAGCCGCGCCTGGTGCGGGTGCGGGCGCAGGTCACCATCCTGGATTTTGAGTTGAGAAACGTGAGCCAACGCATCCGCAAGCGGCTGGAAGTCACCATCAACGCCGCGCTGCACCGCACCAACGAGCCGTTTGCATTCCAGGCTAGTTTATTTGTGGCCCCGCTGTCGGTGGATTAAAGGTTTGGGGGTAGGAGGGTGAGAGAGTAAGGGGGACTAGTTTGCCCATCTGAACGTCCGCTTTTTACCCTCCTACCCCCACCTTCTGCCCTCCCACTCCCAAACCCTCCTACCCCTTTCTCGCCCCGTGCTGCCGCCTCCCCGCCTCCCTACCCCCCCCGATTTCAGTAAGGCCAGCATTAAGAGCCGCCTCACGCGCCAGGCCGCCGAGCTGTGGGGCTACGGCGAGGCCGACCTCGACGGCTTCGACCCGCTAGTGAACCTGCTGCTGGAAGCCTGCGCCGTGGAGTTCGAGAAGATGGGCCAGGAGCTGCACAGCACCCAGTCGCGGCTGGTGGAGCGGCTGGCCACCCTGCTTAACCCCGATGTGGTGGACACGCCGCAGCCGGCCCACGCCGTGGCCCAGGCCCGCGCCCGCGAGGCTACCGTGGCCCTGCCCGCCGCGGCCCAATTTGTGTTTGAAACGCCCGTGGTCGGAAGGCAGGCCACAGGCCCGGCCCTGTATTTTTCGCCTCTGCAAGCCACCCGGCTGGTAAGCGGCAGCGTGCGCTGCCTGGCCACTGACACGGAGGTGTGGCAACTGGACGCCAACGGCCAGAAACGGACCGTGGCCCAGGTAGCTACCCCCGCGCCCGCCGCGCACCGCCGCCTGTGGGTAGGCTTAACCCTGCCGACGACCGGCGTGGAGTTGGACGACCTAACTTTCTACTTCGACTGGCTGAACGAGCCGCGCAAGGATACCTACGCCGCCTTTTTGCCCGGCGAGCAGTGGCTGCTGGGCGGCGCGGAGCTGACACCCCGGCGAGGTGCCCCCCTGGCTGATACCCACCGGGACGAGTCGCCGGGCCAGCTAAACGGGGAGTACGACTACCTGCACCGCATCGAGGAGCGGGTGCGCGACCTGTACGCGCCATCCTTCGTGCGGCTGGCGGGGCCGGCCGGCGCGCTGGCCGCCTATGTGCCGCGGCCCTACCCGGCCGAGATGGCGGCCGCCTACCCCCAGCCCAGCACCGACCTGCAGGCCCTCAGCGAGCCGCTGACCTGGCTGGAAATTCGTTTCGCCCCGGCCTTGCCTCCCGAGGCTTTTCAGCAGATTATTTGCGCGCTCAACTGCTTTCCGGTGCTCAACCGGCGCTTGTATAAAGTACTATTTCGCTTGCAGCCGGCGCTCAATCTGTTTCCACTGGTAAGCGAGGAGCCGTTTCTGGCCGTGCGCGACGTGTATAGCCTCAGTAACGTAGCCTACCGCTCTACCACCCTCACCGACCTCAGTGAAGGCGCTACCGATACCTACACGCTGCGCAGCCACGGCGCGGGCCGCTTCAACACCCGCACCGGCCACGAGGCCCTGCGCGAACTGCTGGAATTATTGCGCGATGAAAGCCGGGCCTTTACCGCCGCCGGCACCGACTTCGTGGGTACCATTCTGCGCGAGCTGGACCAGAACCTGGCTCGCCTCCAGGAACGCCTGGACCGCCGCGCCACCGCGCCGCCGGTGCCCTACCTGCTGCTGCGCCCACAGGACGTGGATGACAGCGTCTATATCGAGTACTGGGTCAGTAACGGCGAGGCCGCCAACCGCCTGCCCGCCGGTAGCCGCCTGCGCATCCACGACGGCCAGTACCTGGATGACGTGCGCCTGCTCACCAGCACCAGCGGCGGCCGTGAGCGCCCCCGCCCCGAGGAGCGCACCCACGCCCTGCGCCGCAACCTGCTGGCCCGCAACCGCCTCGTGACGCTGGCCGACATTCGCGCCGCCTGCTGGGCCGAGCTGGGCCTGCACCTGGCCGCCGTGCACGTCGAGAAAGGCTTTCAAACCAGCCCTACCCCCACGGCCGGCTTCATCCGCTGCATCCGGGTGCAACTGACACCGCTAAATACCAGCCGCTTCAGCGCCCTGGAGTGGGAGCGGGCCGCCCACGAGCTGCAAGCCACGCTCAGCGGGCAGTCGGCCGTGAACCTGCCGTATGAGGTCGTTATAGCGCAAACGGGGGGGTAGGGCCGGCCCTACCCCCCCCGTTTGTGCTAGGCTTCCTGCGCCGTCGTCCACACGATTTCGGCGCTGTCTTCGGGCTTGCTCAGCGTCAGCACTGTGCCCTTGCGGGCCTCGCCGCTGATGATGAGCCGCGAGATGGGCCGCCGCAGCTGCGAGCGGATAACCCCCGTGATGGGCCGCGCCCCATACTTGGGCGTGAAGCCCGACAAGGCCAGGTGCTGCCGCGCCTCGGGGCTGAGTTCCAGGGTTATGCCCTGCCGCCGCAGCTGCTCCAGCAGCGGCCGCAGGTGAATATCGAAGATGCGGCCCACGTTTTCCTCTGAGATGGGGGCGAAGGGCACGATTTCGGTGAGGCGGGCCAGAAACTCAGGCCGGAAGTAGCGGCTCATGCTTTCGAGCAGCTCCGCGGCGGGCGGCACCTGCCCGGCCGCAAAGTGCTGGCTAATCTGCTCTGAGCCAATATTAGAGGTAAATAAAATAACCGCGTTGGAGAAATCGCCCTCGCGGCCCAGCCGGTCGTGCAGCTTGCCTTCGTCCAAAATTTGCAGGAAAATATCGAACACCGACGGGTGCGCCTTCTCAATCTCATCAAACAGCACCACCGAGTAGGGCTTCTCCCGGATTTTATTCACCAGCAGGCCGCCCTCTTCGTAGCCCACGTAGCCGGGAGGCGCGCCATAAAGCAGCGCCGCCGAGTGCTCCTCCTTGAACTCCGACATATCGAAGCGAATGAGGAAAGATTCATCATTAAATAAGAAGTCGGCCAACGCCTTGGCCAGCTCCGTTTTGCCGGTGCCAGTGGGGCCGAGCAGGAAGAACGAGCCGATGGGCTGCCCCGCTTTGGTGAGGCCCGAGCGCGACTCCAGAATGGCGGCGCACATGGCCCGCACAGCCACTTCCTGGCCCACCACGCGCTTTTGCAGCGCCTGGTCCATCGTCAGCAGCTTATCGCGCTCGTTGCTTTGCAGCTTGCCCAGCGGAATTCCCGTTTTGCCCGACACGATGGCGGCCACGTCCTGCTTTTCCACGCTTTCCTTCTTGGTGTCGGCCAGCGCCAGCACCGCCGCCAGGATTTCGCGCAGGTAGGTTTCCAGCTCGGCGCTGGTTTCGAGCTTATCGGGCTGCTGCTCATTTTCTAGTTGGTTGAGCCAAAGCTGACTAACCTGGTTCTGCATTTGGTAGAGCAGCCAGCGCAGCTCGCGCAGGTAGTCGGCCTCGCCCAGTTCGTCGCGGCGGGCGGCCAGGGCTTCCAGGTCGGTTTGCAGCCGGGTGAGGCCGGCCACGGCCTGCTCGTCGAGCATCCGAATGGCGGCCATCGTGCGGTCCACTAGGTCAATGGCCGAGTCGGGCAGCTGCCGGTCCTTGAGGTAGCGCTTAGCCAGGCGCACGGCCTCGCCGATGGTGCCCTCGCCCAGCGTCAGGCCGTGGTGGGCGGCATAAATGGGCATGATGCGCGCCAACATCCGCTCGGCCACCACCAGCGAGGGCTCCTCCACCCGCACGGTGTCGAAGCGGCGGTTAAAGGCCTCATCCTTTTCGATATACTGCCTGTACTCGTCGCTCGTCGTAGCCCCGATAACCGTCAGCTCGCCCCGCGCCAGCTCCGGTTTGAGCAGCTGCGCAATGCCGCTGCCCGCGCTACCCTTCGGGTCGAGCAACACGTGGATTTCATCAATAAACAAGATGGCCCGCGTGTATTGCTTCAGCTCAGTGAGCACCTTTTTGATGCGGTCCTCCACCTCCCCTTTATAAGAAGCGCCCGCCACCAGGGTGCCCATATCCAGCTCAAAGAGCGTGACCTCGCGCAAGTGAACCGGTACCAGCCCTTCGGCAATCTGCTGCGCGAAGCCCTCCACCAGCGCCGACTTCCCTACCCCCGGCTCGCCGATGAGCAGCACGTTGGGCTTGGTGCGCCGGCCCAGAATCTCGGCCACGAGCCGGATTTCGCGGTCGCGGCCCACGATGGGGTCCAGCTTGCCGGCGCGGGCCTGGGCGGTTTTATCGGTGCAGTAAGTGGCGAGCGCACCGCCCTTGCCGGCGGGGGTAGGGCCGGCGGCGGGCGCACCATCGGCCCCGCCGGGGGGGGTAGGGGCGGCGGGCATCTCGGCCTGGGCCGCGGCCATAAGCTCATTTTGCGTGAGGGGTAGCGATTTCAGTTGGTCGGCCGTGAAAGCCAGGCCAGGGCGCAACAGCGCCGACAAGGCGCAGAGCGCGTCGGTCGGGTCGCGGTTGAGTTGCAAGGCCACGAGGTCGGCCATCGTGAGCACCTGCTGCACGTGAATGTCGGGGGTAGGCAGCTCCGGGGGGCGGGCGGCCTTTGGCTCGTCTTCGAGGCGCACTTCGGCCCACTCGCGCAGGTAGTGAATATCTTTATCTAGCACTGCTACCAGCCATGAGGCCAGGCCTATCTCATTGTGCAGCAAGGCGGTAAGCAGGTGCGGCGCGGCGTACTGCGCCTGGCGGTATTCGTGAGCCACGGCCTGGGCAATGTGCAGGCTGCGTTGAAGAGTGTCGGAATAAGCCACCAGCAGAAGAGCGTAAAAAAAGTGAGGAGGGAAGAAGTAGAGAACAGCTGCCCTTGGCTACGGGCTGGGCCGGGAGTAGGTTTGGGGGAGCAGCTGGCGGCAGGCATGAGCCGACGGGCCGGCCTTTAAGACCAAGGCTTGCGCAAAATTGGTTATACTTGCGAGCCCGGCGCGGCAATAGCCTCTAAACGTTGTTGTTTGAGCGTGATTACGCCACGCCGCTCGCAATAACGGACGATTTTGCGCAAGTCCTAACGGCCAGGCGCTAAGTTCCAAAGAATGCTATACACCGGAGCCAACTTTGGGGGCCGCCGGTGCGTAGAGCAGCCGGAATGCTCCCTTAATGAACGCTTTTTACCAGTGGCTACGCCGGGTAGCCGGGCGTTCAGCTCCATCACTATCCCCTCCTTCTATGTACTCTTACGGAATTGGCGGCCAGGAGCGTAAGCTCGACAATGCCTCCGAAGCAATTTCGGACATTCCCCTCAACCGGACCCTGCTGGTGCAGAAACTAACCACCAACGCGCCCCTGCGGCCAGTAGTGGTGGAAGGCCTTAAAACCCCCGAGGCGGTGTTCGCGCATTTCAAGCCCGAAATCGGCGTATCCTTCGACGATGCAAACGGCACCGTGGTGCCCGAAAAGCTGCAATTCGCGTCGCTGGGTGATTTTGGTAAAAAGGGCATTATCAATCAGAGCGATTTCCTGAAAAGCCTGGCCTCCGAAACCGACGACCTGCAAAAGCTGCTACGGCAGCTCAAGTCCAATAAAATCCTGAAAACGGCCCTCGAAAACCCCGAGTACAAGGCGGCCTTCCTGGCGGCGGTGCAGGCTATGATGGATGAGCTGGACTAGGGTAGGCCGGCCTTTTTCAACATAATATGACTTTCTCTTAGTATATATGGCCCTCGAACAACAAGATGCCGCCGCTGCTGGCTACAAAAGCCGCGAGGCGGCCGCCCCGGCCCTCGACCAAAGTATTCAGTCGCTGCTCAAAGTTGGCGGCTTTGACCTGCTTGAAACGACCATTGACGGTGCGTCCAACCTCAATCCTGAGAAAAAGGCCCGTAAGAAGATTTTCCTCTCAGAAGCTACCAAAAAGCAGGACCGTAAGCAGCTTAAAAAGCGCTTGGCTCTGTGGCACTCGCTGCTAAGCGAAACCACCACTGTGGCCGATGCCGTGGAGCAGGGCACCCAGCGCGTGGAAGCGCAGGAGCAGCTACTAACTAGTAACCTCAAAAAAGCAATTGAGGCGACCAATGAGCTGGAGCAGTCCTACCGCTCAGTAGCGCTGTTCTACAAGAATACCGAGCAGGATGAAGTGAAGAACATCTCGGTAATGAATGCGGATAAGGACCAGCTGCAAGACTTGGATAATACCACGTTCATTGACGCCGTATCGGCCGAGCTAGAGCAGAACTACGACCGCCTTGACCTGCGCGACAACTACTCGCTACTGGTGGTGCCCGGCTACCTGGGTTCGAACAAAGTGGTGGATAAGTGGGCCAAAATCGCCCACAAGAACAAGGTAATGATGGTGACCGACTTCGAGCACTACGACACGCCCGAAGACGTGATTGAGCTGTTTGAAGAGGCCAACCTGACCGGAGCTGATGCCTACAAGTCGAACGTGGTGATGGCCGCCAACTGGCTGGTGGGCCGCGGCAAAATAGAGGAGGTAGGCGAGGAGGAAGACCTGTTTGTGCCGCCATCCTCGGCGCTGGCGGGCCGTATCTACTCCACGCTGGCCTCGCAGGTAACGGCGGGCCGCAAGCACGGCACACTCAGCGAAGTAGACGGCGTGAAGTTTCCCTTGCGCAAAAGCGAAATCTCCAACCTGGAGAAAATTGGCCTCGTACCGATGGTCAACGAGTACGGCCGCGTTATGGCTTTTTCGGCCAAAACCCTCTTCAACGGCGATAATATTGGGTTGCAGACGTACTCGGTAGTGCGGGTGTTTGACTACGTAACTAAAGTGCTGATTGACTTTCTCAACCGCCGCGCCTTTGAGAACTGGGACCATAATATGCGAATGGATATTCAAAACCAGATTGTGCGGTTTCTGGACGGCATTGCGGGACCAGGCAAGCTTATTGAGAAATTTTCAGTAAAGAAATTCGAGCGCGACCCCGACCAAAAAGACCGAATTAATCTGGACATTCATATGGTCCCCTATTTTCCGGCCAAAACCTTCTTGGTATCACTGGATGGCACTAAGGGCGACGACCCTGATAACCCCGGCCGCGACTGGAGCGCTGAATATGCGCAGCAATAACTGGCACAGATCTTTAGCCCGGTAGCCGGCAAACAGTAGGAGCTTGTATTTTTTTAACTATAATTACACTGGTTTATAGCGAACCATCGGACAGGACCTGCGTAAAACCGTTTAGAAATTTTTTCCTCTCACCAAATCCCCTAATTCATGGCCTCTTTTAGTGCTGTATTTGACGCTGCCGGCAGCGAAGAATGCGAAGTAGTAAGCTGCAGCTACTCCTTCAACCAAACTACCGACGACAAGGGCCGGCCCTCTTCCGTGGTTCAGGGCGGAACTATCAAGGTAACGATTGTATCAACGGATAGTGTAAAGCTTATTAGCTGGATGCTGGACCCCTACAAGCGGGCCGACGGTAAAATCGTATTTAAGCGAGGCGACCAGGATTCCAAAATGAAGGAGATTGCCTTCAAAGAAGCCTACTGCGTGAGCTACGCCGAAAGCTTCGATGCCCGTGGGGCCGAAACTCAGGCTTCAATGGTGCTTAGCCTCGTCATCTCGGCTAACAAAATTGATGTGAACGGCGCTTCACTGGATAA
This sequence comes from Hymenobacter psoromatis, assembly GCF_020012125.1. Lineage (NCBI taxonomy): Bacteria > Pseudomonadati > Bacteroidota > Cytophagia > Cytophagales > Hymenobacteraceae > Hymenobacter > Hymenobacter psoromatis. The sequence continues at coordinate 420,506 of NZ_JAIFAG010000001.1, forward strand.
TAAGTGGGTATAAGTGCCGCTGAGAATTAAGTAAAAAGGGCCGCCGCAGTTACTACTGCGGCGGCCCTTTTTACATGAGACACGAGGTGTTCAGGTGAAATGAAAAGGAATTGGGCAATGATTTTCCACGCCTGTAAGTTTACTGAATACACAAGGCAAGATATCCAAGCTTATAGCTGCATAGACTGGTAGAATTTAATGGTATTCAACCACTGCTCAAGAGTATTGACTAAGCAGCTAGCGCTGGCTCCGAGTATTCATTTTCGGCCACTTGTGGCTCGTGCTTATGCTTGAAAATGAACACGAACAGTACCGCGATAGCTAGCGCATAAGCCGCGAACGTGAGCCAGATGCCGTGCCAATCCTTATGGCCGCTGGCATCGGTGAAATACTGCTGAATAATGACGCCGCTGAGCGAGCTGCCCAGCACGGCTCCGAAGCCATTGGTCATCATCATAAACAGGCCCTGCGCGCTGGCCCGGATGCTGGGCTGGGTCTGGGTTTCGACAAACAGCGAGCCGGAGATATTGAAGAAGTCGAAGGCCATGCCGTACACGATGCACGAGGTAATAATCATCCACAAATTGCTCCCGGGGTCGCCATAGGCAAACAGGCCGAAGCGCAGCACCCAGGCCACCATGCTGAACAGCATCACTTGCTTGATGCCGAAACGCCGCAAAAAAAACGGAATAGCCAAGATAAAGAGCGTTTCCGAAATCTGCGAGATGGACATAATAAAGGCCGGGTGCCGCACCGTCAGTGTATCGCGGTAGGCGGGCACTTGGTCAAAGTCGTGCAAAAAGGTGTCACCGTAGGCATTAGTCAACTGCAAGGCGGCCCCTAGTAGTAGAGCAAATAGGAAGAAGGTCGCCAGCTTGCGGTCGCGTAGCAGCGCGAACGACTTGAGCCCTAGTGCATCAACCAGCGTGCGGCCTGGTGTATCTCGGGATGGCGGCGGGCACTTGGGCAGCGTGAACGAGTAAATGCCCAATACCAGCGCGGCCCCGGCGGCCACGTAAAACTGGCTGGCCGACTTCTCAAAACCCAGGAAAGTGACCGTCCACATAGCCACGATAAAGCCGATGGTACCCCACACCCGGATGGGGGGGTAGTCCTTCACCACGTCCAGCCCCTGGCTTTTCAGCGCTGAGTACGACACGGCGATGGACAGCGCCAGGGTAGGCATGTAGAAAATCATATTGAGCAGAATCACCCAAAAGAACACGCCGGGGTCCGTTACGAAGGGGATGGTGCACAGCACGCCGGCCCCCAGCAGGTGCAGCACACCGTAGAGCTTTTCGGCGTTTACCCACTTATCGGCCACAATGCCCATGAGCGAGGGCATAAAAATGGACGCGATGCCCATTGTGGAGAAAATAGCCCCGAACTGCGACCCTGACCAATGCTTGGTTTGGAACCAGTACGCGCCAATCGTTATCAGCCACGCGCCCCAGATGAAAAATTGCAAGAAGCTCAGGATGGTGAGGCGCAGCTTGATAGACATGAGGGCTCAGGTTAAAAGTCGGGGTAGGCGCTTTTGCTGATAAAGATACAAAAGCCGCCGCCTGCCGCATTACGCTAGGATTACGACATTCAAAATAACGCAACAGCTGCCCAACTACTTGCGGGGGCATAAAAAAGCCCGCTCGCGGGGTGCGAACGGGCTTGGAAACGAGTAGTTGCGGAGCTGCAACGCAAAGCGTCGGGCTTGCCGGGCTGCTTAGTTGGCGGTAGCGAAACGCTTGTTTACTTCATCCCAATTGATGAGGTTGAAAAAGGCAGCCACGTAGTCGGGGCGTTTATTCTGGTACTTGAGGTAGTAGGCGTGCTCCCACACGTCGAGGCCCAGAATGGGCATGCCCTTGCAGCCGGCATCGGGCATGAGTGGGTTGTCCTGGTTGGGCGTCGAGCAGATTTGGAGCGCGCCGTCGGGCTGCTTGCACAGCCACGCCCAGCCCGAGCCGAAGCGCGTCGTCGCGGCCTTGCTAAACTCAGTCTTGAAGTTGTCGTAGCTGCCAAATGCCTTGGTAATAGCGTCGGCCACCGCGCCAGTGGGCTGCCCGCCGCCATTGGGCGAGAGGATGGTCCACCACAGCGAGTGGTTCCAGTGGCCGCCGCCGTTGTTGCGCACAGCCGGGGTAGCCTTGGCAATATTGTGCATGATTTCTTCCAGGCTCTGGTTTTCCATCTCGGTGCCAGCCACGGCGGCATTGAGGTTGGTTACGTAGGCCTGGTGGTGCTTGGTATAGTGTATTTCCATCGTCTGCGCGTCGAACGTTGGTTCGAGGGCATCGTAGGAATACGGGAGCTTGGGCAGTTCAAAAGCCATGATGCAGGGTGTTTTAAAGTGAAAAGATGGGCAGGTCCATGTATAACCCCGAACCAGCCGCCGGGGTTGTGCAGGGCACGCGGAAGCTACCCCTACCCCGGCCGCTTGCCCCGAAAAAACGCCTGCATCAATGCCGCGCATTCCTCGGCGCATACGCTCGCCCGCACCTGGGTGCGCGGGTGCAGCAGGCCGGGCGTGTGCCGCCGGTAGCCGGTGCGGGGCTCAGCCGCGCCAAACACTACCCCCCCCAGCTGCGCCCAGGCGCTGGCCCCAGCGCACATTACGCAGGGCTCCACCGTTACGTACAAGATACAGTGGGTCAAGTATTTATTGCCCAAAAAATTGGCGGCGGCCGTTAGGGCCAGCATCTCGGCGTGGGCCGTCACGTCGCGCAGCTGCTCGGTCTGGTTGTATCCCCGTCCGATTATTTCCCTCTCCAGCACCACGACCGCACCAATCGGGATTTCGCCCGCCGCTAGTGCCCGCCGCGCCTCGGCCAATGCTTGTTGCATAAAGAAGTCGTCGGTGAGCATGGGCGATTATTTGTAGAAGCCTGTCATTGCGAGCAAAGCAAAGCAATGACAGATTATTCTCTACTTCAAGCTGATATCACTGAGCGCGGCCTGGGCCACGGGGCGCCACTGTGCCTGCTCATCGGCCGGGGCCGAAAATGAGAAAATATACAGCTGCTCGCCCTGCACCGCATATTCGATGTACTCGTATTTGCGGATGGCGGCCAGCGTGATGGCCGAGCGGCGGCTATCGGTGAGCGTGGAGACAAACTCCAGCGCCACGAAATCGCGGCCGTTCACCTTGCGCACTTCCTGCGTCAGAAATTCCACCTTCGTATAGAGCCGCTGCACGCTGGCTTTATAAAAGGGCAGCAAGATGTTATAGTCGGGACCAAACGTGGTGGGCCGCACCGAAATGCTGTAATCCACGCGCCCGCTGGGATTGCTGAACACGGCCAGCGGCTTGCGCGGCGACGGAAACTTGACCGCGATGCCTTCATCGGGCAGCGGCGTGAAGCCCTGCGGCACCGCCACCGACAAGCCGGGCGCGAGCTTCACGGTCATCAGCTTAGGCTTGGGGCCAAAGCTGGTGAGGGCGAGCAAAGCAAGGAGCAGGGGTAGGGTTTTCATAAGCACAGGCAAAAGTAGGGGGTAGGAGACGGGTAGCAGAAACGAACAAAAACACCAGAACGTCATGCTGAACTTGTCAAAACATGACGTTCTGGTGTTTTTGCTTACTAATTGCGCCGTTGCTAGCGGCGCGCCACCGTTGGGTACTTAATACGGACCTTTTTCCAGTACACGTAGTTGCCCGTTTTGGCTTCTACCAGATACGTGCCGGCCTGGATGTGGCCTAGGTCCACGGGCTCGCCGGTGTTGGCCTGCGGGTCCAGCGCCTGCTGGTACACCACTTTGTTGAGGTAGTTGGTCATTACCAGCGTGCCGGGCTTGGTAAACTGCTGCGTAAAGCTGAGCAATACGCTGTTGGAGTTGGGCTTAGGAAAAATATCAATGCCCGAGAGCGTTTCCACGCGCCGGATGGGGCCGTCGAGCGTCACGGCCGGTACTTCACCCTTCGTTTTGATTATAACATCGTCATCGTACTTGCTCTTAGTTTTGACTTTGGTTTGGGCCTGGGCCGAGCCGGCCGCGAGCAAAGCGGCCGCCAGGGCCAGCGCAGGAAAAGATTTCATGGTTGAAAAGGAAGAAAAAACCAGACAAAAGAATGTCGTCCCTACCCCCTCTTGCATACTCCGTACCAAACCAGCAATTTTATCCCCGCGCCCCCGCCAGTACCTTCGCACCCAGCAATAATTTCCTGCCCCCCGCCCGCGCGCCCAGCCGCACTGCGGCGCACCCCCAAAATCCATCAATCGCGCTACCAGCCGCGTCAGCGGCGTATCCGCGAAATCCGTTAAATCAGTTTGAATCTGCGGTTTATGTTAAGAACGCACACCAATGGCGAACTCCGCCTCGAACACGCCGGCCAAACCGTCACCCTCGTGGGCTGGGTGCAGCGCACCCGCGACAAAGGCGGCATCCTCTGGATTGACCTGCGCGACCGCTACGGCCTCACCCAACTAGCGCTCGAAGAGGGGGTAGAGCGCGACGAAGTGCGCGAGCAGGCCCGCCATCTCGGCCGCGAATTTGTCATCTCCGTCACCGGTAAAGTAGCCGAGCGCTACTCCAAAAACGCGCATATCCCGACCGGCGACATCGAAATCCGCGTGGCGAAAATAGACGTGTTGAACCCCGCCAAGCTGCCGCCCTTTCTCATTGAGGATGAGACCGATGGCGGCGACGAGTTGCGCATGAAGTACCGCTACCTGGACTTGCGCCGCACGCCCGTGCGCAACAACCTGATGCTGCGCCACCGCATGGCTCAGGCCGTGCGCCGCTACCTCGACGGCCAGGATTTTATCGAAGTCGAAACTCCCGTGCTCATCAAAAGCACGCCCGAAGGCGCGCGCGACTTTGTGGTGCCCTCGCGCATGAACCCCGGCGAGTTCTACGCCCTGCCGCAGTCGCCGCAGACGTTCAAGCAGCTGCTCATGGTGTCGGGTTTCGACCGCTATTTCCAGATTGTCAAGTGCTTCCGCGACGAAGACCTGCGCGCCGACCGCCAGCCCGAGTTCACGCAGATTGACTGCGAAATGGCCTTCGTAACCCAGGAAGACATTCTCAACACCTTCGAGGGCTTGGTGCGATACCTGTTCAAGGAAATCAAAAATCTCGATTTCCCCACCGTGCCCCGCATGGAATACGCCGACGCCATGCGCCGCTTCGGCAACGACAAGCCCGACGTGCGCTTCGCAATGGAGTTCGTGGAATTGGATGGGGTAGTAAAAGGCCACGGCTTCCCGGTCTTCGACCAGGCCGAGCTGGTGGTGGGCATCAACGCCGCCACCTGCGCCGCCTACACCCGCAAGCAGCTCGACGAGCTCACCGCCTTCGTGAAGCGCCCGCAGCTCGGGGCCACCGGCCTCGTGTACGCCCGCGTCGAAGCTGGGGGGGTAGTAAAATCATCGGTCGATAAGTTCTACCCGCAGGAAGAATTGCAGAAGTGGGCCGCCGCGTTCCACGCCAACGAGGGCGATTTGCTGCTCCTGCTGGCCGGCCCGGCCGATAAAACCCGCAAGGCCCTCAGCGAGCTGCGCCTGGAAATGGGCCAGCGCCTCGGCCTGCGAGACAAGGACACGTTTGCCCCGCTGTGGGTCGTCAACTTCCCGTTGCTCGAATATATTGAAGAGGAGGGCCGCTACTTCGCCATGCACCACCCCTTCACCTCGCCCAAGCCCGAAGACATGCACCTGCTCGACAACCCCACCACCATCGGCCAGGCCCGCGCCAATGCCTACGACCTGGTAATTAACGGGGTAGAGGTCGGCGGCGGCTCCATCCGCATCCACGACCGCGCCGTGCAGGCCCGCATGTTCTCGCTGCTCGGCTTCACCCCCGAGGAGGCCCAGGCCCAGTTCGGCTTCCTGCTCGATGCCTTCGAGTACGGCGCGCCGCCCCACGGCGGCATCGCCTTCGGCTTCGACCGCCTCTGCTCGCTCTTCGGCGGGGCCGATTCCATCCGGGATTTCATCGCCTTCCCTAAGAATAACTCGGGTAGGGACGTGATGATTGACTCGCCTTCACCGATTGCGGATGCGCAGTTAAAGGAGTTGAGTATTAAGACGGAGGTGGTGAGGAAATAAGAATCGTCTTTACTGGAAAGTAGAATGAAAGATTATCTTTTTGCTCTTATGCTATGCTTGGGAACCATGCACGTAGCAGATGCCCAGCAGGTATCACTCAGTGAACTTATTTCTATAAGGAGCGGGGACTTAGATAAGGCAAATCAGATTCTACTGCCGCGAGGTTGGGTATTCAAAGGACGGCAACCTCATGTTGTCCCAGCAACGGAAGAGAATTGTTTGTATGATGTGTTAACTTGGGATAACCAATCAATATTATCGTCGTCTTATATTACCGTTAAGATTGGTAAAAATTGTGGTAACTATGTTAGCTTGCAAACCATTGAGGTGCAAACTTTCTACGCAATAAGAGCGGAAATAGAAAAGTATTCTATGAAGCTGCTTAATACGGAAGTCACGGAAGATAAAGATGGCTCTACTTGGACAATAAGTGTCTTTACGGGAGCTAAATATGAAGTTGATATGGCGATTTGGACAAGTCCTAATAAAGCAAGTAATCAGTACAATGTCAACTTGTATTTGAAATAAAATACCTGCTATGCCCTTCCGCCTCGACCGCACTGCCCACCACGCCGGCACCCACGCGGAAAACGCCCGCTACCACGCCACGCACCAGCCCCCTACCCCCGCCGAGCGCCTGTGGGCCGCCGCTTACCTCAACAGCGTGGCCTATGGCTACGACCTGGACGACCCGCCAAAGTTAGACCGGACCGCGTTTTCGACGCGCCAACACCTGTAGCTGCCGTTCGCGCTCCGAAGAAAATAATGGTCTGATAAGCAGCTGCGAGCTACCCGGTCAATGTTTCCGAGGCGGCCGCTATTTTTGGTGGCTTACCCGCACTTGCTACCCCCATGTTCACTATCCACGACCTGGCCGACCTCGTGCCCCGTAAGATATTTGACCGGGGCGAAGTCTATTACACGGAATATGATGCGGTAGGCCGAATTAAGCAAAAAGGCAATACCTACAAAGCCAAAGTACGCGGCACCGAAACCTACCACGTCGAGTTGACGGTGCTGCCCAGCGGCCCGCCCGACATCGGGTGCGACTGCCCTTACAACTACGGGCCGGTGTGCAAGCACGGCATCGCCCTTGGCTTGGCCGTGCTCGACCTGCTTGGGGAGAGTGAGCCGGCCCCGCCGCCGCCACCTCCCGCGCCTAGTGCGGCCCGCGCCGTGCCGCCTACCCCCCAGCAGCTGCGCCAAGCTTTGAAAGAGGCGTTTGCCCGCACCAGCGACAAGGAAAAGCTCGCTTACCTCGGCCAACTGCTGCACCAGCAGCCCGACCTGATTCCGGGTTTTCCCGCTACGTTTGAATTCAGCCTACCTCTGTTGCTGGCTCCTGCGCCGGTGGTTAAGCCTAAACTGCGCCCGGCCGCCCGGCGCACGTTCGTGCAAGAGGGGCAGGATATGCTGCGCACCGGCTACCCGCCCGATTTGCTACCCCACTTGCTGCGCCACGACTGGCGGACCGTGACGGAAGCCGATGCCCCCAAGCTGGCCGTGCTACTTATGGAAGCCGCCCGCCAGCAACCCGAGCCCACGCTTGATGCCGTGATGGAGCGCATCGAAAGCTACCTCGCTGCCGCGCAGCGCGGCCCTGGTTTCTACGCCCACTTAGTCGTTTGGCTCTTTGTGCTGAGCACCGTGCCCATCATTGCTGCGCAAGTGCGTCTGTTTGCCTCGGAGCTTTGGAAGCAGCACGGCCGCCGCGCCGAGCTGCGCGCCGCGCTCACAGAAGCCGGCTTCGCGCCCTTGCCCACCGACGAGCAGGAAGCCGCGCTGCAAAAGAAAACGGCCGCCGCGAAGGTTAAAACCGACCCCGCCGCTACCCCGCCCAAACGGCCCGGCCGCCCTACCCTCAAACGCAGCAGCGGCCCCGAACTGGTCAGGAGCCGCTGCCAAAACCCAGGAAAAAGTCCGGTTAAAAATTGCGCTCGCCCGTTTCGCGCCTACCCAGCATCACGGAGCCGACCATTGCGGCCAGCAGTAGAATGGAGGCTAACTCGAAGGGTAGGGAGTACTGCTTAAACAGTACCAGGCCCAGGCGGTCCACCATGCCCACCTGCGAATCGAAGGTGGCCGCGTCGTAGCCTACAGGCTGCACGTTGTGCAACGCCGCTACCATAATGAGCAGCAGCGAGCCGCCCGCGATGGCGGCGGCAATTTTGGCCAGGGCAGGCTTGTGCGGCTCCGTTTCCTTGTTGAGGTTCAGGAACATAATCACGAACAGGAACAGCACCATAATGGCCCCGGCATACACGATGATGTTCACGGCCGCCAGAAACTGCGCGTTCAGCAGTAAGTAATGAGCCGATAGCGTGAAGAACGTGAGGATGAGAAATAGTACGCTGTATACTGGGTTCTTGGTCAGCACCACGCCCAGGGCACTCAACAGGGCTACGAACGACAGGAAGAGAAAAAGGGACATATCATGCGCGGTAAGCGTGAGTTTACCGACCGTTAAAATTCTGAATTGAATACGGCAAGCTAAAGCTTACCGCATAGCTTTACGCCAACTGCGTCCGCAGCTTCTCCGCTTGCTCGGGCGTGAGTTGGATACCGCGTGCCGAGCGATTGTCCGGCGACGTGGGCTCTACCAGGCGGTCCTTACCGTAGATAAACTCGTCGCGTTCGTAGCGCGGCGGAGCCATCTTATCAGCCTGCAAGTAGATGGCCGCCTTCGGGCAAGCCTCTTCGCAGAGGCCGCAGAAGATGCAGCGCAACATATTAATCTCGTAGCTTACGGCATACTTCTCCTCGCGGTAGAGGTTTTGCTCGCCTTTCTTGCGCTCGCCTGCCACCATCGTAATGGCTTCGGCGGGGCAGGCCACGGCGCACAAGCCGCAGGCTGTGCAGCGCTCGCGGCCTTGCTCATCGCGCTTCAGCACGTGCAAGCCCCGGAAAACGGGCGAGAACGGCCGGGTTTCTTCGGGATAGCGAATGGTAATTTGCTTCTTGGTGGCAGCCCGAAAAAAGTGCTGCATCGTAATGCTCAAGCCCTGAAAAATGGCCGGTAAATAAGCTCGCTCAGCGAACGTCATCGGCTTCTTTTCCAGTTTCTTAGCGCGGTTACTTAAGGATTGCATAAGGGATAGTTTCTAAGCAGCTTACAGTGGCGACTTCGGTAAGACAATGTTATCCAATATCGGCACACGCTGGCCGAGATAGTAAATTTCTTAAATCTTGTCTGTCAGCCGCATCACAGAAACCCGAAGCTCGCTGATAGCCGCGTTATTTTTTGCGGTTTGAGTTCCCAGGCGGTCCAGACGTTTGTTGGTAGTGTCCAGACGCTCGTTGTTATCAACGCGCATCTAATGCACCTCAGCCAGTAGTTCAGCCATTATCTCAATCAAACTGTCGTCAGCCAAAGCTCAAAAATACGTTAGCGAACGGCGATGGTCAGGTCGGGGATAATGCCCGTTGTAATAAGCACCCCGGTTAGCAGAATATTGAAGATGGCCAGCGGGATAAGAATGGTCCAGCCTAAGCGCATAAGCTGGTCGTAGCGGAAGCGGGGTAGCGTCCAGCGCACCCACATGAAGAAAAAGATACCGGTAAATATTTTGGCGAACATAGCCACCACGCCCATCAGCACAAATAAGTTATGGGCCCAGTCAACCGAAAGGCCAGCTTTCGTTTGCAGAAAATCGAGAAACTCGTATTGAAACGGGTAGTTGAAGCCTCCAAAATAGAGCACCGACATGATAGCCGTTGCCACGAACACATTCACGTACTCCGAAAACAAATACAAGCCCATCTTCATGGAGCTATACTCGGTGTGGTAGCCGCCTACTAGCTCGGTTTCGCATTCGGGTAGGTCGAAAGGCGTGCGGTTGGTTTCAGCAAACGCGCAAACGAGAAAGATGATGAAGCCCAGCGGCTGCTTAAATACGTTCCAGGCAAAAATGTCGCCCCAGTGCCAGCCGGTGGCACTGCTCTGCTGCAAGGTAATGGTACTCAACGATAGTGAGCCCGACATCATGAGCACCGCAATCAGGGCCAGGCCCATTGCTAGCTCGTAGCTAATATTTTGAGAGGCCGCACGAATGGCACCTAGCAGCGAAAACTTGTTGTTGGAAGCCCAGCCACCAATCATGATACCGTACACGCCCAGCGACACGATGCCGAACACGTAGAGCATTCCAATGTTGCTATCGATACCTCGCAAATGCACAACGGTATCGCCAAACTTGAGAGAGTTGCCAAACGGGATAACCGCCGACGACATCAGCGCCGTAACCATGGCTAGGCAGGGCCCGAAAACGAACAGCGCCTTGTTGGCCCCGGCCGGGAAGAATTCTTCCTTTGTAAACAGCTTCACGGCATCGGCCAGCGGTTGCGCGAGGCCCCAGGGGCCGGCACGGTCCGGTCCCACGCGGTCTTGTAGGAAGGCCGCAATCACGCGCTCGGCGTAGGTACAGTAAGTGGCAATCAGCAGCGAAACGCCGAATATTACCAGCACCACGATGCCTTGCCACCCCAGAGAAAAATTCGGCCAGCCAATAGATTCCAGAGACATTTTAGTTAGCTACTAGCTTTTAAAAAATTAAACGATAACGAAAAGCCAACAGCTAGAAGCTCGTGCCGCTCAAGCCGCCTAGCTTTAGCGGTGGGTTTTGCTCCAGCTCGCGAACGGTGCTTTCGGGCAAATCGGCGATTACCTGCGGGTTGATGACGGGCAGCTCGTAGTGATTCTGCGCAATTACCGATGAGCGGTCGATATGCGCCGGGCCTTCAATTACCCAATCCGCAGTTTCTTTCTTCTCAAAACGGCACTCATTGCAAATCCACTCTTTTACCTCGCCGTACTCGTCCTTACGGGCGGTCACGCGCAGCACGTCTTTGCCTTTATACCAAAGCGTTACGTGGCCGTTGCACTTCTCGTGGCTGCACTCGCGGTGCGCGTTCACAGGTTTGGTAAACCATACGCGCTGCTTAAAGCGCCAGGTTTTGTCGGTGAGCGCACCCACCGGGCATACGTCGATAACATTACCGCTGAAATCGTTATCAATCGAATTCTCGATGTAAGTGCCGATTTCGGAAGCATCGCCCCGGCCCAGCACACCATGCACGCGGTTGTCGGTAAGCTGGTTGGCAGTGTACACGCAACGATAGCACAGAATGCAGCGCGTCATGTGCAACTGCACGTAGGGGCCGATATCAATCTTCTCGAATGTGCGACGCTCTTCCTCGTAGCGGGTAGTGCTTACGCCGTGCTCAAAGGCGAAGTTTTGCAAGTCGCATTCACCAGCTTGGTCACACACTGGGCAGTCGAGCGGGTGGTTAATGAGTAGCATCTCTACGATGCCCTTACGCACGTCCAGCACTTGCTGGCTGGTCGTGTTTTCGACCACCATGCCATCCTGCACGGGCGTGATGCACGAGGCCACGAGCTTGGGCATGGGGCGCGGGTCCTTGGCCGAGCCGGCTGCCACGCGCACCAGGCAAGCGCGGCACTTGCCGCCGCTACCCTTCAAGGGCGTGTAGTAACACATAGCGGGCGGCACTATGCCGCCACCAATTTGGCGGGCCGCATTGAGAATAGTTGTGCCGTCGGGCACTTCTACCTCAATTCCGTCGAAAGTTATTTTAGCCATTCTAATTGACAAGTAGCAAAGTTGGCCCAAAGGTATTTCTCGCAGAGGTTCGCAGAGGCTTACGCAGAGGTTCGCAGATTGATAATTGATAAATACTGATTGATGATTAAAATCAGGCTAGCACTAAGTTGCCCCGGTAGTAAGCACCCGGCGCGGTGGCCTCCTGGGGGTGTGTCACGTACCACTCAAACTCGTCGCGGAAGTGGCGCACGGCGGCGGCTACCGGCCAGGCAGCGGCCTCGCCCAATGGGCAAATGGTATTACCCTCAATCTGTTTGGCCACGCTCACAATCAAGTCAATGTCATGCATCGAACCGTGGCCGTGCGCGAGGCGGTGCAACACTTTTTCGAGCCAGCCGGTGCCCTCGCGGCAGGGTGAGCACTGTCCGCAGCTTTCGTGATGGTAGAAACGCGCGAAGTTCCAGGTGTTCTTGACGATAGACGTGGTTTCGTCCATCGCGATGAAGCCGCCTGAACCCAACATGGTGCCCGTGATGAATCCCCCGTCGCTGAGCGACTCATAAGTCATCAGCCGGTCCTCACCTGCCGCCGTTTTAAGAATCAGCTCCTTGGGTAGAATTGGTACTGAAGAGCCGCCGGCCACGACGGCCTTCAACTCCCTACCCTTCCAGATGCCGCCGCAGTACTCATCGGAGTAAATAAATTCCTCCACCGGCACGCCCAGCTCCAACTCGTAGATACCCGGCTTGTTGAGGTGGCCGCAGGCCGAAAAGAGCTTGGTACCGGTGCTTTTCCCTACCCCTATCTTGGCGTACTCCTCACCGCCCATATTCAGGATAGATACCACCGACGCGATGCTCTCGACATTATTGACCACCGTGGGCCGGGCGTATAGACCCTGCACGGCCGGGAACGGCGGCTTGTTGCGTGGGTTGCCGCGCTTGCCTTCCAGGGATTCCAGTAGCGCCGTTTCCTCGCCGCAGATGTAGGCCCCCGCGCCCGGATGCACGTGCAAGTCTAGTGAATAGCCCGAGCCTTGAATATTCTCGCCTAGAAAACCGGCCGCATACGCTTCGGCAATCGCCTTTTCCAGAATGCGGAGCACATACAGTAACTCACCCCGAATATAGATGTAGCTGGTGCGCGCCCCTAGCGCGTAGCTGCCCGCAATCATGCCCTCAATGAGCAAATGCGGCAGCTTCGACATCAGGTAGCGGTCCTTGAACGTGCCGGGCTCCGACTCGTCGGCGTTGCAGACGAGGTAGCGCGGCACGCCCTCCGGCTTGGCCAGAAAGCTCCACTTAAGGCCGGTAGGGAAGCCAGCGCCGCCGCGCCCGCGCAGGCCCGACTTCTTGACCTCTTCCACTACTTCCTCAGGAGTCATTTTCAGGGCCTTCTCCACGGACCGGTAGCCGCCGTGCTTGCGGTACACGGCGAAGGTTTCGATACCCTCAACGTTGACGTATTCGGTTAATAGCTTGCGTCCCATATTTTTAGTGGTTTTCTAAGCGTCCAAAGCGATTTCCAATGCCGACTATGGCTCGTTCTAGGCGGTCAGCCTGTTGCCGGTCAGCTTCTAGTGGTAATTCAAAGCGACGGTCGCTTTCCTGTTGCCGCTGGTCAAAGCGACGGTTGAATTTCTGCTGTTGTTACAGTAATACTTCGGCCGTGCGGTTAACAGTTTTACTTATCTGCTGAATATTATCTACTGCTTGTAATAAAATATTCTCCACATTTTCTAGGCGGTTCTCCACATTTTCTAGGTGGTTATCAACGCTTTCTAAGCGACTTTCAACACGCTTTAGCCGGTCATTCATACCGTGCATCTCAATCAAAATTTCTGCTACTACCAGCGGTAGGTTTTTATCCTGCTCAGCCATAGTAGTAGATAGTTAATTGTTTTGCAATGAATTAGGTAGGTTGCCTTCCCACGGCAGCATAGGCCGGTGCACCATATTCTTTAATTCGCTCAGCATGGCCTGCACGTTTTCCTCCGTGTCGAGCGACTCGTAATACTGCTCACCGACCTGCACCACGGGTGCGAAGCCGCAGGCGGCCAGGCATTCCACTTCTTTCAAAGTGAAAAGCCCATCAGGGGAAGTTTCGCCCACTTTCGCGCCGGTAATGCGCTCTAGGTGCGCGGTCAACTCATCGGAGCCGCGCAACATGCAGGGGCCGGTGCGGCAAATTTCCAACACGTGCTTACCCACCGGCTTGAGGTTGAACATCGTGTAGAACGTGCTCACCTCATACACCTCAATCGGCGTCAAATCCAGCGTTTCAGCCACCAGGTCCTGCACCTCGGGGCTTACCCAGCCACCAAATTCTGCTTGCGCGATGTGCAGAATCGGTAGCAGCGTCGATTTCTTCCGGTCAGCGGGGTAGTGCGTGAGCAGGCGTTTAATTTCGGCCTGTGCGGCGGGCGAAAATTGAGGCTTGATGGCGATATTCGGCTCCATATCAGATACTTTCAACTAACAGCTAGGCGTCCAACTCGCCGGCAATTACATTCATGGAAGACAAAATCACGATGGCATCCGAAAGACTCGTGCCCACTACCATCTCCGAATAGGCTTGGTAGTAGATAAAGCACGGCCGCCGGAAATGCAGGCGGTAGGGCGTGCGCCCACCATCCGAAACGAGGTAAAAACCCAACTCGCCATTGCCGCCTTCCACCGAGTGGTAGACCTCACCCACGGGCGCGTCAATCTCCCCCATGATGATTTTGAAGTGGTAAATCAGGGCCTCCATGTTCTTATACACCGCCTGCTTGGGGGGTAGGTAGTAGTGGGGCGCATCGGCGTGGAACGGACCTTCGGGCAGCCGGTCAAGGGCCTGATTGATAATGCGCAGGCTCTGCCAGATTTCCTCATTGCGCACGATAAAGCGGTCGTAAGTGTCGCCATTGGTGCCTACCGGGATATCAAACTCGAAGTCTTCGTAGGAAGAATACGGGTTCATTACGCGCACGTCGTAATCAACGCCCGCGGCCCGGAGGTTGGGGCCAGTGAAGCCGTAGTTCAACGCCTTTTCCGCCGTAATCGGACCTACGTTCACCACGCGGTCCATGAAAATGCGGTTGCGATTGAACATAGCTTCGAACTCCTTCATCACGGTCGGAAATTCCTTGAGCCACTTGCGCAGCTTCTCGATGGCCACGGGCGTAAAGTCGCGCTCCATGCCGCCTACCCGGCCCATATTGGTAGTCAGGCGTGAGCCGCAGACTTCCTCGTAAATCTCATAAATCTTCTCGCGCTCCTGAAACACGTAGAGGAAGCCCGTGAAGGCACCCGTATCTACTCCCAGGATGGAGTTGCAGATAAGGTGGTCGGCGATACGGGCCAACTCCATCATAATCACGCGCATGTACTGCGCCCGTTTGGGCACCTGAATGCCCAGTAGCTTCTCTACCGTCAGGTGCCAGCCCATATTGTTAATGGGCGACGAGCAGTAGTTCATGCGGTCCGTCAGAGGCGTAATCTGATAGAACGGCCGCCGCTCCGCGATTTTCTCAAATGCCCGGTGAATGTAGCCGATGGTGGGCACGCCCGAAATGATGCGCTCACCATCCATTTGCAGGATGTTCTGGAAGATGCCGTGCGTGGCGGGGTGGGTAGGACCCAGGTTGAGGGTCGTTAGCTCCTGCGAGAAGTCATTGAGCGTGGGCACAAGCTGTCCGCCCTGCTGCTCGCGCGCTTCCTCAACAATCTTGTGGGTGCCGGCCAGGGCGTCGTTTACTGCCATTGTGTGCTATGTCATGCTGAGCTTGCGAAGCATCTTATCAGGTTCGCACTACTCGGATGATTAATTTCTGACGAGGAAGATGTGATAAGATGCTTTCCTGGTGAGCATAACAATCTTAAAAATTAACGACCGAAAAACAGGTCAGTTTTATCCTCGCGGGTGCCGTCTTCAAGCGGGTACTGCTTGCGCATGGGGTAGTAATCCATGTCCTCCACGTTCAGAATACGGCGCAGATTGGGGTGGCCGGTGAAGATGATGCCGTAGAAATCGTAGGCTTCGCGCTCCATCCAGTTGGCGGCGGCGTAGATGTCGGAGAGGGTAGGCACCACCGGGTCGGCCAGCGGAAAGAAGATTTTGATACGCACCCGAATATTATGCACCAAGCTGTGCAGGTGGTAAATCATCCCGAGTTCCTGGTTCAGGTTCTCAGGGTAATTAATCCCGCACATCGTAGTCAGGAAGTGAAACTTCAGCGTTTCATCCTGCTGCAAGCCTTCCACAATGCGGTGAATGTGCTCGCGCTTGGTGGTGACCGTTAGCAAGCCATACGGCTCGTGCACGTCCGTAAACGTGGCCTCGCCAAACAGGCTATGCAACAGGGCCAGCACCTGCGCGTTTTGTTGCGCGGTAGGGTCCTGCTCGGCGGCCAGCGCCTGGGCGGCGGTAGATTCTTCTTTGGTCGGGTCAGCCATTGGGCTTTTCTACTACTGGTCAAAAAAGGAGGTCATACTCATCTGGCCAACAGACAACAAATTATTTAATATTATAAGAAGCCAGCAGTGCTTGGTACTCAGGTGAGTTGCGGCGGCGGATGCTTTCATTTTTGGCCAAGTCCTGCACGCGCATTAGGCCATCAAGCACTTGCTCGGGGCGGGGCGGGCAGCCGGGAATGTACACGTCAACCGGAATAATACGGTCAATGCCTTGCAGCACCGAGTAGCTGTCGAAAATGCCGCCCGAGCAGGCGCATGCACCCATTGCCAGCACCCAGCGGGGCTCAGCCATCTGCTCATACACCTGCTTCACGATGGGGGCCATTTTCTTGGCGATGGTGCCCATCACCATCAGCAGGTCGGCCTGGCGGGGTGAGAAGCTGGGGCGCTCGGAGCCAAAGCGCGAGATGTCGTAGTGCGAACCCATCGTGGCCATGAACTCGATGCCGCAGCAGGAGGTAGCAAAGGGCAAGGGCCAGAGTGAATTAGCGCGGGCAATGCCCACGACTTTTTCCAGCGAGGTAGCAAAAAAGCCCGCGCCCTCAACGCCCTCGGGGGCCGGCACGGATTTAATTTCGGGAACGCGGCTATCAACCATTTTCAAGTATCAATTAACAGTTATCAATTATCAACTCAACTATCAATCAGTGAATTAGGTAAAGCCAATCCCGGCTTCGTTCGCTGACAACTGATACTTGATGACTGATAATTGTTAGGCGGCCTGCGCGGCGATGGCGGGCTGCTTTTTCAACACCGGTTTCGCCGTGAAAGTTTGGTCCGGAACGGCCTCATTCCAACGCAGAATGCCTTTTTTGATGACGTAGCCGAAGCCTGCCATTAGCAGCGTCATGAAGATAATCATCTCCACAAAGCCGGCCGTACCGAGTTGCCGGAAATTCACAGCCCACGGATACATGAAAATTACCTCCACATCGAACAGCACGAACAGAATGGCCGTGAGGAAATACTTGACCGAAATGGGCGTGCGGGCGTTGCCTACGCTCTCGATGCCGCATTCGAAGGAGGCATCCTTTACGCGGCTGTGGCGGTTGGGGCCCACCAAGTGCGAGACTATCATGGCGAAGGCCACGAAGGCCACCGCCAGCCCAAACTGAATGAGTATGGGCAGGTAGTCGCTGGGCTGGTAAGCGGAGTTAATGGCGAGAAGCATAGGGGTCAGCTAGTTAGGTAGCGGGCGCGCGGGCGCGGACAGGCAAAGGTACACCCGCGCCCGGCTGGACAAAAGCAAAAAGGGCACCGCGGCCGCTTAGCGCGGGGTTTCGGGGGTAGGAACCGCGCCGGGGTCCACGCTGGGCTGGCCGTTCAGGGCTCCTTCGAGGTTGCCGCCGTTGAAGTAATTCTCCGTGAAAATGCGGTAGCGGTCGAATACGGCGCGCACCGAGCGCACAAGCACATACTCGCCGCGCGGCCCCTCGGGCACAGTTACGCCCGAGGCGTAGCCATTCCAGATGGCGTTGTCGGTATGCGTGTCAATGAGCGTGACCATGAGCGTACCATCGAGCAGCAGTAGGCGGGTAGGCTGGTAGGTATGGCGCTGCTCGTCAGGGGTTTCTTCGTTCTCGGCATCATTGTCTTTCACCCACCGGGTAATGTCTTCCTGCACGAAGCCCGGAAAGCGCATGTCACCCTCGAAAAGCTTGAAGCTGACCATCAAATCAGGGTTGCGGCGCGCGAAATGGTAGCCTTGCAGGCGCATCCGCTGCTTCACGGCATCGCGCAAAGACTCGCTGAGGCGAGTGCTGTCGGCGGTGAGGCCGTTGCCGCTCAAAAAGCCGTAGGTGCGGTAGTGCCGAAAGCGCCCCCGGTAGCTGTAGCTCGACTCGATGCGCGCCTCGCGGGAAGTGAAACAGCCCGACAGCAGCAGCAAGCCGAACAGGCAGATGAGTTGCAAAGTAACAGTTGGTTTCATGAGAGTAGGGTAGGGAATTCGTTGAACTCTCTAAGCTACACTCGGAAACCTGGTTTGCAACTAGGGCTCAGCTTATTGCCGCCTACCCCCCGCCGGCCGGGGTAGGACGAGTTATATTTGGCTTTCCCAAAAAGGCCCGCCCAATGGAACAGACCCTTGCCCGCCCGCTCCACTACTCGGCGGAAGAATATTTTGCCTTAGAAGAAAAAAGTCCGGTGCGCCACGAATTTTTCGAGGGCGAAGTCTTTGCGATGGCCGGTGCCAGCATTGCGCACAACACCATTGCTGGCAATGTGTACATGGCTTGCCGGCAGGCCCTGCGTGGCAAAAAATGCCGGGTGCAGATGGAAGCCGTGCGGCTGGCCGTAGAAGCAAATCGCTACTACGCCTACCCTGACGCGATGGTAAGCTGCGACCCGCACGACCAGCACGAAAGCCAGCAGCTACGTAGTCCCATGCTTATCGTGGAGGTGCTTTCGCCCTCCACCGAAGCCTACGACCGGGGCCTGAAATTCAACCAGTACAAGAAGCTGCCGAGACTGCGCCATTACCTGTTAGTCTCGCAAAAAACCTGGCTGGTGGAGTGGTACCAACTCACCGAGCACGGCGTGTGGGGGCACACTGCCCTGGCCGAAGCAGCCGATGCCATAGTGATTCCCGAATTGAATCTAACGCTGATGCTCGCTCAGATTTACGAGGAGGCAGGCATCGCGCCGATGAAAATCGGCTTTGCGGCGGAAGAGGAATAAGTACGCGGCTTACCTAACTGGGGCAGGTAACCGACGGATAAATGGCTTCCCGACTTCTAATAAGCACGGGGCGTTTAGCCTTGCCTTTGGCCCCGCCGCCGCTGAAATCAATAATCCAGATGCTATCGAAATCGGCATCAGACCACTCTAACGGGCCTTTTATGCCCAGCTCTTTAGCGATTTCCGGGATGCTTTCGTGCTCCCATACCAGCAACGCTGTGCCCCGTTGGTACCGCAGCTCTTTGGCAATACCCTTAGTATTGTCAACATCGTAGTCGCTATTAATAACAAGGTTGCGCTGTACGGCATAAGGCGTAACCGTCTGAAACATGCGGGCCGTGCTGGTATTCTGGTCGTCAGTGCCGATGAGGGGCACGTAGGTGTAATCGGGGGGGGTAGGCATCAACTGATTGAGCACCGCCGGTAGGGCCAACGCCCGGTTGAGGCCGGCGCAGGAGAGGTTGTCACCTTCTTCAGGCTTCTCGCCGTGCCGGATAATAATGACTCGTAGCGTCGGTAGCTTAGGCGGGGCAAGCGGGCTGAGCAAATACAGTAGGTAGAGGCGGGCTTTATCGGTAGCGGTAAATTTGGGCATACTGGCTGAATGGGGGGGGTAGGCAGCTAGGCCAGCTACCGTAGGGCTAGAATGTGGTAGCAGCCTTGGCCCGGTGGTTTGGTGTGGGCGATTATCTGCCGCCCGCCGCCGGTATCTTTGGTCTTATGGCACAGGCAGAACTACAACAGCGCCGTTATACGTCGGAAGAGTATTTCGCGCTGGAAGCAACCAGTGAAATTCGCCACGAGTTTTTTGAGGGCGAAGTATTTGCGATGGCGGGCGAGAGTATCGCTCACAATATCATTGCCCAAAACTTTGTGCTGGGGTTGCGGCCCGCGTTGCGGGGCAAGAAATGTCAAGTGCTGCTGGAAACCGTTCAGCTGGCCGTCGAGCATGGTCGCCACTACACGTACCCCGATATTATGGTAAGCTGCGACCCGCGCGACCAGCTTGAAACCCGTCGGCAGCATCATCCGGCACTTATCGTAGAAGTGCTTTCGCCCTCCACAGCTGCCTACGACCGGGGTAAGAAATTCAAGCAGTACCAAAAGCTGCCCTCGTTGTGGCACTATATTTTAGTGGCGCAAACAACCTGGCGCGTCGAGTGGTACCGGCGCAACGAGGCCAGCGAGTGGGTTATTACAGTGCTCACTGAGCCGCAGGAGGTGCTGGCCATCACGGAATTGAACTTGCAGCTGACGGTGGCCGAAGTATACGAGGAAACCGGCGTAGCGCAGCTGCGAGCGCACGGGCCGGGTGAAGGCGCGGAGGAGTAGGCAGGCGGGACTACACAAGGCGGGTAGGTGGTACTCATCCCAGAAATACAGCGGATGAGGAGCTAGCGTATTTTGTCTTCTAAAAACTGCAGATTATTTTTTATCAATGCGGCCAAGCAATCCTTCACGTCTTTCTCTGTCTGAGCATGGATTTCAGTTAAGTAATTGCTTTTCACCTTTTCACTTAATCCAAAGAAAGTTTTGACAAGCTTAGGCCTTTTATAAAAAATGTACCACTCTATATTACTAATGATTGATAGGGAGAGGCCATTTTTGTTATCCATGTTTTCAACTTCCAGGGAAGGTGAATAATGAATTTCATTTAAGGCTGTGGTTTTCATCTTGGCTAAGTATTCCTTCCAAGGAATATTCTCGAAAGTTTCCATTACTTTATGCTGGTCAATCTTTCCTAACTCAATAATTTTTGGGTTAAACGGATTGCAGAAAGAAGCCCTGAAGTTCATTTTCGGTTTGGATATAATTGGCTACACCGTACTGCCGCAAGTTAGCCGCCCTACGCGCTTCCTCAAACCCGCCTCCTACCGGTACCCCGCCGCCTGCAAGGCGAACAGCTCCGCGTAGCGCCCGTCCTTGGCCAGCAGCTCCTCGTGCGAGCCGATTTCCTGTACGCGGCCGTTTTCGACCACCAGGATGCGGTCGGCCATGCGGACGGTGCTGAAGCGGTGGGAGATGAGCACGGCGGTTTTGCCCTGCGTCAACTCCTTGAAGCGCTGGAAGACTTCGTACTCGGCGCGGGCGTCGAGGGCGGCAGTGGGCTCGTCGAGGATGAGCAGTTGCGCCTCGCGCATGTAGGCGCGGCCGAGGGCGATTTTCTGCCACTCGCCGCCGCTCAGGTCAACGCCGCCGTTGAAGCGGCGGCCAATCATCTGGTCGTAGCCCAGGGGCAGCTTGGCAATGACGGTATCGGCCAGGCTCTGGCTGGCGGCCTGCTCGATGCGGGACTGGTTCTGGCGCTCCTCGATGCGGCCCACGGCCAGGTTCTGGCCGGCGGGCAGCTGGAAGCGCACGAAATCCTGGAAGATGACCCCGATTTCCTGGCGCAGCTCGGCCGGGTCGTACTCGCGCAGGTCGTGGCCGTCGAGCAGGATGCGGCCCTCGCTGGGGTCGTAGAGGCGGGCCAGCAGCTTGACGAGCGTGGTTTTGCCGGCCCCGTTTTCGCCCACCAGCGCCAGCTTTTCGCCGGCTTGCAGCTCGAAGCTCAGGTGGCGCAGCGCCCATTTCTCGGCATTCTTGTACTTAAAGCCCACGTCCTCAAACGTGAAGCCCTGCCGGATGGGCCGCGGGAACGGCCGCACCGCCTGGCCCAGGGTAGGGCGCACGATGCGCGGCTGAATCTGGAAAAAATCAAAGAAATCCTGCAAGTACAGCGCCCCGTCGGCCACCTGGCTGAAGCGGCTCAGGATGCCTTCGAGCAAGCCCCGCAGCCGGGCAAACGAGCCGGCCAGAAACGTGAGCTGCCCAATGGAAATGGCCCCCGCCACGGCCTGCTGAATAATGTAGAGGTAGGCCCCATAGTAGCCCGCCGCGCCCACCGCCGCGAACACCGTGCCCCAGCCGGCGCGGCGCAGCGCCAGGGCCTTGTTCTGGGTATAAAACTGGTCGGAGAGGGTCGCGAAGCGGTCAATCAAAAAATCGGATAAGCCGAAGATTTTGACCTCCTTGGCCGTTTCGTCGCTGGCCCCGGTCTGGCGCAGGTAGTCCAGCTCGCGGCGCTCGGGCGTCCAGGAGTGCGAGAGCGAGTAGCTGCGCTCGTTGAAGTGGCTTTCGCCCAAGAAGGCGGGCACCACGGCCAGCAGCAGCAGCCCCAGCAGCCACGGCTGAAACGCCACCAGCCCGGCGGCCAGCAGCACCAGCGTCACGGCATCCTGGCCCTGGGCCAGCACCTGGCTCATGAGCACCGAGCGCGAGAGCGTCTGGCGGCGGGCGCGCTCCAGCTTGTCGTAAAAGTTGCTGTCCTCAAACTGGTCGAGGTCCAGCTCGGCGGCGTGGCGCATGAGGCGCACCGACGAGGCATTGGCAAACAAGTCGCCGAGCAGCGAATCGAGCAGGGCCACGGCGCGGCCCAGCGCGTCGGCCAGCAGCACGAGGCCAAATTCCAGCGCCACCAGCCCGAACACGGGGGGTAGGGCGCGGGCGGCGGGCGGCAGTTTGGTCAGCTGCACGATATCGTCAATGATGAGCCGGCCCACGTAGAGCATGGCCAGGGGTAGGGCCGCCCGGATGAGCCGCAGCACGATGTTGCCCAGCGTGAGGGCCGGCGAAGTCTGCCAAATCAGCCGCAAAAAAGCCGGCAGGTGGCGCAGGGCCGACACCCGCTCGCGCACGCTCACGGCGGGCTTGTCGGGGCCGTGCCCGCCGCGGGGGTTTTTGGCGGAAATGCTTTGAAATAAATCAGATAGAAAACTCATAGGCGCTACTCAGGGCACATTTGGGGCCGGGGTGGGGGTAGGGGACTTTTTGGCAGGGTAGCCCGCCCGTCATTGCAAGCCAGCTCAAGAGTTGCACCCGAACGATAACAAACGTTTGTCATTACGAGCGCAGCGCGGCAATCGCCCCAGAACGATGAACGAATGAGCGGCGCGGGTGTCGTGCGGATGCGATTGCCGCGCTGCGCTCGCAATGACAGACGATTACATGCGAGTCTTACCAATAAGACGCCTACCCCCGACCTTTGCGCCCACTTATGCTGGGTTCCTACTCCCGCGGCTTCTGGCTGATGTGCCTGTCGTCGTTCCTGTTTTTTCTGTCCTTTAATCTGCTGCTGCCCGAGTTGCCGCAGCACCTGGCCGACCTGGGCGGGGGCGAGTACAAGGGTTTCATTATCGCGCTGTTTACGCTCACGGCGGCTATTTCGCGGCCGTTTTCGGGCAAGCTCGCCGACACGGTGGGGCGTATTCCGGTGATGGTGTTTGGCTCGCTGGTGTGCTTTGTCTGCGGGTTTTTCTACCCCTGGGCGCTCACGGTGAGCGGGTTTTTGCTGCTGCGGCTGCTGCACGGCTTCAGCACGGGCTTCAAGCCCACGGCTACGGCCGCCTTTGTGGCCGATATTGTGCCCGCCGAAAAGCGGGGCGAGGCGATGGGGTTGCTCGGCGTGACGGGCAGCCTGGGCATGGCCGCCGGCCCGGCCCTGGGCTCGTGGGTGGCCGAGACGTTCTCCCTGAACGCCATGTTTTACCTGTCGAGCGCGGCGGCGCTGCTCTCGGTGCTGGTGCAGGGCACGCTCACCGAAACCCTACCCCGGCGGCAGCGCCGTAAGTTCAGCTTCTCTTTGTTAAAGCTCAAGCTCGACGAAATTCTGGAGCCGCGGGTGCTGCATCCGGCCCTGGTGACGCTGCTATGCCTGTTTCCCTACGGCGCGGTGCTCACCGTGATACCCGACCAGAGCCGGCTGCTGGGCCTGGCCGGGCCTACTAAGGGGCTGTTTTACATCTGCTACACGGTGGCCTCGCTGCTGGTGCGGCTGGTGCTGGGCAAGGCGTCAGACAAACACGGGCGGGTGCCGGTGCTGCGCTGGTCGGCGGGCGTGCTGGCGCTGGGGCTGGCGGTGCTGGTGTGGTCGCCGTCGGTACCGGTATTTCTATTGGGGGCGTTGATTTTTGGCCTCGGCACGGGCCTGAACTCGCCTACGCTCTACGCCTGGACCATTGACCTGAGCGACCCCACGCGCCGGGGTAGGGGCGTGGCCACCATGTACATAGCGCTTGAAGTAGGCATCGGGCTGGGAGCCGTGCTGGCGGGCTGGATTTTTGATAACCAACCCAGCCGCCTACCCTGGGTGCACGCCCTGAGCCTGGCCAGCGTACTGGCGGCTATCGGCTATTTGCTGCTGGTGGTGCGCCCTACCCCCGCCCTGCCCGGCAGCGATGACCTGGCCGCCGCCGCGATGGCCGTGGCCGCGCCCGAGGAGGTGGTATAGACCGCCTGAAAAAAAGTTGGTAGACTATTTGCCGTTGCTTATTTTTACCTAGTTTTTGCGGGCTATATAGGCGCGCTTTTCTACTTCATTCCTTTTTTCTGATTTATGAAGCAAACTTTACGTGCATTAGCGCCCGGCTCCGCGGCAGCGCTCCTTTTCTTGCTGAGCCCGGCCGGTAGCCATGCCCAGCAAGCTCCGGTGAGGCCGGTGGCAATAAAATTTGGTAAGCCCGAGCCGGCCGATTTTGAGGCCAAGAACTTCGTGGGCGACAGCGCCGCTGGGGCCGTGGTGCTCTACGACTACGGCTCGGCCCATTTCCGGCTCGATGGCCTCAGCTTTAAATTGGAGTCGGACCGCATTACGCGAATTAAGATTCTGAAAAAATCGGGTTATGACGCGGCCACCATAGAGGTGCCGCTCTACCACCAAAACCAGTCGGAGGAAAAAATCGTGAGCCTCAAAGGCTTTACCTACAATGAGGTAGGCGGTAAGATTGAGAAGATAAAGCTCGAAACCAGCCAGGCCTTCACCGAGGAGCGCACCAAGAACGTGCGGGTGCGCAAGTTTACGCTGCCCAACGTGCGCGAGGGCGCGGTGATTGAGTACAGCTACACTGTGACGTCGGATTTTCTCTCGCAGTTTCAGGACTGGACTTTTCAGCGCGATATCCCGACGCGCTGGAGTGAGTTTCAGGCCATCATTCCGGAGTATTTTGACTACAAGATGCTGATGCAGGGCTACGAGCCGCTGGCGCTGCAAACCAAGGAGCAAAGTACTACCCAGTACCTGGCCAGCGAGCGCGTGCAGGTGGCCGATGGCGCGACCCTGGGGGGCAACACGAGCCACTCGGCTACGCGCTCGGATGCGATTATGGCGCAAGCGACTACCTACCACTGGGCCATGCAGAACGTGCCCGCCCTGCGCGACGAACCTTACATGACAACCATGCGCGACTACGTAGCGCGCATCAACTTTGAGCTGGCCGGCGAGCGGATGCCTGGCCAGGCCTACCACAACGTAGCCGGTACCTGGGGTAAGATTAACTCCGACCTGCTGAGCGACAGTGACTTTGGGGGCCAGCTAGAGCGGCTGGGCTTCCTGGAAGCCTCGTTGAAGCCTTTAGTAGCGCAATACCCCGACCCGGCGGCGCGGGCGGCCGCCGTGCGCGAGCTAATAGTGAAGGCCGTGAAGTACGACGGCACGAACCGGGTCTTTGCCAGTGGCCCGCTCAAGAAGAGCTACGAGCTGCACCGGGGCACGTCGGCCGACGTGAACCTGCTGCTCATCGCGGCCCTGCGCCAGGCGGGGCTAGCCGTGCAGCCCGTGTTGCTGAGCACGCGCAACCACGGGCGCGTGAACCAGAATTTTCCGCTGCTTCAGCAGTTCAACTACGTGGTGGGCGTGCTGCCGCTGGCCGATGGCAAAGACCTGCTGCTCGATGCCACCGAGCCGCTGCTGCCCTGCGGCATGCTGCCCAGCCGCTGCCTGAGCCAGGCCGGCCGCCTGGTAGCCGCCCAGGAGGCCGAGGGCCGCTGGGTGAGCCTGGCCCCCGCCCAAAGCCACAACCACTTTCAGCAGGTGACCATGACGGTGGATGAACAGGGCAATCTGAGCGGGCAGGTGCGCGACGAGCACGGCGGCTACTCGGGAGCCGCAGCCCGCGAGAAATTGCAGCAGCTGGGCGAGAAAAAGTACGTGACCGAACTGGCCGGCCAGCACCCCGGCTGGGAAGTGCCGAGCTATAAATTTAGCGAAGTAAACGAAGTGGGTAAGCCGCTGGCCCTTAGCTATGAACTGCGCCAGCCGGCTGCTACCCCCGGCGCGGCCCAGGAGCTGTACATCAATCCGCTGGAAGCCTTTGGCAGCCGCCAAAATCCGTTTCGGCACGCTGACCGCACGTATCCCGTCGATTTTGGCGCGCCCACTCAAGAGGTTATCCTGCTGACCCTGACCCTACCCCCCGGCTACACGGCCGAGCTGCCCAAGCCGACCGTGCTGGAGCTGCCCGACCAGGGCGGGCGCTACATGTACGCGGCCAGCAGCCCCACACCGGGTACGGTGCAGCTGATGAGCCGCCTCAACCTGACCAAGCCCGTGTACGGGGCTGAGGAATACGCTTCGCTGCGCGAGTTTTATCGCCTGGCCCTGGCCAAGCAGGCCGAAGCGTTGGTAATTAAGAAGAAGTAGCCGTGCTCCACACGATGGTTTACCTGAGCTGGAAAAACTGCCGGCGGGCCGGGGCCGCGCTGCTGCTGGCCCTGGCGGCCGGCGGCGCGGCGGCCCAAACGCTCATGCCCAGGACGCCGGCCCCGCTGCCCGTGCGCTTTGGCGAGCCCGAGGCCAAGGACTTTGAAGCTACCAACTTTGTGGCCGACAGCGGGGCGGCGGCCGTGGTGCTGTGCGACTACGGCACGGCGCGCTTCGCTAGCCCATCGGGCGAGATGAGCATTATTTCGGAGCGCACCACGCGCATCAAGATTCTCAAGAAAGCCGGCTACGACTACGCCACCGTGGAAATACCGCTCTACCACCGCGACCAGCAGAACGAGCGGCTGAGCAATTTGCGCGGCTTCACTTACGTGCGCGGGGCCGATGGCAAAATCAGCAAAACCAAGCTCGATGCCAACGCCACGTTTGAGGAAAAGCGCACCGATAATCTGAAGGTGCGCAAATTCACGCTGCCGGGCGTGCAGGAGGGCGCAGTGATTGAGTACGCCTACACGGTCACGTCCACGTTTTTCGATAATTACCAGGACTGGACCTTTCAGCGCGAGATTCCGACGCGGTGGAGCGAATACCGCACCAGCATTCCGCAGGTGTACAAGTATAAAGTGCTGTACCAGGGTTATTTACCGCTGGCCGTGAACGAGATGGGGATAGGCACGGTGAGCCTGTTGCTGAACCAGAAGGCAGATGCCGGGGCGGGGGCGGGGGCCGGGATGGGGGTAGGGAGCGTGGGCCTGAGCATCAGCACCGAGCAGCACCGCTGGGTAATCCGCAACGCGCCAGCCTTCCGGGACGAGCCCTACATGACGACCGCTAACGACTACCTGGCGCGCATGACCTTTGAGCTGGCTGGCATTCAGATGCCCGAGCAGGAGTATCGCGACCTGACCGATAGCTGGCCCAAGAAGAATAAGGCGCTGCTGGAAAATGAGTCGTTTGGTCTGGTGCTGAAGCGCGATGGCTTTCTGGAAGCCACCATGAGGCCGCTGGCGGCGCAGTACCCGGCGGCGGCGGCGCGGGCGGCCGCCGTGCGCGAGCTGGTGATGCGGGCCGTGAAGTACGACGGCTCGAACCGGCTCTTTGCCAGCGGCGCGCTCAAGAAGAGCTACGACCTGCACCGCGGCACGTCGGCCGATGTGAATTTGCTGCTCATCGCGGCCTTGCGCCAGGCCGGGCTAGCCGTGCAGCCGCTGCTGCTGAGCACCCGCGGCCACGGCCGCGTGAGCGAGGAATATCCGTTGTTAGAGCAATTTAACTACGTGGTGGCACTGGTGGAAACGCCCGGCCAGCCCGACCTGCTGCTCGACGCTACCGAGCCGCTGCTGCCCGCCGGGATGCTGCCTCAGCGTTGCCTCAACCAAAGCGGCCACACCGTGCCCGACACTGGCGAGGGCCGCTGGGTGAGCCTGGTGCCTACCCCCCGTTACAATCACTACCAGGAAGTGAAGCTGACCCTGGATGCCCAGGGTAACCTGAGCGGGCAGGTGCGCGACGAGCACGCCGGCTACGCCGGCCTCGAAGCCCGCGAGAAACTACAGCAGCTAGGCGAGAAAAAATACGTGACGGAGCTGGCCGGCCAGCACTCCGGCTGGGAGGTGCCCAGCTATACTTTCAGCCAGACGAGCGAAGTGGATAAGTCGCTGGCCCTCAGCTACGAGTTTCGCCAGCCATCCGTCAGCCCCGGCGCGGCCCAGGAGTTATATGTTAATCCCCTGGAAGCCTTCGGCGAACGCCGCAACCCGTTTCGGCACGCCCAGCGCTTCTACCCCGTGGACATTGGCATGATGCAGCAGGAAATCATTTCTCTCACCCTGACCCTACCCCCCGGCTACGCGGCCGAGCTACCCCAGCCCGTGACGCTGGCGCTACCCAACCAGGGCGGGCGCTACGTGTACGCGGCCAGCAGCCCTACCCCCGGCACGGTGCGGCTGCTCAGTCGCCTCACCCTAGACAAGCCCGTGTACAGCGCCGACGAATACCACGCCCTGCGCGAGCTGTACCGCCAAATGCTGGCCAAGCAGGCGGAGGCGCTGGTGATTAAGAAAACGGGTTCCTAATTCCTGATTGAAGGAAGTTTGTCCTTGCGAGCCTGCGAAGCAATCTTTCCTAATCGACTGCAAACATCCCCGAGGCAGAAGGGAAAGATTGCTTCGCAGGCTCGCAAGGACAACCAATTATAACAAGCCATTACCTACTACCCACTAATTACTATGTTCCTCCCCATTTTCTCCTCGCTGGTACTGCTGGCCGCGCCTACCCCCAAGTATCCGGCCGATGCCATTGCGCCGGTACTGCGCGAGAACGCGCACGTGGTGGTACGCGCCTACGATGAGGTAGTGGTGGTGAAATCGGCCAGCCAACTGGTCGAAACCGTGCATCAGGTAGTGACGATACTCGACCAGGCGGGCAATGACGATTATGGCAGGCTGGAGGTATACTACAACGCCCTGCGGCACCTCAACTACCTGCACGGGGCCGTGTACGATGCCCAGGGCCACCTGCTGCACCAGCTGCGCCCGGCTGAGGTGCACGACCAGGGGATGGGCAGCAACGGCGGCGACCTGATGACCGATTTGCGCGTGCGCTACGCCGACCTGCGCCAGCCCGCCGTGCCATATACCGTGGAGTTTGACTACGAGGTAACCTCGGAAAACACGCTCTTCTACCCCAGCTGGCAGCCCCAGAGCGCCGAAAATGTGTCACTGGAAGGCGCGACGCTGCAAGTCACGACGCCCACCGCCCTACCCCTGCGCTACCAGGAGCAGCTGCTGCCGGCCGGTGCGGCCAGCGCGCCCGCCGTGGCCGGCAGCCAGACCACCTACCGCTGGCAGCTGCCCGCAGCCCCCGCCGTGGAGGAGGAGCCGCTGTCGCCGCCCCTGGCCACGCTATTGCCGGCCGTGCGCCTGGCCCCGGCTACCTTCGAGGTGCAGGGCCACGCCGGCTCGCTGGCCTCGTGGCAGAGCCTGGGGCAGTGGGTGTACCAGCTCGGGCAGGGCCGTGACGCCCTACCCCCCGCCCTCACCGCCAAGATGGCCCAGCTAATAGTAGTAGCCCCCGATGCCCGCGAGCGGGCCCGCAAGGTGTATGAGTTTTTGCAGGGCTCGACGCGCTACATCTCGGTGCAGCTGGGCCTGGGCGGCTGGCAAACGGCCCCCGCCAGCAGCGTGGCCACGGGTGGCTACGGCGACTGCAAAGCCCTGAGCAACTACACCTGCGCCCTGCTGAAGGCGGCCGGTCTGCCCGCCTACGTGGCCCTGGTGAAGTCCGGCGACGACGCGCCCGACGTGCGCGCCACCTTCCCCAGCAGCCAGTTCGACCACGTCATCCTGTGCATGCCGCTGGCTGCCCACGGTGCCGTGCCCGCCGATACGGTGTGGCTGGAATGCACCAGCCAGACCGAGGCATTCGGCTACATGGGCTCCTTCACCGGCAACCGCCACGCGCTGCTGCTCACGCCCGAGGGCGGCCGCCTGGTGGCTACCCCCCGCTACGGCGCGCAGGCCAACCGCCAGCAGCGCCACACTGACCTCTGGCTCGATGCCACCGGCGCGGCCAAGGCGACAGTGCGCACCCGTCGCCTCGGGCTGGCCCAGGATATTTATTCCCAATTGCTGCACGACGTCGGCCCTGAGGACCAGAAAAAATACGTCGCCAACCACCTGCGGCTGAACCAGTTCACCATCACCAGCCTGCGGCTGGCCGCCGCGCCCACGCCCGGCCCGGCCGCCCTGCCGGGGGTAGTGGAAGTGATGGGCCTGGACCTGCCCAGCGTGGGCACCACCGCCGGCCGCCGCCTGCTGCTGGAGCCCAACCTGCTCGGCCGCCTGGCCGCCCTACCCCCCCAGGTGGGGCCGCGCACCGCCCCGCTGGCCCTGCCCCCCGCCAGCCTCCACCAGGATACCGTGCGCCTGCACCTGCCCGCCGGCTTCCACGTGGAAAACCTGCCCCAGCCCACCCTGCTCACCTCGGCCTACGGCACCTATTCCAGCGCCTGCACCACCCTGCCCGACGGCACCCTCCAGTACGTGCGCCAGCTCGAAACCCGCCGCCCCGCCAGCGCCACCCTACCCCCCGCCAAGTACGCGGAGTACCAGGACTTCCGCCGCAAAATTAGCCAGGCCGACCACGCCCAGGTGGTGCTGGTGAAGACCGATGCGTAAGTGAATTAGCTAGAAGCTGGTAATTATATGGCGCACGTTGAAAAGTGAGAAATGGCCGTTGGAGCAGCAAGACCGTTTTCAGAACATTGTAATCTGCTTTTTTTACGTTCGTTGACCTACTTTTTTGTCAAAATCTAAAATTATCTCATATTATTAAGTATTTTAACGACTCCTTCATATTCAGGTAAGTAGAATCCCTTTGACATTTGTTCGTAGTAGCTGCGGTATTTTTTTTCAAGTTGGCCATAATGAGGATTAGAAACTAGTTTAGCTAGAATAAGTCCCACACTGCCTTGATTAATCCAGGGAAAAAGGCTCTTTCTATCTTTGATATTGACCTCTTTCTCAATTTCTTTCAAACTATTATATTGCTGAAAAAACGGAATGGCTACCTGCCTAAACAAGGCTACTAACCCCTGAAAAGTAGGGCTAAGGTCTGCCTCCTTATTTAGTTGAAAGCGATAGTCGTGGCCATCCTTAATAAAGTCCGCTATTGGAAGACCAATTGTTGCAGTGGTCTTGTGGTACTTAGCCTCGAAATAGGACGCTTGGTGGTATAAATTCTCTACTACATTCTTCCGTATCAGTAGCCCTGGATTTATTTCCCATCCTTCGCTGCGCACTAAAAAAACCAAGTGAAGTTTTTGCCACCCATCTGGTACCCTTTTAGTAAATTCTGCTTTCGCTTTATTGAGTGCGAATCCATAAGGCTCAAATTCTGCCTTTAGAAGTGTCAATAGGGTATTACGCAGGTCTCGGTTAGTCATCGTACTGAGATGTTTATTCATTTCTAAAGTGCCCTGCTAGGCATAGAAGTCGGACCGGCCGGAAACTGCCACTTTTCCAAGAGTAGTGGGGTAAGACATGCTATGTTGATTGACTTTTCTTAGTAAAAGTATGTGTAGCATCTAAGCGTGGTATTAAAACGCTCACAACTGGCCCCTACCCCCACACCAACCTTCAGAGCCGGTACCGCACCTGCGCCGTCACCTCCGAGCGCGCATTGCCCTTGATTTCTTCCAGCCCCGAGCCCACGGTAGCCTGGTGGCGGTAGCGGGTTTCGGCGTAGCGCAGCCAGAGGGTGAAGTGTTGGTTGAGCGTGGCTTGCAGCAGGGCGTAGGCCCGCGTGCCCTGGCCGTAGAGGGCGGGTAGCGACACGGCGTAGAGCACGTCCTGCTCAAAGATGTACTGCCGGGTGTCGTAGTCGTCGGTGT
This sequence comes from Hymenobacter psoromatis, assembly GCF_020012125.1. Lineage (NCBI taxonomy): Bacteria > Pseudomonadati > Bacteroidota > Cytophagia > Cytophagales > Hymenobacteraceae > Hymenobacter > Hymenobacter psoromatis. The sequence continues at coordinate 452,116 of NZ_JAIFAG010000001.1, forward strand.
CGAAGATGGCGTAGCGGGCGCTCAGGCGCACGCGGCGGGCCAGCGCCACGCTGGCATCCTGGCTGAGCACCGTGCCGCGCCGCCAGGGTAAGCCGTCATCGGCGCGCAAGTAGCTGCCTTGCAGGCGGGTGCGCAGGCCCAGGCGGGGGGTAGGCTGCACGTCGGCATAGAGCAGCAGCGAGTGGCGCAGCTGCTGGCCGGGCAGTGGCACCGGGCGGCCGGTGGTGCTGGTGGGCAGGTCCAGGGGCTTGAGGCGGGCGCGGTACTGCACGTAGAGCAGGCCGGTTTTGGTGGGCGCGAAAGCCAGCCGCAGCAGCGCGTCCTGGCCCTGGCTGGGCGCGCTCACCCGGTAGCGCAGCCAGGCAAACCGAAACTGGTCGAAGTACGCCGAGATTTCCCAGCGGGGTAGGGGCCTGACTTTCAGCCCCAAATACAAGCCGCTCTCATTAATATTCCGGGTATTCTCGCCAAACGCATTGCCGTAAAACGTGTGAAAATCCGCGTCGTAGTGCCGCAGCAGCACGGCCGCGTCCACGTGCGGCCCCAGGCTGGCCAGCACGCCGTTCACCAGGCCCAGGCCGCCGCCGCGGCTGCGCCCGCCCTCGCCGAAGAGCAGCAGATTGCGCCAACCGTAGCTGTAGTGCGCGCCCAGCGCCAGGTTGTCGCGGCCCCGGAATTCGTACCGATTATACGGCTCCGGCCGCTTCTGAAAGGCCGTGCCGTAGTGCGTACCCACGGCCGTAACGCCCAGCAGCAGGTTGCCATCGTGACTGCGGTAGCCAAGGTGGCCGCCGCCCACGGTTTCGGTCAGGCGCTGGCGGTTGGCGATTTCGGTGGCCGTGCGGTGCAGGCCGATCAGCAGCAGGCTGCTGCTGAACTCGTCGAACTGCGCCAGCGAATCGGTGGCCAATTGGGCATTGGCATCAATGTTTTTGCGCGAGGCGAAGGCCGTGGCCTCCCAGCGCGGCGCGAGCTGATAGGTGGCCGCCGCGCCCCGAAAAAACGTGTTTTCGAGTAGCGCCGCGTAGGGCCGCACGCCCAGCGAGGCCCGGCGCAGGGTCGTTATCGTCTCGGCCCCCTTGCCCGCTGTTAGCCCCGACGACAGCAGCAGCCCCTGCCCAAATTGCAGCTGGTAGTCGCCCAGCGCCAGCGTTTTCAGCCTACCCTGCTCGTAGAGCACGACGTGCGCCGACAAAAAATCGGGCCCGAACTGGCGCTGCGCCGGCCGCCAGGCCACGGGCTCGCCCGCGTCTTTCTCCAGCGTGAAGCCCAGGCTGAAATCGTGGGCGTGGCTCACCCGGTAGCGCAGCGCCACGGCATCGGGCGAGCCCAGGTAGCGCAGCGTGGGCCGGCCCCGGAAGGTATCGGCGGCGGTGTATCCCTTGCGCTGTTGCAGAATGCGCTCGTAGCGCAATAGCACGGCGTTATTCTCTTCGTTCTTAATGCGTTGCCAAAGCGGGCCGCGCGCCAGATTAGGACTCAGGCCGGCCACCGTCACGAAGGGCGCGACCCGCTCAATAGTCCGCACGTCCCAGCCCGGCACGGCTTGCAGCTCATACACGCTCAGCAGCGGGCCGGTGGCGCGGCGGTGCGCCAGCAGTGCCGCCACCTGCGCCTCGCGCAGCAGAGGTAGGGCGCGCAGCTCCTCCGGGCTGGCCGCGTTGAGGTTGAGCGGCGACTGGTACAGGCTCAGCAGCGTGCCGTACAGGTTTTCGTAGGGAATCTGGTCCGATTGAATTTCGGCGAAAAGCTCCTGCGCCAGCCGGTCAAATTCGGGGGCGCGGCGCGGAAATTCCTGCGCGGCGGCGCGGCCCGCCAGCAGTGAGAGAATTAAAAATGATAAATGATAAATTAAAAATCGAGGTAGTAGTTTTTTCATGGATAGCGCCTGCTTTTGAGACTCACAAAAAAATCGATTGTCATTGCGAGCGCAGCGCGGCAATCGCACCCGCACGACACCCGCGCCGGTCGTTCGTCCATCGTTCGGGTGCGATTGCCGCGCTGCGCTCGCAATGACAATCGGGGCTTTAATTCTTAATTGCCTCCCTCTCCCCCCACTGCCAGCCCACGCTGAAATACTGGCTCAGGCCCAGTACGTTATGCCAGCCGGCGGCGTAGTCGAGTTGCCAGTCGCCGGCGTGCAGGCCCACGCCGGCGGTGCTTTGCTGGCTCAGGCTGGCGTAGCCCAGGCGCAGGGCCACGGCGGGGGTAGGGCCGTACTCGATGCCGGCCTTCAGGCCCGCGTCGCGCTCCACGTCCTTTTCGACTTCGGCTAGCAGGAGTACCTGCGCGCCGGGGCGGTAGGCCAGGCCGGCGCGCAGCACGGTAGGCACGCGCTCATCCTGGTAGTCAGCTAGTTTAGCTTGGGTGAGGTTGTATAAATACACGCCCAGCGTGAGCTGCCGGGGCAGAATGTCGGCCTGCCCGCCCAGCGAGGCCACCACCGCGCGGCGGCTGCCCAGGTCCTGAAAGCTGATTTGCAGCGCGTCGAGCCGGCCGCCCACGCTCACCACGCCCAGCCGGTAGCCGTAGGCCGCGCCCACCCGCGTTTCATTGTATAAAATGCCGCCAAATCGTTGAGCTTCAAGGCCTAGCACGCCCCGGCCGGCGCGGGCGGGCAGGCCGCCCGCCGCCGGTTCTACCACGCCCAGCGGCAGGGCCAGGGCCACGGCCGCCAGGTTGAGGCTCGGGATGAGGTAGCGGTTCTCGAAATACGCGCCCGCCGCGGGCTGGGTGAGGCTGCCCAGGCCGGCCGCGTTGTTGGCCACGGCCCACACCTCGCCGCCCAGCGTGGCCGAGGCGTTGCCCAGCGCCTGCGCCCGCCCGCCGTGCCCGGCCGGGCCGTTGCCCTGCGCCCGCAGGGGTAGGCGAATAAAAAGTAAGCCAGTTAAGAGAAAGAGTAAGTATTTCACCATAAGTACCGTTGAGGTAAGCAAAGCCGAAATATACTCTAAAATTCAGCCAATACTCATCTTCTGGCTGAGCTGCTACCAGGCAACGGTGCGCCGGCCGCGAACTTTGCTTCTCCGCCGGGTCTTCTTTGCTTATGCTTCGCCGCTTATTGCTGCTGCTGGTGCGCTTCTATCAGCTTTTTATTTCGCCGCTTACCCCGCCGAGCTGCCGCTACGTACCCACCTGCTCGGCCTACGCGGCCGAGGCTATTGGGCGCTACGGGGCCTGGCGGGGGGGTAGGCTGGCGCTGCGCCGCATTGGGCGCTGCCACCCCTGGGGCGGCTCGGGCCACGACCCGGTGCCGTAGGAAGGGTAGAGGACGGGTTCAGCAGCGGGAAGAACAAAAAATGCGCCCGTGCTATCCAGCTTGCGCCAAGCAGGCGGGTAGCGCAAACCGGGAACTCGCGCCAGAAAATAATTTGGGCTAAATTGTTCAGCTTAGCTGCACATTTACTGAGCGGTAGCGTCTTTCGCCACCCGCGCCACCCGCCCCATGACCGACCAATACAGCGCGCAGCTTTGGGAAGCTTTTAAAGGCGGCGATGCCGAGGCCCTAGCGGCGCTATTTGAGGCGTATTACCCGGCCTTATTCAGCTACGGCCTCAAGCTGACCGGTGACGAGGAGCTGGTGAAAGACTGCATCCAGAACCTCTTCCAGAAGCTGTGGCGGCGGCGGTCCGGAGTGCGGGCCGTGCTGGTCGTGAAAGCTTACTTATTCAAAGCCCTGCGCCGCCACCTCGGCGACGAAACCAAGCTGCTGCGGCAGCACCGGCACCTGCTGCCCGCCTACACCGACTCGTTTGAAGTTACCTACTCGCACGAGGAGTTTCTCATTGCCCGGCAGCACGATGCCGAGCAGAGCGCCCGGCTGCTAACGGCGCTCAACCGCCTCTCCAAGCGGCAGCGCGAAGCCCTATACCTCAAGTTCTTCGACGGCTTTTCCTACGAGCGCATTGCCGAGGTAATGTCGCTGAATACCCAATCAGTTCGCAACCTGATTTTTAACGCTTTGCAAGTGTTGAGGCGCGTTCTGGTGGTATCGCTGGCTTTGCTGTGCCTGCTGGTTGGCTAGCGTGGGGCTACCGTCGCTCTCCTCACCCCTTTTGGAGGGGGTAGGGCGAGCCAGGAAGGGGAAGCAAAGCCATGCCTAAAGTGTCGCGATAAGCTTTACAAGGCGGCCCTGAAAAATAGTTTCAAAAAAAAGAGTCCGGGATGAGTATAAATGGCTAGGCGGGCCGTGATGGAGGTGAACCCAGCCGGCCAGGCTATTCTTCCGCGACTTATGCCGTACTCCGCTTACTCCCTGGAAGATTTTCTGGCCGACGAGTCCTTCCAGGATTTTGTGTGGGGACGCGACCCCGAAGCGGTGCAGTTTTGGCAGCAGTGGCGCGCCGACCACCCGGCCCAAGCGGCTGATTTTGAAGAAGCTGTGGCCACGCTGCAGCAGCTGGCCGGAGCCCCGCGGCCCCTGCGCGCCGGGTTGCTGGCGGCCGAGCTAACCAAGCTGCGGCACTACCTCCACGCCGACGACCGGCCGCGCGCGCGGCCGGCTTTGCGTGGCGGGCGGCGCGCCCGGCGCGCGCCCTACTGGCTGGCCCTGGTGGCCGTGCTGGCCGTGGTGGGGCTGCTGCTGACGGGCCGTGGCCGGTGGCCGGGACAAGCGCCAGTGGCGCTTGCCCCGGCCACGTATGCCCGCTACGCTACCCGGCCGGGCGAGCAGCGCCGCCTCACCCTGCCCGACGGCTCCCGCATCGTGCTGAGCGGCAGCACCGAACTGCGCCTGGCCGCTGCCTGGCAGCCCGGCCAGGCCCGCGAAGTGTGGCTCACGGGCGATGCGTATTTCGACGTGCGGCACACGGCTCCGGCCCAGCTCAAAGCCGTGGCGGCGGCTCCGGCCAGCGTGAAGTTCACGGTGCACGCGGGGCCGCTCGATATTGCGGTGCTGGGCACGCGGTTCACGGTATTCAGCCGGGCCCAGCGGGCGGAGGTGGTGCTCAGTGCCGGGCAGGTGCAACTGAGCTTGCCCCGCGGCCCGGTGAAGCCGGTGCTGATGCGGCCCGGCGAGCTGGTGACCTACAACGCGGCTACCCCCGATGCCCCGCTTACGAAGCGGCCGGTGCAGGCGGCCCTCTACTCGGCCTGGACCAGCGGGCAGCTGGACTTTACCGACACGCCGGTGGCCGACATCATCGCGGCCCTGCAAGACACCTATGGCCTCCAGATTACGGTGCGCGACCCCGCCTTGCTGCGCCAGAAGCTGAGTGGCTCGCTCCCCGGCCGCGACCTCGATGGCCTGCTCACTGCCTTTGGTAAGTCGCTGGATGTCAGCGTGCGCCGCCAGGGTAGTCACGTTTGGCTCTACTAGCGGCCGGGCGCGTGGCGCGGCGTTACCTCTCCTGTTGCGGTGGCCGCCTGCGGCGGCCGGCCAGCTTCTTCCTTTTCCCACCCTTGCCATTCTCCCACTCATGGCACACGCTACTCACTTACTGAAAGTACTGCCGCTTTTGCTCCTTGGCGGCCGGCCAGCGCAGGCCCAGGCGCAGCTGGAAGCGGCGCTCACTAGGGCCGGGCAGGCCGCCGAGCCCCGCGCCAGCAGCCGGCGCGATGAGCGCGGCACCTCGCTGGAAAGTATTCTGCAAGAGATGAAAACCGCCCACCATGCGCTGTTTCTCTACCGCAGCGAGGTGGTGAAGGATAAGTTCGTGAACCGGGAAGCGCTGAAATTCAGCACCTGGGAAGAAGAGCTGACGTACGTAATAACGGTGTGCGGCCTGCGCGTGGAAAAGAGCGGGCGCAACCTCTACATCATCTCGGCTCCCAAAAAAGCCGGGGCCGCGCTGCCGGGGCCGGGCGGCGCGGGCGAGGCCAGCCTACCCGGCCGGGCAGCTACTACCGCGCCGACTGCGGCCGTCCCCGTAACGGGCCACGTAACCGGCCCCGACCAGGCGGCCATTCCGGGCGCAACGGTGGTGGTGAAGGGCACCACCAACGGCACAACGGCCGACGCGAGCGGCAACTTTACCCTCACCCTGACCGAGGCGGAGGCCACGCTAGTGGTGTCGGCTATTGGCTACGTGACGCAGGAAATTGCGCTGCAAGGGCGCACCCAGCTGGCCGTGGTGCTGCAAGTCGATGCCAAATCGCTGGACGAGGTGCTGGTGACGGGCTATACCACCCAGCGCAAGGCCGACCTGACCGGGGCCGTGTCGCAGATAAAGCAGAGCGACATCAAGGACCTGCCGGTGACCAACGTAGCCCAGATTATGCAGGGCAAGGCGGCGGGCGTGGCCATTACGGCCGCTACCGGCGCGCCGGGCGAGGCTATTTCGGTGCGTATCCGGGGGGTAGGGACCATCAACGATAATGACCCGCTCTACATCATTGACGGGGTGCCGACCAAGGACGGTATCAACCAGATTTCGCCCGCCGACATTGTGAGCATCAACATTTTGAAGGATGCTTCTTCGGCGGCCATCTACGGGGCACGGGCCTCCAACGGGGTCGTCATCGTGACGACCAAGCGCGGCCAGAGCGGCAAGGCGCGGCTGAGCGTGAGCGCCTATTCCGGGGTGCAAACGGCGGCCAATCTCATCAAGATGGCCAATACCGCCCAGTACGTGGCGGCCTACAACGTGGCGGCCCAGAACGACGGGCGCGACCAGTTTCCGGCGGCCGCCGTGCCTACCCTGCCCGATGTCAACTGGCTCAAGGAAGTGCTTAAGCCCGCCCAGCAGCACAGCGTGCAGCTCGACGTGAGCGGTGGCAATGACAACTCGCAGTATATCGTGTCGGGGAGCTACCTCAACCAGGATGGCCTCATCCAAAACTCGTCCTACGACCGCTACAACCTGCGCACGGCAGTGAGCAGTGCCCTGTCGAAATACGTGAAAATTGGCACCAATGCCAACCTCTCGTATGCCAAAACCCGGCAGGTGGGCACTTCCGGCGATGGTTTCGGGGCCGGCAACCCAGGGGCTAGCGTGGTGCGCTACGCCCTGTTTCGGACCCCGGCTACCCCCGTCTACAACGACCAGGGTCAGCTGGTGGACCTGCCCATGCTGGACGGCAAAAGCGCGGCGGCCTACCTGGGCGACGGCATCAACCCGGTGGCGCTGGCCGACGCGGCCGACCGCAACTTCAACGCCTACGCCCTGCTGGGCGACGCCTACCTAGAGGTGACCCCCACGGCGCACCTGCGCCTGCGCTCCGACTACGGCGTGACGTTCAATATCACCGACTACAAGCAGTTTTTCAAGACCTTCGGCATTGACCGCAACTTCAACTCGCCGCCGCAATTGGCGCAGTCGAGCACCAAGCAGTTCAACTATAACTGGACCAACACGGCCGTGTATGACCTGCCGCTGGGCAAGCACAGCGTGAGCGTGCTGCTGGGCTCAGAGGCCATTCACAACGACGCGCAGGCCATCTCGGCCTCGCGCACGGGCTACGTCAACCAAGCCCCCGACTTTCAGTACCTGGACAGCGGCACCGGCATCTCGCTCAACGGTGGCGGCGAGGCGCATTCGGCGCTGCTGTCGGGCTTCGGGCGGCTGAGCTACGACTACGACGGCGGGCGCTACCTGGCCAGCCTCAACTTCCGGCGCGATGGCTCCTCGCAGCTCTCGCCGGGCCGGCGGGCCGAAAGCTTCTACTCGGGCTCGGTGGGCTGGAACCTGGCGCAGGAGACTTTTATGCAGCGTTTTACGTTTCTAAATCTGCTCAAGGTGCGGGCCAGCGTGGGGCAGCTTGGCAATTCGGCCATTGGCAATTATCCCTACGCCTCGCTCATCGGCAATGCCGGCTACTACCCCTTCGGCGGGGCCTCTACCCAGAGCCTGAGCATCGTGACGACCGGCAACCCCAACGTGCGCTGGGAAACCAGCACTCAATCCGATGCCGGCCTCGACGTGGGGCTGCTGAAGGGTGCGTTGCAGCTCACGGTCGATTATTTTATCAAGAATACGTCCGATGTGCTGCTGTTTTTGCCGCAGCCGCCCAGCGGCGGGGCCGTGGGTAGCCCGGCCGTGAACACCGGCAAAATCCGCAACAACGGCCTGGAGCTGGAGCTGAGCTACCGCACCACCGCCGGCAAGGACTGGAGCTACGGGCTGAGCGGCAACTTTGCTACCCTGCACAACGAGGTGCGGTCGTTGGGTGAAGCGCCGCCCATCGTGGGCGGCCGCATCGACAACAATTACTACGCCACCCTTACCGACGTGGGCCACCCCATCGGCGCGTTCTACCTGCTGCAAACGGAGGGTATTTTTCAGAACGCGCAGGAGGTGTTTACCCACGCCTACCAGGGGCCGGGCATTCAGCCGGGCGACGTGAAGTTTCGGGATATCAGCGGCCCCGACGGGGTGCCGGACGGCGTAATCGACGGCCGCGACCGCACCTTTGTGGGCAGTCCCATTCCGAAGTTTACCTACGGCTTCACGGGTAATGTGCGCTACAAAAGCCTGGACCTGAGCATCTTCTTTCAGGGCGTGCAGGGCAATAAGCTCTACAACCAGGTCAACACCGACATCGAGGGCTTCTACCGGGCCTTCAACCTCACCGAGCGGGCGGCCACCAACTACTGGACCGGCGAGGGCAGCACCAACGAGTTTCCGCGCTTGTCCTGGACCGGGGCCACCAACAACAAGCAGCCCTCGACCCGCTTTCTGGAAGATGGCTCTTATCTGCGCCTGAAGAACTTGCAAGTCGGCTACACCCTCGGCGACCAGCTGCTGAGCCCGCTCCACATTGCCTCGGTGCGGGTGTACGCCAGTATCCAGAATCTGCTAACGTTCACCAAGTACACGGGCCTCGACCCCGAGCAGGGCACTAATAGCAACTCGCTCGGCGACGGCGTGCGGGCCACCGGCATCGACTTCGGTACCTATCCCTCGGCGCGCACCTTCACGGTGGGTATCAACGCGGGTTTTTGAGAAAAAAGCAAAGCGGCGCGGGCCGGCGACGGCCGGCGCGGGCGCTGAAATTTCCCCCTTTCTGACTTATGAAAACTCCCTATCTTGCGTTGGGCCTGGCGGGTGGCCTGCTGCTGGCCGCGGCCGGGTGCAAAAACTTTCTGGAGCAGCCGGTACTGGGGCAGTACGCGGCCGGGCAGTTTTTTACGTCCGACACCAACGCCATCCTGGCCGTGAACGCGGCCTACGTCCCGCTCTCGTTCCGCGACGCTTCTTCCAACGTGCTGTGGGTGCTGGGCGACCTGGCCTCGGACGATGCCCTGAAGGGCAGCAACCCCGGCGACCAGGCCGACTTTCAGAGCGTGCAGGATTTTAACACCACGCCTATCAACGCGGCCGTGGAGGCGCAGTGGAAGCGCGACTACGACGGGGTATTCAAGTGCAACGTGGTGCTCGACGGCCTGCCCGCCACCAACACCAGCGTGAGCCCGGTGGTGCTGGCCCAAGCCGTGGGGCAGGCCCAGTTTCTGCGGGCCTGGTACTATTTTCAGCTCACGACCATCTACGGCGATATTCCGCTGCACCTGACGGTGGAAACGCCCGAGGCGCTGCAAAGCCCGGTGGTGCCGCAGGCCCAGATTTTTGCGCAGGTGGAGGCCGACTGCCAGGCCGCTGCCGCCGCCCTACCCCCCACCTGGACGGGCACCGACGTGGGGCGCGCCACCAAGGGTGCGGCCCTGGCGCTGCTGGCCAAAACGTACTTGTATGAGAAGAAATGGGTGATGGCCGCCCAAACCGCGCAGCAGGTAGATGGGCTGGGCTACAAGCTGTTGCCAGTATTTGCCGACAACTTTCGGGCGGCTACCAAGAACAACACCGAAGCCGTGTTTGCGGTGCAGCACACCAGCAACCTGAGCCCCGGCCAGGGCAATAGCCTCAACCAGTGGTTTGCCCCGCGCGTGCAGAACGGCTACGGCTTTTACTACCCTACCCCCAGCCTGGCAGCCAGCTTCGAGCAGTCGCCGGCCGGGGTGGTAGACCCACGCCTCGACTACACGCTGGGCCGCAAGGGCCAGGACTTCTTTGGCGTGCCCTTCGACACGACCTGGACCACGACGGGCTACTTGTCGAAGAAGCACTTGCAGCCGCTGACCGAAGTGCCGGCCGCTACCAAGGGCGATGGCAACCTCAACTTCCAGGCCATCCGCTACGCCGAGGTGCTGCTGATAGAGGCCGAGGCCCTGAACGAAGCCGGCAACGGGGCGGCCGCCCTGGCACCCCTCAATCAGGTGCGCAAGCGGGCCCGCGAAAGCTACCTCTACGACGCTACCCTGCCGGGCGCGGGCACCGTGCCGCCGGGCCTGCTACCCGACATCACCACCACCGACCAGAGCCAGCTGCGCGACCTCATCCGGCAGGAGCGGCGCGTAGAATTGGCTACCGAGTTTCAGCGCTTTTTCGACATCATCCGCTACGGGCAGGCCTACGCGACCCAGGCCCTGCGCGGCAAGCCCAATTTCAACTACACCAAAAACCGGTTTTTCCCCATTCCGCAGAGCGAGCGGGATACCAATAAAAAGCTGGGTATCTGAGCTTTTAGTCTTTTAACTTCCATTTTTCCCACCCTTCTTTTCCCATGAAAAAGCAAAGATTTTACCTGCTCCTGCTGTCGCTGCTGACGTTGGGCACGCTGAGCGTCATCTCCTCGTGCTCTAAAAACAGTGACCCGGTGGCCCCGGTCGTGGTCATTAATAAAACCCAGCTCACGGCCACGATTGACTCGGTGAATGCCATCTACAATGCCGCTGCGGAGGGTACCAAGCCCGGCTCCTACGCCGTCGGCTCGAAGGCAACCCTGAAAACGTCGATTGACCTGGCCACGACTACTAAGAACGACGCGGCCGCCACCCAGGCGGCCGTGAATACGGCGCTGGCCAACCTGCGCCGGGCCGCCGTGGCCTTCCAAAATAGCCTCATTCAGGAAGTGTCGGCGGCTAACCTGGTGGCGCAGTGGAAGTTTAATGGCAACGCCAACGACGCGACGGCCAACGGCAACAACGGCACGCTCAAAACCGGCCCCAACGGCCCGGCCACCGCGCCCGGCGACGGCGGGGTGTTGCCGATGCTGGTGCCCGACCGCTTCGGGGTAGCCAACCAGGCGTACGATTTTGAGAATGGGGCTTACATTGAGGTGCCGTACAAGGTGGCGCTCAACCCGCAGGCCGTTACGGTGAGCGTGTGGTGCAAGCGCACCGACAGCCACGCCGACAACTATATGGTGTCGCTGAACCGGTGGACGGGATATAAGTTTCAATTACAGTCTTTTAGCAAGCCCTTCCTGACCGTGACCACCACCGTGGCTACCGCCGATAAGGACGACGACTCGGGCATCGTGCCCCTCAATACCTGGACCCACGTGGTGGCTTCCTACGTCGATGGCACCATGAAATTCTACATCGGCGGCAAGCTGATAAAAACCTATACCGACGTGATGGGAGCCATGAAAGTAGTGCCCCAGCCCGTGAACCTGTGCCTGGGCCAGCAGCTGCCCAAGGATATCTACAACAGCGTGCCCACCGGGGGCCAGGCCGCCGACTATTTTCAGTACTACGGCGCGGCCTTTTTCGTGGGCCAGCTCGACGATATCCGCATTTACAACCGCGCCCTGACCGATGCGGAGGTCAGCTCCATTTACACCATCGAGAGTACGCAGTAAGCCCCGCCCTACCCCCCTCCTTACCCCTCAGTCGGGGTAGGAGGGGGTGAATGCGGCCGGATAGTTTTTCTCCCTGATTTAGCCCTCCCCACCCGAATGCGGATGCCCACCCACCACGCGCGAAACTTAGCTGCGGCCGCTACCCTGGCCCTGGCGGCCCTGCTGGGCTGCACCAAGGCAGATAGCTCGCAGGCCACTGCCGCCGTTACCTCCACCAGTTGGCCGCTCCTCGGCTTCGTAAAGGCCGACAGCCTTAACCCCATCATGGGTCCCAGCGCGGTCGGGGTTTTCCTCGACCCCATCTTGAAACAGCCCGTGCACTGGGAGGAAAAGGACGTGTTTAACCCCGCCGTGGTGGTGAAGGACAACAAAGTGTACATGCTGTACCGGGCCGAAAACCTGGTGGGCACGATTGGTAAAGCCTCGCGTATTGGCCTGGCCGTCAGCACCGATGGGCTGCACTTCGTTCGCCAGCTGCAGCCGGTGCTCTACCCCGATAACGATGCCCAGAAGAAGTATGAGTGGCCCGGTGGCACCGAGGACCCGCGCGTGGTGGAAGGCGACGACCACCGCTACTACATGACCTACACGGCCTACGATGGCACCCTGGCCCGCCTGCACGTAGCTACCTCACCCGACCTGGTGCACTGGACCAAGTACGGTAATGCATTTGCCCAAGCCTACGGAGGTAAGTACCTGGATAAGTGGAGCAAATCGGGCTCCATCGTGTCGCGCTACGAAGACGACGGCCGCATTGTAGCCGCCAAAATCAACGGCAAGTACTGGATGTACTGGGGCGATGCCCAAATCTGGCTAGCTACCTCCGACGACCTTATTCACTGGACACCGGTGGAGATGGCCGCCGGCGAAAAGCCGCCCGTGCCCCTGCGCGCCCAGGCCCTGACCATGCCTGATTTGAAGATTATGCTGCCTACCCGCGCCGGCAAGTTCGATAGCGACCTGGTGGAGTCGGGCCCGCCGGCTATGCTCACCGACCAGGGCATCCGGCTGGTATACAACAGCCGCAACGACCCCGCCTTCGGCGATAAAACCCTGCCTCTGGGCACCTACACTGCCAGCCAGGCGCTGTTTGACCAAAACGACCCGACCCACTTGCTCCAGCGCCTCGACACGTATTTCATCCGCCCCGAGCGCCCCTACGAAACCACGGGCCAGGTCAACCAGGTGGTTTTTCTGGAGGGGCTGGCGCGCTTCCAGGGCCGGTGGCTGCTCTACTACGGCACCGCCGACTCCAAGATTGCGGTGGCCGCCCGGCCAGTGGAGTAGGGGAGGGAAAGCCGCGGTATCGTTTCGTGGGTGGAAAGCGCCGCTGCTTATTCCATCATCTTAAAAAAGTGCGTCCGGCCTACGCCGGGCGCGCTTTTTTGCGGCCCTCAGTCAGCCGCTCCGCCACGTCGGCGCGTACAAGGCTGCGTATGAAACTTCCGCTGCTCCTGCTCCTACCCCTCTGCCTTTCCTCCGCCTGCTCCTCGGCTGCCGACAATGCGGGTAGCGCCGGCCAGCCCCAGGATATTACTCAAACGCACCCCGGTAAAAAGGGTAAAAAGGGCCACAAAAAGCACGAAGAAGAAGCCGAAAACCTGCCCAGCGGCCTGCGTCGGGTAGGCCGCCTCACCGATGGCATCCGGGAAAGCTCGGGGCTGTGCGCCGCGCCCGAGGTAGGCACGTACCTCACCTTCGGCGACGATGGCAACCCGCCCACCGTGTGGCGCGTGGATGCTACCGGCCAGCAGGTGGGCGAGTTCACGCTGGGCGCGCCCAACCACGACTGGGAAAGCCTAAGCCGCGACCCTAGCGGCAACTACTACATGGGCGACTGCGGCAACAACAACAACGACCGCCAGAACCTGGCCATCCTGCGCTTCCGGCCCGAGACCCCCGCCCAAGTCGGCAAAATCAACTTCAAATACCCTGACCAAATCGAGTTTCCGCCCAGCAAGAAGGGCCGCAACTTCGACTGCGAAGCCAGCCTCTGGCACGCCGGGCAGGTTTATTTATTCACCAAAGACCGGGGCCAGTCGAGTACCTGCAAGGTATACACTGTGCCCGACCAGCCCGGCAGCTACACCGCTAAGCTCGTGACCAAGCTCGTTATTCCGGGCCAGGTCACCGACGCTACCCTCTCGCCCGATGGCCGCCGCCTCGTGCTGCTGGCCCGCCAGGAATTGTTCATTCTGAGTGGTAATTCCTGGGAGGAAATCCTGAAAGCTACCCCCCGCCACATCAGCCTCGAAGGCGCGGGCCAGACTGAAGGCGTGGCATTTAAGGATGCCAACACGCTGCTCATCACCACCGAGCAGGGCGACGTGTATGAGCTAGGGATTTAACCCTTAACTTTTAGTGCTGCCTCTTCCTCGGCCAAGTCGCGCGGGGCGTAGCCGTAGGGATTTTTCGGGTCTTTGCCGGCGCGCAGCAGCACCCACAAGCCAATGAGAATAAACGGGATACTCAGCAGCTGCCCAATGTTGAGGTGGTACTGCGCGATGATGCCCGTTTCCTGCGACACCTGATTTTCTTTCAAATACTCCACCAAAATGCGGAAGGTGAAAAGCAGCACCACGAACAGCCCGAAGAGTAGGCCGCGGGGCGTGCGCGCCCGGTACTTATTCCACAGACTATAGAGCAGCACGAACAGGAATACGCAGAACAGCGACTCGTAAATCTGGGTAGGGTGGCGCGGTACGGCCATCTCCATTGTGGGGGCAGGGGCGGTGCCGACGGGCAAAACCTCGGTGTGCTCCTCGCCACTGGCCAGGCGGCTGCGCTGCACCAGCGCCGCGCCGGGGGGTAGGGGCGTGACGGGCGCTTGCAGGTGCTCGGTATCGAGCGGAAACACGAAGGCCCAGGGCATATCGGTGGGCTTGCCCACAATTTCGGAGTTCATCAAATTGCCCAGCCGGATGCAGGCTCCGGCGATGGCTACCACAATCACAATGCGGTCGAGCACCCAGAGATAATCAAACTTATTGCGCACGCTAAAAACGTACACCGCCAGCAAAATGCCAATCGTGGCCCCGTGCGAGGCCAGCCCGCCGTGCCAGATTTTGAGAATCTCCCACGGATGCGCGCTGTACGAAGGCCAGTCGTAGAAGAAAACGTGGCCCAGCCGTGCCCCTAGCACCGTGGCCACCACCATGTAAAACGTGAGGACATCGACCCAGTAGGGCCGCACGTCCTCTTTCTTAAACATGTCGGTGATGACAAACGAGCTGATAACGAAGCCCGCCGCAAACAGCACCCCGTACCAGCGCAGCAGCAGCGGCCCCAGGTGGGCAATGATGGGGTCGGCGGTCCAGGTAATATAAGCGAGCGAGGCGGTCATGAACAAAGAAGAAAGAGGGGTCAAAGGTACTGGTCATCGCCGGCATCCCATTTCGCCAGGCGGCTGGCCTATGCTAGCCTGCCAGGGGTAGGAACGCGCTGATTGACCGAATTAGCGGGGTAGCAGCGGGGCAGGTTGGCTGAGCTGATAGGTATTGTGCTGATTGTTTGCCAGTAGCGGGCGCGAGGCTACGTCATCTCCGCTTACCGCTAATCCCAACGCCCCGAGTAGCGCTACGTAGGCCGGGCGGCGCACCCAGTCCGGCAGCCAGGGGCTTTTTAGCGCCGCGCTTGCCGCGAGCCGGGCGTGCACGCGGGCATAAAAAAACGGTCGGGGCTGGGCTTTAGGCTGGTGCCGAAGCTGACGCAGCAGCGCCTCCCATTCCTCATCGGAGCCGGGGCGAACGGGGGAGTTAGACATGGGTAGCAGGGGGTTGAAGGTATCGCCGCAACGTCTGCCGTGCCCGAAACAGGAGGGATTCGACCGCCGAAACTGTGGTATCGAGCACGGCGGCTATTTCCTGGTAGCTAAGCTCCTGCTCGTGGCGCAGAGTGAAAGCCACCTGTTGGGGGCCGGGCAGGCGGCCAATGTGGTGCAGCAATAAAGCCAGCTGCTGCTGGCCTTCTAGCAGCGCCAGCGGGTGCGCGTGGTCGGGCGGCTCGTGCAGCACTTGGTTGTCAAAGCCCAGCAGGCTGGTGAAATAAGCAAAGCGCTTGCGGGCCTTCCCGCGGCGGCGGTGCTGCAAGGCCCGCGACGTGGCCAGCCGGTAGAGCCAGGTGCTCAAGCTAGCCTCGCCCCGAAACTGCGCTACCGTTTGGTATACTTCCACAAACACCTCCTGCGCCACATCCTCAGCCTCCTCCGCCGACCGCAGCAGGGAATAAACCGTGGCATAAATCCGGTCCTTGTAGCGCGCTACCAGGGTGCGAAATGCCGCCTCGCTACCTTCGCGGAGCTGCGCCACTAGCTCGGCATCGGCCACAGCGGCGTGCCCATCGGAATGGTAAGCTGGCGGCGTGGGGGTATCAAGTAGCGAGAGGCTAAGCGCCATAAAACCAAAGCGGCAAGTCCGATTGAAGGAGTGCGTAGCACCTGCCGCTAGTAGCGGCGGGCGTTACGGAAGCTTAGGTGCTAATAGGCTAAATTACTTGCGCGGCTTCGGATTATTAATGAGTAAAGTGCTGACTAACAATTCGTATTATTTACAGTGCCAGCAATTTTGGCCTGCTACTGCCGCGTCTGTAGGGAATCAAAATATCTGCTAATTAAAGTAATTACGAGCGCAAAATTATTCTCTTCAGATTAGAGCTTTTACGCTAACGGTTGGGCCAGTACCCGGCTATCGGCGTAAATCTTGGCGATGAAGGGCCGGGTCGTATGCTTAGCAAATGCCTGCATCGCGGGCAGCGCTTTTATGATGCAATTAGCTATTCGCTGGCCATTCAGCTTCTTGGCAACCAGTACAAAACTGCCTACCCCGCTGCTCAGGAGGGCAGCTTTCTCCAGGTTATTGTAACTGATATTCTGGTCCAGCGTCAGCACCAGCCAACCCGCTCGCCCGGCGTGGGCCAGCCACTCCGTATCGGGCGTGGCTTGTGGAAAGATATCGTCGTGCCGCACAAAATTAACGCCAAGCTCGCGGAGCGCACTCATTAGCAAGTGCACCGAGGCACCTCGGTCCAGAAATAGCGTAAACTCAGGCAGCTGCTCCAAGCTCATAGCGCAAAGCCTCCTCAATAGCCGCTTCCGTTAGGTTGTAGTCGGCCACTAAATCGCGGATGGAATCGCCAGCCCGGTAGCGCGAAACAACAATATCAACCGCGATGCCGGAAGTGGCCAGTACCGGCCTTCCAAACGAAATGGTAGGGTCTACCGCTATCAGCATGGGGGATTGGCTAACGTCAGCCGCGGTTTCCGCATCGGCCCGGTAGAGGGGGTAGAGGCGAAGTGGAAAACCAGTCGCGTCGCGCTCAATCCGCTGTAAATAAGCGGCTACCAATTCCCGAATAGCTACCTGCCCGTGCCGCGAAGCATTGATAAGCACGTCTAACTCGCGGATGAATAAGTCAACGCCATCGGTTTCAAACTGCTGCTCGGCCAGGGGGTAGTCAGTACCCGCGCTCCTGCGCACGAACTGCACCGCTTGGCGAACTTTGCCCAGCGGCACGCGGTGCAAGCGCCGAATGGCAGCCAGCACGTGCAGCTCCACCAGGTTTAGAAAGGATAAGCCGGCTTTGCCCGGCTGCCGCACCAGTAGGCCCGTCTCAGCCGCCGCCCACCGGGCCGTAGTTTTCAGCGGAAGCCCCGTTAAATGCGCGGCCTGCTGCACCGTGTACAGCGGCAGCCGGTAAGCGGCTTGGCTGGCATACAGTTCTTGAAGCGCGTCAGACATGGGGGTGAGGAGCAACGGGGCGTGAATGTACGAGTTTAACGCGCTTTTTTGCCAAAGGCGTCAGCCCGTGCTACAACCCCGCCAGCTCCTCCCCAAAGCCGCCGCTGAGGATGGGGAAGCGCAGCCACGAGCGCGGGTCCACGTTGTAGTCATCGAGGTGGAAGCTAGGCGCGTAGCGCTCGCGCTTCCATTGGTTGCGGCTCCAGAGGGTGTAGAAGCGCCGCACGTAGGTGCGCAGCTGGTCGGGGTCGGCGTGGGGGTCTTCGGCCACGAGCTGGGCCAGCACGGCGGCGGGGGCCAGGCGGTCGTAGAAGGCTAGGCGCTCAATGCGGTTAAGCAGGGGGTAGGGCATGAGGTCGCGCTCGTCGGTCTGGTTATCGGCCAGCGGGCGCAGCTCGGCGGTGGGTTGCAGGGCATTCACGTGGCGCAGGGCGGCGTAGCCCAGCTCGGTTTCGGCCCAGCACAACCACTTCTTCACGAAGTACTTATCCACGCCCGCAATGGGCGAGATGCTGCCCGCCGTGTCGCCGTCCATCGTGCAGTAGCCCACGCTGGCCTCCGAGCGGTTACTCGTGGTGAGCAGCAGGCAGTTCTGTACGTTGGCCAGCAGCCAGATGCCGGGCGCGCGTACCCGCGCCTGAATATTTTGCAGCGCCAGGTCGTCGGTTTGCCAAGTCAATTCGCGGCCCAGCGCGCCCTCAATCTTGCCCACGTAGCCGCGCACCTCGTCGTCAATCGTCCAGTCAAAAAACCGCGCCCCAATGCTTTCCGCTAATTCTTTAGCCGAATTAAACGTATCGTCGGAGGAATTGACCGTGCCCTGGTAGGCGCAGGTCAGCAGGTGGTTGACCAACTCCTGATTGGCCGTAAGGGAGGGGGTAGGGGCCACTGGCTCCACTACCACTTGCTCCGCCGGGCCGCCCGCGCCGGTCTGCACCACGTCTTTTTTGGCCTCGTCGAAGGCCCCGCTACGGCGCTTAAATTCTTCCACGCCCAGCTCTTCCACGCCCAGGCGCACCATTTCGGCCACGCCCACGGCGCAGAAGCACGAATCTGCCCCGCCGCTCAAACTCAGCACGAAGCCGCGGCTGCGCGCCTTGCGCAGGTAATCGAACAAACCCAGGCTCATGGCCTGGTTCAGCTCGCGGTACTCGTCGGGCTCGGGCAGCGGTACGATGACATCGGCCACTGCGAGGGGGGTAGCAAAATCCACATCGGCCCACTCTAGGTCCACGGCCTTGAAGCTCAAGAGCTGGTTGCGCTTGAGCAAATGGCCGTTGCGGGCAATCAGAATCTCGCCGTCATAAATAATGCGGCCCGCCTCGTTTCCTAGCAAATTGGCGTAGAGGTAGGTGCAGGCAAACTTACGCGAAGCGTTAAGCACCAGCTTATAGCGCAAATCCGTTTTGCTCATCGCAAAGTGACTGGCCGAGGGATTAATAATCAAATCGACCTTGCCCGCCAGGCGGCAGGCGGGCCGCACGTCGTCCGCCCGCCAGGCATCCTCGCAGATTTCAAACCCAAACCGCACGCCCAAATGCTCAAACGTGAGGTCGCCCAGCGGCCAGCTTTCGCCCTCCAACGTTACCGTCGTCGTCTCGCCTGCCGGCCACGGCGCAAAAAAGCGCGTTTCGTAATGCACCCCGTCATTGGCCAGAAACTGCTTGGCTGCGAAGCCTAGAATCTGCCCGTCGCGCAGCACGGCGGCCGTGTTATACGTGCGGTGCGCCAGCCGCACCGGCAGCCCCACCACCACGCAAATACCCTCCGTCAGCGGCCGGATTTTTTGCAAATGCGCCAGCGCCGAGGCCGGCAGCCAGTCGCTCAGAAATAAATCCTCGCAGTTGTAGCCCGTCAGGCACAGCTCGGGCAAGCACAGCAGCCCTACCCCCTCGCTTTTGGCCTGCTCAATGGCGGTGCTGATATTCTGAATATTATGCGCCCAATCGAAAGGAATCTGGTTGAGAGCGGCTCCGGCGATACGCATGGGTAAAGAGGGGTAGGGACCTAAATCATTTTTCGTCCGTCATTGCGAGCAAAGCGAAGCAATCGCACCAGAACGATAGTAGAACAATCGGCGCGGGTTTCGTTCTGATGCGATTGCTTCGCTTTGCTCGCAATAACAGCCGCCCCTTTGTCAGTTCACGCCCCCAGCGCAACTAAGGCCCGCTCGGCGGCCAGCTGTTCGGCCTGCTTTTTATTGAGGCCCATGCCAGTGGCCACTACCTCATCGCCCAGCAGCACGGTAGCCGTAAACTCCATGACGCCGCCCGGCCGGGGCTCGCCGCTGATTTCGTAGCGCACCTCCTTACCCCGCCGCTGCGCCCACTCAATGAGCTTGCTTTTATAGTTGGAAGTCGTGGTAGTTAGTTTATTAACGTCCACGAAGGGCTTTATCAAGCCCTTGAGCACAAACTTGCGGGCGGCCTTGTAGCCCAAATCCAGGTACACCGCGCCCACCAGCGCCTCCAGCGCGTTGCCATTCACGGAGCGTGAGCGGGCCACCCGGCTCTGCGCCGAATCGAGCTGCACCAGCTTGTCGAGGCCCATTTTGAGGGCGATGGCGTTCAGGCTTTCGCGGTTGACGATGCGCGAGCGCGTCTCGGTCAGGAAACCCTCCTGCTCGTGAGGAAATTTTTTAAATAAATACTCGGCTACCACCGTGCCCAGCACGGCATCGCCCAGAAATTCCAGCCGCTCGTTGCTTTGGTGGCGGCCCGCCCCCGGCTCGGCCCGCACCACCGACGAGTGCGTGAACGCCAACTGGTAGAGCCGGGTATTATCCGGGTTTTGGCCGATGACGATAGCCACGGCCTGCCGAAACTGCTTGTCGCTGCCCAGCAGCCGCCTGAACAAGCCAAAGAGGGGTAGGGGCATTAGAAAATAACCGTTGGCAATTAGCTTCTTAATAGAGTAAAAAAGAACGTCATGCTCATCTGGCTTTACTACTCGCTCAGCTTACGAAAAATAACCGACGTATTGTGCCCGCCGAAGCCAAACGTATTGCTCATGGCTACCCGCACGTTGCGTTTCTGCGCCACATTGGGCGTAAAATTCAGGGCCTGATTGATTTCCGGGTCGGGCGTGTGCAAGTTGATGGTGGGCGGCACTAGGCCGTACTGCATGGCCAGAATACTCGCCACTGCCTCAATGCCGCCCGCGCCGCCCAGTAGATGGCCGGTCATGCTCTTGGTAGAGGAAATATTGAGCTTGGTGGCGTGCTCGCCGAATACGGTTTCGATGGCCTTAATCTCGGCCCCGTCGCCGAGCGGCGTGCTCGTGCCGTGGGTGTTGATGTAGTCCACGTCCTCGGGCTGAATGCCAGCATCGCGCAGGGCGTTGCGCATCACCAGCACCACGCCCGAGCCGCTGGGGTCGGGAGCCGTGATGTGGTAGGCATCCGACGACATGCCGCCGCCGATAACCTCGCAGTAGATTTTTACCCCGCGGGCTTTGGCGTGCTCGTATTCTTCGAGTACCAGCGCGCCCGCGCCTTCGCCCAGCACGAAGCCATCGCGGTCCTTGTCGTAGGGCCGCGAGGCGGTGGCCGGGTCGTCGTTGCGCTCACTCATGGCCTTGAGCGCGTTGAAGCCGCCTACCCCCGATTCGGTGATGGCCGCCTCCGAGCCGCCGGTGACAATGGCATCGGCCAGCCCAAGGCGGATATTATTGAAGGCGGCAATGAGCGCGTCATTAGACGAGGCGCAGGCCGAGGTGGTGACGAAATTGGGGCCGCGAAAGCCGTTCTTAATGGAAATATTGCCCGACGACGAGTCGGCAATCATGCGTGGGATGAAGAAGGGCGAGTAGCGGGGCGTGCCATCGCCGCGCTCAAACTGGAAGCATTCTTCCTGCAACGACTTCAGCCCCCCAATGCCCGAGCCCCAGATAACGCCCACGCGGTCCTTATCTACCCCGCCCGTCAGTAGGCCCGCGTCGGCGATGGCCTCGTCGGCAGCAATGACGGCGAACTGCGTGAATAGGTCCATCTTACGGCCTTCCTTGCGGTCGAAGTAGGCGTCCGGGTTGTAGTCTTTAACCTCGCAGGCGAAGCGGGTTTTAAACTTAGCCGCATCGAAGCGGGTGATGGGCGCGGCCCCACTCACGCCGTTTTTGAGCCCCTCCCAGTAGGTGGGGGCGGTACTGCCCAGCGGGGTAATGGCCCCCAGGCCGGTTACGACAACGCGGCGAACATTCATCGCAGATTCAAACTGGTTAAACGAATAAAACGGATACGCCGCTCCGCGGCTGACTAGCTAAGCGGGCGGACGAGCAGTTGGGCAGCCTGCGGCTGGCCCAAAATGCCAAAACCGGCCGGCAGCTAGCCGGCCGGTTCACAAACACAAACTCAGAAATTCAAACGCCTGCCTCCAAAAAACAGTTAGCCGCGGAGCGGCGTATCCGTTTAATCAGTTTAATCCGTTTGAATCTGCGGTCTATTTGGCGTGTTCTTCGAGGTAGCTCACCGCCTGGCCCACGGTCTGGATGTTCTCGGCCTGGTCGTCGGGGATGCTGACGTTGAATTCTTTCTCGAATTCCATAATCAGCTCCACGGTGTCGAGTGAATCGGCACCCAGGTCGTTGGTGAAGCTGGCTTCCGGGGTTACTTCCGAGGCTTCAACACCCAGCTTATCGATAATGATGGCTTTTACTTTTTCGGCGATTTCAGACATTGCAGTCGTGGTTAAGGGGAAACTTGCCTGCAAAGTAACGTTACTTTTTCCAACTGCCCAGCGAATTGCCTTCAGCGAGGGCGTACAATATTTTGGCCTACCCCCCTCGGCGCGTCCCATGTGCCCGGCCGAAAGCAGTAGCTTTGCACTTCGCCGCTGACTCATGAAAACCCTAACGCTAGAGGCCGAGTACGACTGCGACTTCGCATTATACGGCCTGGTTTCCGGCACCCGCGATTACACGCTGGCCTGGAGCCTCAACCGCGGCCTGCGCCTGCGCCTGCTGCGCCAGCCCGACTATGTGCTGAACTTAGTGCAGCAGGGCGCGCTAGCCTTCAGCTATTACCTCTACGGCACGGATGTCCTTACCTTGCGGCTGCTGCGCAACCGGGCGGCCTTGCCTTCGGTGCTGGCCAAGCCGTATCTGGCCCCCGATATTCGGGAGTACGACTACTTGCTGCAAGTGTGTGGTGGGGCCGACGAGCTAGCTGGCACCGAGCTGCTCGACCGCCTCACGGCCCTACCGGTGGTGCAGTACGCCAGCGAGCTGGACCCCTACGAACTGAAATACAAAGAGAACCTGATTTTTTGACCCGCGCGCCCTCCTGCCCACCCGCCCTAGACGTTCTACCTCACTTTATTCAGAAAAAAGCTACTAGCCACTCGGTATTAGCCATCAGCTACTAAAATGGAACCATCCACCGTCTCCTTCAACAAGACTAAAATCGTGGCCACGGTTGGGCCCGCCTCCAATACCTACGAGCGCCTGGGGATGCTCATCCGTGAGGGGGTAGACGTATTTCGGCTCAACTTCTCGCACGGCGCGCACGACGAGCACCTGTCCGTTATTAACACCGTGCGCCGCCTGAATAAGGACCTGCGCACCAACGTGGGCCTGCTGCAAGATTTGCAGGGACCAAAAATCCGGCTGGGTGAGGTAGAGGGCGGCAGCGTCGAAATCAAGCGCGGCGATAAAATCAAGCTGGTGTGCGGCGAGAAGGAAACCAGCACCGCTACCCGCCTGAGCACGATTTATATGGGCCTGGCCCGCGACGTGAAGCCCGGCGACCAGATTCTGATTGACGACGGCAAGATTGAGTTGAAAGTGCTGGCCACCGACCGCGACCACGAAGTGGACGTGGAGGTGATATACGGCGGCACGGTGAAACCCCGCAAAGGCATCAACCTGCCTGACTCGGATGTTTCGGCCCCCAGCATGACGGAGAAGGACATTGAGGACCTGCACTTTGGCTTGGCTAACGACGTGGACTGGGTGGCACTGAGCTTCGCCCGCAAGGCCGACGACATTCGCTTTATCAAGAAACTGATTGCCGAGGCGGGCAAAACCACCCGCGTTATCGCCAAGATTGAAACGCCCGACGGCCTGCGCAATATTGACGAGATTATCGCCATCACCGATGCCGTGATGGTGGCCCGCGGCGACCTCGGCGTGGAGGTGAAGATGGAGGAGGTGCCGATGGCGCAGAAAATGATTATCGAGAAGTGCAACAAGGCCGGTAAGCCCGTTATCGTGGCCACCCAGATGATGGAGAGCATGATAACGGCCCCGCGCCCGACCCGCGCCGAAACCAGCGATGTAGCCAATGCCGTAATTGACGGTACCGACGCGGTGATGCTCTCGGCCGAAACCGCCGTGGGGGCCTACCCCGCCGAAGTTATCCGCTCGATGGTGGCCACCATCGTGAGCGTGGAAAGCCGCAGCCCCAAGCTGTTCAATAAGTGGTGGCCGGTAGACGCTACCGCCCCCACGTTTATCGTCGATAGCATCTTGTCGGCTGCGTGCCACCTGGCCAAAAACACGGGGGCTAAGGCCCTGGCCGGCCTCACGCACGAAGGCTACACGGCCTTCGAGCTGTCCAAATACCGTCCCAAAGCCGCTATTTTTATCTTCACCGACAACCGGCCGCTACTCACCGTGCTTAGCTTGGTGTGGGGCGTGCGCGGCTTCTACTACGACCGCTTCAACAGCACCGACGCTACCATCGTGGATATCCGCCACGTGCTCGTAACCACCGGGCACCTCAAGGAAGGCGACGTATTCGTGACTACCGGCACCATGCCCATCACTGAGCGCGGCCGCGCCAACATGGTGAAAGTAACCGTCGCTTAGACCACTAATTAGCACGAATTTTAGCAGATTTTACGGATTTTGTGAACGATTCGCAATGGCTCTTTCGCTTAGCCACAGATAGTTCATTAAGCAAAAAAGGCCGCCCAAGTGGGCGGCCTTTTAGTTGTTGCGAATCGTCCACAAAATCTGTGAAATCTGTGAAATTCGTGCTAATCAATGGTCTAGTTTCCAGGTTAAGGGCAGCATATTAGGTATGAATAGCTGCACGAGGTAGAGGCCGGCGGGGATGGTAGCTACGGGGAGGGGTAGGGCCGTTTGGCCGGCCGATACCGGCACGCTCCATACGCGGCGGCCCAGCGCATCGGTGAGGGTCAGCGTGGTGCCCGCCGGCGCGGGCGCGGCCAGCGTGAGGATAGCCGCCTCCGCGGCCGGATTGGGCGCGAGGGTGGCCGCCGCGGCGGCCAGTGCGGCGCGGGTTGGCAGCAGGCTGGCGTAGTCGGCTGGCTGGCCGCAGCTTACCGCACCCCGGCGGTAGTAAGCCAACACATTTTCGTAATAATCAATAAAGTAAGTGGGCCCTACCCCCAGCGTCGGCCCGAAGGTTTGGCCTACTGCCAGAAAATCAAGCCCCGGCAGGTATTGGCTCGCGTCGGCGTTAGAGGCGTAGACTTTCAGGAAAGGTAGCATCTCAGGTTCGGCCAGGCACGAGCTAGGGCCGGTTTGCAAGGCGTAGCCCCGGCCCATCAGCAAGGTGCCTGAAGTAGGAGCGGTATCTGGTCGGTATTCGCCCGCGAGGAGTCCCAAGAACGGCCACTGCGGCGAAGCGCCCGTGCGCAGTGAAAAGGCCCAGCGCCCCTGCTTCACCGGGCTAAGCGTCGTAACCAGCGGGCCGATGCAGCTAGGCGCGAGGGTATTCGTCACGCGGTCCTGCTCACTGTGAGTAAAAATCAGACTATCAGTCGTTTGTTGGCGGCTGAGAATGCGCCGCAGCCGGTAGCCGTGCTGGCATTGCAGCGCCGCGAATACGGGAGGCGACAACTCGTAGCCTACCTCATCGCCCGCGCTCAGCGCGAACAGCACGCGCGGGTCATAAGGACCCAGGCCCGGTTGCGGCGGGCCGTATTGCTGCCAGGCGGGGGGTAGGGGGCCGCTGGCCGGCAGCGCCAGCCACGGCGGCCCTTGCAGCAGGCCGTGCAATCGGCTCAGCCGTAGCACCTGCCCGTTGCTGAGCGTGATGGTGGCTACCGAATCGGGGGTAGCGCCGGCCGGGTCCGCCACCCGGCTCGTGAGCGTGGCCGTGAGGGCCGGCTGCGTGCTGGCGGCCCAGGTGCTGCCCACGGCGGCGCGGGGCCGCAGTAGCAGCGCTACCGGTGCGGCCGGCCCACCCAGCGCTGGCTCAGCATCGGCTTCGAGGTAGTAGTCGGCGGTGCCGGGGTGCCAGCGCAGGCGCGCGCCCAGTAGGTTGTTGCGGCTCTTGCGGAGGGGGTAGGTGCTGCCTGGCACGGGCCGCAGCAGTCGGTTGAAGGCATACACCGAGTCGCCGGCCGGGGTGACGTAGGCCGAATCGACGCGCAGCGTGTGCACCGCCGTAGAGGGGGTAGGGTCGCTGGCCGCGAAGCTATAAACGAAGCCCGGCCGAAACGGCCGCCACGTCGGGGCTTGGCCGTACGCTCGAAAGCCACCCAGTTGGCTCAGTAGTAAGAGAAGTAGCAGGTAGCCGTGCCGCATCGCGCTTATCAATTAAGAGGTGAATAGCGCAGGCAAAATACCGAAGAATATTCTTAATTCAACCTTCACGCAAAAAGCCCTGCCGGGGAGGGCAGGGCTTTTTGGTAAGAAGCGCGGGACCGAACGGTGGGGCGGCAGAGTCCGGCCCCGCTAGAACTCGTCTCGCGCTAAAGCGCGTTGACGAGTTTTGTCAGCTTGCTTTTGTTATTGGCAGCTTTGTTTTTGTGGATGATGTTCTTCTTGGCCAAGCGGTCCAGCATCGACGACACTTTGCGGAGTAGCTCCTGCGCGGCCGTTTTATCGGTGGTGCCACGCAGCTTCTTGATGGCCGTGCGGGTAGACTTGTGTTGGTAGCGGTTTAGTACGCGCTTCGCTTCGTTGCTACGGATGCGCTTAATAGCCGACTTGTGATTTGCCATGACAAAAAAGATTCTATAACTGGAACGACCGATGGGCCGTGGGTTTTCGCTTTGGGAGGGCAAAGGTAGGAAAATATTCTCACATTTACCAGCACTGGCGCTATAAAATTTTGGCTCAATGTGCAGATGTCCCAGTATTTTTCCGCCAAAGTTTGCCACGACACCGCAGTGACTCACGGTAAATCCTGCGCTGCCTATCAAACCATTACTTACCAATCAGTAGCCCTTAATCGTTAAAATTATATGCCTTTGCTACCTTCTCTTGGTTACCACCCGGCGGCTTGGCTAGCCAACGGCCACCTGCAAACCATCGCGGCCAGCGTGCTACGCCGGGTGCCGGAGGTGCGCTACCGGCGCGAGCGCCTAGAGCTGTCCGACGGCGATTTTCTGGACCTCGACTGGTCGTGGGCCGGGCCTGCGCCGGGCGGGCGGCTAGGCATTGTTTCGCACGGGCTGGAAGGCAGCAGCGAGCGGCCTTACGTGCGCGGCATGGTGCGCGCGCTCAACCAGGCGGGCTTCGACGCGCTGGCCTGGAACTACCGCGGCTGCGGCGGCGAAACCAACCGCCTGCTGCGCGCCTACCACCTCGGCGATACCGACGACCTAGCCACTGTTATCAGTCATACTATCAATGAGAAAGACTACCCGGAAATTTACCTGACCGGTTTTTCAGCGGGCGGCAACGTGACGCTGAAATACTTGGGCGAAGACCCGGCGCGGGTGCCGCCGCAGGTGCGGCGAGCGGCTGTATTCTCGGTACCAACCGACCTCAAGGCCAGCTCACTGCACATCAGTCGCTGGCAGAATAAAGTGTATTTGCGGCGCTTCATGCACTCACTGCGCGAGAAAATGCGGGCTAAAGCCGCATACCTGCCCGGCCAGCTCGACCTGACTGCCCTTGACGAGTTGCGCGACTTCCCGCAGTTCGACGCGCGCTACACGGCTCCGCTGCACGGCTTTGTCTCGGCTGATGACTACTACGAGCGGGCGGCTTCGGGGCGCTATCTGGCGGGTATTCGGGTGCCCACGCTGCTGGTTAACGCCCTGAATGACCCCTTCCTACCCCCCAGTTGCTACCCCCGCGAGGCGGCCCGCGCCAACCCGTGCTTCTACCTCGAAACGCCTGCTGCGGGCGGCCACGTGGGCTTCAACGATAACGGCCCGGCTGGCTCGTATTATTCCGAGCGCCGGGCCGTGGAGTTCTTTAGCGGTAAGTAAGCAGATGAGAGCCGTTTTGTCATTGCCGCGTTGCGCTCGCAATGACAAAACGGCTCTCATCTGCTTACTTACCTACTCATTTACTGAGGAGGCGATGTTGCCTCGATGGCCGTGAAAGCTTCCAGGATTTTATAGGTGTGCGAGGCTCCCTGGGGCACGAGGTAGGATGCGCCGGGCTCCAGCGGGGTTACTTTGCCTTCGAGATGCAGCTCGGCGCGGCCTTTTAGCACGTAACCGACCGTTTCATAGGGGCGGCTGCTGAGGGGCTTGGACTCGCCGGGCTGCTCGTTTTCCCAGAGGCGGAGCGAGACATGTTGGCCGGCGGCAAGGTGCTTGGCCCCATCGGCATCGGGGGTGGCGGTATTGGCGTTGATGTTGGGAGTAGACATAGTTAGGAAAATGTAAAAACGGCGCGGGTATTCCGCATCGGCAAAAAGTAAGGATAGGCCAGCGGCCGGCTCCCGGCTTGGCTAAACGGCGGGGCCGGGCCGGCGGTTGTGTCGCGGCCAGCCCAAAACCTTCGGTAAGCTCGTCGGGTTAAGAGACCCAAGCCGCTCGTGCCCTCCGGCGCGGCGCGCTTATTTTTCCGCCTACCCCCATGATTCTGCCGTGTCTGCTATCGCCCTCGAAACGTTTGCTGAGCAATTGGCGCGGGCGCACGCGGCCGTGCCCACCGCCTTACCGGGGCCGGCGTTCTGCGCGCTAGCCGAGCAGGTGCTGGCGGTGCTCTTCCCGGAGCGCGCCGCCCGGCCGCTGGCCGGCACCGATGCCGTAGCCGCTACTCTCTACCACTTGCAAGTCGAGCTGGCTGCCCTGCTAAGCGAGGTACCTGGCCTGCCTACCCCGCCCGCGCCGTTGGCCGCTGGCCTGTTTGGCGGCTTGCCCGCGCTGCGCGCCGCCCTACTGCTCGACGCCCAGGCCACGCTGGCCGCCGACCCCGCCGCCCAGGATTTGGCCGAGATTCTGAGTACTTATCCCGGCTTCTACGCCACGGCCCTGCACCGGCTGGCCCACGCCCTGCACCAGCGCGACGTGCCGCGCCTACCCCGCCTGCTGAGCGAGTATGCCCACCAGCGCACGGGCGTTGACATTCATCCGGGGGCGCGCATTGGGCCGGCGTTTTGCATCGACCACGGCACGGGCATCGTTATCGGCGAAACGGCCGTAATTGGGGCGCATGTGCAGCTCTACCAGGGCGTTACGCTCGGCGCGCTCAGCGTGACGAAAGCGTTGCAGGGCCTCAAGCGCCACCCCACCATCGAGGACCACGTGGTGGTTTATGCCAACGCGACCATTCTGGGGGGTAGCACCGTTATCGGCCCGCACAGCGTTATCGGCGGCAACGTGTGGCTGACCGAGAGCGTACCCTCGCACTCGCGGGTGTATCACCGCGCCCAGCTCCGCATGGCCCGCCAGGATGACCCCGCCGGCGAGCTGATGTTCTCCATTTAAAAATGGTTTAACGGCTGGGTAGCTTGTCAAGTTGGTTTTAACGAGCAATTCACCCAGCTAATAGTCCAACAGTCCACCCATCTAATTTTACCCATGAAAGCCAATTCCATTCTCGACGTTATCGGCCACACGCCGCTGGTTAAACTCACTAAATTATTCGCCGCCGAGCGCCCCGACGTGGAGGTGTGGATGAAGCTGGAGCGCCAGAATCCGGGCGGCTCCATCAAGGACCGCATTGCGCTCCGCATGATTGAGCAGGCCGAAAAAGACGGAATTCTGACCAAGGACAGCCACATTATCGAGCCTACCTCGGGCAACACGGGGGTAGGGCTGGCGCTGGTGGCCGCCGTGAAGGGCTACCGCCTCACGCTGGTGATGCCCGAGAGCATGAGCATCGAGCGCCGCCGCCTGATGCAGGCTTATGGGGCCAGCCTGGAGCTGACTCCCCGCGAGGGCGGCATGAAAGGAGCCATCGCCAAGGCCCAGGAAATGGTGGACAACACGCCGGGAGCCTGGATGCCCATGCAGTTCTCCAACCCCGCCAATATTCAGGCGCACATCGATACCACGGCGCAGGAAATTTTGGCCGATGCGCCGGAGGGCGGCTTCGACATGCACATCACGGGGGTGGGCACGGGCGGCCACATCACGGGCGTCACGCAGGTGCTGAAGCCGCTTTTTCCGAAGATGAAAACCTACGCCGTGGAGCCGGAAGCTTCGCCCGTTATCAGTGGCGGCGCGCCGGGGCCGCACCCGCTGCAAGGCATTGGCGCGGGCTTCATCCCGGAGAATCTACACGTCGATTTGCTCGACGGCACCATTCAGGTAACCCGCGACGAAGCCTTTGAGATGACGCGCCGGGCAGCCAAGGAAGAAGGTATTTTGTGCGGTATCTCATCGGGCGCGTCGCTGGCCGCCGTGGCCAAAAAGCTGGCCGAGGTGCCCCAGGGCGGCAAGGTGCTCACTTTCTGCTACGATACCGGTGAGCGGTATTTGTCGGTCGAGGGGCTATTCGTATAGCATACGTTTCAGCGTGTGCGAGTTGGCATTTGAATAAGCCGGTAACTTCCGGCCCGGATGCTACCCCGCACACGCTAAAGCGTATGCTACTTCATGGAAAACCTCGAAACTCCGGCTGGCCGCTTCTGGCGCTGGCTGCTGCCCGTGGCGGTAGTGGCCTGTCTCTACGTCAACTACGTTTACAACGCCCACCCGCCGGCCGGCGCGCTCTCCAACGGAGCCATGTCGGCGCGGCACCCTACCCTGCTCACGCCGGCGGGTTATGCCTTTAGCATCTGGGGCATCATTTTCACGGGGCTCGTGGGGTATGCCGTCTGGCAATGGCTGCCCGCGCAGCGCGGCGCGGCCCTCCCCACGCAACTCAACAGCCTGCTGACGTGCGCCGTGCTGATGACCACCGCCTGGACGCTGGTGTTTAGCTACGGTCTCATCGGCCTCAGCCTCACCGTGATGCTGTTTATTTTGCTGCTGCTGGCCCAGGCTTACGGGCGGGCGCGCCGGCTGGTGCGGCTGCTGTACGCGCCCGCCTGGCCAGTGTGGTTTCTGAGCCTGTACCTGGGCTGGATAACGCTGGCGGCGGTACTCAATTTCATCTTCGGCCTGCGCGATGGTTTCGGCGCGCACGGCTGGCAGTGGTCAACCCAAAGCAGCCTGCTGGGTTGCTACGCGCTCCTCATAGTGGCGGCCGGGCTGGGCGTGGCGCTGGCCTGGCACTTCCGCGATGCGCTCCTACCCCTGCCCATTGCCTGGGGCCTGGTGGGCACCTGGGTAGCCCAACAAACGGCCGCGCCCGACCTGGCCCGCACGGCATTAGGGGCAGCCGTGGCCCTGCTGGTGGGCGCGGTGCTGGCCGGCTGGCCCCGTCAGCGGCCGCCGGTGGCGCAGCCAGATGCGGCGGCCTTGGCCGGGTAGGAGGGGGTAGGGGCGGGTAGCGTTACTTTTGCGGCGGCCCGCGGTGGGCCGCCTTTCTCGCTTTAGCCCTACCCCGATGCGCCAGAATTTTGTTGCCGGCAACTGGAAAATGAACCTCACCCTGCCCGAAGCGCGGGCCCTGACCACTGACATCGTGCGGCTGCTGGCCGATGAGCTGCCCGGTGCCCGGCCCCAGCTCGTACTTTGCCCGCCCTTTCCGCTGCTGCTGGCCGTGGGCGAGGTGCTGGGTCAAAGCGGCCCGGCCCTGGGCGCGCAGAACTTCCACCAGATGGAAAGCGGGGCCTACACCGGCGAAGTCTCGGCCAAGCAACTGCACTCGGTAGGCTGCCAGTACGTGATTCTGGGCCACTCGGAGCGCCGCCAGCACTTCCGCGAAGACAATGCGCTACTGGCGCAAAAGCTCAAAACCGCGCTGGCGGCCGGCCTCCAGGTGATTTTTTGCGTGGGCGAAAGCCTGGCAACCCGCGAAGCCGACGAAACCTTCGACTTCATCGGGCAGCAGCTGGCCGAAGGCTTGTTTGGACTGAGCGACGCCGAGATGGAGCAGGTCGTGATTGCCTACGAGCCCATCTGGGCCATTGGCACGGGGCGCACAGCCAGCAGCGCGCAGGCGCAGGAGGTGCACGCCTTCATCCGGCAGCAGGTGGCGGCGGCCTACGACGCGGGCATCGCGGCCAACACCACGATTTTATACGGCGGCTCGTGCAACGCCCAGAACGCCCGCGAGCTCTTCTCCCAGCCCGACGTAGACGGCGGCCTCATCGGCGGCGCGTCGCTCAAGGCGCGCGATTTTGTAGATATCAGTAAGTCGTTCTAACCCAGTTGTTGGGGTAGGGCGGCCGCAATTCAGGCAGCATTTTTGTTGGCTGCGCCATCTGCTTCCGAGCATCTTTCCTCACCTTCAACTCCCGAGCGGCCATGCTTTCCTTCCTGCTTTCGCTAGTGCTTTTGCTAGCTCCGCCCGCCGCGCGGGGGGTAGGGGCGGCCCCGCACCCGCTGGGTACCGTGGAGCCCTGCAAGATTTTTGGCTCCGTGTACCTGGAGTACGACCCGCACCGGGCCAACGCCTGCTTTGCCGTGGTCTACATCGAGCCCGAAAAAGCCTTTGCTGACGTGCTGATATTCAACGAAACCAACAAGCTTTTCGCCGACAAAGCCGGCCTCTGGTGTCCGTCCGAGAACCGCGAGTTTGCCGACTATGTGCTCTACGTCACCACCGACCGCAGCCGCGCCGACTTCGCCATTCACTACACTACCGTGCGCTCGTTCGCGGGCTGTAGGCAGTAGGGCGCAGGGAGAATTGAGAATTAAAAATGATAAATTAAAAATGAAGGAGTCACTAACCTCATTTTTAATTTATCATTTTTAATTCTCAATTTTCCTCACTGCCGCACCAGTTCCACGCGGCGGTTTTGGGCGCGGCCGGCTTCGGTATCATTGTCGGCCAGCGGCCGGGTTTGGCCGAAGCCGCTGGCGCTCAGGCGGCTGGGGGCGGTGCCCTGGGTCGTGAGGGCGGCCACCACGGCGCGGGCACGGTCCTCGCTCAGCTGCTGGTTGTGGGCGGGCGTGCTCGTGTTGTCGGTATGGCCCTGCACGGCCAGGCGCAGGCCGGGGCTTTGCTGAAGCAGCGTCAGCACCTCGGCCAGCACGGGTTGGGCATCGGGCCGCAGGGTGGCTTTATCCGGATCGAAATTCAGATAAAGGGCCACGTGGCCCTCCGTCGCTAGTTTTTTTTTAGCTCGGCGGCGGGCGTCACCGTTAGCTTCTGAGGCATAGCGGCCCGCTCCACCACGTTGAGCGTATAGCTATAGTGGTCGGGTACTAGCTGCACCCATACTTCCTTGTCTTTTTGCCGGATGAGGTAGGTGTCCGCCGACTTGCCGGCATCCAGGCCGTGATACTTACTGTAGTCGTCGCCGACCTTATCCCGCGCTTCACCGGGAATTTCGCCCGACCATACCTTGACTCCGCCCAAGGTTTTCACCAGGTTTTCGTAGTTGCGCTCCATCATGAGCTCCGAGGTTTCCTTCTGCTGATTAATCGACACATATTGGCGCCGTAGCACGTGTCCCTCCACGGGGAGCATCTGCTTGCCATCATACACGTAGAGACGGTCAAACTCATAGTCCGTGCTGTCGGAGGGCACGTTCAGGTGGTAGCCGGGCAGCTTGGCGAGGTAGGGAAAGCTGCCCATATTGGCCGTCGAAACCGGCACCGAACTCAGGTCAAACGTTGCGTCGGTGGCCGGAGTGGCGGCCGGCGTGGTGGCGGCTACCCCGGCGGCGGGCACGGGGGTAGGGGTGCCGCTACCGGCGGTGGGCAGGGTGGCAGCCGTGGTTTGCTCGGCGGCTTTGTCCTTATTGCCGCAGGCGCTGAGGCCGCCGGCTAGTAGCAGCGCGGCCAGAAGGGGTAGGCGAGATGTCATCATGAGAAAAGAAGAACAGTGAGGGGAGTTTTCGCTTGCAAATAAAGGGGTTAGCGCACGGGTAGCAGGCTTTGGGTAAGAGAATGTAGTGGCCCGGCCCGGCCTGGCGGCCGGTTATCGGCGAACTTTGGGGGCATTCTGCTTTTTTATCGCTCGCCCTACCCCCCGCATTACAATGGATTTTATTGAACTGACCGTGCAGGCCCCGCCCGAGCTGGCCGACATCCTGGTGGCCGAGCTGGGCGAAGTCGGCTTCGACACCTTCGAGGACAACGACGCCGGCTTCTGCGCCTACACCACCGAAGAAGCGTTTGACCGCGACGCGGTGGCCGAGATTATGAG
Organism: Hymenobacter psoromatis; assembly: GCF_020012125.1. Lineage (NCBI taxonomy): Bacteria > Pseudomonadati > Bacteroidota > Cytophagia > Cytophagales > Hymenobacteraceae > Hymenobacter > Hymenobacter psoromatis. The sequence continues at coordinate 485,730 of NZ_JAIFAG010000001.1, forward strand.
CCGCTACCAAGGCATCGGTGAGCTGGAGTTTTCGGACCGCGTGATAACCCGGCAGAACTGGAATGCCGAGTGGGAAAAAAACTTTCAGCCCCTCGTTATCGCCGGGCGCGTATCGGTGCGCGCCCCGTTTCACCCCCGGCCGGCCGGCGTGGAGTACGATATGGAGATAATGCCGCGCATGTCGTTCGGCACCGGCCACCACGAAACCACGGCCCTCATGATTGAGAATCAGCTCGACCTGGACCACCAGGGTAAGCGCGTGCTGGACATGGGCTGCGGCACGGGCATCCTGGCCATTATGGCCGAAAAACTGGGGGCGCGCCAGGTGCTGGCCATCGATGTGGAGCCCTGGACCGTGGAAAACGCCCGCGATAACGCCCAGGAAAACCATTGCCGCACCATCGAGTGCCGCCTCGGCGGGGCCGAATTGCTGGCCGACGAGGTGCCCTTCGATATTATTTTGGCTAACATCAACCGCAACGTTTTGCTGGAAGATATGGCCGCCTACGTGCGGCTGCTACCTAGCGGGAACCCAATTTTATTCAGTGGGTTTTACGAGGAAGATTTACCTAAAATAACTGTCGAAGCCACGCGTTTAGGGCTGGTTTATAACCGCCACCGGACCCTGCGTAGCTGGGTTTCAGTAATTTTCACGAAATTGTAGGCCGCTTCGGTATTGCTGGGGCTTTTTCGCCAGATTAATCTGGTTTTAGTCCTATTTTTATGAAGCGTCTATTTATTATTTTTTCCTGTTTATCGCTATCCCTACCCCCCCTGTGGGCCCAAACCGCTAAGCCAGTTGCCCCGCCTGCCCCGGCCGGGCGCGTGGCTGGCGAGGTGCGCCCGGCCCAGGTGGCGGTAGCCCGCTTCACGGGCCACCTCTCGCCCGACCCGGCGCAGTTCATCATCGACGTGCGAACGATGATGCTGGCCACAAATAATGCCGGGGCCAAGGCCCTCGGCGACCAGTTGCGGCAGCTCTGGGGCAGCAACCAGCTCACGGCCAGCCAGCAGACGACCATCGCGGCGCTCTCGCAAAAAATGCTGGATAAGAAGTTGCGGCCTATTCCGCACCTCACGGCGTTTTTTAGCGCGCTGGTGGGCGGCAAAACCAAGGCTGGCCTCAGCGACGCGCAAATGGACCAGTACTTGGCTACCCTGGGGCAGTCGGTAGCCCAGGACCCGGCCGCCGCCGTGGACAAGTACCTGATGGCTACCGCGCAGGTGCTAAACGGCGGCTACGTGTACCACTCGGGCTTCAACACGCTGCGGACGACCGGCGGGCAGCTGTCGTTCGCGTACAAAGCCGCCGCCGCGCCCGACCCCAACGCCTCGTTTGATACGTCGGCCGCGCCGGCCCCGGCCGCCAAGCCGGCCGCCCTACCCCCCGCCAAAGCGGCCAAGCCCGCCGCCAAGCCGAAGCCCAAACCAGTAGCCAAAAAGAAGCGCGCCAGCGACGGTTGGGACGCGCCCGACCTGTGGAGTACCGGTAGCAAGGCCGGCAAGGACGATGGCTGGGGCCCGCCCATCGGCAGCGCGCCCAAGAAAAAAGCCGCCAGCGATGGCTGGGGTGCCCCCGCCAATGATGGCTGGGGCGCGTCCGCGAAGAAGAAAACGCCGGCCAAGGTCGTGGCCAAAGGGCCCGGCAAGCCGGCCGCCCGGCCCGTGGCTGCCAAGCCCGCTACCCCCGCCGTGAGCACCAGCGACTTCGACCAGCCCTTCGTGCCCTCGGCGGCGGCGGCCTACGATGCCTACTACCCCCCCGCCGTGAGCGGGCCGGTTATCGAGCTGAAAGATGCCGACCTAGTGCTGAGCACCAAGGGCGATTCTATTGTATTGCACCACGTGAGCGGCACCGTGGCCCCCGGCAGCAGCCGGCTGGTAGCCACCAGCGCGCAGCTCGACTGGACCATCAAGGGTAACCCCGTGTCGGCCGCGCTGGCGGGTTTCGACTTTGATTTGAGCAAGCCCGAATTCACGGCCCAGCCCGTGACGCTGACCTACGCGGCCCTGCTCGAAGCGCCCGTGAAGGGCGCGCTCAGCTACAAGAGCGTGCGCCGCAAGCCGGGCGCGACGGAGAGCAGCTACCCCCGCTTTATTTCGCTCACCAATGATGCCCGCATCAAGGACCTGGGGCCGGGTATTACGTACCGGGGCGGCGTGTCCATCGCGGGTAGCCAATTGCTGTCGGCGGCGCTCGATGGCTCGTTTTCGCACCTGAGCGTGCGCCAAGAGCAAATGCTGCGCTTCCGGGCCGCCTCGCGCAAGTTTGAGCTGAGCGACTCGGTGATTGCGGCCGGCCGGGCGGGCATCGCCCTGTATACCAGCACCGGCGACTCCATTACCCACCCTGGGGTAGAGCTGAAATATTTGAAGGGCAAGGAGCAGCTGAAGCTGCTGTACGAGAAGGGCTTGTACCGCAACGCGCCGTACTCCGACTCCTACCACCAGGTGGATATCCGGGCCCAGATGCTGGTCTGGAACCTGCGTGAGCCCAAGATGGAGTTCAGCATCATCACGACGCCGACCCAGGTTTCGGCCGATTTTGAGAGCAAGAATTTCTTTTCCGATACCCGCTACCAGCAGCTCAAAACCATCAACCGCCTGCACCCACTGCAAATGCTGCTGGGCTACAGCATCACCCACGGCCACGGCAGCGTGCTGAACCTGCACGACGTGGCCGAGGCTACCCACACCTCGGAAGCCAACCTGCGCTCGGCGGCGGAGGGCCTGGCCCGCGAGGGCTACGTAGACATCAACCAGCAGACCGGGGAGGTAATTCTGCTGCGCAAGGGCCGGCACTACGTGGGCGCGGCCCGCGATAAAAAGGACTTCGACCACATTGATATCAAGTCGCTGACCGGCTCGGGCCGCAGCGCTACCCTCGATTTGGCTTCCAACCAGCTCCAGCTGCGCGGGGTAAAGCAGTTCAGCTTCTCCGATGACTCTTCGTCGGTGGTGGTGCAGCCCGATAGCGGCGTGGTGCGGCTGCTGCGCAACCGCGACCTGAGCTTTGGCGGGCGGGTGAAGACGACGATTTACGGCTTCAAGGGCCGGGATTTTCACTTCGACTATGATGGCTATTACATTGATATGCCGCAGATTGACTCGCTTACCATTCGGCGGCGCAACAACAAGAAGGCCCGCAACTCCACCACCGCCGACGGGGTAGCGCTCACGGCCAAATTCACGCTCACCAACAAGAATAAATTTCAAACCGGCCGGCTGTACCTGAATGAGCCGACCAACCGCTCGGGCCGCAAAAAGATGCCTAAGTATCCGTCGTTTACCTCCACTTCGGGTGCCTTCGTGTACTTCAACAAGCCCGACGTGCTGGGCGGCGTGTACGACTCGACCACCTACTTCGACGTGCCGCCGTTCAGCTTCGATTCGATGGGTACCGGGCGCTCCACGGGGCGCTTCATCGGCACATTTCACAGCCCGGCGCTGCCCCCGATTAAAACCGCCCTCACGACCCAGGAAGACGGCTCGATGGGCTTTAAGCATATCGTGCCGGCCGGGGGCTACCCCCTCTACGGCGGCAAGGGCCACCTCTCGGGCGGGGCTAAGGTGGAGCTGAACGGGCAGGGCTTGCAGTCGAACGGCACCGTGACCTACCTCATGGCGAAGCTCGAAAGCGACCGCTTCGTGATGTACAACGACTCGCTGACCGGCGAGGGCAAGGCCGGTTCCATCGCGGCCAGCGCCACCTCACCCAAGGTGAGCCTACCCCCCGGCTACCTCATCAACTGGGGCGCGCGCACCGACTCCTTGCATTTGCGCACGCCGGCCAGCGGCACCCCGGCCAAACTTTACGCCGACCACACCTTCAAGGGCTCGCTGCTGGTGACGCCCGCCCTGGTGGGCGGCTCCGGCCGCCTGGATGGGCCGCAGAGCTACGTGCGCTCCGAGGAGCTGGTTTTTAAGAGCGACTCCTACACCGGCCAGAAGGCGCTACTGAGCATTAAGTCGGCGCAGGCGGGCAAGCCCGCGCTGGTAGCCAGCGACGTGGGCTTTCGCTACGATTTGAAGCAGGGCTTCGCCGAATTCAAGCGCGAGGACGGCAGCAAGGCCGATATCGACCTGCCGTACAGTGCGTTCCGTAGCTCGCTGAGCGAGGGCCGCTGGGACTTTAAGCGCAAACGCGTACAGCTGCGGGCCGCCGGGGCCGACTCGGCGCGCTCGTACTTTACCTCCACCATGCCCGAGCAGCTGGGCCTCAAGTTTAAGGCCACGGCCGCGACGTATGACCTGGCCAAGTACAAGCTGCAAGCCCGCGGCGTGCCCTACGTGGCCATCGCCGACTCGTGGGTGCTGCCCGATTCGGGCCGGCTGGCGGTGCTGCCGGGCGGGCGCTTTCAGGAAATTCAGCGGGCGCGCATCCTCATGGATTCGGTCACCAAGTTTCACCAGCTCTACCTGGGCAAGCTCGTGCTGAAGTCGCGGCTCGAATTCACGGGCCAGGCCAAGTACACGTTTAAGTACGCCAACGGGGATTCTACTTCCATCACATTCAGCGACTTCCGGCCCGACTCGGCGGCCTTTCACCCTGCGGTGACGGCCAACCGCAAGCGCGGCCTGCTGGCGATGGCTAGCCGCAAACCCATCGATATATCCGGGCCTCCCCCCGGCGTGAGCCTGACCGGCGGGGCCAAGGTGGCGGCCGACGACCACTTCAACCTGGCCCCGCGCCTGGGCTACCGGGGCGAGGTAACGCTGAACTCGCAGCGGCGCGGCCTGGCCTTTGAGGGCGACGTGCGGCTGAATTTCAGCAAGAATAAGACGGCCTCGGAGTGGGTAGCCATGCGCGATACCGTGAACCCTAAGAACATCAATATCAACCTGAAGGAAGCCAAGGGGGAGGACGGCGAGCCGCTGCTGGCGGGCCTGTTCTGGGGTGACGATAAGCCCGGCCTCTACCCCCTGTATTTCGGCCGGCCCTCGTTCCCGACCGACCTGCCGATTTTCAAGGTAGACGGGATGCTGCACTACGACACCAAGGCGGGCATCTACACGCTGGCCCGCCAGGACCTGGCCGACCCTAACCAGTACGAGGGCGCGACCCTGACTTACAACGAGACAACCGACCACCTGACCTGGCGCGGCCCCATGACCTTCACCAACCCCAGCAAGAACTTCACCCTGGCCGGGGCCGGCGTGGGCGTGGCCGCGCCCGACTCCGGTGCCTACCGGGTGCGTACGCTGCTGACTTTCGAGGCCACTATGCCGGCCAAGAGCGTGGAAACGCTGGCCGCCAACCTGGCCAAGCTCACGAAGTCGTCCACGGATGCCATCGGCAACTCGCCCGACGACGTGTACAACGTGGCGCAGATTGGCGGCAACCCGGCCGGCCGCAACTTTGCCGACCACAAGATGGGTGCGGCCCCCGACGCGCTGCAAAAGCTCTCGCCCAAATTTCTGCGCACCCTGGTGCTGAACCGCGCCGACCTGCGCTGGAATGCCCAGGAGCGGGCCTGGTACTCGGTGGGCCCGCTGGGGGTAGGCGGCGTGGGCAAGCAGCCCTTCAACGCCCTAATGAACGGCCTGCTCGAAATCAAGCGCGTGGACGGGCAGGACTACGTGGAGCTGTACCTGGAGCCCTCGCCGGGCGCGTTCTATTACTTCCGCTACGATAAAAACGTGCTCGTTACGCAGTCTCTGGACGAGAAGTATAACTATACCATCAGCTCCAAGGCCAAGTACGACTACAACACGGCCACCGAGTACGGCGTGTTTCTGGGCGATTTGGACGAGGTAGAAGCCTTCCGCACCCGCTTCCGTAAGACGTATTTAGGCGAGTCGGCCAAAGATGCCCTGGCCCGCCGCAAGGCCACGGCCGCCGCCGAAGAGCAGATTGCGCAGGAGAAAGCTGCCGCCGAGGAAGCCGCCCTGGCCGCCATCGAGGCCAAGAAAAACCGCCGTAAGAAGCCCGGCGAGGCCGCCGACGATGCCGCCAACACCGACGCCGGCCTGGGTGAGCCGCCGGTGGAGGCGAGCCGCAAGAAAAAGAAGAAGGATAATGACCCCTTCGGCGACGGCGTGATTGAGTCGCCCCCGGTGGAGCCGGCCAAGAAGGGCAAGGAAAAAGCGCCTACCCCCGCCCCGGCCGCCGAGCCCGCTACTAAGGCGAAGAAAGAAAAGGCCAAGCCCACCGACCCGGCCGCCGACCCCAATGCTGAGCCGACTGCCGAACCCGCCAAAAAGGCGAAGAAGGAAAAGGCCAAGCCCACCGAGCCGGCCGCGGACCCCAATGCCGAGCCTGCGCCCGACCCGGATAAGAAGTCGAAGAAGAAAAAGAAGAAGGGCGAGGAAGACCCCTTCGGTGATTCGTAAAAAAGTAAGCCGCCCCGGAGCCATCCGGGGCGGCTTACTTTTACGCTCATGCTGTGGATACTTTTGGCGCTGCTCACCGCCTACCTGCTGGGCTCCATTCCGACGGCGCTGTGGGTGGGCCGGGCGTTTTTCAACCTGAACGACATTCGCGAGCACGGCTCCGGCAACGCCGGGGCCACCAATACCTTCCGGGTGCTGGGCAAGAAAGCCGGCAGCTTCGTGCTGCTCGTAGATGCGCTAAAGGGCTTCGCGGCGGCTTATTTTCTGCCTGATATGTTGCTGACCCAGGGCGTTATCGCCCCCGAAAACCTGTTTTACTACCGCCTGGCCTGCGGGGTGCTGGCGGTGGTGGGGCACATTTATCCGGTGTTCGCGCAGTTTCGGGGCGGCAAGGGGGTAGCCACTATCTTGGGGATGATGCTGGCCATCGCGCCGGCCACGGTGGGCGTGGCGCTGCTGATATTTCTGGCGGTGCTGGGCACCACGCGCTACGTGTCGCTCAGCAGCATGACGGCCGGTGGGGCCTTCGCGCTCTTGCAGCTCCTACCCCCCTTCCGGCCCGCCAACCCGCTGCAAGTGTGGTTCGGCTTTTTGCTGGCCGCCATGCTCATCTACACCCACCGGGCCAACATCGGCCGCCTGCGTGCCGGCACCGAGAGCCGCGTGCCGCTGTGGGGCAAGCGCTGAACCCGGCCATGCCGCCTACCCCCTTCCCCAGCCTCGAAGCCCCACGCCTGCGGCTGCGCGCCTTCGCCCCGACCGACGTGTCGACCATCGTAACGCTGGCTAATGACTACGAGGTGGCCAAAAACACGCTCAACATTCCGCATCCCTACCACGAGGAAGATGCCCGGCAGTGGGTACAGCACACGCGGGAGAGTTTTCAGCAACAAGCGGCCTACACCTTTGCCCTGGAGCTGCGCGCCACCGGCGAGTTCATCGGCGGCATTGGTCTCAACCTGGAACCGCGCTTCGACCGGGCCGAGGCGGGCTACTGGCTGGGCCGGCCGTACTGGGGTAGGGGGCTGGCCACCGAGGCGCTGGGCGCGCTGCTGCGCTTCGGCTTTGCGGAGCTGGGGCTGAATAAAATCTATGCCACGCACTTCGCCGAAAATCTTGCTTCAGGCCGCGTAATGCTCAAAAACGGGATGGTGAAGGAAGGCGAGCTGGCGCAGCATACCAAGCGCGACGGCCGCTACCACGACCTCTGGCAATATCGGCTGCTGCGGGCGGAGTACGTGGGCCGCGCGTCAGCACGATAGCACATAAGGCAGATTCATTTGCACGGGAAAAAGAAGCGCTGGTCGCTTGGAAGGGGCGGTTGAGCGTAAGCCATGCCTTGCTCATGACCAGCGGCCTACTTTTGCGCTCCCCTTTATCCCCGTTCCACCTTATGACTACCCCCGCTTACCTTACCCAGCACCAAAATCGCTTTCTCGAAGAGCTAATGGACTGGCTCCGTATCCCGTCCGTATCGGCCGACCCGAAGTTTCACGGCGACGTGCTGCGCGCCGCTGACTTTCTGAAAGCCAGGCTCGAAGAAGCCGGCGCGGCCAACGTAGAGCTGTGCTCCACGGCCGGCAACCCCATCGTGTACGGCGAGTATTTCGTGGGCCCCGACCGGCCCACCGTGCTTGTATACGGGCACTACGACGTGCAGCCCGCCGACCCCTACGAGCTATGGAATTCGCCGCCCTTCGAGCCGGTCATTCAGGATGGAAACATCTATGCCCGCGGTGCCTGCGACGACAAAGGCCAGGTGTACATGCACGTGAAGGCCCTGGAAATGATGCTGCGCGACGGCGGCGCGGGCGTTCCTTGCAACCTCAAATTCATGTTTGAGGGCGAGGAGGAAGTAGGCTCCGACAACCTGGGCATCTTTGTGAAAGCCAACCAGGAAAAGCTTAAAGCCGATGTCATTCTCATCTCCGACACCGGTATTTTAGCCAACGATGTGCCTAGCATTGAGGTGGGCCTGCGCGGCCTTAGCTACCACGAGGTGGAAGTGACCGGCCCCAACCGCGACCTGCACTCCGGCCTCTATGGCGGCGCGGTGTTGAACCCCATCAACGCGCTCTGCGATATGATTAGCAGCCTGCACGATGCGGACTGCCATATCACCATCCCCGGCTTTTATGATAACGTGGCTGAGCTGAGCCCCGCCGAGCGTGCCGAGCTGGCCCAGGCCCCGTTTTCCGAAGCCGACTTCAAGCAGAGCATCGGCCTGCCCGCCGCCGTAGGCGAAAAAGGATTTACTACCCCCGAGCGCACCAGCATCCGGCCCACGCTCGACGTGAACGGCATCTGGGGCGGCTACATCGGCGAGGGTGCCAAAACGGTGATTCCCGGCAAGGCGTTCGCCAAAATCTCGATGCGCCTGGTGCCGCACCAGACCAGCGACGAGATTACGGCGCTCTTCCAGAAGCACTTCGCCAGCATTGCCCCGGCCGGCGTCACCGTCCAGGTGCGGCCCCACCACGGCGGCGAGCCCGTGGTGACGCCCACCGACTCGGCCGCTTACCGCGCCGCCGCCAAGGCCCTCACTACTACCTTTGGCAAGGCACCGGTGCCCACCCGCGGCGGCGGCTCCATCCCCATCGTGGCCATGTTTAAGAGCGAATTGGGCCTCGATTCGGTGCTGCTCGGCTTCGGGCTGGATAGCGACGCCATCCACTCGCCCAACGAACACTTCGGCGTGTTCAACTTCCTGAAAGGCATCGAAACCATCCCCGAATTCTACAAAGAATACGCGGCGGCGCGGTAAGTTTCGCGCCGCCCTACCCCCGCTAAAAAGCCCGGCCGTTGTATAGCGGCCGGGCTTTTTGAGGGGGGTAGGGAGCTGCCGCGCTTAGTTGAACGAGTACGTAGCGTAGAGCTGAAAGGCGCTGTTGCGCGTGCGCTGCTGGACCGTAACTGGCCCAACAAGGTAATTCTTATACACGTTAGTAAACTCGCCGTTATAGCGCAGCCCTACCCCCAGGCCGTGCTTGAGCTGGTAGCCCAGGCCGCCTAAGTAGCCAAAATCAATGGTTTTGAAGCTATTAGTTGCGTCAGCAGAGGTATTGCCCACTTCACTTTTAGCGGCGACCAGAAAGCCTACCTGTGGCCCGGCCTCGAAAAAAAAGCCGTCGGTGTTGACGTGAAAGGCCAGCGGCACGTCGATGTAGTGCAGGCGCAGGCTTACGTCGCTGTTGTTGCCCAGATGCGCGCCCTTCTGCGAGTAAATAATTTCGGGCTGAAAGGCAAAGAGCCGAGCAAAGCCAATATTGGCGAATACGCCGGCATTAAAGCCGAAGCGGCTACTGAAGACGCTGGCATCCTTGCCCACTAGGTCAGTGAGCGACGCGCCGGCCTTGAGGCCCAGCGACACGTTGCCGCCGCGCCCGCGGTACTGCGCGTGAGCGACCGTGCTAGCGCCCAGGGCCAGGGCGAGGAATAGAACTACTTTTTTCATAAAAAGGGAAGCGAACTAGGTTGACCGGGCAAAGCTACGGCTCCTCTCGGTGCGGGGAGCAGCAAAAAGCCGGCCCCCGCAAGGGAGCCGGCTTTTTGCTGCTAGGCATAGTGACTATTACTTGCCGCCAAACATATAGGTCAGGTACAGTTGAAAAGCACCGTTGCGAACGGCATCGCTGTTGCTCGTATTTCCTTTGCTGATGTCGGTGAAACCCCCATTATAGCGCAGGCCAATGCCTGGGCCACTTGCAACCTGGTAACCCAAGCCAGCCGCATAGCCAAAGTCTACGCTTTTTATCTGGTCTTTAACGTCTTGGGATATTGATTGACCACTGACATCGACGGAAGCGTTAGCCGATGCCAAAAAGCCAATTTGTGGGCCAAGCTCAAAAAATAATCCCCCCGCGTTGATGTGCGCCAAAACTGGTACGTCAATGTAATTAAGCTTAAGCTTGCCGGTGTAATTGCTTCCGGTAGAATTATCGGTAACCTTAGACCCTTTCATTGAAAACAATACTTCCGGCTGCACCGAGAAAGCATCGTTTACGGCAAAATTGGCGACCAAGCCACCATTGAAACCAAACTTGTAATCGGCTCCGTCTGACCCTTTACCGGTAAAATTAGTTAGCGACGCCCCGGCTTTAATACCAAAATGAGCGCTCTGTGCCTGTGCGGTACCAGCTAACCCAACGGCCAATCCTAATAGTAAAAAAACTTTTTTCATAAATGAGTTGAAAAAATGAAATGTGTGTGAATTGCTTAGCAAAGCTATTGCCAAAAACCTGATGATTCACTTTTTAGTAAAATAGTATAATAAAATACCAAAAAATGAAAAAAGCCAGCTTCCACCAGGAAGCTGGCTTTTTGAAAAGTCGGACAGAAATCTAGCTTTTACCGCCAAACAGGTAGTGCACCTGTAACTGGAATACCCCGTTGTGGAAGTTGTTGCTGCCCTGAAGCGGGGCGCTACCGGTGCCGAAGCCATCCTTATATACATTCGAGAAGTCGCCGGTGTAGCGCAGGCCCAGGCCCAGGCCGCTGGTGAGCTGGTAGCCGATGCCGCCCACGTAGCCGACGCCTACCGGCACGAGACGGTCGCGGGTGTTGAATACCGTCACTTCGTTCGGGCTACCCGCTTTGTCGCCCTGCGGGCGGAAAAACTCGCGGTCGCCGAGCGCAAAGCTAGCCTGCGGGCCCAGCTCGAAGAACAAGCCCTTGCCTTCCTCACCGGTGGTTACTTTGAACAGTACCGGCACGTCAATATAAGATAGGGTAGAGCGGTACTGCTGGCCGTTGTAGGGGGCCAGCGAGTTGCCGGCGGAGTAGTTGGCCTGGTTAATAAAAGCGCCCTTCTGCGAGTACAGGCCCTCAATCTGAAGCGAGGTCATGTCCGAGAGACCATAATTGACGAGTACGCCGGCCGCGAAGCCCGGCTTGAAGCCCGTGTTGGAGCCGGTGTCGCCGCCGCCCGTGTAGGAGCTGAGGTTGAAGCCGCCTTTGACACCATATTTTAAAACGCCGCTTTGGGCGTGAGCAGCATCGGCCAAGCCGGTAAACAGAGCGAGGGAAAGCAGTAATTTTTTCATGACAGAAAAATGGATTTATTCGCTCCTGGCCAGTTGAATGATAGAATAATGGGAGGAAACAGCCAGGATTTCGCCTTATACTAGCCAGGGTCGCGGGGGTTACAAAATGAATAAAATTCGGGCTTTTAATGGGAGCGCTTGCGAGGGCTCCGAAGCGGGGCGTAGCTTTGGAATTGGTTTGTGCAAGGCGTGATACTTCGGTTTAAAGGGCGTTTGCAGCGCGTTAGTTTTTACTTAGTTATCGCCGCCTGGTGGAGCGGCGGCCTGCCGGGCCGGGCCCAAACCCTACCCCCCGCCGACTCGGTGAAAAGCGCGGCTCCGGCCAGTAAAATTATTTTTGGTGCCTATGCGCAGGGGGCCATCATTATCAGCCACACGCCGCCGGTGGCGCACCTGGTAGCCTCGCACCCCACGGGCTTTGAGCTGAACGCGCAGCACCAGACCACCGGGGCCGCGCCCTGGCACGGCTGGTATAAGTACCCCAAAGTGGGCCTGGCCCTGATTTACTACGACTTTCACAACCCTATCCTGGGCCAGAGCTACGCGGCCTCGGTGTATCTCAGCAAGGCCATCAGCCGCACGGCCCGCCACGACCTGAGCTTTCGGCTGGGTACGGGGCTGGCGTATTTTCCTCAGCACTACGACCTGTATACCAACCGGAAGAACAACTTCGTCAGCTCGGCGCTGAATGCCACGCTGCAATTCCGGCTGGAGTACGACCTGGCCTTGAGCCCGCACCTGGGCCTGCTGCTGGGGCTGGGCCTCAACCACTACTCCAACGGGGCCACGGCCAAGCCCAACTTTGGCATCAACCTGCCTACCCTGCTGCTGGGCTTCAACTACCACCAGTTGCGGCCGGTGCCCACGGCCCCGGCCCTGGCCCCCGACCCGGCCGACGTGGGCCACAATTTTTGGAACCTGAGCACCAGCCTGGGCTACAAGCAGCGCAGCGGCGGCGACCAGACGCACTACCTCGTGAACTCGGTGACGCTGGCCGCCGGCCGGCGCGTGAGCCGCAAAAGCAACCTGCTGGTGGGCGTGGAGGGCTTCTACGACCGCTCGCTGCTAGCCATGTTGCACGATTCGGCCAGCCACCCCGGCGAGCACCTGCCCGATGTGAAGAAGGCCAGCGCCTTTGCGGGCCACGAGCTGCTGTTTGGGCGGCTGGCGCTGGTGACGCACCTGGGGGTGTATTTCTATAATCCTTACAAGTCGAATGGTTTTCTCTACGAGCGCGTCGGGCTGAAATACCAGTTTACCAACCTGCTCTTCGCCGATATTGACCTCAAAGCCCACCGGGCCATCGCCGACGTGATAGAGTTTAAGGTGGGCGTGAAGCTGTAGCGCTCAGGGGAGCTTTTAGGGCGTTTCGGCGGGCCCGAGCCACGCTTGGGGCAGATAAGCGAGGGTAGGCTGCGAAAGCCGCTGCACCTTTGGTCTGCTAGCCGCCGCGGGCCTCTCGGCGCTGGCCTACCCCATGCTGACTACCCTGCTATCAAGTATCCTCTACCTGCATATCGCGGCGGGCTTTACGGGCTTTTTTGTGGCCCCGGCGGTGCTGGCCATGCGCAAGGGTGGGGCTACGCACCGGCGCTGGGGGCAGGTTTTTTTCTGGGCGATGGTAGTGGCCGGCCTTACCTCGCTACTGCTGGCTGGGCTCAAGCTCACGCTGCTGCCCCTAACGGCGGCCAATGCATCAGGGCTCAAGTTTCTGCTGCTCACGGGTTTATTTACACTCTACCTGGCCGGCTTTGGCTACCGGTCGCTCTACCTCAAGCGCCTGGGCGACGGGCAGCGCCCCGCCCTCTATGACTGGCTGACCGTGGGGGCAGGCCTGCTGATATTCGGCTTTTTTGCGTGGTGGGGCGTGCGGCACGGCGCGGTGCCGGCCATCGTGTTTGGCGGCATTGGGGTGATGACGGCCGGCCGCCAGCTGCGCGGCTACCTGCGCAGTGGCCCGCCCCAGCCGGGACAGTGGCTGCGCAACCACATTTCGGGCTTTATGGGTGCATACATCGCGGCGGTATCGGCATTTTCGGCCACTAGCCTGCACTTCATTCCCTGGCCCTGGAATTTTCTGTGGCCTACCCTCCTGGGCGTGCCCTATCTGCTGTGGGCCCAGCGCCACTACGTGGGAGGCACCGGCCCCAAGCCCGAGCGGCTGGTGCTGCGGGAAGCCAGCGCGGCTTAGCGCCGGGCCAGCGCCCGGTTTATTTGCCGCACCAGCCCTGGCCCTTCGTAGATAAAGCCCGTGTAGAGCTGCACCAGCACCGCGCCGGCGGCCAGCTTTTCCAGCGCATCCTGGGCCGAGTGGATGCCGCCCGCTCCGATAATGGGCAGCGCGCCCCGGCTTTTTTGGTGGAGGTAGGCGATGACTTCCGTGGCTCGCGCCCGCAGCGGCCGCCCGCTGAGGCCGCCCGCGCCGTAGCCCGCCACGGTGGGGGTAGGCGTGCGTAGCCCGGTGCGGCCGATGGTCGTGTTCGTGGCCACGAGGCCGCTGAGCTTAGTTTCGCAGGCTATTTCCAGGATGTCATCGAGCTGCGCGTCGGTGAGGTCGGGCGCAATTTTGAGCAGCAGCGGGCGGGGGGTAGGGCGGGCCAGGTTACGGGCCTGCACCTGCTGCAAGAGGTTGATAAGCGGCTTCTTGTCCTGCAATTCGCGCAGGCCCGGCGTGTTAGGCGAGCTAACGTTCACCACGAAATAATCGACCACTTCGGCCAATGCTTCGAAGGCCGCCACGTAGTCGTCGGCCGCGCGCTCGTTGGGTGTGTCCTTATTCTTCCCAATGTTGCCGCCGATGATGAGCTGCCGGTTGTGCCGCCCGGCCAGGCGCGCCGCCACGGCCGCCGCCCCGTCATTATTAAAGCCCATGCGGTTAATCAGCGCCGCATCCTGCGGCAGCCGAAACAGGCGCGGCTGCGGGTTGCCGGGCTGCGGCCGGGGCGTCACCGTCCCGATTTCCACGAACCCGAAGCCCAGCGTCGCCAGCTCATCGGTCAGCACCGCGTTCTTATCGAAGCCCGCCGCCAACCCCACGGGGTTCGGAAATTTCAGCCCAAATACCTCCCGCGCCAAACTTGGGTGCTGGTAGTCATAGAGGCCGCGCAGTAGCGCGCCGGCTCCCGGCAGCCGCGCCGCCCGCTTCAGGTTATCGAATACGAGGTGGTGCGCCCGCTCCGCGTCGAGGTTAAAAAGCAGCGGCTTAACGACAGACTTATACATCCGGAGTTTGCCGCGATTGCTCGTCGGCTAAAACGTGAGCCAGCACCCCCGGTAGCTCAAGCAGCAATGCCGGCAAAAGGGTTGTAACGGCATTCCAGATAAGCGTAAAATCTACCCGAAAGTATTTGTGGGCTACAAAGTTGCGCATCCCCGTAATGCGCCGCCAATCAATTTGGGAGTAGTGCTGCCGGGTATCAGCTAAGACTCTGGCCGCAGCCTCACCCACTATCGTGAGTTGCCGTAGCACAATATCTTGTAAATCTTCGTCTTGCAAAAAAGCCGGTAGGCTGCTGTGCTGCGTCTGGCTAGCGGCATAAAACAACTTCTGCAAAATGGTCGAATCAAGCCGCTTGCTCATACATTGTCGTCAAATCGGGCTCAATAAAAGGTAGGGCGTAGGGCGACAGCGCCGTACCTAAGTCAACGGACAATCCAAGTTTTCGCTGCAAATCTTCCTGGTAATCAACCAAATCAAAGAGCGATAGAGAGTTGGTGGGCTCATAGCTCAATAGCAAATCCAAATCCGACTCGGCCGTGGCCTCGCCCCGCGCGTAGGAGCCGAACACCTGCACCCGCCGCACCGGCTTATCGGCGAAGCACTCGGCTAAAACCTGACGGATATAATCGATTGAGTGCGGCAACATCTTTTTAATTGTCAATGACCAATTAGCAAAGGCAATTTACAAACAGCTACTCTCAACAAACAGTTGATAATTGAAAATCACCCCGCCCAGCCTTCGCGGTCCAGGCTCCGGTACTGAATGGCTTCGGCCAGGTGCTGAATCTGGATTTCGTCGGTGCCCGCGAGGTCGGCTATCGTGCGGGCTACTTTCAGGATGCGGTCGTAGGCGCGGGCGCTGAGGCCGAGGCGTTCCATTGCGGTTTTAAGTAGGGTGCGGCCGGCCTGGCTTATCTCGCAAATGTCCTTCACCATCTGCGAGGGCATCATGGCGTTGGAATAAACATCAGGCTGCTCGGCGAAGCGCCGGGTCTGGACTTCGCGGGCTTTTTGCACGCGCTGCTGAATATCGTGGCTGGTTTCGGATTTGCGGGTTTCGGTCATCTGGTCGAAGGTGACGGGCGTCACCTCCACATGCAGGTCGATGCGGTCGAGCAGCGGCCCCGACACTTTATTGAGGTACTTCTGCACGACCCCCGGCCCGCACACGCACTCTTTGTCAGGGTGGTTGTAGTAGCCGCACGGGCAGGGGTTCATGCTGGCGATGAGCATAAAATTAGCCGGAAAGTCAATGCTGACTTTGGCCCGCGAGATGGTGACGCGGCGCTCTTCCAGCGGCTGGCGCATCACCTCCAGCACCGTGCGCTTAAACTCGGGCAGCTCGTCCAGAAACAGCACGCCGTTGTGCGAGAGCGAGATTTCGCCCGGCTGCGGGTTGCTACCCCCGCCCACCAGCGCCACGTCCGAAATCGTGTGGTGCGGAGCCCGGAAGGGCCGCTGGTTCAGTAGCCCCTGGCCCGTGCCCAGCTTGCCGGCTACCGAGTGAATCTTAGTGGTTTCCAGCGCCTCCGGCATATTCAGGGGGGGTAGGATGGTGGGCAGGCGCTTGGCCAGCATGGTTTTGCCCGCGCCGGGTGGCCCAATCATGATAACGTTGTGGCCGCCGGCCGCCGCTATTTCCAGCGCCCGCTTGATGTTTTCCTGGCCCTGCACGTCGGCAAAGTCGGCAGCATACTGGTTGGCGGTGTGCTGAAAAATATCGCGGGTGTCAATGCGCACGGGCTCAATGGTTTCCCTACCCTCCAAAAAATCGATGGCCTGCTGCATCGTCTCCACCGGAATCACGTCCAGGTTATTCACAATGGCCGCCTCCTGCGCGTTTTCCTTCGGTAAGATGATGCCCTTAAACCCTTCTTTGCGGGCCTGAATAGCAATCGGCAGCACGCCCTTAATGGGCCGCACCGCGCCGTCGAGCGCCAGCTCGCCCATGATGATGTAGCGCTCCAGCTCCTCGGTATTCAGCTGTTGCGAGGCGTGCAGAATGCCCAGCGCGATGGGCAAATCGTAGGCCGCGCCCTCCTTGCGAATATCGGCCGGGGCCATGTTTACCACCACTTTGGTGCGCGGCATCCGGTAGCCGCGCAACTTCAGCGCCGACTCGATGCGCTGCTGGCTTTCCTTGATGGCCGAGTCGGCCAGGCCAACTACGTAGAAGAGCGTCCCGGCCGTGACCACCACCTCAATGGTAATGGTGTAGGCATTGACGCCCTGCACGGCCGAGCCGTAGGTTTTGGTAAGCATAGCTTGATAAGATATTTATAAAGAACGTCATGCTTCGGCAGGCTCAGCATGACGTTCTTTTTTGTCTGTAATTACGCCGCTACCAGCTTTTCGATGAGTAAAATCATAATATGAATGGCCTTGATGTGGATTTCCTGGATGCGGTCGGCGTAGCCGGCGTGGGGCACCCGGATTTCCACGTCGCTGAGCGCGGCGAGCTGGCCACCGTCCTTACCGGTGAGGCTTACTACCTTCATGCCCAGGGCTTTGGCGGCTTCAGCGGCGCGCAGAATGTTGGGCGAGTTGCCGCTGGTGCTGATGGCCAGCAGCACGTCGCCGGGTCGACCCAGCGCCTCCACGAAGCGGCTGAACACGAACTCGAAGCCGAAGTCATTGGCCACGCAAGTCAGGTGCGAGGCATCGGTGAGGGCGATGGCGGCCAGGGCGCGGCGGTTTTGGCGGTAGCGGCCGCTCAGCTCCTCGGCAAAGTGCTGGGCGTCGCAGAGGCTGCCACCATTGCCGCAGGTCAGGGCCTTGCCGCCGTTGTTCAGGCTGGTGGCAAAAAGCTGGGCCGCGTCGGCAATGCGCTGAAGGTTGGCCTCGTCGGCCAGAAAGGAATCGAGCACGGCGCGGGCTTCGGTCAGCTCGGCGCGAATGAGGTCAGGAAGGTGCAAGCGGGGTGGGCTAGTAGGTAGTGGGAGGGGGGGTAGGGAACGGCGGCGGCCCCGCCCGGCGCTCTTGGTCGGCGGTAGGATACGATACGCCGGGTGGGCGCATTGGCGCGGGCGGCGGGGGGTAGGCGCCGGGTGCAGCCAGCGGCTTTTGGGCATCAAAAAGCTGCGCCTTCAGCTCGTTGATTTTCTGCTCCTGCTTGCCCACGCGGCGGCGCAGCAGGCCGCTGTCCAGGTTCTCAATCAGCAGCAGCAGGCCGATAACCGCCACGCTGGCCCAAGAAAAACCGAGCAGCATATTGACCTCCATCGGCAGGCTGTACGCGCTGAAAATGCCCACCGTGGACGTGCGAACGAAGGGGAAGAACAGAATCAGCAGCGCCAGCAGCAAATAAATCAGCGCCAGCACGGTGACGATACGTTTGAGAAAGAGCATGGTGAATGAAAAAAGAAGGGGTAGGGGCCGAAAGATAGCGTTCCCAGTCGGGAGCCGGCCGGCGCGGCTTCTACACCAGCGCGGCGTTGGTTTGCAGCTGGCTCAGGCGCTGGTAGAGGCCGCCGGGGCGTAGCAGCAGCTCGGCGTGGGTGCCGCGCTCCACAATGCGCCCATGCTGGAGCACGATAATCTCGTCGGCGTGGCGCACCGTGCTGAGGCGATGCGCGATAACGAGCGACGTGCGCGCCGCCATGAGCCGCGTGAGGGCTTCCTGCACCAGCTTTTCGCTCTCGGTGTCGAGGGCCGAAGTGGCTTCGTCCAGAATCAGAATCGGCGGGTTGCGCAAAACGGCCCGCGCAATGCTGAGCCGCTGCCGCTGGCCGCCACTCAGCCGTCCGCCCCGGTCGCCGATGCTGGTCTGGTAGCCCTCGGGCGAGGCCATGATGAAGTCGTGGGCGTTGGCCGTTTTGGCAGCGGCAATTACTTCTTCCTCCGTGGCTTCGGTATTAAATTTAATATTGTTATAAATCGTGTCGTTAAACAAAATGCTTTCCTGCGTCACGATGCCCATCTGGGCGCGCACCGAATGCAGGGTGCAGGCGCGCACGTCGAGCCCATCGATGAGTACCTGCCCGGCGCTGGGGTCATAAAAGCGGGGTAGCAGGTCGGCCAGCGTGCTTTTGCCGCCGCCGCTGGGGCCCACCAGCGCAATGGTCTGGCCCTTTTTCACGGTCAGGTTCAGGTCGTAGAGCACCGGCACGTCGCCGTAGTGGAAGCTCACATTGCGCAGCTCGACCTGCTCCCGGAAGGGGGGTAGGACTACCGCATCGGGCCGGTCGCGCACGTTAGGCTCGGTATCGATAACGGCCAGCACCCGCGCCCCAGCCACCAGCCCGCGCTGAATGCCGCCGAAGGCACCCGAGAGATTTTTGGCGGGCGTTAGAATTTGCGAAAACAGCAGGATGTACCCTATAAATGCTTCGGCCGATAACCCTGCCTGGCCGCTCAGCACCAGCGAGCCGCCGTAGTAGAGCAGTCCTGCTACCACCGTGACGCCTGCAAACTCAGAAAACGGCGAGGCTAGGTCGCGGGTGTTGTCGATGTCTCGGGTAGTGCGGGCGTAGAGGTCATTTTGAAATTCGAACTTATCCAGCACGTAGCGGCGGGCGTTGAACGCCTTGATGACCCGCATCCCGCCTAGGGTTTCCTCAATCACCGAGAGCATGGCCCCGAGCGTGGTTTGGCTGATAGTGGCGTGCCGCCGCAGCCGCTTCGAGACGCTAGCGATGATGCCGCCCGAAATAGGTAGCAGCACCAGCGAAAACAGCGTGAGCTGCACCGACATAGACAGCAGTATCAGGAAGATGCCCACAATGTTGAGGGGCTCTTTGAATACCGCCGTGAGCGTGTTCACGACCGATATTTCCACCTCCTGCACATCGTTGGTGAGGCGCGAGAGGAGGTCGCCCTTGCGCTCGTTGGAGAAATAGCCCAGCTCCAGCTCGGTGATGCGGCCGAAGAGCGTGCCGCGCACGTTGCGCACCACCCGCGCCCGCACGCCGGCCAGCAACCGGCCACCCAGGTAGCGAAATACGTTGCTAAAAAAAACTGATACTATAATGATGGCGCATACGTAGGCCAGGGCACCTTGCCGGCCATTCGTAGCGACTACCTGCGCAAGATGGTAGTTAAAAAGGTCTTTGACGTAGCTAATGGAAAAAGCTTTCTGTAGAAAATGCCCTAGTTCGATGAAGTAAGAAAAGGAAGCTACAAAATGAGGCAGGGTAGGCGGGACCGCCGTCGCTACTATATTCTTGGTGTCAAATAATACGCTGAGTAGTGGGATGAGCAGCGTGAAATTGGCAATACCGAAAAATATGCCTAGCGTAGTGAATAGTATATAGCGGGGTAGAAAATTGCCGTAGGGACGGGCAAAGCTTAGCAGGCGGAGGTAAGTCTTCATAGACCGCAGATTCAAACGGATTTAACTGATTTCGCGGATGCGGCAGCTGCGCTGCCTGGCTACGCGAACGGGTTGGCGTTGCCCGATGGACAACTCACGCCATACAAAAAGTCTGTCTTCTACGCTTCTCTATCTTGAAATTCTCTCCAAAAGCAGCGCCAGCCGCTTTAGCGGCGTATCCGCGACATCAGTTAAATCCGTTTGAATCTGCGATTAAAACTCGTTCAGCCGTTGGGCGATATTCCAGCGCAGCGCGATGGATGGGTACACTTCCGTGCCGTTGCTAATAATCCCGCCGTTGGGGTAGATTAGCGGCTGGTCGATAAGCTGGCGGCGCACGATGAGCGTGGCATCTATGAACAGGTTGAGGCGCGGCTGGTAGGTGGCCGTCAGGTCGCCGTGAAATAGATGGCTGGTGTTGCCATTACCCACCCGGTAGCCGTACTCGCGGGGCTGGCCGCTGGCGTCAAGGGGGCGGTTGTTGTAAGGCTGCAACGGGTTGGAGCCGTAGTTGCTGTTGGGCACGGGCTGGCCCACCATACTATACGTAAAGTCGAGGCCCTGCTTGGTATAAAACGCCTTGGCTACCAGATTCAGGCGGGGTAGGGGCTGATAGCTAAGCACGCCCAGTATCTCCGCCAGGTTGGCGCCCATCGGGTGAGCCAGCGGCTGCTGGTAGTGCTCGTAGGCCGTGTACAGGCTCTCGTGCTGGTAGGTGTAGGGCCGAACGTAATTGAATTCTACCTGCAAATCGAGGTTACGGATGCCGCCCAGGTCCAGTAGCTTGCCGCCGAGCTGAATCGCCTGCTTGTTGCTCCACCAGCCATTGCCGGCCAGCACTTCCTTAATCTTAAACTCGTCCAGCACCACTTGGCCGTAGAGTTGGGCGCGGTGCTTGATGTTCCACTTAAAATCGAGGCCCAGCAGCGCGTTATCCGACGAGCCTACCTGCTGCTCGATGGCGCGGTAGAAAATCACTGGGTTCAGGTACTGCAATTCCAACCCGCGCCCCGGCCCGCCCGACACCTCCGACTCAAACACGCCGATGTTGAAGTTATCGGTCACGTCGAGGCTCAAATGGTGCAGCGCCAGGTATTTCTTGGGATAGAGCGAATCGACAGGGCTTCCGTTGGCATCGTAGGTACGGCGAGCAGTTAATTCCGCAAAAATGTTCTGATAATTAAATTTCCAAATCCGCGTATTCAGCTTCAAAAAGAAATACGGTGCGCTGTAGTCGCTAAGAATCAGCGAGCGGTAGCCGTTACCAATGAAATTGCGGTCGTGGGCAAATTGTATGTTGATGTGCTTAGTGGCCGCATAAGTAATGCCGCCCCGCGCCGTGAAGAAGTCGTAGGCGCTGCCGCCTATCGTCTTGTAATCTTTCCAGTAGCCCTCATGCGGCACGATGTTGTCGCGCCGAATTTGGGCCTGTACCCAGCTCGGCACGGCCTCCTGGTTATCAGCAAAAAAGCCGTAGAAGCCCAGCCGCTGGTCAATCAGCCCTTCAAAGCTCACGCCGCGGGTATTCACGTAGCGCAGGCCGCCAATGCTGTTATCGCCCCGGTCCGCGCCGGCTTGCAGCAGCAGCACGGGGTTGAGGCGAAAGGCAAAATCGGGCGTTTGAACGTGGTAGAGGTCGGTTTGGTCGCGGTAGAAATACGTGAGGATGGGTTGCTGGCTCCGGTTGAGGCTGTCGCCCTGGTCCGCGTACATCCAGTTGTCCTTCAGCAAGTACTGGGCGTTGAATAAATCAGCCCGCGACAAGCCCGGCGCTGCCTTATCCGGGTTGAATGAGTCCGGCGCTTCCTCGCCCAGCATGCGTTCGCCCAAATGCGCCGCCGCCGCGCGGGTGTAAGGCCGCACGCTGGTGTGGGGGTCGTGCAACGAATCGGGGCCGTACTTGATGGCGTAGCGGTCCAGCAGGCGGTAGGTATTGGGGTCGAGCGGCACGTATAAATTGCCCTGGTAGGGCGTGCGCGCCGCGCGCAGGGCGCGGCGGCCATACGTGCGCAGTGCTTTCGCGTCGGAGGGCTCGGGCTGCTGAGCTTTGGTATCTTCCGGCAGCGGCTTGTTAAAAATATACCAGTTGGCCGAGTTAGGCGCGGGTGGGGGAGGGGCAGTCTGCGCCGCGAGCGAACCAGCCAACCCGAGTAATAAGAGGGATAAGTAGTATTTCATCAACTAAAAATCATCACGAAGAGAACAAGTCGCCCAAAATTACGTCGGCCGCGCCGCCCCGGCTTTTAGCCCCGAACTTTGGCCCCGCCGCCCGCCCCGGCGGCCCTACCCGCCGTGCTGCATCTGCTCCGTTTTGCCGACCTCAACCTCACTCGCTGGGATGCCTGCGTGGCGGCCAGCCCCGGCGCGCCGCCCTACGTGCAGGCGTGGTGGCTGGCCGCTGCGGCCGGCCGCTGGGCGGCGGTGGTCGAGCTGGGCCCGGCCGGCGAATACCGCTCGCTGCTGCCACTACCTACCAAGCGCAGAATCCGGGGTAGGGTAGGGTACCAGCCCCTGTTCACGCAGCAGCTGGGCCTGGTACTAACGCCCGCCAGCCAGCAGCGCGAGCTAGCTGATTATCTGGCGATTATTAAAAACTATTGCCATAGCTTCTACCAGCAATTGCCGCCCGCTGCCCGGCCGCTGCCCGGCCTACCCCCTCCCTTCACGGTGGCCGAGCGCCTCACCTACCACCTTAGCCTGGGCCCGGCCACTGAGGTGCTGCGCCAGGGCTACGCCGCCGACTACCGCCGCCGCCTGCGCCGCAACCACGAGCTACAAGCTCCGCTCACCGTGGCTGCTGCCGATAATTTAGACGAACTGCTCGCCCTCTTCCTCAGCTACCGCTCCGCCGAGCATACCGGCCTGCGCCCGCGCCACTACGCGCCCTTGCGTCGCCTCTGGGCCGCCGCGCGGGCCCGCGGGCTGGCCGAATTGCGGCGGGTGCGCCACCCGGCCACCGGCGAATTGCTGGCCGGGGCGCTGTTTATTAGGTACGATGGCGGGCTGATTTACCTGTTTGCGGCGGCCTCGGCGGCGGGTAGGGCGGCGGGCGCGCCGCTGCTGCTACTCGACGAGGCCATCGGGCGGCACGCCGGGCAGCCGGGCCAGGTGCTCGACTTTGAGGGGGGTAGCCTGCCGGCCATTGGCCGTTTCTTCGCCAACTTCGGGGCGCGGCCCGTATTGTATCCGGCCCTTAGTTTTTAAAAGTTTCTGGTTGAAAAATAGTGTCATTGCGAGCGTGTTGCGCATTACCCATTACTTATGACTCCTACCCCCTCCGAACCGTTCGAGCGCCTGCGCGTGGTGTGCGCCGAGCCCAGCATCGCCAACCATTTCCTGGCTGAGCTGCGCGACGTAGACATTCAAAAGGACAGCCTACGCTTTCGGCGCAACCTGCAGCGCCTGGGCGAGATTATTGCCTGCCGCATCAGTGCGCAGCTCAGCTACACGCCGCAGGTGGTGCGCACTTCGCTGGGCGAGGCTCCCAGCCAGTTGCTCCGCGATTTTCCGGTGCTGGCTACCGTGCTGCGCGCCGGCTTGCCCTTTCATCAGGGCTTTCTCAATTATTTCGACCAGAGCCCCAGTGCATTCGCGGCGGCCTACCGCATCGAGGGCACGGCTCAGGTGCAGGTGCAGCTCGACTACCTCAGCGCCCCGCGCCTCGATGAGCGCGTGCTCATCCTGGCCGACCCTATGCTGGCCACCGGCAAGAGCCTGGTGCAAACCTACCGCGCCATGCTGCGCTTCGGCACGCCGCGGCAGGTGCACATCGCGGCCGTTATCGCCTCACCCGAGGGGGTAGCCTACGTGATGCGCGAAATACCGGAGGCTACGCTCTGGATAGCCGCCGTGGATGAGAAGCTCAACGAGCAAGCTTATATTATTCCGGGTCTGGGTGACGCCGGTGACCTGGCTTTTGGTAGTAAAATATAACGGAGCCCTTTTTCGGCACGAAAGTAGCTTGGCCCCGCCCGGCTCCTGAACCTCGCATGAACTAGCGAAAGTTTAACCAAAAGGCAATAAAAAGCCGGGGCCGCGGTTGTTCCGTTTCGGTTATTATCTCGTAAGTGAGTGGGACTGTTACGTATCTGCGTTAGTGTTACATTATACTATGAAACTCGCCTCGGTCTTTCTGCTTAGCACGGTCAAGTTTTTGGGCGGTCCGCTGGCGGGCAGCAGCATGGGGCTGGGCTTTTGGCCCACGCTGGGCCTCACCGTGGCGGGTATGATGACGAGCGTCTTTATTATCTCGGGGGTGGGTAGGGCCTGGGTGCGGCACCGGCAGCAGCAGCGCCGCCTGCGCCGGATGCCGGTTTTCTCCAAGCGCTCGCGCAGCATCATCAAGGTATTTAAGCGCTTCGGGATGGGCGGTATCGCGTTTCTGACTCCGCTGCTGCTCTCGCCCATTGGCGGTACTGTCATTGCTACCCTGCTGGGCGTGCCGCGTCAGCGCATTATGCTGCACATGCTGTGGAGTGCTGTGCTCTGGGGCAGCATCCTCACCCTAGCTAGCGCCGAAATCGGGCATTTGCTGCACCACCACTAGGTTTTGGAGGCGTAAGCTGCTGGCTATCAAGGATTTTTTCGTGGGTAATGCAACCTTAGCGGCCTTCAGGAAGTCGTGAGAAGAAACGCGCCATGAAATTGTCTTCCCTACCCCTGTCTGGCCTGGCAATACTCCTGCTGCTTGGTAGCTCTTGCAAGAAAGAAGCAGCGCCCATGACGAGCGCCATTATCACCGGCTATAATAATCAGCTATGTGCATGTTGCGGGGGATTTATGATAACTTTCACCAACGACCCAAAACCTTACTCCAGCGCGTTTAAGATCATAAGCAACATGGCTGACTTGAATATTAGTCCTCAGCAAACATTTCCATTTTACGTTAAAGTTACCTACGTAACTATTTCTACTGGATGTGATAGATTCATCCAAGTAACCAAGCTGGAAAAACAGTAACATTCGCTCCCGGCAAAGCGACTAGCTACTCCGTCGCTTAGGCCGCGCCTTGATGGCCTTCATGCCCGGTGCGGACGCTCCTTTCTTACCGGGGTTTTTCTTGGCTCCCTTCTGGCTTTTCTTGTGGTGCTTGCCTTCCTCGAAGGGCTTGCCAGTGCGCTTGTCAATCGTCACGCCGGGCTTTATCCACTCCTTTTTCTCGTGGAAGGAGCCCTTGAATTCGGGGTCTTCGCGGCGGCGCTGCTCGTCGAGCACGCGGGCGTGCTGCTGGCCTTCCACAAAGGGGGTATTGGTGATTTCGACTTCCTCCGGGATGGGCAACAGCGGAATTTCCTGCCGAATCATCTCCTCGATGCGCTCGATGTGCTGGCGCTCGGCGGGGTTGGCGAAGGTGATGGCCGCGCCCGTGTGCCGCGCCCGGCCCGTGCGCCCGATGCGGTGCACGTAGTCGTCGTAAATCAGCGGCACGTCGAAATTGACTACGTGGCTTACCTGCGGCACGTCAATGCCGCGGGCGGCCACGTCGGTAGCTACTAGGTAGCGGATGCTACCCTCCTTAAAGGCATCCATGCTGTTGAGGCGGGCGTTCTGGCCCTTGTTGCCGTGAATGACGCGCACCTCGCCCACAGGCGCTTTGCGCTGCAGAAAGCGGGCTACCTCGTCGGCACTTTCCTTGGTGCGGGTGAAGAAGAGCACCCGCGTCATCTCGGCCGCGTCGCGGTGCAGCAGGTAGTCGAGCAGGTTGATTTTGGTGGCCAGGTTGGGCACTTCGTACAGGCTTTGGGTTACCGTCTGGGCCGGCTGGGCGGGCGGCGTCACCTCCACCCGCACCGGGAATTCCAGAAATTCCTCGCTCAAAATCGTGACCCGCTCCGGCATGGTAGCCGAAAACAGCACGTTCTGCCGCTTGCGCGGAATCACTTCCAGGATGCGCCGAATCTGAGGTATGAAGCCCATGTCCATCATTTTATCGGCCTCATCCAGCACCAGCGTCTGAATACTTTTGAAAACTAAATCGCCCTTCAAATAAATTTCCAGCAGCCGGCCGGGGGTAGCGATGAGAATATCTAGTCCTGCCTTGATGGTTTCAATCTGCGTCTTCGGCCCCAGCCCACCATAAATGGCATAAATGCGCAAATCGGTGTGCGTGGCCAGCGCTTTGAGGTGTTTTTCGAGCTGAATGGCCAGCTCGCGGGTGGGGGCCAGCACCAGGGCGCGGGGGTGCTCGCCCTGCGCGTACTTCACCTTCATGAGTAGGGGTAGGCCGAAGGCAGCCGTCTTGCCGGTGCCGGTTTGGGCGATGCCCAGCACGTCGTGCCCGGCCAGCAGCAGTGGAATCGTCTGTACCTGCACGGGGGTAGGCTCCGTGAAGCCGGCCTCGGCTACGGCGGTGAGTAATTGCTTATTAAGCTTGAAATCGGCGAACGCGGCGGGGGTATCCATCGGGCAAAGGTCGGGCTATTTTGCTGCGCAACCGCGATTCCCCTGTCCTTGCGAGCGCAACGCAGTGGAGCGCGGCAATCTTTCCTCCCCGTTGGGATTAGTAGTCCGATGGGAAGGAAAGATTGCCGCGCTCCACTGCGTTGCGGTCGCAAGGACAGACGTTTTTCGTTGAAATTCTTTGCGAGTTTCCGTGCCCTTCGCGTATCTTTGCATTCCTAAAGCACACACGGTAGATATAGCTCAGCCGGTTAGAGCGTCGGATTGTGATTCCGAAGGTCGTGGGTTCGAGCCCCATTATTTACCCTCTTCAACGTCCCCGGATGCGAGTCCGGGGACTTTTTTTGTTATTTGCATAGTTGGGTACCCATCGCCCAACTCCCTACCCACTCTAATTTCCCGCAATGAGTCTGCTCGTTATCGGCTCCGTGGCATTTGATGCCCTGGAAACTCCCTTCGGCAAAACCGACAAAATTATCGGTGGCGCGGCTACCTACATCAGCCTGTCGGCCTCGTACTCGACCAAGCCCGTGCACTTGGTGGCCGTGGTGGGCGGTGACTTTCCGCCGTCCGACATTCAGACACTGCAAAGCCACGGCGTGGATACCGAGGGCCTGCAAATTAAGCCCGATGAAAAGTCGTTTTTTTGGTCCGGCAAGTATAGCCAGGACCTGAACTCGCGCGAAACCATTACCACTGAGCTGAACGTGCTCGGCTCGTTCGACCCTATTATTCCCGATGCTTACCAGGATTGCAAGTTCTTGATGCTTGGCAACTTGGCCCCGCAGGTACAGCGCCTCGTCATTGAACGTCTCATCAACCGGCCCAAGCTCATCGTGCTCGACACCATGAACTTCTGGATGGACTCGGCTCCTGATGAGCTGTTGGCCACTATCGAGATGATTGACGTACTCAGCATCAATGATGAAGAGGCCCGCCAGCTCTCCGGCGAGCACTCACTGGTGAAAGCGGCCCGCAAAATCCTGGCTTTGGGACCAAAGTTTTTGGTTATTAAGAAGGGTGAAAACGGCGCGCTACTCTTTCATAAGAACAAAATATTTTTCGCCCCGGCCCTACCCCTGGAGGAAGTCTTCGACCCGACCGGCGCGGGCGACACCTTCGCCGGCGGCTTCATCGGCCACATCGCCGCCACCGACGACTGCTCGTTTGAGAACCTCAAGCGCGCCGTTATCCACGGCTCGGCAATGGCCTCGTTCTGCGTCGAGAAGTTCGGCACCGAGCGGTTATTGAATTTGACGCAGGAAGAAATAGAAGCCCGCGAAGCGCAGTTTGAAGAGCTGGTGCGCGTGCAGCCAATGAGCGTCCCGGCGTAGAGCCGTTAAATCAAAAGAACTTCCTGCTGACGAAGGAAGCAGGAAGTTCTTTTGATTTTTTAGAAATTCAACCTATGCCCACCTGGCTGCGCAAAAACCTCAGCGAAATGCTCTTCTTCGCCGCCTTCGCGCTAGTGATGACGACCAGCCTGCGCCTGCCCGTGCTCAGCACCATGCAGCGCGGGTTGCTAGCCACCGGCCTGTGGCGCGCCGCGCCGCCCGCCGCGCCAGCGGGGGGTAGGGAGACGCTACCTGTGCGCTTTGCCAGCGTGCGCGCCGACTATCCCTACCCCCTACCACTCTACACACTCGATGGCCGCCCGGCCAACCTGCGCCAGTTTCGGGGCAAGGCGGTACTTGTGAACCTGTGGGCCAGCTGGTGCCCGCCCTGCCTGGCCGAAATGCCCGGCCTGCAAGCTCTCTACCAAAAAACGGACACCGCCAAAGTCGCCTTCGTGCTCATCTCGCTCGATGCCAACCCCAATAAGGCGCGGGCGCTACTAAAGCGCAAGGGTTACACGCTGCCGGTTTTCTTCCCGGCCGCGCCGTTACTCGCGCCGTTCGATTCGCCCTCAATTCCGTCCACTGTTATTCTCACGCCCGCCGGGCGGCTGGCTGACCGCCACGACGGGATGGCCGACTACGATACGCCGGAATTCCGAGCGGCGCTGGAGAAGCTGGCTGAATGAGTTGGTATTGCCAGGAGAACGGTGCTTTGGAGGGGTAAAGGCAACTTTGCTACCGCTTGGGAGGTACACTAAGGATACGCTCACTAATCCTTTTCCCGCCATGTCCTTAGCTCACAAAAAATCCGGCCCACAAGATAAATCCTCGTCTGTCAACCCGGCTGAGAATACCAAGAAGAAAAGCACGCAGGTGCAAAATCCGAATGACAACCAGGTATCGAGCCACGGCAACACGACCGACGGTAACGATGCCGGCCACGGTGTCAACAAGATTCGCAGCAACCCGCAGGGCAACAATCCAATGTCCGTCAATAAAGGCAAAGTAGGCAAAGGCGGCGACGCCAAGCATTAAGGAGCAAACACTTTAGATAAACGCCCCGCTTCATCGGTCTGCCGATGAAACGGGGCGTTTTTAGTTAGGAAGCAGCAGCCGTACATAAGTGGTATCCATTTTAGGCTCGAAACGCAACTGCTCAATGGCTATGGTATGATTATCGAGCCACCGGACCTGCTGCGGTTGCCAGTTGAGGAAGTCCCTCATCCATAATGGACTGACTGCCTAGATATAATAAATAGCTGTAAGCCATTGGGTGAACTCTCACCGTCTAATCCCGGCGTAGCAACCAGTATTTGCTGCCGATTCGGTGAAATATCCGGAGTGTTCCACAAAGGCGTTGCACGGCCTGAATATTTGTTGATGAGAAAGGGGTGATAGTATTCGTACATTAGGCTGTCTACCATCCAATAAGGTCGGCCAGGGACGCTGCCTGAAAACGTATAACTAATACCTTCGACTTCATTCTCATCTCCTCGTATTTGAGAAGTATTATCAGGAAATCGCAATGCCGGATGATTAAAAGGGTTTAGGACCAGCGTATGGCCTGCGCGGTACACCCGGCCATTTCCCTCTTGCCGCATAGTACGTGCCTCTGAATAAGGCATTCGGCTGCGCGATACTTTGGCAAAGTCGCTTTTGCTACCTAGTTCCAGCCGAAGCACGATGCCCCGGCCAACGTGCAACGTGTCATGTGGCCCATAAGTAGTGCGGTCGCCGGAAGTGAAAGATATCGTGGGCTTAACCTTAGTAGTTGGCTGCTTATCGGCACGGCGCGGCCTGACTTGCTGGCTTACCTGCTGAGAATCAGGAGTAATAGGTTCGCACGCAGTCAATGCCAGTAACAGCCAATAAGAGTGTTTCATAGGGGAAAAGTATCAGCTTACTAGCTGAGAAGCAAGTTGCCTAGAACTCCCACCCCAGCCACTTCTCGAACCCTGCCCGGTGCGCCTCATCGGCCTCCGTCAGCTTCTCCACCGCGTAGCGCGGACCGAACCCTACCCCCGGCTGCGCCACCAGGTCCACCAGCAGCAGTCGGTTTTGGCGGAATACGGTTACTTCGTAGTGCGGCGCGTCGGTGCTGAGCAGGGACTGTAAATTACTATCGAGGCGGCGGCCGTTGATGGCCACTAGCTCATCGTCCACGGTGAGGAAGGCGGCGGCCGGCGAGCCGGGCCAGATGTAGGTGACCTCGGTGCGGCCGCCTTTCGTCAGCGTGCGGAAGCCGAAGATTCCCTCCGAGGCCGAGGCGTTTTCATACGCCACTAGCTGGCAGCCCACGGTGCGCAGCGCCTTATCCAGCGGCTCTTGTAAGGGCGCGGTACCGTTGATGAATTTATCAAAATAGACCTGCATCTTACGGCCGGCCACCTCGCTCACAATGCGGGCGTAATCGTCCTCGGTGTAGCCGATGCCGGTTTTGCCGAATTCTTCGTAGAGGCGGCGCATCACGTCGTCGAGGCTGCGGGCGTGGCCGTGCAGCTGCCGGATGGTCAGGTCGAGCAGCAGCGCGGCCAGCGCGCCTTTGTGGTACACGCTCACCTTGCGGTCGGGTACGCCGGGCCGGTAGCCGTCGAGCCAGAGGTCCATGCTGGCATCGGCCAGGCTCAGGTTTTGGCCGCCCGCGTCGTCGTAGTGCTTGCGCAGCACGGTATTCAACTCCTCAAAGTACTGGGCCGGCGTCCGCACGCGGCTGCGCGCCAGCAGGTATTCGCCGTAATAGGTGGTGAGGCCCTCGGCGATGTAGCAGGTGCGGAAATAATTCTCGCGGGCATAGTCATAGGGCTGCATCTCGGCCGGCCGGATGGCTTTGATGTTCCAGGTGTGAAACAACTCGTGGCAGCTCACGCCCAGCAGCTCTTTATACAGTGCCTCCTGCATCAGCGCTTCGGCTGGCCCCAGCACAATCACGGTCGAGTTGTGGTGCTCTACGCCGTGGTAATGATTATAGGATAAGAACTGATTAAGAAAGTGATAATCAGCGACTGGAAAGCCGCCGAAAAGCGAAATTTGCTCCGCCGAAAACGCCTGAAAATCTGCCAGCAGCCGGGGCCAATTGATAACCGCCTCCTCGCCCTGCGCCCACACGTGAAAGGGCACGCCGCCGGCCTCGTACTGCTCGTGCTGAAGGGTAGGGCTGGCGATGAGCGGCGAATCCACCAGTTCGTCGAAGCTATTGGCTTGCAGCGTGTTGGGTAGCGACTGGGGTAGGCCGCAGGCCAACCGCCAGCCGGCGGGCAGGTCCAGCGTCAGTTGGCAGGGGGCATCCTGCTGGCTCTCAGCGTACATCAGGGCCTGCACGGGGTTGAGGTAGAGCTGACTCGCATCGAGCCACGAGCCGCCGGCGTCCATCTGATGAGCGTAGAAATTGTAGCGCACCCGCACGCTACGGCCCGCCGCGCCGGGCACCTCCCAGCGGTCCTTGGTAGTTTTGCGGTAGGGTAGGGGCGCGTCCGTTTCGGCATCGCTGATTTCGACGCGCTGGATTTTTTGAGCGAAATTTTGTAGCTCATAACGTCCTGGCCGCCAGGCGGGAAGCTGCAAAGCCAGCGGCCCGGCCGCGTCGGCTGGCACTTCCACCATAAGCTGAATTTGCAGGTAAAACGTGAGCGGATTCTCGAAGGAAACGTGGTAGTAGGTCATGGATGGAAGCGATGCGCCGACAATGTAAAGCGGAGGGGCACTCCGTGGGGGAGGGGGTAGGCCAGTCGCACACGCCGGCTATCACCGCCCTACCCCCCTTACGGCCAGCAGCGGCACGGGGACGACGGGACCAACCGCTGTTTCGGGCGGCGTTTGCTATTCCAAACCAAAATCCGTACCTTTGCCGGCCCAACTCGCAATTTGACCGGACATGAAACGTACCTATCAGCCCTCGCAGCGCAAGCGCCGCAACAAGCACGGTTTCCGCAACCGTATGGAAACCGCCAACGGCCGCAACGTGCTGGCCCGCCGCCGCGCCAAAGGCCGCAAGCGCCTCACCGTATCGGACGAAGGCCGCCACAAGCGCTAGTATTTTAAGCTGTTAGCTACTGGTGGGGGGCTCTAATCGGCCCTTAGCTGTTGGCAAGCAGGTAGCCGCATTGCGCGGGCTGCTCACCGCTGATTTTTCAGCAGGAGGCAGCCGGGGCAATGCGGCTTCGCTATTTCCCCGCATCCCGTGCCCGACCTACCCGCTACCCCGCCGCCCCAGGCTAAGAAATTCGGTTTTCCGAAGGCTGAGCACCTGTGCCGTAAAAAGCTTATTGAGCAGCTGTTCAGCAAGCAGGGAATTTCGTTCGGGGCCTACCCCCTGCGCCTGACCTGGCTGCCGGCTCCGGCGCGCACCACGGCCCCGCCCCAGGTGCTGGTGACGGTGCCTAAGCGCACCTTCAAGCGGGCCGTGGACCGCAACCGCCTCAAGCGCCTGCTGCGCGAGGCATACCGCCTAAATAAACACCGCCTGCTGGAAGCCGAAAATGGCCATCCGGTAGCATTGCTGGGTATTCTTTACACTGGTAAAGAAAAAAGCGACCTGCCGCTAATAGAAAAAAAATTAATTTCCGGGCTAAATCGTTTGCTGGCCGAAGCTGCGGTGCAACCTCCCTCATAGGTTGGCCACTCTTCACGAAGAAAAGAAGAATGAATTGGGAAGAAGCAAGAAACCCTATGTTGGGTGGCGTTTCCTTCCGCATTCTTTAGTATCTTTCTGCCCAATGACAAACCGTAAGAAACTACTCGCCACCCTGGGTCTGGGGGCACTCGGTCTCGTTAGCTTTCGGGCCGCGTCCGACAGCGAGCGGTACTTTGAGATTGCCAAAAACCTCGATATCTTCGCTACCCTCTTCAAGGAGGTGAACACGTATTACGTGGACGAGATTACGCCCGGCAAGCTGGTGAAAACGGGCATTGATGGGATGCTAAAATCGCTGGACCCGTACACAAACTACATCCCGGAAGACGACATTGAGGACTTCCGTACCCTCACCACGGGGCAGTACGGCGGTATTGGCGCAGTCGTCATCAAGCGCAACGGCAAAACGGTGGTGCAGAGCGCCTATGAAGGTTACCCCGCCCAAAAAGCCGGCTTACTACCCGGCGATGAGATTCTGACCATCAACAACGTTAACCTCGAAAAGAAAACCAATTTCGATATCAGCAAGCTGCTAAAGGGGCAGGCCAACTCGATAGTGAAGCTGATGGTGACGCGCTACGGCCAGGATAAGCCGGTGGAGATTGATATCACCCGCGATAAGATTCAGGTTGATAACGTGCCTTACTACGGGATGCTGACCGGCGATATCGGGTACTTTCAGCTCTCCGGCTTCACGATGGACGCGGGCCGCGAGGTGCGCGCCGCGGTGGTTAAGCTCAAGGAAAAAGGCGCGAAAAAACTGGTGTTTGACATCCGCGATAACCCCGGTGGCCTGCTCAACGAGGCAGTAAATATTTCTAACCTCTTTGTAGACAAGGGATTGGACGTGGTGAGTACCAAGGGTAAGGTGACGGAGTGGAACAAGACCTATAAGGCCCTGGACGTGCCCCTGGACACGCAGATGCCGATTGCCATTATAACGAGCAACCGTTCGGCCTCGGCCTCAGAAATCGTGTCGGGGGTGCTGCAGGACTACGACCGCGCCGTGTTGGTGGGCGAGCGCACCTTCGGCAAGGGCCTCGTGCAGGCTACCCGGCCGCTGAGCTATAACTCGCAGCTGAAGGTGACGACGGCCAAGTATTACATTCCCAGCGGCCGCTGCATTCAGGAGATTGACTACTCGCACCGCGGCGAAGACGGTACGCTCAGTAAGTTTCCCGATTCGCTGCGCACGGCCTTCAAGACCCAGGCCGGCCGCATCGTGTACGACGGTGGCGGCGTGGCCCCCGACATTGACGTGCAGAACCGCGAAATCGCCGACATTACCCGCGTGCTCATCCAGAAGAGCTACCTCTTCGACTATGCCACGCGCTACCACGCCGAGCATGCCACTATTGCATCGGCCCGCGACTTTAAGCTGCCGGATGCGGACTACCAGAAATTTGTGGCATTCATGCAAACGAAAGGCGTGACGTATAGTACCGATGCTGAGCGTGCCCTCACCGACCTCACTAAAAAGGTGAAGGAAGAAAAGCACTACGACGACGTGAAGCCCGAGCTAGATGCCATCAAGCGCAAAGTGACCGCCAACAAAGCCAACGACCTACTGCGCTTCAAGCCCGAAATCCGGGAAATGCTGGAGGAAGAAATTGCCTCGCGCTACTATTACGAGAAGGGCCGCACCGAAGCGGGTTTCGATGACGACCCTAATATTCAGGCCGCCGTGGCCGTGCTCAACGACCCCAATCGCTACGCTGCGCTGCTCAAGCCGGGGGGTAGGGCCGCGAGCGCTACCAAGTCGGCGGGCACGAAGTAAGTCTGCAACAGGTGAGAATAGAAAGAGCAGGCTGAACGTTCAGCCTGCTCTTTCTATTCTCACCTAGCACAATATTCGCTCTCCACTTGCGCCTGACCCCCTCTCCGAAGAGGAGAGGGGGCACCGGTTTTGCGCTTACGTCCACAATCGGTCGGCTCTCCCTCTCCTTTTCGGAGAGGGAGAGTCCGGGGAGAGGCACCCGCCAGAACGATTGTTTTGGCTCCCTAAAACGGATACCCAATCGCTAGATTCAGCCGTCCCGATTTATCATCGGGCGTGCCGTAATTAGCGCGCAGTGGGACGGCATAGTCGAAGCGGATAACGAAGAATTGCACGTCGATGCGCAGGCCTGCGCCCGCGCCTACGGCCAACTGCTGCAGGAACGTATTGGCGTGGAACTGCCCGCCGGGCCGGCTCGGGTCGTTGTTGACGAGCCAGATGTTGCCTGCATCCATAAAGAGCGCGCCCTTCACGTAGGGAAACAGGTCCTGCCGGTATTCTATGTTGCCTTCCAGGCGCAGGTCGCCCACCTGGTCGTAATAATTACTGATGATGTCGGTAGCGGCGGGCTTGTACGAGCCTGGCCCGAGCTGACGCGCCGCGAAGGCCCGGATGGAGTTAGGGCCGCCGATGCCGTACTGGCGCAGGTAGGGTAGGGAGCCGCCCCCCGAGTTGCCGTAGGGTAGGCCAATGCCTAATTGCAGCCGGCCCACGATGCGGTCGCCGGAGGTAGGCTTAGGACTGATGCGGTAGTACTCGCGCAGCTCTAAATCGAACTTAGCGTACTGCGCAAAGCGCTGGCCGGCGATGGTATAGTATTCGGTAGGTGACTTCTTGCCGGCCGTGAAGCCGCCGAGGGCATTGGCCGCATTGCCGCTCACCTCCACCATTCCCTGGAAGAAAATCTGCTGACGGCGCTTTTCCAGCGCCTGCTGGTTGAATGTGTAGCGGTAGGAGCTACCCAAGATAAACTGCTGCTGAAACGCCTGCTTTAGAAATGGCTTGGCATTCAGTACCGAATCGAAGGCCGGGGTGCTGGCAAACGTGCCGTAGGTAATATCAATCGGCCGGA
The DNA here is from genome assembly GCF_020012125.1 of Hymenobacter psoromatis. Lineage (NCBI taxonomy): Bacteria > Pseudomonadati > Bacteroidota > Cytophagia > Cytophagales > Hymenobacteraceae > Hymenobacter > Hymenobacter psoromatis. Next base: position 520,851 of record NZ_JAIFAG010000001.1, read on the forward strand.
ATTCCTGCTCGTTGGTAATGCTGGTTTTCCAGCTGTAGCCGTAGTTGAAGGTGTAGTTGGTGGTGGCAAAGTAGCCCGTGCGCGTCACGTACTTAATGCCGGCCCCAAACGTAGTACGCGGCTGAAAGTCAGAGTTTACCAGCCGCGGGTTGAGTATCGGCAGTTGGGGCACGATGAGGCGCGGCACGATGAGGCGGGCATCAATCCCAAACTCGGTCGAGATAAGGCCCGTGTTGCTGCGGCTTTCAGTACCTGGCGGGGCCTTGGTCTGGGTTTCGTAAGAGGCTACCCCGTTGATGAGCAGCTGCTCGGCCCCGCGCAATGCCGAGCGGTTACGGAAGCTCACCGTGAGGCCCGGTCCCGTGAAGCCGTTGGTTTTCGTAACGAGCTGCAACTCCGCCCGCAGACTTTTCTTTCTGAGCTGCGTCATCCGAATATCCGTGTCGAGGCGCGCCCTCCCCGCCGAGTCGCCGGCCGTCGCCGGGCTAAACTTGATTTCGACGAAGCGAAACGTGCCCAGGCTCATGAGGCGCGAGAGCGTCTGGTCGCGGCGGCGCTGCCGGAATAGGCTGTCGGGGGTCAGAAAAACGGCCCGCGTGATGGCGCTGGCCCGAAACATACTCTCGTCGGGATAATACAGGTATTTGTGGTAAATAATGGGCTGGCGATGCACCGAGTCGGTGAGCACGTAATCGGTATTCAGGCTCACTTTATCGAGCCAGTAAGGCTGGGTAGCTTTGGCCGGTGCCTCGGCCTTCACCCGGTAGTGAATGCTTACCTGCCCGTCAAGCGTACTATCCACCTGAAACAGGAGGTAGTTGGGGTTGAAATAATAATAGCCTTTGTTCTTCAGCGCCAGGTCGATGCGCACGCGCTCGTTGGTGAGCACGTCGAGGTCGTAGGGGTCGCCCACGCTCAGCAGCGACTCGGGCTGGGTGGCCCGGATGGCCGCGTCGATAAGAGTATCGCGCTGCGGAAAAAAAATCTCTTTGATTAAATAGCGCCGGCCTGTGTTAGCCGTGTAGTTCACCTGGGCCGTTTTCTCCTGCGCTACTACCTCGCTGCTCACCGCGCCCTTAAAGTAGCCCCGGTTATCGAGCCGGTTCACCATCAACTTGCGGGTAGGGCCAATCTGCACCTGGCTCAGCACCACGGGGGCCTCGCCCAGCTTACCAGCCAGAAAATGGCCCAGGCCCTTCTTCTTGCCTACCCCCAGGTGCCAGAAGTACAGCTTGGGCCGCAGCCCCAAAAACGAAAAGTTGGGCGCGGGCCGCAGCACACTGGTTAGCTCCGTTTGCAGCGCACCCACGTTTTTCTTGGATTCGGGTGGCGTATTAATAATGACCTTGCTGCCCGTATACAGCTTCTGGCCCGCCGGCACGTAGCGCAGCCCCGAGCAGCCGGCGAGAAATAAGTTAACAAGCAAAAAGGATAACTTAAAAACGCTCCGTCTAGAGCCGCTCAGGCGCGCACTTGCTACCCCCCCGAGCGGCCGTTGAATTAACTTAAGTATTGTTGGTAAAACGCTGTGCTTCATGCTAATAAAAACTACCCTGTGGTAATTCTTAAGGTATCATTTTTACTTCTTGTTTCTCTTCGTCGTGTCCGCGCGCACGGCCCCATTGGCGGCGGCCGTCGAGTCGGCTAGGTGCTGGTCGTGGCGCTTTTCTTCCTCCTTATCCAGCTTTTCCTGCTTGCTGTTGCGACGGCGCTCGTCCTTCACTTGCTGGCTCACCTTCTCAAATAACTCCTTGAAGTTGTTGTACTCGCGCTGGTATACCAGCGAAGCCCCAGTGCGCACGATGGCCCCGTCGATGTCTTCGTAGGCGTTCTGGCGGAAGGCGCGCAGGCGCAGGCGGCCGTCAGCGAGCAGCGTGTATTCGAGGCTGATGTCGCCGGCAAAGTTACTGGCCGAGCTGGTGCCTGAGGTGCCCTGGTTGCCGTTGCCGCCGCTCAGCGGCACGTCGGTGCCTAGGCGCACGGTGAGGCGGTTGTTGAGCAGCTGGCGGCGCACGGCCACGTTAAGGTCGGTGCGGCCCTGGGCCGAGCCGCTGGTGTAGTCAGCCTGGTTGGTTACGCCCAGGTCGAGGCCCAGGCCCGCCAGGTATTTGCCGGTCAGGTTCTGGAGCTGGTCGGTGAGCACCTGGCTCACCGAGCCGCGCAGCTGGCTGGCTACAATACTCTCGCCAGCCGTGGTTTCAAACGGATTTTGCTGAATAAAGCGCCCCAGCACGAGGAGCGAGAACACCTGCTTGCTGAGGTCCGACGAGTTGCCGGGCTGCCGCAGCTGACCCAGGCGGGCCTCTACCTCGCCCCCCAGCGCCCCGCGCTGGTCTTCAGGTAGCGTAATGTCGAACCCAATTGTCGGCTTACTGAGCTGGTCCGTTACCTTCAGCAGTACGTTGAAGGGTAGTGTATTGCGGGCCGCCAGGTTAGTAGAAGCGTCGTTGCTGCCCTGGCCGGCTAACAGGTCAGACGGGGCAGCCTTTACTTTGTAGATGGCCGTAATGTTGAGGTCGGCGTTATACGGGTCGCCGCTCCAGCTCACCGACGAGCCCTGCGCAATAATAAACTCCCTGGTAGCCAGGCCGTAAAGCGACAGCTTATACTTGCCCCGGCGCACGTCGAGGCGGCCAGTCAGGGTGAGGTTGCCGCTGGCATCGAGGGTAGTAGTAAGGGTACCGGCGGCCCGCACGCGCAGATTGTCGCCACTCACGGGGTCCACGACAAAAGTGAAGGGTGTGTCATCAGTAATCGTGATGCGGGCCGTGATGTCGTAGCCGATGGCCCCTGTATTGGCCGAGTCAGCCACCGCTTTTTTAGCCCGCAGCGAATCGGGCAGGCTGAAGTCAACGAACTGCACGATGCCTTCGCGGGCCACCACGCTGGGGTCGGCGGCTGGGTTTTCCACGGTTAGGTCCGAGCCTTTGACCACAGTCGCTACGGTATTGATTTTGATGAGCGTCAATGGGCCCGTCAGGCGCGTATCCGAGTCCACTACCAAGCGGCCGTAGTACAAGGTGTTATCCTTGCTGCGAGTGCTGCGCACGGCCAGGAAATCTTTGGTTGTCACGCGCAGGTCAAAAGCGTAATCCAGCAGATTAGGAGTAAGCAGGTAGCCATTGGCTACGGCCTTATTGCCCGCCGAGTCCACCACCGTGAAATTATTAAAGGCAATGCCTTTCGCATCGAACGTAACGGGCTGGCTCACTAATCGGAACGGCGCACCAAGCTGAGGTACCACGAAGGACGCGTCGGCCGAGGTAGTGAGCGTGCCGCGCACCTGCGGTGCGCTGGTCGTACCAGCTATTTTCAGTTCTCCACTCAAATAGCCCTTCCCCTGGCTTAGCTGCCCGGCCGAGAAGGGTTCGGCAGTTTTCAGATTAAGCCGCTTCACGTCGGCCACAAAATTGAGGGGGGTAGGGCCGCTGGTACGGTAAAAACCCTTTACTGTCACGTCGTTGCCGCTGCCGCCGGTCAGGCGAGCCTCCACTTGGTAGCGGTCGGCCTCGGGATTGCTGGCTTGCACCGCTAAGTCGCCAATAACGGCTTTACTGTATAGTAAATTGTTGATAGTCAGATTAGACGTGAAGCCCAAGCGCTTGGTGCCCAGGCCCCGCACCACGGCCTCGCCATTGAGGATGCCGCCGAGGGTAGAGTCGGGCTGACCAATGGCCTTGCTCACGATGCCCAGGTCAAACTTCTCGAAGCGCACGGCCAGCGGCGAGGTGTTCACGGCCGGGTTTTGGCTCTGCACTACCAGCGCCGAGCCACCGTTGGTCAGGCGCAGGTTATTGGCCGTCACGCTGCCGTCGGCGTTGTAGCGCACGTAGTTGTCGGCGCTCACCGTCCAGGTATCATAATTAATGGTCTGGTCGGGCGTGAAGGCAAACTGATAGCCGTCGCCGCGCTTACCCTGGTCCACCACGGTCAGCGCGCCGGCTAGTGCCAGCCGCTCGCGGTTGCTGCTGTCACCCAGGATGGCGGCCCGCACGTTCACCTTATTATCGGCTACGGAGCCTATCAGGCTGGGCCGGCGCAGGTTTAGGCTGCTGGCCTGGCGGGCGCGGGCCAGGTGCAAATTATAGTCGAGCTTGCGCGGGTCGGAGTTTAGGTTCAGGTTTACCGAGTCGAGCTTGTAGCTCGCATAGCGCACCACGCCGATAGTGGTGTGGGCCGTGAGTTTAGCCTCGGCACGGCTGTACTCGCCGGCCAGCGTGAAGGGCGAAATCTGCTTCAAATCCTTTACCAGCTTGGTCAGCAGCCGCGTATTCTTAACTTGCAGCGAGTAGGTAAAGTACTGGTTACCAGCCGTATTGCTAAACGGTTTCACCCCAGGCAGCCGGAAATAGCGGCTGATGTGGCGCTGCAATTCTGTCGCCAAATCGCCCAGGTGCACGTTGCCATCGAGGTTTAAGTCGGCCACGTTCGAGCTAAACGTGACCGCCGTGTGGGTTGCGTTCTGCACAATGCGCCCACGCACCGAGTCGAGCGCGATGGGTAGGCCATCCTTGATAATAACCAGCTTACTGCCGCTAAACGTGCCGTTAATCGTGTTCAGTCCCGAGCCACTGATGCTCGCCGCGAGGTCGCCCTGCACTCGCAGGTCGCCACCGGTATAAAAGCCCAGCTTGGTCAGGTTTACGCCCCGCAGGTTGAGCGAAGTCACCTGGTACGTTGGGTTTTTCGCGTCCCGCAAGTTCACCACGGCGTTCAAATCCAGGTTCAAATTGGGGTCGCTTTTGCTACTGGCCGCAATGGTATACTTGCTCCGGTCAATGTCCACGGCGGCCGTCACGCCGTGGTAGGTGTAGCCGTTGTAGCGGGCGCTCTGAATGTTGGCCGATAACTTGCCCACCAGCGTGTTAGGGTCCTGTAAATTACCCGTTGCGTTGATGCGCCCCGTGCCGGTAATGGTGCCGATGGACGGGTTTTTCAGCAACTTACCCGCGTCGAAGTTTTGCACCGCGAAAGTGCCCACCAGCGGCTGCCGGCCGTTGGCCTGCGCCGCCCCCAGCTTGCCCGAAAACGCCACGTTGCCGTAGGTCGAGCGCAACTTTAGGTTCGTATCAAAAGCGAGGGTAGTAGGGTGGCCCCGAAAGGTGCCGCTCAGCGCAATGACCGGCGGAATGCTGATGTTATCCGGCACCGTGCCCTTGGGCAAAATACTCAGCAAGTCGGCCCGCGAGCTGGTGAACTTCTGAATATCCAGGTCCACAAACAGTCGGCCGTCCACGTTGGGCAGGCCCACGATGTGCGCCCGGCGGGCCTCAATTATGGTGTTGCGCAGCCCCACAAACTCAAAGCCGCGGATAGTTAAGTCGCCCAGCCGGCCGCTCACCAAGCCGGTCAGCAGCACGCTCTGGTTGGGGCCGGTAGTGAAGGGCGGCGTGTCGGCCAGGCCCGGCACCAGGTATAATAAGTCGCGGAAACCCAGGCGAGTCTCGCGCAGGTCGCCGGCCAGACCTAAGTTAGGTAGGTCGTCGGCAATGGCCCCCAGGCTCTTATAATGCAGAAAAATGTTCCGTTTAATGCGCGAATTGGGCGTTATCAAATCCAGGCTGTCGAGCTTGATATCCGTCGAATCGTACACCACGTTGGCCCGCGCCGAACTGATAGCGAAGCCGCTCTGGTCCTTGCCCGCCAGGTTGTCCAGCTTCACCGTCGTCAGGTTTTCGGTAAAGCTCAGGTCCCGCGTATTCAGTATCAAATCCGTGAAGTGCAAGTGGCTGTAATCCAGCGCCGGATACTTGGTTTTCAGCTTGGGGTCGTTGAAATTATCAAAGTTCACGGCCAGCCCGCTCACGTCCGACTGCTCCAGGGTGACGCGCCAGGCCAGGGGGGTAGGGGCCGCTTTCTTGGCCGCCTCGTTCACTTTGCGCACGGCTTCGGCCGGGTTCACGGCCCGCTTTTCTGCCGACACATTCTGGTTTTGGGCGTAGGCAAAAGTCGTGTTCTTAAGCGTCAGCTTGCCCAGGTCAATGCGCTCCTTGGCAAGGTCAATATTTTTAGCCGTCACGTTGGCCAACCCCACCTGCGTCTTGATATACTGCGCCGATGGGTCGTTTCTATACTCAAAACCAAAGTCTTCCACCGTTGCCTGGTTCAGCCCAAATGTCAAATCCAGCGGCTTAGTCGGCTTATTGTCGGCCAGCTCGGGTGCGGTTTTGCTCTGCGCCATTTGCACCACCGAGTGGCGCAGCGCCACTTTATCAATCTTGTAGATGGAGTTGGTCACGTCCACCTCGTCCATGTTCACCAGTAACTCGCCGATTTTGGCCCGCAGGTCGGAGCCTGCTACCTGGTCATTTTGGGTGAAGAGCAAATTACGGACGTGTACCTTCCCAATGTCATACTTCAAGGTGGATTTGGCAGTGTCGGCCGGGGTAGGCGGACTACTAAACGCCTTGATAATGAAGTCGTAGTTGTTTACGCTGTCGGGCTCGGTGCGGGTCAGGCGCACCCGGCCGTTTTCCAGCTCCACGTCACTGACGTTGACTTGGCTGTGCAGCAGCGCAAAAATGTCGATGCTCACGCCCAAGTGGCCCACGCTCAGCAGCGTATCGCGCTGCTGGTCAGCCAGATACACGTCATCAAAGTTGAGGGCGTGCCGAAAATCGGTCCGAAATTTTCCGATGTTTACTTCCGTGTGCAGCTTGCCGCGTAGGTAGCCCTCGGCCCGCCGCGCCACAAAATCCTGGCCCGCCGGAAACTGCAAGAACACGACTACGCCAATCACCAGCAGCAGGACCAGCGCAATCAACCCCAGAATAAAGTATAGAAAGCGTCGTAAATAAATTGACACAGGCAGATGAAAAGGTAAGCCAAGCCGCGTCCGGCTCGCGTTAAGAAATCAGAACTAAGCCTTTCCAAACGAAAAAGGCCGGCCCTGGGTTGGGCCGGCCCGGCCGAAGGTACCGCGCTGGGGCCGGGCGCACGGCTGCCAAACGCGAGAAACAGGCTTTTGGGTATGCCCTGGCTACCGCCCATCTCCGTCGCCGGCCGTTACTTTGCCCCATGCAGCCTATTTCCGCCCCCGATTACCGCCCCCTCATTCGCCAGGCGTTTGCTGAGATGGAAAAAGTAGTGGTGGGGCAGCGGACGCTGGTGAGCCGCTTGCTCATCGGCGTTTTTACCGGCGGCCACATCCTGCTCGAAGGCGTGCCGGGCCTCGCCAAAACCCTCACCGTAAGTACCTTGGCGCAAGTGCTGCACCTGCACTTTCAGCGCGTGCAGTTCACGCCCGACCTGCTACCCTCCGACCTCGTGGGCACCATGATTTACAACCAGAACCAGTCGGTTTTTGAAGTAAAAAAGGGTCCCATTTTCGCCAACCTCGTGCTGGCCGATGAAATTAACCGCTCGCCGGCCAAGGTGCAAAGTGCGCTGCTTGAGGCCATGCAGGAAAACCAGGTTACCATCGGCGAAACGACCTACCCGCTCGACCGCCCCTTCCTGGTGCTAGCCACCCAAAACCCGGTGGAGCAGGAAGGTACCTACCCCCTACCTGAGGCGCAGGTAGACCGCTTTATGCTGAAAGTGCACGTCGATTACCTCAAAAAAGCCGACGAGTTGGAGGTGATGCGCCGCATGGCCAACCTGGGTTTCCAGGGCGACGTGCGGCCGGTACTTACCAAGGAGGATATTTTTGGCATCCGCGACCAGATAAACCAAGTACAGATTTCGGATACGCTGGAGAAGTATCTCATCGAGCTGGTGTTCGCTACCCGCCGCCCGGCCGACTACGACCTGCCCGAGTTTGCGCAGGCCGTACAGTTTGGGGCCAGTCCGCGGGCCAGCATCGCGTTGCACCGCGCCTCCCGCGCCGTGGCCTACCTCGATGGCCGCGACTACGTGTTGCCCGAAGACATCAAGGATGTGGCCGAGGACGTACTCAACCACCGCATCTTGCTCACCTACGAGGCCGAAGCCGACGGCATCCGCACCCACGACCTCATCGAGGCCATTCTGCGCAAGGTGCCGATTTCGTAGGGGTAAGGCTTAATTTGACCTTGCTATCCAGCCGGGCAAAAAACTTTAGCCCCATTAGAATGGGGCTCACGACGATTAGCAGCAAGCCTACTAAACGTAGCCATCCGAAAATACTACTAAGCTGGTAGTTGCCCAAGTAGCTCATTTCTACTACGCCCGCGCCTAGCAGGAGCGCGAAACCCGCCACGAAAATCAGGAAAAGCTTAACGAATGAGGGAAGCCATTTCATCGGTAGTCGGGAGAAGGTAAGGAATAGCAACAATACGTAGAAATAAAGGTAATCCACGTGATAACTCAAATAACTAAGCGTTTCGGTAGTAGCTATGAAGCGCATTTATCGGCCAAAACCCGAATTTTTTGGAAGCGCGATGTGTGGCTTTACGGCTTGGCTGCTTTAGGGCTGGCGCTGTTGCGCCCGGCGCTGGTAGGTAGTTTCTGGGGAACCTGGTTTACCTACTCAGCAGGTTTCTGCGGCCTCGGCTACGCAATGGTCTATTTGGGTAGTCATTGGCAGCGCCGCAAGCAGGTGTTTCAGGCAATGGTCGAGTTTCAACCCACCCGAATACTCGTTCACTACGATAACCCAGACCGCCCAGCCGAGACCAAAAACTGGAGTTGGATTCTAACTTCGGAAGAAAATGAAGCTTACTTCTTTCTACTAATTCAGCGCTTGCCCCGCCTGGAAATGCGGCTTCCTAAAAATACGCTAACTCCGGAGGAAGTCGTGGCCTTCCGGACCTGGCTGGCGCAGCCTAACTCCCCGGCCAATCCCATTGCGTAAGTCTTGCTCAATAAGCTAGTTAGTAAAGAGCACCCCTTCCAAAATGCGCTGCATTCGCTGGGCAAGTAGTCGCCGGTCAAACTCAGCCCGTGCCAACGTCTGCCCCCGTTTGCCAGCTTCGGCGGCAGCTACTGGGTCGGCCAGCACGGCTTGCAGGCGCGCCGCCAGGGCCGCCGCGTCGCCGGCCGGCGCGTACCAGCCGCAGCCATACTGCTCCACGAGCGCCTTGGTCCAGCCCTTATTGGTAACTACTACCGGTGTGCCCACGGCCAGCGCATCATAGAGCTTAGCCGGCGAGTTGGCGTCCAACACCGGCAGGCCCAGAAATGACACTACCGCCACATCGGCCAGCGCGAACCAGCTGAATACTGCGTGGCGCGGCTGCCCGCCCACCAGCCGGATGCGCCCCGGCCAGCGCGCCGCCGCCGCCGCCACCAGCGCCTCAAAAAAACCGTGGCCCAAGAAAAGAAACGTCGCGGCCGGGTTGGCCGCCACCAGCGCCTCGGCGGCGGCGACTACCGTGGGTAGGTCGTTGGCTCGACCGAAGGTGCCCGCGTAGAGCACCACTTGCTGGTTTTCCAGCCCCTGCGCCCGGCGCAGCTCGGCTACAAGTAGGGGGGTAGGGCAGGCCGCCAGGTCGAGGTCGGTGCCATTGAGCAGGGTAGTGATTTTAGCGGGCGAAATTCCGAGCGCCGTGATGTAGCGGCTCATGTCGGGCGAGAGCGGCACAATGTGCGCCGCGCTGTTGTACAGCCGCTTTTCCAACGCGAATAGCTGCCGCCGGGCCAGCGCCGTGGGCACCGCGCCCATCGCCACCGGAAACGAGGGCCATAAATCCTGCACCTCAAATACCCACGGCACCTGCCAGTGCTGCGCCACCCGCGCCGCCGCCCAGGCCGCCGTCAGCGGCGTGCTGATACCCCATACCACGTCGGGCCGCGCCATGCGTCGCCCCGCCCGCACGGCCCAGGCCGCGTACTGCGCAAAGGCCAGCGCCCGCCGTGCCGGTCCCATCGTGTTCTGATACGGCACGCGCGCCTCGCACAGCTCCACACCCAGCGGTACCCAAGGCCACTCGTGCGTCAGTCGTTGCGGTCGCCAGGCGGGGGTAGTAAACAGCGTAACGCGGTGATGCTTCGCAATTTCAGTCAGCAGCGTATAGTGCCGGCTGGTGGCCGGGCAGTCGGGGCTGGTATGGTACTGGCTGAAAACGGCAATGTGCATAAACACAACTAGTGCATTGGTGGATTAGCGAATCAGTAAATAATTCTCATTCACTGATTCGCTAATCCACCAATGCACTGATTATTTCTTCGGTCGATAATGCGAGTCGTTGAGCAGGCGTTGGGCGTCGGTCAGGGCCATGAGCTGGGGTAGGGTCACATCCGGGTGCTCGGCCATGTATTTGCGCACGATTTGCAAGCCCAGCCACTGCCCGATGCGGCCAGGGCAGGTGCGGTCAATTTCGGGCACGTTGGGCCGCTCGCCCACGTACTTCTGAATCAGAAACGGAGTAGTAGCATACAGCAGGTCTTTCTCCAGAAAATGCCCCCAAATGCGCGGCTCATTGAATTTAACGCTCTTCAGCTCCTTCTCCGAGTAGCCCATCAGCAGCGAATCGGGTGCGCAGGGCAGCATCCGGCCCGCAAAGTAGAGGCGCTTACCCTGGTCCACCATCTGGTCGAGCATGGATGTGGCTGTGAGTTGATGCTTGTTGTACTTGCCCGATACGGCCAGCGCCAGCGTGGGCAGCACGTAGGCCGGGCGGTAGCGCCGCAACATGTAACCGGGCAAGTCGGGCCGGTAGCTGGCCTGCGGTCCCGCAAACCAATCTAAGCTGATAACCAGTAGCTTATCGTTGATATAAATGTCCTGGCCCACCAGCCCGCTCACGTAAGTATCGGCCACGGCCGGCCCCTGAAAATCAGGAAAATAATACTTCACCCGCCCAAACATAGCTGCCATATCCCGCCGCAGGGCTGCCGAGTCGGCAAAGGCCACGGCGGTCTGCTGGCCCAGCTTTTGGAGCGCCGGATTAGTCGCCATCTTGGTCAGAGATGTCGCCAGCGTAGCGGGCGGGGCCTGGTCGGCGTGCAGGTATAGCTGCGCAAAAACAGGATTGTCGCGCATGAATTGCGACGCTTCGTCCGGATTTTTAATCTGAAAGAAGGACCTTTCAAGACGGTGCAGGGGTAGGGGCAAGGCGGGCGCGTTGCTGGCGGGGTCGGGGCGGCAACCACCTTCCTCGGCATCACGCTGGCAGCCGGCCAGCAGCTCTGCGGCGACTAAGCCGAGCGCTAGGATATAAGTAGATACTTTCAAGCTGAAGCTATTTTCGCACAAAATTACACGTTCTTAACGCGACAGCGCGTTTCAGGCTGCTACCCACCTTACCGGCTGTTTATGAAGAAGTTATTCCTGACTCTCGCCGCGCTGGCTATTTCCGCCGCCGCTTTCGCCCAGGTCGAAATTGGCCTCAAGGTATCGCCTGCCGTGTCTTTTCTGCGCGCCAGCTCGCCTGCTCCTGCCAGTTTTCAAGGCGGCGGTAGTAAGCTCAGTTTCGGCGGTGGGGTGTTTATAGATTACTTTTTTGGCGAAAACTACGCCTTTAACACTGGGCTGTTTTTGACCGGTAAGGGAGGAAATTTCAATTATATAGAAAAAAACAACTCGCCCTATCCAATCGCAGACTACCGAAATGGGCAAAAGCTGGCTATCCAATACCTCGAAATTCCCGCTACCCTCAAGCTGTTTACCAACGAGATTTCGCCCGCTACCCGCCTTTATTTCCAGGTCGGTGGCTCGCTGTCTTTCCCGGTTAGCACGCGCATCAACGGCGATAAATTCTACACCGACCCTTACAATGGCAACGTCCAGACTGCTGCTTCGGCCCACGTTTTCGCAGTGGATGCCAACCTCATCGGCGGTTTGGGCGTCGAATATCAGCTGGGCCATAGTACCAAAGCGCTTGCCGGTTTCAGCTATCACCACGGCCTAGTGGACCTCGACCGCTACTTTAAGAAAAATCGGGGCTTCCAAGATGTGAGCATTAAAAACAGCGTCGTGGCGCTGGATTTGGGTCTCAAATTCTGACCACTGATTAGTACGGATGTAAGCGGATTTCACGGATTCTATGGACGGTGTTCACGCCACGCACATCGGCTAAAAATAAGTAAGGCTACCCTGCTGGGTAGCCTTACTTGCGTCCACAAAATCTGTGAAATTCGTGCCAATCAGTAGCCTATTCAGCGGTTAGCTCTACTACCTCCCGGTCTTGCGCGCGCGCCATTGCGGCGGCGGCCGAGTGTAACTCAATCTGCTCGCCGTGCTCGTCCTCAATGCGGAAGTCGGTGAGGCCAAGGGCGGTATCCTTCATCACCTTCACCCACTTGTAGTACTTGAGATACCACTTCATCTGCTTGCTTACCAAGCCTTTGGTGTAATAAGCGTGCAGGAATGGGTGCACGTAGAGCGTCAGGCCGTTCTGGTTCTGGTTCACCAGCAGGTCGTCGATGCTGTTATCAATCTCGTCCGTTACCTGGATGGAGGCCGAAATCTTGCCGGTGCCGCCGCAGGTGGGGCACACCTCGCCGGTCACAATGGTTTCGGCCGGGCGCACCCGCTGCCGGGTTATCTGCATCAGCCCAAATTTGGTGAGCGGCAGAATGGTAAACTTGGCCTTGTCCTGCTTCATGATGTGGTACACCGCGTCCTCCACCTTTTTGCGGCTCTCCGCGGCGCGCATATCAATGAAGTCCACCACGATGATGCCGCCCATGTCGCGTAGGCGCAGCTGGCGCGCTACTTCCTTGGCGGCCAGTAGATTAATCATCAGGGCCGTGGCCTCTTGGTCATTTTCCTGGTTGCTCTTTGAGCCCGAGTTCACGTCAATTACGTGTAGCGCCTCCGTGTGCTCAATGACCAAGTAGCCACCGCCCGGCACGCTCACCGTCTTGCCAAACAGCGTTTTTAGCTGCTTTTCAATACCCAGGTGCTCAAATAACTTGACCTTGGTATTGTGCAGCTTCACCAGCCCCACCTTATCGGGTGCAATTTTCTGCACGTACTCCTTCATCTCCTCGAAGCGGCCCGGCGTATCCACGATAATCGAGTCAAACGACTCGTTCAGCATGTCGCGCAGCATAGACGACGTGCGGCCCAACTCGCCCAATACTTTGTCGCGGGGTTGGCCCTTACGCAGGTTTTGGTAGAGCGTATCCCAATTTTCGACCATACTCTGCATGTCGCGGTCCAGCTCGGCCACCTCGTGGCCCTCCGCCACAGTGCGGATGATGACGCCGAAGCCTTCGGGTTTGATACTGGCAATCAGCCGCTTGAGTCGGTCACGCTCAGCCTTGCTCACAATCTTTTTGGAGACTGAGATACCGTTTGTAAACGGCATCAGTACGAGGTAGCGGCCGGCCATCGAAATGTCGGTGCTTACCCGTGGGCCCTTGGTCGAAATCGGCTCTTTGACCACCTGCACCAACAGATTCTGCCCCTTTTTGAAAACGCTGTCGGCCTTACCAACTTTTTCCAGCGGCGGCTCCAGCTTAAAATTCTCTAAGCCCGCGCTCTGCGCCTGGTGCTTCATCACCGTGCCCACCCACTTGTGAAGGGAGGGAAACTGCTCGCCGAGGTCACCGTAGTGCAAAAAGGCATCCTTTTCGGACCCAATATCGACGAAGGCAGCGTTGAGGCCGGGCATTACCTTACGCACGGTACCCAGAAAGATATCACCTACTGCGTAGTTGGTATCGTTACGGTCGAAGTGGTACTCAATCAGCCGTTTATCCTGGAGCAAGGCAATGCGCTCCCCTTCGGGGGTGGAATTGATTATTAATTCATTGCTCAACGTAGTAGGTTAGTTAAGGTAGCCTACCTGGTCCCGGACGCAGGGGTAGGGTGCCCCGAAACCAGCAAAAGGGAAGCCAGGAACAGGATGTCCCAGCTTCCCCTCGCGAGCCACGGTTATTATCCCCCTTGAGGGATAATCCGGCACACCACGGTAGTCGTCCGCGTGGCGGAGGCTACGTGAGAGATAGGCGGCAGCCAAGCTCTTAGCCGGGCTGCCTGCCCCGTACTCCGCACTAAGTCAGAAGATTACTTCTTCTTATGGCGGTTCTTACGCAGGCGCTTCTTGCGCTTGTGGGTGGCGATTTTGTGGCGTTTACGTTTCTTACCGCAGGGCATTGTCTTGTTGGGTTAAAATGGGTAGGTAGTAGTTCCTGGTTTCCGAAGCTAGGTTAGGGGGCGTAAAAGTAACGCCGCGGCGGTCAGTCAGCGGAAAGTAGACTTAATTTTTGAGTTTAGCCAACTCCTCATCTACTGAAGTGGCTAGGGCCGGGTCAGCGCTGAGGCTTTTAGCCTTTTGGAAAGCGGCGCGGGCTTCGGCTCCCCGGTTGGTGCGGGCTAGCACCACTCCGAGGTAAAATTGACCCTCTACGTTTTTAGGATTCACCTGCACCAGCTGCGAAAAACGCTCCGTAGCCTTGTCCAGCTGGTTGCTCTGAATGGCCAGAATACCCAGGTTGTAGAGCACCTTCTCGTTCTTGGGGTCCTGCTCCAGCACTTCCCGCAACAGCCCAATTCCTTTCACGGGATTGTCGCTGCTCATGTAGGCCATACCCAAATTCGTCTTAGAATCCAGATTATTTGGGTTGATAGCTAATACTCTATCATACAGCTCCCGCGCTTTGTCACCAAGCAATTTCTTGCGCTCGGCCGAAGCCGCGAAGCTATACGCCTGAAAATACGCATCGGCCGCCTGCTGCCAGGCCTTCTCGCTGGGCTGAGCCGTCGCCACCGTCGCTAAGTAGTAGCCCGCGCTGTCGAAGCGCTCCACGGTTGCGTAGCGGGCCGCCAGGGTGGCTACCACTTGCTGCCGGGTGGCTGCGTTGGGAGCGGCCCGAAATTGCGCCAGCAGCGTATTCAACTCCTGGCGCTGGGTAGCGGTGGCCTGCGTGTGGGGGGCAGCGTTAGCCATGCCCGCCGCTGCGCCAGCTACGGTGCCAGTTTCAGCCGGGCGCGGTCCCGACGAAGCATCGGTTTTTGAGCCGTTGGTAGCCAAGCCGCCGCCATCGCGGGTGGCGGTAGCAGCCGCATCCTGCCGCAACTCCGTCTTACTCTCCTTGGGCTTTACGATGCCCTTAGGCAGCGCGTAGAGCCCACCGGCCAGCGCCAGCGCGCCAGCCAGTAGTACCAATTGGTGCTTACTGGAGGAGGAAGTAGAAGCCATGCGAAAAAGAGTCGGGGTAGCTAAGCAATGGGGTGATAAGGGAACTACGGCCCACCTCGCGGCAGCCGTCCGCCCTTATCACCCCAGCCCGTTACAAGCGTAACGCGGTTACTTATTTAACTAGGCTTTCGCTTTTTTGGTGCTCTTGCCAGCCTTTTTAGGGGCTTTCTCCGACGACTCGCCGGTTATTTTCTTGCTGCCTTTAATCTTGGCAACGAAGGTTTTGCTCGGCTTGAAGCTCGGAATGTAATGCTCGTCGATAATGAGCGACGTGTTTTTAGAGATGTTGCGGGCTACTTTGCGGGCTCGCTTCTTATTCACGAACGAGCCGAAGCCGCGCACGTAAATGTTGTGGCCTTCGGTCATCGAGTCCTTCACTACTTTGAAGAAGGCCTCAACGGTCGTTAGCACATCGGCTTTCTCAATGCCGGTTTTTTGCGAGATTTCGGAAATTACCTCAGCTTTGGTCACGTTGGTGAGGGGGGGTACTAAAAGTGAAAAAAATATCAGGCGGATAATCAACCGTTTCAGCGTAATTCCTTGCCCGGTAGGAGGTTTGCTATTGGAAACGGAGCGCAAAGGTACTTCTTATTTCTTGTCCGGCCAATGGAAATCTCCAAGATTCTCTTTTTGCCAAATTATTCTGCATCATTATCTTGCTTAAAACTGCGTCTACTACCGCCTCGGTTCCTCCCCATACGTTCTTAGCCCAGGCTTTATTGAGTTGGTACCCGCGCCACCGCCGCGATTTGCCTTGGCGGCATACGCGTGACGCCTACGCAATATGGCTTTCCGAAGTTATTCTGCAGCAGACGCGGGTAGCTCAGGGCCTACCGTATTATCTTGATTTTCTGGCTACTTATCCTACCGTGGGCGACCTGGCTGCCGCCCCCGAGCAGGAAGTGTTGCGCCACTGGCAAGGCTTGGGTTATTACTCAAGGGCCCGCAACATGCATCACACCGCTCAGCAGGTAGTAGGCGAGTTTGGCGGGCGGTTTCCGGCCACCTACGCGGGCCTGCGGCAGTTGAAGGGGGTAGGGCCCTATACGGCGGCGGCCGTAGCTTCTTTTGCCTTCGATGAGGCCGTGGCTGTGCTCGATGGTAACGTATTTCGGGTGCTGGCGCGGGTGTTTGGGCTGCATTCTGACATCGCGGCCCCGGCTTCGCGTAAGGAATTTCAGGCGCTAGCCGACCAGCACCTGCCGCCCGCTCACGCCGCCGAGTTCAACCAAGCCATTATGGAGTTTGGCGCACTCCAGTGCACGCCTGCCAAGCCCGATTGCCTGTTTTGCCCACTGCAAAGCCCGTGCTGGGCCTTTCAGCACGGGCAGGTGGCGCTGTTGCCCATCAAGGCCAAAGCCAAGGCGGCGCGCACGCGCTATTTTCACTACTTAGTGCTATGCCACGCGGGGCAGCTATACCTCAAGCAACGCTCGGCCGGCGATATCTGGCAGGGCCTCTACGACTTTGCCCTGGCCGAAACCGATGCGGCCGAAATGCCCGTCGCTGAAGTACTGCGCCACGTAGCGGCGCTGGGCGGCCAGCCTGATACCAGCCGCGTGGCTGAGGACCGGCCCAGCCCCACCCTGCGCCACGTACTGAGCCACCAGAAGCTGGAATGCCGCTTCCACGCCGTTGAATTGACTGTGCCCTTACCCCCCGCTACCCAGCGCGATACGGGCCTGCAAGCTTACTCCGCCACTGAAATTGAGCAGTTGCCCAAGCCAGTGCTGATTAGTAATTACTTGGATAAGATAAGCTAATGCTAGCCCGTAGAGAAGGGGAAAATACTGACTATTTTAATTAGCTTTATTTACTAATTAAATTTGTAAAATCAAAAAAATATTCGTACTTTTAACCCGTCAATGACAGCTGTGGTTGGCTGTCGCCTACGTTTTTAACAGAGTACGAGTATGGCCGGAGTAAACAAAGTTATTTTGGTGGGTAATTTGGGTAAAGACCCCGAAGTGCGCCACCTCGAAGGTGGCAATAGTGTTGCCCACTTCACCCTAGCTACTAATGAATATTACAAGGATAAACAGGGCGCGCGCGTAGAGCGCACCGAGTGGCACAACATCTCGGCTTGGCGCGGCTTGGCCGAGCTAGCTGAGAAATACCTGAAAAAAGGCTCGCAGGTGTACGTGGAAGGTAAATTGCGCACCCGCCAGTACCAGGACAAAGACCAGCAGACGCGCTATATTACGGAGGTTATCGCTGAGGAAATTTCGCTGCTCGGCAACCGGGCGGGTGGTGCGGCCAATGGCCCTGGCAGCCCTACCCCCCTCGCCGACGACAACGTGAGTCTGCGCCAGGAACCCGAGTTGGACCAACTCCCCTTCTGACCACTGATTAGTGCAGATTTTAATGGCTTTCCTGGACCTTGTGCGTGGTACACGTTTGGCCCGTATGCCAGCGTGCCAAACTAAAAAGCCGCCCAAATGGGCGGCTTTTTAGTTTGCAAAGAAGCCGCAGCGCAAGTGGAGGCTGCCAAATCATCCATAAAAACCGGGAAATCCGCTAAAATCCCTACTAATCGGTGGTCTATCTTTGGTACTTATTTTGTTTTTAGTACCTATGAGTACTCCCCGATTCTGGGTTTGGATGTTGGCGCTGGCTGGCGCAGCCAGCGGGCTAGCTGGCTGCTCGCCTACCCCCGACTACACGCCCAAGCCAAAGGGCTATAACCGCATTGACCTGCCGCCGCATCGCTACCGGGAGCTGCCGGCCGGCCACCCCTACACATTCGAGTACTCGCAGTATGCCAAGGTATTGCGCGATTCGTCGTACCTGGCGCAACCCGATTGGCTGAATATTTACTACCCCCGGCTGCACGCCAACGTGCAGATTACTTACACCAATGTGATACGTAACCGTCAGCTTTATAATAAAATGATGGAGGACGCACGCAAGCTCACCGGCAAGCACCAGGTAAAAGCGACTTCGATTGAAGAAAAGATTTTGCGCACGCCCAACGGAATGCGCGCTTCGGTGTTTGAGTTGGAAGGTGAGGTGCCGAGCCAGTTTCAGTTCTATACCACCGACAGTACCAAACACTTTTTTCGGGCGGCGCTCTACTTCCGCACCGCTACGGCCAACGACTCACTGGCCCCGGTTATCGAGTACGTGAAGTACGATATGATAAAAATGCTTAATTCACTTAAATATAAATAGTTTCCCCAAAATACTGTCAGGCTGAGCTTGTCGAAGCTTTTTTATTGTGTAAGTAATCCTACTTGGTTGAGGTTAGTTACGCGGTAAAGATGCTTCAACAAGCTCAGCCTGACAGCATTTTAGTTTTCTATAATGCTCGCGTTCTACTTTAGAAATGAGTAATTTCTTTCAAACTAAGCTCGAAAATCTGCGGGGGGTAGGGGTGCAACGGGGGCAGCTACTAGGCAAGGAGCTGGGCCTGTTTACTTACGGCGACCTGATTCAGCGCTACCCCTTTCGCTACCTCGACCGCACGCAGTTTTATAACATTGTGGACCTGCATGATGAATTGCCTTATGTGCAGGTAAAAGGCGTGCTGCGCGGGCGGGAGGTGCTAGGAGAGGGGCCTAAAAAACGCTTGGTGGCTAAGGTAGGCGATGCCAGCGGCGAGCTGGAAGTGGTGTGGTTTAAGGGTGTAAACTACCTGGAAAAAGTCATCAAAAACCACCAGGAATACATTGTGTTCGGCAAGCCAACCATATTCAACGGCCGGCCGCAGATGGCGCACCCTGACCTGGAAGAAGTGAGCGAGCAGAAGCCCGGTCAGAGTTTTTTGCAGCCGGTGTACAACACGAGCGAGAAGCTGAAAAACTATCACCGCGTTGATAGCAAGGCGATTATGCGGATGGTGGGCGACCTGCTGAAAATTGCCCTACCCCAGGTAACCGAGACGCTCTCGCCCGCGCTTATTCAACAGTACGCGCTGCTGGATAAGGCTGCTGCCATGCAGCAGATTCATTTTCCGCAGAACCCGGAATTATTGGAAAAGGCGCGGTTTCGGCTCAAATTTGAGGAGCTTTTCTACATTCAACTCAAGCTGCTGCGCCAAAAGGACCAGCGTAAGGTGACGCTGGCGGGGCAGATTTTCAGTGACGTGCCCACGCTGGTGCATTTCTATAAGAACATCATGCCCTTCGACCTCACGGGCGCGCAGAAGCGGGTTATCCACGAGATTTATAAGGACTTTTGCAATGGCCAGCAGATGAACCGGCTCTTGCAGGGCGACGTGGGCTCGGGCAAAACTATCGTGGCTTTTATCTCGATGCTGATGGCCGCCGACAATGGCGCGCAAAGCTGCCTGATGGCCCCCACCGAAATTCTGGCCGACCAGCACTACCAGGGCCTGAAAGTGTACGCCGACCTGCTGGGCTTGAACCTGGGCAAACTCACGGGTAGCACGCGCACCAGTGAACGGCGAGTGCTGCACGAGCAGCTACGCAACGGCGAAATGCAAATGCTGGTGGGCACCCACGCCCTGCTGGAAGACGTGGTGCAGTTCCGCAACTTGGGCCTGACCATCATGGACGAGCAGCACCGCTTCGGAGTGGCGCAGCGCTCAAAATTGTGGCAGAAAAACCCGTACGTTATCCCGCACGTGCTGGTGATGACGGCCACGCCCATTCCGCGTACGCTGGCCATGACGCTCTACGGCGACCTCGACGTGAGTGTGATTGATGAGCTACCCGCCGGCCGCAAGCCCATCGTGACTGTACACCGCTACGATGCTAATCGGCTGAAAGTCTTTCAGTTTATTCGCGACCAAGTGGCGCTGGGCCGGCAGGTGTACATCGTGTACCCGCTCATCGAGGAAAGCGAAACACTAGACTACAAAGACCTGACCGACGGCTACGAAAGCGTAAGCCGGGCCTTTCCGGAGATGCAAATCAGCATCGTACACGGGCGCATGAAGGCCGAGGAAAAAGACTTCGAGATGGCTCGCTTCGTTAAAAAAGAAACCCAAATAATGGTGGCGACCACCGTTATCGAAGTCGGTGTGAACGTGCCCAATGCCTCGGTGATGGTGATTGAGAGCGCCGAGCGCTTTGGTCTCTCGCAGCTGCACCAGCTGCGGGGGCGGGTAGGGCGCGGCGCCGACCAGAGCTACTGCATCCTGATGACGGGCTATAAGCTGAGCAAAGACAGCCGCACTCGCCTCGAAACGATGGTGCGGACCAATAATGGCTTCGAAATTGCCGACATTGACCTCAAGCTGCGTGGCCCCGGCGACCTCATGGGTACCCAGCAAAGCGGCGTGCTCGACCTGCTCATCGCCGACCTGGCCAAGGATGGCCGCATCCTGAGCGAGAGCCGTGCCGCCGCCCAAGCCATTCTGCAAGACGACCCTGAGCTGGCCCGGCCCGAGCATGGGAATATCCGCCGTCATATTGAAAGCCTGCCCACCACGGCCGTCAACTGGAGCCGCATTAGTTAGGACCCGCCAAGGCATAAAAAAAGCGACCTTTGGGAAGAAAGCCGCTTTGCTTATCGATTAAAACCAGGTAATCGGCTCCGCCTTTTTGGGGTGCTGACTGACGCGAATGATAGTGGGAGAAATAGGCTGCTCGGTGGTGTAGCGCGTGAGCGGCAGGTCTTTGAAGGTACTACTGGGAAAGGCGAGTGCCACCGGTGACTTGGTGAGGCCAGCCGTGGCCGACGGGGTGGTTAGCTGCATGTAGCGACCCGCGATAATAAGGGCGAACAGGGAGCCAAGCTTAAGAAATAATTTCATAAAAAGCGGGTAGCGGCACATGCTACCTCAAAACGAGTGCCAGTTGATAGGTTATTGCGTTCGAAAAAAAGATTGAGCAACGGGTGGGATAGTTATAGAGCTAAAAAGGTAGTGTACCTTCAGGCCGGCCCTTGAACGAATAACCTCGAGTAGAGTTGCGTTGAGGGAAAGTAGCGGACAATTCAGATACGTACCTGCCAGCAAAGTTATACTATTCTGATGCAACTAAGGTGGTAGGGGTAGGCCGGGCGCGCTCCGTTGGTGGGTATCAACGGCTGCGGGGAGGTATTTTTGGGCTTCGGGGGGGCCATTGTCTATTTTTTGTTCGTATTATTTTTTTATGTACTTTTCAATTTGCGCAGCCGCACTGCTACTGGGTAGTTTGCTCAGCATAAGTACGCCGACGCTAGCTCAGAAAGTCAGGTCAGCCCCTTTTAGCTACCTGCCCGAACAGGGCGAGGACCGCTACAACCAGCGCGTGCCGCAGAAAACCCTGCCTCTGGCCGATGGTAGCGGCTTCATCATCTTGGCTCACCAGAGTGGCAGCGCCTATGCCGTGGAGCGCTACGACGCCGACCTCAAAAAGCAGTGGAGTACTACCCTGCCCGTAGCTCCCGGCGAAACTGTGGAGGCCTTCGGACGCAGCCCCGAGCAAGCGTGGGTAGTAGTGCACCGCGCCGATGAAAGCGGCCAGACCCTCACCGTGGAGCCTGTGGCGCTGAGCGGCGGGCAAAAGGGCACGCCCACGGTACTCATTCGGGCCGGAGCCCGCGACCGCCGCCCCGGCGTGCGCCTCTCGCCCGACGGTACCCGGCTGCTGGCCTTCCGCTATGCCACCCGCGACGAGCAGGTGCGCAGCATCGAGGGCACGCTCTACGACCAGAAGCTGGGCAAAATCTTGGACCGCACCTATGATTTTCGGGACCAAGGCGACTTTTTTACGCCTAATATCTTGCTGGCCAACGACGGTACGCAGTACGTAACGCTGCTCGGCGATGGTCTCAAAAAAGTAAGCGTACGCCGCTACCCTCCCACGCCCGACCAAGTGGGCATCCCTACCGCCATCCCGGTAATGGGCGTGCCGGTAGGCGGCACGTTCGGCGGCCAGCCCATTACCATCCGCGACGCCCGGTTCTCCTTGCAGCCCGATGGCCAGATATATGCCGCCGCGCTTTGCGCTAATTACAATACGGGCGAGTTAACGAGCCTCAAAATCGTGCGCTTCGATTTCGCTGCCAACCAGTTGAAATTCGCCGATGAATTACCCTTCGCCCCCACCTTTTTGGCTGAAGTCAGCAAAGCCACCGGTACCGAAACCAAGCGTCTGACTGATATCTACCTGGCCGAAATGCTGCTGACGGAGGATAAAAACCTGGTGGTGGTGGCTGAGCGCCATTACGAGGAGGGTGGCCCTGAACTTCCCGTGCACGCCCGCGAATTGTACGCTTTTGGCTATAGCCCCTATTTGAAGCCGGTCTGGCACCTTATCGTGCCCAAAGACCAAGTGGCCCCGGCCATAGACAGCTACACCGGCATCGGCTACCGCGCTGCCGTCTTTGGCGAAGATTTGCAGCTGCTGACTCTGGAAACCTTGCAAGGTAAGTCGGACCTCTACCTGCGCCATGTGCAGGTGCCCACCGGCGTTATTAGCGCCCCGCAGCGCCTCAAACTCAACGTGGCTAACGACCAGCAACTAGCTTACGTCAAAGATTTCACGACGTGGCTTGGCCCCAAAACTATCATCGGCGTGAGCCGCCCCAGCAAAAAATCAGCAGCCTTGCAGCTGAACGAAGTGAAACTCAAATAGACCGCAGACTCAAACGGATTTAACTGATACGCCGCTTGCGCGGCTGACTTTTTTGGAGTAATACTGGCTGAATATTCGGATGAACAAAAAGATGCAAATAGACCAGGGCTGCTCGTGAGAGCAGCCCTGGTCTATTTGCATTAGCCAGCAGTCAGCCGCATAAGCGGCGTATCTGTGAAATCAGTTAAATCCGTTTGAATCTGCGGTCTAGTAGCAGTATTCGTTGGCTTCGATGAGGCCGGCGGCCACGCGGCGGCGGGCATCTTTCACATTGAAAAGGTCAGGCTTGGTGAAGCGTTTGAGGCCCATGCTCAGCAGGCGCTGCTCGTCGCCTTCGGTCATGCTGGCGATGGCTTCGCGGCCCGATTTTTCTACTAGGTCGATGGCGTCGGAGAGGTACACGCGGGCCATATCGAGCTGTTGGGCCAGGGCAGCCTCGCCTTTGGCGGCGATTTCCTTCTCCACGCGCAGCAGCACGCTTTCGGCGGTGTAGGTTTTAATGGCCATATCGGCGATATTCATTAGCACTTCCTGCTCCTTGGCGAGCGAGTTCATGTATTTTTGCACGGCCGTGCCAGCTACCATCAGGATGGCCTTTTTCATGTTGGCAATGGCTTTTCTCTCGCTAGCGAAGGCTGAGTCGTCGCTCTCGCCCATGCTCGGGATGCTCATCAACTCCTGCTGCACAGCCTGGGCCGGACCCATGAGGTCGATTTCGCCTTTCAGACCCTTCTTCAGAATCATATCGACGGCCAGCATTCGGTTGATTTCGTTGGTGCCCTCGAAAATCCGGTTGATACGCGAGTCACGGTAGTTGCGGTCCATTGGGTAGTCGGCCGAAAAACCATAGCCACCGTAAATCTGTACGCCCTCATCGGTCACGTAATCAAGTACTTCCGAGCCCTCTACTTTCAAAATAGCGCACTCCACGGCAAACTCGCGGGCTGCGCCCAGCAAGGCTTCGTTGGTGCCCAGGCCGCTAGCCAGCAACTCCTGCTCCTTGCGATAAATGTCCTCGCCAGCGCGGTAAATGGCCGATTCTACGGCGTACATCCGAATGGCCTGCTGCGCCAGCTTATAGCGAATCGCGCCAAACTTCGAGATGGGCAGCTTGAACTGCACGCGCTCATTGGCGTACTTCACGCTCTGCGTGGCCGTTGCCTTCGCGCCGCCCAGGCAAGCCGCCGCCAACTTGACGCGGCCGATATTCAGCACATTAAAGGCAATGAGGTGGCCCTTGCCAATCTCACCTAGTACGTTTTCCTTGGGCACCTGCGCATCGCTCAAAAATACCTGGCGCGTCGAAGAACCCTTGATGCCCATCTTGTGCTCCTCGTTGCCGAGGCTCAGGCCAGGCGTGTCCTTGTCCACGATAAAGCCCGTGAACTGCTCGCCATCAATCTTGGCAAATACGATAAACACGTCGGCAAAGCCAGCGTTGGTAATCCACATCTTCTGGCCGTTTAGCACGTAGTGCGTGCCTTCGGCATTCAGCACGGCTTTGGTCTTCGCGCCCAGCGCGTCGGACCCCGAGCCGGGCTCCGTCAGGCAGTAAGCGCCCATCAGGGTGCCATCCGTGAGGCCGGGAATGTATTTTTGCTTCTGCGCATCAGTGCCGAAATACAGAATTGGTAGCAGGGCAATGCCCGTGTGCGCCGCAAAGGCCACCGGAAACGAGTTGCCGCCGCCTACCCCCTCCGTCACGCGCAACGCGGTCGGAAAGTCCATATCGAGACCGCCAAACTGCACTGGCACGCTCACCCCAAATAGGCCGAGTTGACCCGCCTTTTCCATCAGGCCGCGCATGAGGCCCTCCTCGTGGTTGTCGAGGCGCTCCAGCAGCGGGTGCACCTCAGCCACCAGGAAATCCAGGCAGGTCTGGTACATCATGTTCTGCTCCTCCGTGAAGTCGGCGGGCGTGAAAACGTCTTGAGCCTCAGTAGGCTTGATGATGAATTCGCCGCCTTTCACGACGGCTTTGTTCGATACTTCCATGATGGTACTTAGAATAAGGTGGGAGTGAAACTGTTAGGCGTGCCGAGTATATTATAACAACGCACTGCCCGAATTAGTGTTGCAAGATAAGTAAAAAATGTTAGGCGTGCCGACTATTTATTGGAAAGAAAACCCCGATGAATGGGGTTTTATCAATTTGACTCAACTAGTGAAAGAAAGGATGCCAGTCTACAGTTGGCGGGCCAATTCTGAAGTTTTTCACTTCGAGTTGTTGCTGTAACCAATCCCTTATTAAACGACGGTCGGACTCCTTAATTGATGGTACAGGAATCTTATTGTAGTTGGTAAAAATTGAGAAGTCGTTTATCGCCCCTTCAACATACAAGCCATTTGCCTCAACAAAAGATGTCAACTTATGCCAGAAAGGGTAAGAGCTTTTAGTATCGTCAGTGAGAAAATTTAGGTAAAGACCTACCGAAAACCCAGTTCTCTGAAACTCTCTAATTTTTAGCTTCTTACGTAGTCGCTTTTTCATGTCTTAGGGAAATTCGTCCGTTGTGCTGGCGAAGGAAGCATCTTATCCAATATGTGAACCTGATAAGATGCTTCCTTCGTCAGCATGACAGACGGGGGTAGGGCCTACTTCAGCAGCTCATAAATCCCTGCTACGCCCTGGCCGCCGCCCACGCAGGCGGTGACGATGCCGTACTTCTGGCCCCGGTCGCGCAGCTCATCGAAGAGTTGGATGCTCAGCTTGGCGCCCGAGCAGCCCAGTGGGTGGCCCAGCGCGATGGCGCCGCCGTTCACGTTTAGCTTTTCAGTGTTGATGCCCAACTCGCGCACCACGGCCAGCGACTGCGAGGCGAAGGCCTCGTTCAGTTCGAACAAGTCAATGTCTGCCAACTTCATACCGGCCTGGCGTAGGGCTTTCGGCACGGCCGCAATCGGGCCCATGCCCATGATGCGCGGGTCGACGCCCTCGGTAGCGTAGGTGACCATGCGGGCGATGGGCTCCAGGTTCAGCTCCTTCACCATGCGCTCGCTCATTACCAGCACGAAGGCCGCGCCGTCGGAGGTTTGCGACGAGTTGCCGGCCGTAACCGAGCCGTTGGCGGCGAACACGGGGCGCAGGCGGGCCAGCGCCTCGATAGACGTATCGGCGCGAGGACCTTCGTCGGTATCGACTACGTAGGAGCGGTTTTTCTTCTTGCCGGTGGCTTGGTCGAGGTAGGTTTCCTCTACCGTGATGGGCACGATGCTCTTAGCAAACTTGCCTTCCTTGATAGCCTTGATAGCTTTCTGGTGCGAGTTGTAGGAAAATTCGTCCTGGTCCTGGCGGCTGATTTTGTAGTCGTTGGCCACGGCTTCGGCGGTGAGGCCCATGCCCATGTAGTAGTCGGGGTGCTCGTTGGCGAGCTTGTAGTTGGGCACGGTTTTCCAGCCTACGGTGGGCACCATGCTCATGCTTTCGGTGCCGCCCGCGATGATGCACTCGGCCATGCCAGCCGTGATTTTGCCCACGGCCATGGCAATGGTTTCCACGCCCGAGCCGCAGTAGCGGTTCACGATGAGGCCCGGCACGTTGATAGGCAGCGCGAGCAGCGAGATGAGGCGGCCCATTTGCAGGC
Source organism: Hymenobacter psoromatis (assembly GCF_020012125.1). Lineage (NCBI taxonomy): Bacteria > Pseudomonadati > Bacteroidota > Cytophagia > Cytophagales > Hymenobacteraceae > Hymenobacter > Hymenobacter psoromatis. Next base: position 546,972 of record NZ_JAIFAG010000001.1, read on the forward strand.
CCTGCTCGGCTTCGGGCACGGCGTTGCCCACAATCACGTCGTCGACGCGGCTGGGGTCCAGGGCCGGCACCGACTTCACGAGGTGCTTGATAACCTCGGCCGCCAGGTCGTCGGGGCGGGTGAAACGGAAGACGCCACGCGGCGCTTTGCCAACGGCCGTGCGAAAGCCGGCCACGATATATGCGGTATTAGCCATGATACTATGGGTGGGATTTTTTTCGCACAGAGTTAAAGGAGGAAAAAGGAGTTTCACTGAGAAAACTCTTAAAAACTCCCTTTTCCTCCTTTAACTCTGTGCTAAATAATTAATTACGCAACGGTTTGCCAGTGGTCAAAATCGACTGAATCCGCTCCAGCGTCTTGCGCTCGCCGCAGAGCGAGAGGAACGCCTCGCGCTCCAAATCCAGCAGGTACTGCTCGCTCACCTCGGTAGGGGAGGAGAGGTCGCCGCCGCACATTACGTAGGCCAACTTATTGGCAATCAGCTCATCGTGCTTCGAGATGTAATTGCCCTGCTGCATGGCGTACACGCCGGTGCGGAACATGGCAATGGCGCCCTTGCCGTGCACCTTGATGTTGGTTTTCTGGTTGGGCTGCGAGTAGCCGGCGTCGGCCAGCTCGGTGGCGGCGGCCTTGGCCTGGGCAATTACCCGGTTGGGATTCACCACCACCTCGTCGCCCCGGCGCAGGAAGCCCAGGTCGAATGCCTCGGCGGCCGAAGTCGAAACCTTGGCCGTGCTGATGGTCATGTAGGTGTTGCGCAGCAGGTTGAATTCGGGCTCGCCGTCCTCGTACTTGAGGGCCGTGCGCAGCGTCATCTCCTTGGTGCCGCCGCCGCCGGGTATCAAACCCACGCCGAATTCTACGAGGCCGATGTACGATTCGGCCGAGGCTACTACCTTGTCGCAGTGCAGGTTGAGCTCGCAGCCGCCGCCCAGCGTGAGGCCGTGCGGGGTGCCCACCACCGGAATGCTGCTGTAGCGCATCCGCATCATGGCCTGCTGAAACTGCTGAATCATCATGTTCAACTCGTCAAATTCCTGCTCCAGCGCCTGCATGTACACGAGGCCTAAGTTGGCCCCGGCCGAGAAGTTCGGCGCGTCGTTGCCCACCACGAGGCCGCGGTAGCCGGCTTCGGCCATCTCTACCCCCTTCAAAAGGCCCTGAATCACGTCGGTGCCGAGCGAGTTCATCTTAGAGTGAAACTCTACGTTCAGAATCCCGTCGCCCAGGTCGATAACTGAGGCCCCGGCGTTCTTCCACAGCACCTTGCCACTGGCCCGCAGGTTGTCGAGAATAATGAAATTCTCCACGCCCGCCACTGGCTGGTAAGCTTTGCTCGCCTTGTCGTAAAACTTGCGGGTGCCGTTCTCGACCTTGTAAAAGGTCTGATTGCCAGCGGCTAGCATTTCCTCCACCCACGGCGCTACGGTGCGCCCGGCGGCCTTGGCCAGCCCTACCCCTGCTTCTACGCCCAAAGCGTCCCAAGTCTCAAACGGCCCCAGCTCCCAGCCAAAGCCGGCGCGCAGCGCATCGTCAATCTTATACAGCTGGTCGGCGATTTCGGGAATGCGGTTGCTCACGTAGGCGAACAGGCTGCCGAAACTCAGGCGGTAAAACTCGCCGGCCTTGTCTTTGCCCGTTACCAACACCTTGAAGCGGTCGGCCAGCTTATCAATGCTCTTGGTGAGCTCCAGCGTGGCAAACTTCACCTTCTGCGAAGGCTTATATTCCAGCGTGTTGAGGTCGAGCGCGTGGATTTCCGACTTGCCGTCCGCACCCTTCACTTTCTTGTAGAAGCCCTGGCCGGTTTTGTCGCCCAGCCACTTGCTCTCGCCCATTTTCTGCACGAAATCGGGCAGCACAAACACGTCCTTGGCCTCGTCGTCGGGCAGGCCCTGGGCCAGGCCGTTGGCTACGTTGATGGTCGTATCGAGACCCACCACGTCGGAGGTGCGCAGTGTGGCCGACTTGGCGTGGCCGATAATCGGGCCGGTGAGCTTGTCGGTTTCCTCCACCGTCAGGCCCAGCTTCTGCATGGTTTGCATGGCGTCGAGTAGGGCAAATACGCCCACGCGGTTGGCGATGAAGCCCGGCGTGTCTTTGGCCAATACCACCGTTTTGCCCAGGTACAAATCGCCGTAATGCAACAGGAAATCAACCACTTCCGGCTTCGTGTTGGGGGTAGGGATGATTTCGAGCAGCTTCAAATACCGCGGCGGATTGAAGAAGTGCGTGCCCGCGAAGTTTTCCTTAAAATCCTCTGAGCGGCCTTCGGCCAGCAGGTGAATCGGGATGCCCGAGGTGTTGCTCGTAATGAGCGTACCCTTCTTGCGAAATTGCTCTACGCGCTCGTAGAGGCTCTTTTTAATATCGAGCCGCTCTACGACCACTTCAATTACCCAGTCGCACGACGCAATTTCCTGGAGGTTATCATCGAAGTTGCCGGTCTTGATGCGGCTCACCTCACTCTTGCGGTAGAGCGGCGACGGATTGGCCACCACGGCCGCCTGCAAGGCGCTGTTTACGATGCGGTTGCGTACAGCGGGCGCGTCCAACTTCAGGCCTTTTTTCTCCTCATCGGCCGTCAATTCCTTCGGCGCGATGTCGAGCAGCAGCACCGGCACGCCGATGTTGGCGAAGTGGCAGGCAATGCGCGAGCCCATTACGCCGGAGCCCAGCACGGCAACTTTCTTGATTGTGCGTTTCATATAGAAGTAGCGCGGACTTGGTAGTCCGCGTTGGGTGGGGTAGTATACCTGTTAATCGAGCGCAACGTGGACTACCAAGTCCGCGCTGCGTCAGGCCGCTTCCGTGCGCAGCGGCTTCAGTTCAAAATCATCGAAGAGCGTTTTACCCTCAATCATGCTCGTAATCTGGCTGGCCACCTTGAAAAAGGTATCAAGCTGGCTCTGCGAGATTTTGTCGCGGATTTTCAAGTTGAAATGCCGCACCGTCTGGCGCGAAACTTCTTTCTTCTCTAGCCCCAACTCGGTTAGAAAAATGCGCACCGAGCGTTTGTCCTGGGTGTCAGCCTGCTTATAAATCAGGCCCTTCTCCTCCATACTGCGCAGGATGCGCGTGAGCGAGCGGGTTTCGAGGCCCAGCAGCGGCGCGATTTTGGTGGCCGGCGTACCCAACTCCTGGTCAATATTGAGGAGCACGAAGCCGATACTCGTCGTGATGTCGTAGCGCGCGGCTTGCGCGTTATACATCCGCGAAATGGCGTGCCAGGCCACTTTTATGTTGTAGTCAACGGTTTCTTCGGGTTTCATATCGCAGTGAAAGTGCGGTAAACATACGAAGAAATTTGTTAGGCTTGCATACTATGTTGAGCAGGTGTAGGGTAGGCTACAGCCTGCCGCCAGCTCGCCATATGCGAGACTGTTTCCGGCAGGCTATAGCCTACCCTACGCTACTTATACAGGCCCTCGATAATATCCTTATTATTCTCCGTTATCACCTTGCGCTTCACCTTCATAGTGGGCGTTAGTTCGCCGGTTTCTACAGTCCATTGCTCGGGCAGAAGCACCGATTTTTTCACTTGTTCCCACTGCGCGAAGCCTTGGTTGTACTTACTCACCAGCTCATGGTAGAGCTTAATTACCTGCTCATGTTGCACCAGCTCAGTATTTGAGCCGGCCGTCACCCCGTTTTTGCTCGCCCATTTTTTCAGCTCGTCAAACGCGGGAATAATGAGCGCGCCGGCAAACTTCTGGTCGGCCCCCACTACCATCATCTGCTCGATGAAGGGGTCCTCTTTCATCTTATTCTCAATAACTTGTGGGGCAATGTACTTACCGCCGCTGGTCTTAAACATCTCCTTTTTGCGGTCGGTAATCTTGAGAAAGCGGCCGTTCACAAACTCGCCAATGTCGCCGGTGTGAAACCAGCCATCCGCATCAATAGCCTCGGCCGTTTGCTCGGGCTTGTTGTAGTAGCCCAGCATCACGGACGACGACCGGGTAAGAATTTCGCCATCGGCGGCAATTTTTACCTCCATATGCTCGATGAGCGGACCCACCGCGCCAATCATATTATCCTTGGCCTCATAGCCGTTCACACTAATCACGGGCGAGGTTTCGGTGAGGCCGTAGCCCTCCATTACCCGGATGCCAGCCGCCCAGAACACCCGCGCCAAGCGCGGCTGCAAGGCCCCGCCGCCGCTCACAATGCAGCGCAGATTGCCGCCCAGCGCCTCGCGCCATTTATTGAAAATGAGCTTATTAGCCAACGCTAATTCGGTATTATACAGAAAACCCTGGTCTTTCTGCGTGTCGTATTTCAGGCCTAAGTCCAGGGCCCAGAAAAAGAGCTTGTGCTTAATACCGGTTTGCTCGTGGCCCTTGGCCACGATGCGGTCGTACACTTTTTCAAGCAGGCGCGGCACGGTAGTAAAGATGCTCGGCTTCACCTCGCGCAGGTTGTCGGCGATGGTTTCCATGCTCTCAGCGTAGTAGATACTCACGCCGTGCATCAGGTATAAATACGTTACCATACGCTCGAAAATATGGCACAAAGGCAAGAAACTCAAAGCTTTATCTTCTTGGCCTACGGGCACGGCCACCGACGAGTTGCGGCAGTTGCTGAGTAGGTTCTCGTGGCTGAGCATCACGCCCTTGGGCTGGCCGGTGGTGCCGCTGGTGTAGATGAGCGTGAGCAGGTCGCCAGGCAGCACGGCGGCTTTAAGCGGCTCCAGGTCAGCGGGGTTGCCTTGGCGGCCCAGTTCCAGCAGTTCGCTGAAGTGCCGGCCGCTGCCGACTTTATCAAACGTAAACACGTTTTCGGCCGGAATGTCGAGGTCCGCCGTGGCCTCTTTTACTTTATCGTAGAGGTGCTGGTCGGACACGAACACTGCCCGCACACCCGCGTCGGTGAAAATGTACTTGTAATCCTCGACCGTAATGCTCGGGTACATGGGTACACTCACTGCCCCTAGCTGCGCAATGCCAAAGTCGGCAAGCAGCCACTCGGGCCGGTTCATGCTGATAATGGCGACTTTATCCCCTTTTTTAAGTCCTAATTTGAGCAGGCCCAGGCTTACCAGGTTGGTTTGCTCCTGCACCTGCTGCGTGCTTAGGGGCTCGTAGTGGCCATTGATTTTGGCGGCGAGGGAGTCGGACTTCGGGAAGCTTTCGAGCTGAGCGGCGATAATATCAAACGAGCGGCGGGCGAGCATGGGCACGAGGGCGAGGAGGGGGTAGGGAATTGCGAGGCTAAATAAACGAGGTTTTGGCCAAAGTCAAGTGATAATGAACCGCCAGGCCAAGCGCGGGCTGACTGATTTGGCGGGGGTAGGGCGTATTTTTGGGCTCGCTCGCCGCGGCCTGCCGCGAGTTTTGAGCACCGACGCATGAATCTGGCCCTCTATTTTGACCCGCTACCCGAGGCGCTGACTACCCCCGCCGCCGTGCCCACCAGCGTGGGAGCCTACGTAACCAGCTTTGGCGAAACCTTTCCCAACTGGCGCGCGGCCGACCTGGCACTCATTGGTCTCGATGAGTGGCGCGGCACGGTGGCCGGCGCGCCCGCCCAGCACGGGGCCAACCGCGTGCGCGAACGCCTCTACCAGCTCCAAAAAGGCAACCGCCCGCTACGGCTCGTGGACCTGGGCAACCTACGCCCCGGCCTCACCCTGGAAGACACCTACCAGCGCCTGCGCGAAATCGTGGCCGCGCTGCTCGAAGCCAATACGGTGCCGCTGCTGCTGGGTGGTGGCCACGACCTCGACTATGGCCAGTTTCTGGCGTATGAGGCGCTGGGCCAGTCCATTAACTTTGCCGTAGTTGACGCGCAGCCCGATATGCTACGGCCCAACCCCGGCACGCCGGCCGAGCACAGCCACTTGCGCCGCCTGCTCATGCACACGCCCAACTTCGTGTTTAGCTGCGCGCACCTGGGCCACCAACAGTACCTCACGCCGCCCGAAATCCTGGCCGCGTTCGAGAAGCTGCACTTCGAAACGATGAGCGTGGGCGAACTGCGCCGCGACCACACCCGTGCTGAGCCCGCCCTGCGCCAGGCCAATTTCTTGAGCTTCGACATCGCCGCTCTGCGCTGGCAGGACGCGCCCGGCTACTACCCCGCCAGCCCCTTTGGCCTGGGTAATGAAGATGCGGCGCAGCTCTGCTGGTACGCGGGCCACAACGAGCAGCTGACCTCCCTCGGCCTCTACGGCTACCGGCCCGACCACGACCCCCACGGCCTGGCCGCCGCCACGCTGGCCACCATGCTCTGGTATTTTATGGAGGGCTATTACCACCGGCGGCCCGAAACGGGCTTTGGTACCTACCGCTTCCTCACCTACACGCTGGTGCTACCCGGTAAAGCCCACGGCGAGCCCTCCGAGCTGGTCTTTTATAAATCGCGCCGCCTCGATACCGATAATAAATGGTGGATGGAAGTCGAAAGTATGGCCGACCATTCCCTCAAACGCATCGTGCCCTGCACCCACCAGGACTACCTGCAAGCGGCCCAGGGCGACCTGCCGCAGCGCTGGGTGCGCACCCAGGCGCTGTTGGGGTAGGCGTAAATTCCTGGTTTTATTCGGTATTAACTTTTGATAAAGAGTTTATAATGAGTGAGAAAAATAAGGCTGGTAACCAAGAACCAGGAACTGCGAACCAGGAGTTGAAAACCTACACCCGCAGCCAATTGGCGCTGCGCAATGGGCAGGACCGCGATGAAATCTGGGTGGCCTACCAGGGTACTATTTATGATGTGGCCCGCTCGCGCCTCTGGCAGCGGGGTAACCACTACGAGCATTGGGCCGGCCAGGACCTGACCCACGAGCTGGACGAAGACGCGCCGCACCTGGCCACGGTATTTGATAAGTTTACCATTATTGGCCGTTTAGCATAGGGTAAGCATCTAGCTTACCGTGCGTGGCTGATTCCCGCCAATGATTCAGCAAGCTAAAGCTTGCTTACCCCCCGCATGACCACTGAAACCGCTTCCGAGTACGATAACCTCGAAACCCTACCCACGGCTGCCCTGCTGGCCGGCCTGAACCAGCTCGACCAGACCGTGCCGCTGGCCGTGCAAAAGGCCCTACCCCAGGTCGAGCGGCTGGTGGAAGCCGTGGTGGCCCGGCTGCGGGCCGGCGGGCGGCTCTTCTACATTGGGGCGGGTACCAGCGGCCGGCTGGGGGTAGTGGATGCTTCAGAATGCCCGCCCACGTTCGGAGTACCCGCCGGGCTGGTGGTGGGCATTATGGCTGGCGGCGACGGGGCCATTCGCCAGGCCGTGGAGGGTGCGGAGGACAACGCTACGCAGGCGTGGGTTGATTTACAAGCATTTAACGCTAATGAGAAGGACGTTTTGGTGGGTATCGCCGCCTCGGGGCGTACGCCCTACGTGGTGGGCGGCCTGCAAGCGGCGCGGGCGGCCGGGCTGGCCACCGGCTGCGTGGTCTGCAACGCAGGTTCGGTGGTAGCGGCGGCCTGCGAGTTTCCGGTGGAAGTCGTGACCGGCCCCGAGTTTGTCACGGGCAGCACCCGCCTCAAGGCCGGTACTGCCCAAAAGCTGGTGCTCAATATGTTGACCACGGCCACCTTTATCCGGCTGGGCCGCGTGCGGGGCAATAAAATGGTGGATATGCAGCTCAGCAACGACAAGCTCGTGGCGCGCGGCCAGCGAATGCTGATGGATGAGCTAGCCATTCCAGCCGCCGCGGCCGCCGCGCTGCTCCGGCAGCACGGCTCGGTGCGGGCGGCTCTGGCAGCCCATACTTCATAATAATTAGGCTTGATAATCAGCCGGAAGCAGGCCGCCGCGCAGCCCTGGCCGAACGATTCGGGCAGGGTAGGGTTTTGCTAAGCGGCTCGCCTGCGCCCGCCCCCTTGCTATGCATACCATCGAACCCTACTACAACTGGATTGAGCAGTACTCGGCTGCTGAAGACCCGCGCTCCCCGCTCTTCGGGGTCGAATATAGCCTCGATACGTACAGCAATACCATCTACGGGTATTACATTCATCCCCAATGGGATAGCTTGGAGTCAGATACGCTGTTTTTCAAGATTCTGTGGGCCGACTACGACGATGGAGTTGCTATCCTGGAGTTTATCGGCGAGTGGAACGATGCCATTGAAAACGACATCATGCAGCTTAAGCGCAATATTCTGGACGTGCTGGTGCACGAAGGTATCCGGCGCTTTATTCTCATTGGCGAGAACGTATTCAACTTTCACGGCTCCGACGACAGCTACTACGAGGAGTGGTTTGAGGAAGTAGAGGAGGGCTGGATTGCGGGTATTAATTTTCAGGACCACGTGCGCCGCGAAATGGCGCAGTACAGCCTCGACCACTACATTAACTTTGGCGGGCAGCTCGACGACCTAGCCTGGCGCACCTACGAGCCACGCCGTTTGCTCGAAGAAGTCGAAGCCATTCTGCGCCACCGCCTGGGGTAGGGCAGCGCGGTTTTTTGGCTCACCAGGAGAACTGGCGTTTCCAAAAAAAGAGGGGGTAGGCCGACCACTGTCAGCCTACCCCCTCTTTGGTGCTTACCGCTACTAGGTTAGTTCTTCTTGTTTTTGCGCTCTTTGCGGGGCGTTTCCGTGGTGCCGTCTTCTTTCTCAGAGCCAGCCGCATCGGTAAGAATACGATTTTGCTCAGCTACCGTGCCTTTGTAGACTTGCGGGCCGTTCTGCCGGCGCACCTTACGGCGCTGCTTTAGCTCGGATTTGCTCATGGGAGCTTGGCCGGGAGTAGTTTGCGTAATGGCCACTGGCACAAGTGCCAACGTAGTAGCCTGGGTGTTTTTAGCGGTCGGAGTACCGGCCAGCAGCGCTGCGAGAAGGAGAGTTGTCATGGGTATTGGAATTGGGTGCGGAAAGATAAATGGAAAGTTGCACTCTTACAAGAGTGCTTCCATTAACAAAAGATTACCCCGGCTCTAAATTTACTGATATTATTTTATAAATCAGTTAGTTACTGAGCTGTTGAATTTTGCACTTACCCAGCAAAATACATGCCAATAAGCAGTTCCGGCCACGCACAAAACGGCCCCGCCCAACCAGGCGGGGCCGTTTTGTGCGTGGCCGGAACTGCTTATTCCTGGCCAAAAGAATTACTTAGGGTCTTTAGCATCAGCAGCATCGCCGATGGCTTCGCCTTTTTTATCGGCCGAGTCGCGAACGGCATCTGCCTTCTCTTCTAGCACGTCAGCTTTAGCTTCGCCTTCGGCTTTCACGGCATTGCCTTGGGCTTCCATTGCATCTTCTTTCTTGCTGTCGCAGGAAGTGAAGGAGAAGGAAGCAGCGGCCAGGGCGAGGAACAATACTTTTTTCATGAGGAAGGAAGAAAAGGGTTTTGGTGACTTTGCCCTTAATACTCGTTTAGTGTCGAGGTAACCTTAAACTTCAGGAAAAATTCATTATTTTTTGCGGAAGGCTAGGCCAATGGGTACGCCCGTAAAGTCGAAGTGCTCGCGCAGCCGGTTTTCGAGGTAGCGGGCGTAAGAATCGGGGATATACTGCGGCAGGTTGCAGAAGAAAGCAAACACTGGGTTGTGCGTGGGTAGCTGCGTAGCGTACTTGATGCGCACCATCTTGCCCTTCTGAATGGGCGGCGGGTACTTCTCAATCTCCTTCAGCATCACGTCGTTGAGCTGGGAAGTCGGGATTTTCTTGCGCTTGTTCGCATACACTTCCATGATGACTTCCAGCGCTTTGTGCACCCGCTGCTTATTGAGCACCGACACGAACAAAACGGGGGGGTAGGCGATGGGCGCGATTTTCTCCATGATTTTGGCTTCAAAATCACGGGCCGTATTCGTCTCCTTGCCCTCGATTAAGTCCCACTTATTCACCAGGATAACGATGCCCTTGCGGTTCTTGTCGGCCAGGGCGATGATGCTCACGTCCTGGGCTTCAATGCTGCGGCTGGCATCGAGCATGACCACGCACACGTCGCTGGCCTCCATAGCGCGCAGGGTACGCATGTTGGAGTAAAATTCGACGTCCTCGTTCACCCGCGCTTTGCGGCGCAGGCCAGCCGTATCGACCAGCATAAACTCATGGCCGAAAGCGCTGTATTTAGCCTCGATAGCGTCGCGGGTGGTACCGGCAATGTCGGTTACGATGCTACGCTCTTCGCCCAGCAACAAGTTGACAAACGACGACTTACCCACGTTGGGGCGGCCAAGAATGGCAATGCGCGGCAGGCCGGCATTGGGCTCTTCCTCTCCTACTTCGTCGAAGTGGCTGACAACGGCATCCAGCAATTCGCCGGTGCCCGAGCCATTCGCTGAGCTAATGGCGAATACTTCTGTATCGCCGAGGCCCAGGGCGTAAAATTCACCCGAGCCTTGGGCCCGCAAGTTGGTATCGGCCTTATTAGCAACCAGGTAAATGGGCTTTTTGCTGATGTAGCGGCGTAGCACTTCAGCAAATTCTTCGTCGAGGCCCTGCATACCAGCGTCGGCATCAACCATGAACAGGATAACGTCGGCCTCGTCGATAGCCAGCTTCACTTGGCGGTTGATTTCGCTCTCGAAAATATCGTCCGAGTTGTGCACGTAGCCACCCGTGTCAATCACGGTGAAGTTGTGGCCCGTCCAGTCGCCGTAGCCGTAATGACGGTCGCGGGTCACCCCGCTCTGGTTGTCCATAATGGCCTGGCGGCGGCCCACCAAGCGGTTAAAGAGGGTGGACTTGCCCACGTTGGGGCGGCCCACTATTGCAATGGTATTCATGTAGTTGGCTCCAGCCGCCGGCCCGACCAATGGCGCGGCAGTACCCGGAGTAGGTAGGTGAATTAAGGTCGGTATTATCTTATTGTCATGCCGACCGGAGGAAGTATCTCGCATAGTGCACTAGCTGCAAACGGTTGAGATTACTGCTGCGAGCGAGATGCTTCCCTTCGGTCGGCATGACGTTCTGTACATTGACTATTGGTAGCCGAAGCGGGCGAGCGCTTTGGCATCGGTGCGCCAGTTCTCGTTCACTTTCACGAACAATTCCAGGAACACTTTTTTCCGGAAGAATTTCTCCATTTCCTCCCGCGCCCAGGTGCCGACCTTCTTCAGCGCCTCACCCTTAGCCCCAATGATGATACCCTTCTGGCTATTGCGCTCCACGTAAATCACGCCCCGGATGCGGATAATATCGTCGTCTTCCTTAAACTCTTCGATGGTGACTTCGCAACTGTATGGCACCTCTTTTTTATAGAGCTTGAAGATTTTCTCACGTACCATTTCGGCGGCAAAAAAGCGCTCGGGCTTATCGGTCAGCTCGTCTTTGGGGTAGTAGGGCGGGTGAATGGGCAGGCTGGCCAGGGCCAGCTGCAACACGCGCTCGGTGCCGAAGGAGTTGAGGGCCGAAATGGGCAGCACGTCGGTGGCGTTGGGCAGCTGCTCTTTCCAGTAGGCGAGCTTGGCTTCTACTTCGGCTTGGTCAGCCTGGTCTATCTTATTGACCAAGATGTAGATGGGCGTGTCCACAGTATTGCGCAGGCGTTCCACCACGGGTTCTTCGTCGTGCTTTTCGTAGATGTCGGTGACGAATAAAATCACGTCTGCATCCTCCAGCGACGAGTACACGAAGGCCATCATGGCGTTGTGCAGCTCGTATTTGGGCTGAATAATGCCGGGCGTATCGGAGTAAACCAGCTGAAAATCAGCGCCGTTGAGAATGCCCAGGATGCGGTGGCGCGTGGTTTGGGCCTTGCTCGTAACGATGCTCAGGCGCTCGCCCACAAGCGCATTCATCAGCGTAGATTTGCCCACGTTGGGCTTGCCAATGATGCTGACAAAGCCGGCGCGATGCGGCGTAGGTTCGGGACTCACGATAAATATAAGTTAGGGATAGTTTTGAAAATCAGCCTGCAAAGGTACGGCGGCTTTAAGCTGTTAGCAGTTGGCGGTTATCAGATAGCTTTTTTTGTAATCGGAATGAAGCCGAAAAGCTGCCTTTTTAGTTTAGGTAGTAATCTGTATATGAAACGGGCTGCCAGCCGGCGGCGGCTAGCCTTTCAAAAGCTACCAGCTACCGGCCAACAGCTACCAGCCAAAGAATAATGCCTACCCCCTCCCGCCGCATTGGCCTACTATTGGTGAACCTCGGCACGCCCGACTCGCCCCAAACCAGCGACGTGCGCCGCTACCTTAATGAGTTTCTGACTGACGGCCGCGTGGTAGACATGCCGGCCGCCGTGCGCTACCCCCTCTTTCGGGGGCTGATAGTGCCGCTACGGGCCCCCAAATCGGCCAAAATATACCAGGAGCTGTGGGATGCCGAGCGCGGCTCACCGCTGCTTTTCCACGGCCTCGACCTGAAAGCCGCGGTGCAGCAGGCGCTGGGCGAGGAGTACGTGGTGGCCTTCGGGATGCGCTACCAGAAGCCCAGCATCGAGACGGCGCTGGAAGAGCTGCGCGCTGCGGCCGTGGACCGCATCATCGTCCTACCCCTGTTTCCGCAGTACGCGGCGGCCAGCACGGGCTCGGTCCAGGAGAAGGTGATGGATATTGTAAAAGACTGGTGGATAGTACCCAGCATTAACTTTATCAGCCAGTTTGCTACGGAGCCGGGCTTCATTGCCAGCATTGTGGCGCGGGGCCGGGCCGCGATGGCCGAGCGCTCGTTTGACCACGTAGTACTGAGCTACCACGGCATTCCAGAGCGGCATGTGAAGAAGGGCGACCCCACCAACTACTGCCAGTTTGGGGCGTGCTGCAACTCGCTGACGCCGGCCAACCAATATTGCTACCGAGCGCAGTGTTTTGCCACCTCGCGGCTAGTGGCGGCGGGCCTGGGCCTGCGCGACGACCAGTACACGGTGACGTTTCAGAGCCGCCTGCAAAGCCGCCTGCGTGACCCCTGGCTGAAACCTTACACTGACGAGGTGCTCAAGGAATTTCCGGCCAAAGGCATTAAGAGCGTACTGGCCTTTTCACCGGCTTTTGTGGCCGACTGCCTCGAAACGACTATCGAAGTCGGGATGGAATTCCGCGAATTGTTCGAGGAAAACGGCGGTGAGCATTGGCAGCTGGTGCCCTCGCTCAACTCGGAGCCGCAATGGATAGAAGCTGTGGCCAATATGGTCCGGCGTTCCTAGTGCGTGGTTGTCGTTCAAACCAGAAATCAGGAACCAGTAATCTCCAACGCTTGGCGCATGGCGGCCTCAAACTCGGCGGGCAGAATGAAGTCCAAGAATAGCGGGTAGGCATGCACGGTAGCTTGGCTAAGGGCCGTGACGAACACGCTGCTACCCTCTGTGTCGAGGTTGACGGCAGTCAACGGCAGCAGGATGTGCTGGTCGGCGTGGGGCGCGGGCAGCGGCAGGCCGGGCAAGCCAGCGGCTAGCTCCACGTCGAGGTACAACACGCGCCGGGCGGCGGGGTCAACCAGCAGTTCGTGCACCGTGCCGAGGGGTAGACCGTCGCGGCCGCGCACGACCCAGCCGCGCGGGTCGGGGTCGCCGGGCACCATTTCGAAGGTGGGCAGGTCACGCAGGCGACGTAGCAGGGGAGGGTTCATATACTTGCTAGCGTGGAAGTTAAAGCACGTCGGCAGCGGGGTAACTCATAGTATTGAGCAGGCTGGCCGCATTACGCAGGTATTCTTGGTTCTGCGCTTGCTCGGCGGGCGTAGTATCGCGGCCCGAAAGCTGGGTAGCTTGGCGCACGAGACCGTTGGCTTCGGCATCGAGGTTGGGGTAGGCCTTTTGCTGCACCGCCAGCAGCAGGTTGGCGGCGGCCACTAGGCCGGGGCGCAGGCTCGCCCGCGGGTCGCCATCTTCGAGGCGGGCGGTGGCGCTGGTAAAATTGTCGCGCTGCTCGCGCACGGTAGCATCGTCGCGCAGGTCGGGCCGGTCCACGAGCTGCGTGAGGGCAGGGCTGAGCCGAAGCAGCGCCGCGCGGGCGGGACTAGCGGCGGTAGCGGGCGGCGCGGTAGCAGCCGAGTCGGTCGCCAGGGGTACGGCCCGCACCAACGAGTCGGCGGAGGCGGAGGCACCGGGCGGCAGGCCAGGGGCCGGCGCGGTAGCTGAGGCTGGCACGGGCCGGGCCGGCTCGTCGGCTGGGTCGGGCCGCAGGAAGAAATAAGTCGCCGCGGCCAGCACCAGCAGCGCGAGGGCGACCAGCAGCCAAGGGCTCGGGGCCGACTTTTTGGGTTGAATACGCAGTTCGGCCATTGGAGCAACGGGAGGGGGTAGGCCCTGCTTACGCACGGGGCCGGGCAGCAGTTGGGGCAGACCAATGCAAATTTCGCCCCTAACCCAGCCTATGTTTACGGTTGATTTCACCTGGCTTTCACTCACATGGCGATTCCTACCGCCCGCTTACTAGCCCGGCTCGTGGCCGACGACCTGCTACCCCCCGCCCAGGCCGCTGCCATCGCCGACGATGAACGTACCCGGCCCTTCTCGCTGCACTACGAGCTGCGGGCGCTGCTTTATGTGGGTAGCGTGCTGCTAGTGGGCGGCCTGGGCGTGCTCATCTACGAAAACCGCGATAGTCTGGGGCAGGAAGCTATTACGGCCCTCATCGCCCTGCTGATGGTAGCCAGCTTTACCTACGCGGCGCGGCACCGGCCGGCTTTTACCTGGGGCGAGGCCCCACGCACGCGTATCGCCGCCGACTACCTGCTGCTGCTCGGCTGCCTCTTGTTTTTAGTGCTAGAGGGCTACGTGCAGTACGCCTACGGCGTGTTTGGCACCCGCTACGGGCTGGTGACGCTACTACCAGCCGTGCTGTTTTTTGCCCTGGCCTACCGCTACGACCACCGGGGCGTGCTCAGCATGGCCGTTACGGCGCTGGCCGCCTGGGTAGGGGTAAGCGTGGCCCCGCTGGCGGTATTTCAGAACACCGATTATCTTCAGGCCATCCTCAGCCGGCCGGCGCTGGGGCTGGGCCTGGCGCTGGTGGCCGCCGGGCTGGCCTCGGAGCGCTGGCAGCGCAAGGCGCATTTTGCTTATACGTATTTGCTGCTGGGTAGCAATCTGGCGCTGCTATCGGCCACCAGCCTATTTTTTGAGCGTACGGGGCTGGCAGCTGTTAGCTGCTGGCTGCTGGTACTGGGTATTTGCGCGGGACTGGTCTGGTATGCCCGGCGTACGCAGTCGTATTTATTTTTGCTACTAGCTGTGGGCTACAGCTACGTGGTGGGCACGGTAGGCCTGTATAGGTTGCTGCAAGCCGGGCAGTTGGAGGATTTACTGTTTGGCTTAGGCGCGCTCTACTTTCCGCTCACGCTCGGCGCGCTGGTGCTGTTTTTTGTCAAAATTAAAAAAATCCTGCGTCTCAAATGAGCTGGTACGCCTACCCCCTGGCATGGGCCGAAAACGATGCCCTGCGCCAAGCCGCCCGGCGCTGGCAGCGCCGCGGCCTGCTCACGGCCGCCCAGCAAGTGGCCATCGAGGCGGCCTACCCGATGGGCTACGAGCGCCCAATCCTGTTTTTGCGCGTTGGCCTCTTCATAGCCTCCCTCTTTGGTATTGGCAGCCTGGCCGGGATGGCCGGGACACTAACTGGCTTTGATGTCAGTCCGATTTTATATAGCATATTAATTATAATTGGCTGCCTGGTTGGTCTGGAGCTAGTCATCAAAAATTTTCGCCACTACCGCTCGGGCCTTGATAATGCGCTGCTCTACTGCGCGCTGCTGGCTTGGGGGTTCTTAGTGGCGTATGGGCTGCGCGACGTGCTATCCGACTCGCTCGGCAACCCCGCGCTCTGGCTCTGGCTGCTGCCCGTGCTGCTGGTGCTACTGGCCGCCCTGCTCCGCTACGCCGACCCGATAGTGGCCGCCGCCACGTTCGTAATAGCTTTATCCTTACTAGCTAATGGCCTATTGCAAAGTAGCGCCGGCCGGCTGCTCCTACCCTTTGCCGTGCTGGCAGCCAGCGGCGCGCTGCTGCTGGCGCTGCGGCGGCTGCCGGCGCGGGCTGATTATTTCTACTACCGCTCGGCCGGGCTGGTGCTGCGTACGTTGGGCCTGGCCACGCTTTACCTGGCCGGCAACTACTTGGTAGTGCGCGAGGGCAACGCCGAGCTGCTGGGAGGGGGTAGCCCTTCGGCCGAGATTCCGCTGGCCTTCCTGTTTTGGGCTTTCACGGCGGGTATTCCCTTGCTATATATAATGCTGGGCCTGCGCCGCCACGACCGGCTACTGCTGAGCATGGGCCTGCTGGCGCTGGCGTTTTCGCTCTTCACGTTGCGCACGTACCACTCGCTGCTGCCGCCGGCGGTAGCGTCGGCCATCGGCGGGGCGCTGCTACTGGCCGTGGCCCTGGCGGCGCTGCGCTACCTGCGCACCCCGCGCCACGGCCTCACCGCCGCCGCCGATGAAGACGCGGAACCTCACTTCAAGCTCGAAACCCTCCTCACCGCCCAAACGGCCCACGCGCCCGCCGCGCCCGAAGCCGGCTTCCAGTTCGGCGGCGGCCACTCGGGCGGCGGCGGGGCCGAAGGGCAATTTTAATAAGTATTCGTTAAATAGTACCCCTGCGTTTCCTGCTAATTAATTAGCCAAACGCGAGCGCTGGCTCGACTGCATACTTTAATTTAGGCAGCATATTCAATAAATGCAGCGCATTGGCCACGCAGTCGCGGGCGCTGTAATGCGTATCCAGAAAAATAGTTTTCCCCTGATAGGTCAATTGCTGGGAGCTGCGCTCTTTGCCCGAATAGTGCCAGCTCAGAAGCACCGTTTTTTTGCCGGCTTTATCTGGCAGCGGAATGGTCAGTTTATTTTGGCTGTGCAAAACCAAGTCGGCCGCTTTTATCAGAATATCCTTCCACGTGTTGAGAGCGTGTTCCTGGCCATCGGGCAGGCGCAGCCACTGCGGTTTGCCAAGTTGCTTGGCAGGGTCGGTGAGGTCAACAGCGAGGGGGTAGTATTTTTTAGACAGTATGGGCGCCGAAGTATTGCTGACTTGGCGCGACTGAACCTTGGCGACGGACAGAGCAAAAGCAGCCCCTGGGGCAGAGGCTATGGTAGGAGCCGTCCTGAGGCCGTGCCCGCTATGGGCAGCATCCAACAGCTGAAGCAGTTGCAAGGCTGCTGGAAGCAACTGGTCGGCGCGCAGTTCAATAGTCGAAGTAGGCTCGTAGTGCGAATGGCCGGGCGAGTAGCAGTGCCAGTTCAGCCCATCAGTGATAAAAAACGAAACTGGCTTTAGCGAAAAGGCATAGCCAATTAGCGCGCCTACGTGGCCTAGCTTGTCAAGACTTTCGCCCAATTTCTTTGCCTCTACTACCGACTGGATAGCGCCTGCCGGGCCTTTCAGCACATAATCCAGCGACTGCTTATTTTCGACGGTGCGCTCGGGCTCTACCATGCGCACGTCGGCGGTGTCCCAGCCCAGCGCCCGCAGTACTGGGTCGATGAGCGCAGCGCGAGTGGCCGCTTCGTTTTTGCTTAGGAGCGCATGGTTTTGCTCGGCTTGGTGGCAAACATTGGCCAGCGCGGCGACCAGCGCGGCGAGTGGACTAGGGGCGGGCATGAAAGAGAAGTAAGTAGTCGGTCTGCAATGATAAAGCTAGTTGTGGGCATGTGCCAGGCCCGACCTTTACGCCCCTGCCGAAACCTTCCGCCCCGCTTGTGCGGTTATCCCATTCATGTCCGACAATTCCGCTCTGCAAGTGGCCGCCCCGGCCCACGACGAAATCGACCTCCTCGACCCGCGCCAGTTTATTGTTATTAAAAACGCTAGGGTCCATAATCTGAAAAACCTAAGCGTAGCGCTGCCCCGCAACAAGTTTATCGTGGTCACCGGCCTCTCGGGCTCGGGCAAGTCGAGCCTGGCGTTTGATACCTTGTATGCTGAGGGTCAGCGTATGTACGTGGAAAGCCTGAGCAGCTACGCCCGCCAGTTTCTGGGCCGCATGGACAAGCCCGACGTGGACTACATCCGGGGTATTTCGCCGGCTATCGCCATCGAGCAGAAGGTCAGTATCAAGAACAACCGCTCGACGGTGGGCACCAGCACTGAGATTTACGACTACCTCAAGTTGCTGTTTGCGCGGGTGGGCCGCACGTTTTCGCCCATCAGCGGCGAGCAGGTGCGCAAAGATTCGGTGGCCGATGTGGTCGATTATTTATTCTCCCTACCCCCCGATACGCGGGTGACGATACTGGCCCCGCTGCTGCGCACCGAGCCCGACCGCCCCATGAGCAAGGAGCTGGATTTGCTGCTGCAAAAAGGCTACGGCCGCGTGGTGCTGGCCAGCGGTGAGAATGCGTTTATCGAGGACCTTGTGGGCGAAGGCAAGCCCGAAATAACGGGCGACGTGTTCATCCTCATCGACCGCGCCGCCGTGCAGCCGGATGACGAAGACCTGCAATTCCGCCTCTCCGACTCGGTGCAGACCGCCTTTTTTGAGGGCCACGGCACCTGCCTTGTGAAGCTGGATGACGAGACACGCATGTTCTCCGATAAGTTTGAGCTGGACGGCGAAGTGTTCGAAGAGCCGAGCGTTAACTTCTTCTCTTTCAATAACTCCTACGGCGCCTGCCACACCTGCGAGGGCTTTGGCTCGGTGCTGGGTATTGACGAGGATTTGGTGATTCCCGACAAAAGTATGACGGTGTATGAGGGCGCGATTGCGCCCTGGCGCACCGAAAAGCAGGGCGAGTGGCTGAAGCCGCTGCTGAAGAACGGCATCCGGTTCGACTTCCCCATTCACCGCCCCTACAACGACCTGAACGCCGCCGAGCAGCGCCTGCTGTGGACTGGTAATAAGTATTTTGAGGGCCTGGACGCCTACTTTAAGTGGGTAAGCGAGCAGACCCACAAAATTCAGTACCGCGTGCTGCAAAGCCGATACCGGGGCCGCACCGTGTGCCCCGACTGCCGCGGCACGCGTCTGCGCAAAGACGCGCAGTACGTGAAAATCGACGGCCGCAGCATCACCGATTTGGTGCTCCTACCCATCTCCGAGGCGCTCACGTTCTTCTCCACCCTGAGCCTGAGCGAGCACGATATGGCGGTAGCCGACCGCCTGCTGGCCGAAATCACCAACCGCCTGGGCTACCTGGATAGGGTAGGGCTGGGATACCTGACTCTCAATCGCTTAAGTAACACGCTGAGCGGTGGCGAGAGCCAGCGCATTTCGCTGGCTACGTCGCTGGGCTCGGCGCTGGTGGGCTCGATGTACGTGCTCGATGAGCCCAGCATTGGCTTGCATCCTAAGGATGCCGAGCAGCTGATTGGTGTGCTGCGCTCGCTGCAAGAAATGGGCAATACGGTAGTGGTGGTGGAGCACGAAGAGAAGATGATGGCGGCCGCCGACCAGATTATCGACATCGGCCCTGAGGCCGGCAGCGGCGGCGGTCACCTCATGTTTCAGGGCACTTTCCCGGAGCTGATGCGGGATACCGAAACCTACACCGGTAAGTACCTGAGCGGGCTGCTCGAAGTGGCGGTGCCCACTACCCGCCGACCCTGGCGCAACGCGCTGGAACTGACCGGTGCGCGCGAAAATAACCTCAAGAATGTGACCGTCAAGATTCCGTTGGGCGTGATGACGGTGGTCACCGGCGTATCGGGCTCGGGTAAATCGACGCTCATCCGGCGCATTCTGGCCCCAGCGCTCATGAAGATGCTGGGCGGCGGCGCGGGCGAAACCACCGGTAAGTTTGACCGCCTGCTGGGCGTGAACGGCCAGGTAACGCACGTCGAGTTCGTGGACCAAAATCCCATTGGCAAGTCGTCGCGCTCGAATCCGGTGACGTATGTAAAGGCCTACGACACCATTCGGACGCTATTTTCGGAGCAGCCGCTGGCCAAGGCGCGGGGCTATAAACCGTCGCACTTCTCGTTCAACGTGGAGGGCGGGCGCTGTGAGGTGTGCCAAGGCGAGGGCCAAGTCAAAATCGAGATGCAGTTCATGGCCGACATCTACCTGACCTGCGAGAGCTGCGGCGGCCACAAGTTCAAGCAGGACATTCTGGAAGTCAAATTTCAGGACAAGAACATTTACGAGGTGCTCGACCTGACGGTGGAAGACGCCGTGGAGTTCTTTAAAGGCCAGCCCAAAGTAGCCGAGCGTCTGCGCCCACTATTGGATGTAGGCCTAGGCTACATCCGCCTCGGGCAGTCGGCCAATACGCTCAGCGGCGGCGAGGCTCAGCGCGTGAAGCTGGCCAGTTTCCTCACCAAAGGCGCTACGCTCCAGCAGGATAAGATTCTATTTATCTTCGATGAGCCGAGCACCGGCCTGCACTTCCACGACATTGCCAAACTGCTTTCGGCCCTGAACGCGCTAGTGGAGCAGGGCAATTCGGTGCTCATCATTGAGCACAACGTGGACATCATCAAGTGCGCCGACTGGCTCATCGACCTCGGCCCCGAGGGCGGCATCAACGGCGGGCACTTGCTGTTTGAGGGCACGCCCGAGCAGCTGGTGAAGCTCAAGGATACGAACCACACGGCGCGATTCCTAGCAGATAAGGTGGCGGGATAGCTTTGCAGGCAGCGTCGTAAGTTGATACTCAAAATCAAGCCGCTATGATAGCAGAAGAAAAAAAACAGCAACTGCTGACCGTTATCGCGCAGCTGGAGGACGAAGCGGCTTTCGATAAGATTGAGGCGATGGTGCAGGAAGTGCTGCATCCACAGCGCCAGCGGGGGAAAGCGGGTTTTTTGCGAGGCTCAATCAGTTACCTGACCGCTAATTGGGATGCACCGTTAACTGACTGGAAGCACCAGCATGAGATAAGTTGCTCGTGACTAAAGTTTTGCTGGATACTCACGCGCTTATTTGGTATGCGGATGATTCGCCGCAGCTCCCTGCTGCCACGCGGCAGTTGCTAGATTCGCCAGCTGTAGAGCGTTGTGTAAGTATGTTGACCTCTTGGTAGTTAGCTACTTTGCTGAATCTTAAGCGCCTAGTGTTGCAGCCCGACCTAGCCACTTAGTTTGAGTCAGTGAAAGGTAATAACTTTCAGATTTTGCCCATTCTTGATAAGCACTTGGTTATCTACGCTACTTTGCCGCAGGTAAAAGACCACCGCGACCCGTTCGACCGCCTGCTCATCGCCCAGGCCTTGAGCGAGGACCTAACGCTGATAAGCCGCGACGGTAAGTTTACCGACTACGCGGGCCTGAAGCTGCGCTGGGCGTAACCAATTGATTATGAAGCCAAAATACCTCGCCCTCGGCGCCCTTATTCTACTGCTGGGCTGGTTTGTGTTCGACTCGCTGAGCCAGCCGGGGGTAGGCGACCTGAAAGGCAATTTTCAGGAAGTAGCCTTGTACCGTAACGAGAACAACACCGGCCCCATCGTGCGCGTGTACGCCGTGACGGTGGCCGACACGCTGTGGCAGCAGATGAAGCAATACGGCGACTTTATGCCTTATACTAAATACGGCAATACTAAGGTGTATTTCTTTCGCCAAGGCCAGCCGGCACCAAAAATGGTGCGGCCGGGCGACGTGAATTTCGACCCGGAATTCAACCAAAACTGCCTGGCAAAATACGAGAAAGAGGTAATGGGCAACGTCACGTTTCAGCGCTACCCCCTGCGCTGAGCGCTAAGCCGCGGGCGCCAGTGCCACCCGGCGCTTGGGCGTTTTGTGGCGGCGGCCCCACCATAGCAGCGTGCCCGTGACGGGCAGGCTGGCTGAGAGCAGGCTTATCAAGAAGGCTACGATTTTGCCACCCAGGCCCAGCAGTTGGCCGGTGTGCAGGTCGTAGTTGAGGTCGCCGAGCTTCTTGCCGTTGCTCTTGGCGGCATGGGGTAGGGCGCGTAGCAGTTGGCCCGACACGGGGTGGAAATAGTACTCGTCGCGATGGTAGTAGTGCAGCGCCTTTTGGTAGGTGAGGCAATACACGGGCTGCTTGGCCCCGGCGCTGGGCCCGATGAGCACCATAGCGGCGGTGGGCGAGCGCTGGCGCACCTGCGCGTAGGCCACATCGACCAGCGGCCGGGCCGGGGCCACGGCAGCCGCCAGCGTGTCCACGGTGGGCGGCACTTCTTCGAGGGGGTAGTGACGGCCGGCGTTGGCCACGAGGCTGGCCGCCTGCATCCACGAGCCAAAGCTCATAAACAAACCTGTGAGGGCAATGACAAACGCGCCGGCCGCGATGTAAAACCCCAGTACTTGGTGCAGGTCGTAGTTGAGCCGCCGCCACTTAGCGCCCCATTTTATGGTGATGCGCTGCCGGCGCTCCTGCTTGCGCTTGGGCCACCACAGTACCAGGCCGGTGCCTAGCATCACCAAAAAAATGGTAATGGCGATACCTACTACCCACTCGCCCACGGCGGGCGGCAGCAGCAGGTACATGTGCAGCGCCTGCACGATGGTGAAAAAATCAGTCGCTAAATCCTGCTCGTGTAGCACCCGGCCAGTGTAGGGATTGAGCGACGCCACGTAGTTGCCGCCGGCCTTGGTGGTGAAGTATACCGTGGCCGAGCGGTTGGGCGCGTAGTAGGTCGTCCAGGAGGGGGTAGCGCCGGGGTGGCTGGCCACCACCGCCGCCAGCAGCCGTGAGGGGGGTAGGGGCACCGCGCGGGCCGGTGCGGCCACCAGCCGCCACGGCTGCACGGCATCCCGAATTTCATCCTGAAAGGTGAAAATCGCCCCCGTCAAGCTCACAATAAAGACTATCAGCCCCGAGCTAAGGCCCAGCCACAGGTGCAGGTTGCCGATAGCTTTTTTGAAAGTCATGCGAAGGAGGTTTTTAACAAAATAAGAACGTCATGCTGACGACAGGAAGCAGCTCGCTCGCCTCGTCCGCGCTGTGCAACGACGAGAGCGAGCTGCTTCCTGTCGTCAGCATGACGTTCATTTTAACAGGCTATTACTCAATGAAAAATTAAAATTTAACTGCCACCTGGCCAATAATACTGCGCAGCTTCTGCGGGTTCATCGAGCCGTAGCCAATCCAGTAGTGCTGGTCGGTGAGGTTGTCCATCTTCACCGAGAGGCGATAGCGGGGCTGGTCGAAGAAGGCGCTGGCGTTCAGCACTATGTAGTGGGGTAGGGTAAACTGGCCGTTGTTGGCGTCGTTCACTACCAGGTTGTCGCTGGCGTAGTTGCCCCCCGCGCCCAGGCCCAGGCCCTTGAGGGGGCCGTTGGAGAGGCGATAGCTCAGCCAGAGGTTGGCCAGGGCGGGCGAGCCGGCCGTGCTGGGGCGGCGGCCTTCGGTGGCGGCCACGTCGTTGGTCAGTTCCGCGTGGTTGTAGGCAAAGCCGGCCACCACGTTGAAGCCCAGGAAAGGGTTGGCGATGATGTCCACTTCCACGCCGCGGCTCACCTGCGCGCCGCTCTGCACCTGGGCAAAAAGGGCCGCGCCGCGCGGGTCGGAGTCGGTGCGCAGAATGTTCTGCACCCGAATATCGTACACGCTCAGCGTGGCCGTGAAGCGCCCACCCAGGCGGTCAAACTTCACGCCGGCTTCCACCTGGTTGGCGTGCTCCAGCTTGGCCGTGCGGGGCGCGGTTAGCTTATTGGTCGTAGCGTCGTAGCCGTAGTAGGTGCCCCGGTTAGAAAAGGAATTCTGGTAGTTGGCAAACACCGACAACTGCTCGGGCACCAGCTGGTACACGGCCCCAAACTTAGGCGAAGCCGCCGTTTGGTTGAAGCCGGCGTTGGCGCCGTCCGCGCCTTTGTTGGCAAAGCGGTCGACCCGCACGGCGGCCAGCACGTTGAAGCGGTCAGTTATATTCAGCACATCCGACACGAAGGCGCTGTAGGTATTCGTTTCATTATAAACCGGATAGGTGTAGCCGGGCGCTTGCGTAGCGTACAGCTTGGTCATATTGGCCCCGTTGAACGTGCTGTAGTCGTAGGTCGGTGAGTTGATGGGCACGGTCGCGTACGTGCTGCCGAATAAGAACTGGTCGTTGCGCACGTGCAGGAAATCGAAGCCCAGCACCACGCGATTGCGCATACTGCCCAGCTGAAAATCGCCGTTGAAAAGCTGCTGAATTTGCTGAATGCGGCCGCGGCTATTGCGGCTCGACTGGTCGGACTGTTGGAGTGAATCCTGCCCGATGCCCTTGCCATTGCCCGTGATGCCGATGTAGGGGCCGAAGCCGTCGGAATAGCTTTGGCTCGACGCGAAGTTGGTGGACGAGCGGAAGGCCGGCGAAAGCTGGTAGTTTACTTGCCCAAACAGGTTGGTGGCCCGGCTGGCGGTCCACAGCCCCGAGCCGCTGTAGGTTTTGCGGTAGTCGATGGGTGCCTGGTCGGCTCGGTCGAAGCCCAGCTGACTGATGGCTGAGTTGGGGAAAAAGAAAGTGCGCCCCGTGGTCGTGGCCCACTGAAACTCGCCGTCGAGCGTGATACTTAGCTTGTCGGTGGGCCGCAGGGTGAGGGTAGGGGCCAGCGCATAGGAGCGGCGGAAGCCAATATCCTGGAAGCTTTTTTCGTAGTTGAAAGCCCCATTCACACGGAAGAGTACCGTTTTGGATGCGTTGAACGGGGTATTCAAATCGAGGGTTGCGCGGTTGAAATTGTAGCTGCCGCCCGAGTAGCTCACCTCGCCGCCAAAGTTGTCGTAGGCCTTCTTGGTGACGCGGTTCAGCAAGCCACCATACGAGGTGAGCGAGCTACCGTAGAGCGTGCCCGACGGCCCCTTAATCACCTCCAGCTTCTCCAGGTTAACGGCATCAATCGTCGTAGCCACGTTGCCCGCCAGGCCGTTGCGCAGCTGTGCCTGCGTCACGAAGCCGCGCATGGTGTAGTAGCTGCCGCCGTCGCCAGCGCGGCCCGTCGATTCCCACATCCGCTGAATGCCCGGCACGTTGCGGGTAGCATCGTCGGCCGTGAAAACGAGCTGCTCGGTCAGTAGCTCCTTGGTCACGGTATTGTAGACCTGCGGGTTCTCCACGTTTTTGAGCGGCATTTTGGCTACATCGTCGCTGTTGGTGCGGCTAAATTTGTTGGTGCGGCCGCCGTTCACGATTACTTCCTTCAGCTCGGCGGCGCTTTCCACCAGTGAAAAGTTGGCCGTGGCGGTTTGCCCGGCTACTACCGTCACGCTTTGCTGCGCAGGCTTGAGCCCCAGTGCCGATACTACCAGCGTGTACTGCCCCGGTGCTACCTGCCGAATCTGGAAGCGGCCCTGCTCGTCGGTAATGTCGCCCTGCGGCTGGCCCTGCACACCCACGCTCACCGCCTCCGCGGCCCCACCGGTGCTGTTAGTAATACGGCCTTTGATGCTACCCGTAGCCTGCGCCCAGGCGCTCCCGGAATAGCCAAATAGTAAAGAAAAGAAGAGCAGTAAACGTGCGGCTGCCATATGATTTATTTAGATTTAATCTAAAGAATACACAAAGAAACAACCTGCACGGGCCTTCGACAAAATTTATTTAGAATTAATCCAGATTATATCAGCGTTAGTAGTAGCTAATCAGCCACTAAAAAAACTAGCCAGGTAATCCGCGTACGCACGGATTACCTGGCTAGAACTGCAAAGCAAATAGGTTCGGCCTACGACCAAGATATGGCTACAAAATTCTGTCTACCACTGAATTGTCATGGAATAATAGAGTGCCTAAGCAGGTTCGGGAACTGGCCGGATACCTGCCACAAAGTCCTGAATGGCCTGGCGTTGCCCCTCAGCGGGCGTGTTTTGTAAGAGCCGAATAAAAGCGCTGCCGATAATAGCGCCCGTGGTGTGCCGGCTGGCCGCCGCGAAGCTGGCCGCGTCGCTGATGCCGAAGCCCACAAGGGTAGGGTTGCGCAGGCCCAGCACCTTGGTGCGGCGGAGGTAGGCGTCCACGTCGGCGTTCATGTCGGTTTGCGCGCCCGTGGTGCCGGCGGCGGCCACTAGGTAAATGAAGCCGTCGGCCAACCCGTCGAGCTGGCGCACGCGGGCGGCGCTGGTCTGGGGCGTCACCAGGAATACGTTTTTGAGGCCATATTTAGTGAAGAGCGGCTGGTATTCACGCTCAAATACTTCGAGCGGCAGGTCGGGCAAAATCACGCCATCAACGCCCACTTCCTGGCACTGCTGGCAAAATTTCTCCACTCCAAACTGCACCACCGGGTTGAGGTAGCCCATGAGCAGAATAGGCACCGTAATACCTTGCTGGCGAATATCTTGCAGTTGCTCAAAAAGCGTGGCCACGGTCATGCCATTGTCCAGAGCCTGCTGGTTGCTGCGCTGAATAGTTTCGCCATCGGCCACGGGGTCGGAGTAGGGCATTCCGATTTCCACGAGGTCGGCGCCCGCATCCTGTAAGGATTTTAGAATGGGCACCGTGTCATGGAGCTGCGGGAAGCCGGCCGTGAAATAAACGTTGAGGACGTCGGCTGTTTTGTGCTGGAATAGGGTGGTGAGGCGGTTCATAAGAATTGGGGTAGGGTGCGGAGCTTGCCCCCGCCCGTCGTTGAACAAGAGCAGGGTGAGTCGTTCAACGACGGGCGGGGGCAAGCTCCGCACCCTACAAAAAACGTTAGGAATATTCCTCTAGGTGCTTGGTATAAGTGGCTAGGTCCTTGTCGCCGCGCCCCGAGAGGCACACCACTACTACGTCGTCCTTCGTGGCCCCGATGAGGGGTAGGCAGGCCAGCGCGTGCGCCGTTTCGAGGGCCGGAATGATGCCTTCCAACCGGCTCAGCTGGAACGCGGCATCAAGCGCCGCCTTGTCGGTAATCGATAGAAACTCGGCCCTACCCGTCGCAAACAGCTGCGCGTGTTGCGGCCCGATGCCGGGGTAGTCGAGGCCCGCCGAAATGGAGTAGGGCTCCGTCACCTGGCCGTCCTCGGTCTGCATTAAAATGGTACTGGCCCCGTGCAGAATGCCCGGCTTGCCCAGCGCCGTGGTGGCGGCCGAGTGGCCCGAATTCACGCCCTGGCCGGCGGCCTCGGCGGCAATGAGGCGCACGCCGGGCTCGTCGAGGTAGTGGTAAAACGCGCCCGCCGCGTTGGAGCCGCCGCCCACGCAGGCCAGCACAAAATTGGGGGTAGCGCGGCCGGTTTGCTCCAGGAGCTGGTTAATGGTTTCGGCCGAAATGATGGACTGGAACCGGGCCACCATGTCGGGGTAGGGGTGCGGGCCCACCACCGAGCCGATGATGTAGTGCGTGTCGGTAGGGTTGCTTATCCAGTGGCGCATGGCCTCGTTGGTGGCGTCTTTCAGGGTTTGGCTGCCGCTGGTGGCAGGCACCACCTTGGCCCCCAGCATGCGCATGCGGTCCACGTTGGGCTTCTGGCGCTCAATATCAATGGCACCCATGTACACAATGCACTCCAGGCCCTTGAGGGCGCACACCGTGGCGGTGGCCACGCCGTGCTGGCCGGCCCCGGTTTCGGCCACAATGCGCTTCTTGCCCAGACGCTGCGCCACTAGAATCTGGCCGATGGTGTTGTTGATTTTGTGTGCCCCGGTGTGGCACAAATCCTCCCGCTTGAGGTAGATGGTCGTGCCAATCTCGGCCGACAGCCGCTGGGCCAGAAACAGGGGGGTAGGGCGCCCCGCAAAGTCGCGCAGCAGCTGCTTATACTCCTGCTGAAACTCGGGGTCCTCAATGATACGCAGGTAGTTATCGCGCAGCTCCTCCACATTGGGATAGAGCATTTCGGGTACATAGGCACCGCCGAAGGGGCCGTAGTAGCCGCTGGCATCGACGCGGTAGGGAGAAGGGGCGGTGAGAGTCATAAGTAAGTAACAGTGAGTAGTAAACAGGTAGCAATTAATAGTCGGCGCGCTGCTCGTGTAGGCGGGTCAGCAGCTGGCCGGTAACCTCCACATTCTTGAAGCCGGGCGTGATTTCAAGCAGGCTATTAAAATCGTAGCCCGCCAGCCGGGGGTGGTGAAAGCGCAGCAGCTCGTCGGCGTTGGCCGGCCCCAGGCCACCACTCAGCAGGAAGGGGGTAGGGCCCTGGTAATTGGCCAGCACCCGCCAGTCAAACGTGCGGCCATTGCCGCCGCGCTGCGCGCCTTTAGTGTCAAACAAAAATAAGTCGCACAGCGGCGCGTAGTCGGCTAACGTATTGAAATCGAAGTGCTCATCTACCGAAAATGCCTTGATGATGCGCAAGCCCTGCTCATGCACGGCGCGGCAGTACGCGGGTGTTTCGTGGCCGTGCAGCTGCATGTAGTCGAGGCTGTAGTGCGTGGCCGTGGCCAGCAGCTCGGGCAGCGGCGCATCCACGAAAACGCCCACTTTGGCTACGGCTTCGGGCAGGCTGCGCAGCACTTCCGTCGAGAGCGTAATGGCCACGTAGCGGGGCGATTTATCGTAGAAGATGAACCCCAGAAAATCGGGATTGAAGTCAGCCACGGCCAGAATGTTGGCCGCCTCGCGCATACCGCAGATTTTGACTTTCATAGTGCGCTAAGAAGCCGTAACAGGCCCGGATAGTTCTGCCACCAGTCCCGCTAACGCCGCCGCCGGGTCAGTGGTTTTCATAAACGTCTCACCAATCAGAAAGCCCTGGTAGCCCGCCCGCCGTAGCGCCAGAATGGTGCTGGCATGCTGCAAGCCACTCTCAGCTACCCGCACGAAGGTGCGGGGAATGAGGCCAGCCAGCCGCGCCGACGTCTCCACATCAGTGGCAAACGTGGCTAGGTTGCGGTTGTTCACGCCCACCAAATCCACAGTGTCGGCCAGGTGGCTGCGCAGCTCGGCCTCGTCGTGCACTTCCAACAGCACTTCCAGCTCCAGGCTGTGCGCAAAGGCGCTGAACTGCACCACCTCGGCCGGCGAGAGGCAACTGGCAATGAGCAGGATAAGGTCGGCCCCCATCGCCCGCGCCTCCGTTATCTGGTATTCGCTGATGATAAAGTCTTTGCGCAAAATCGGCGTAATGGGGCAGGCCGCCCGCGCCGCCCGCAGGTCATCGGCCGTGCCGCCAAAAAACGGCTCATCCGTGAGCACCGACAGTACCGCCGCGCCCGCCGCCGCGTAGCCCGCCGTGGTGGCACCCGCCTCGGCCGTGCCGTTTAGCACGCCTTTGGAAGGCGAGCGCCGCTTAAACTCAGCAATAATGCCCGACGAGCCGGCGGCAGTGAGCGCCGCCCGCGCCGATAGCACCGGCCGCGTGAAGGGGGGTAGGGCGTGCAGCGCCGTCACGGGCATTTCGGCCTCGCAGCGCGTCACTTCCAGGCGCTTTTCAGCGATTATTTTATCGAGGATGGTCATGTAATTTTTTGCAAACAGAACGTCATGCTGAACGCAGTGAAGCATCTCGCGTGGCTTAGTAATTTCAATTGGCTAACAACATTCAGCCGGCGCGAGCGAGATGCTTCGGCAAGCTCAGCATGACGTTCTTCGAGTGAAGAAGTGCCCCCCGCGCAGCCTACCCCAGCGCCAGCAGCTTTTCAAACGCCTGCCGGGCCCGGCCGCTGTCCAGCGACTCGGCCGCCTGGGCCAGCCCTTCGGCAGCATCGGCGGCGCGGCCGGCGGTGCGCAGGGCCAGCGCGGCATTAGCCAGTACGGCGTTGCGGTGGGCGGCGGGGGCCTCGTTACGCAATACCTTCTGAAAAATAGCCGCCGCTTCTGCCACCGTGTCGCCGCCAAACAGCGCCTCGGGCGTAGTCTGCGGCAAGCCCAAGTCGCTGGGCGACAGCAGTTCCTCGCCCTGCCGGCTGATGAGCTTCACCGGACCAGTTAGCGATACCTCGTCGTAGCCATCCAGGCTGTGCACAATGAGAAATTCCCTACCTCCCTCCTGCTGGTGCAGGTAGGCATACAGCCGCGCCAGCTCCAGGCTGAACACGCCCACCAGCTGCAAGCGCGGCCGGGCCGGGTTCACGAGCGGCCCGAGCATATTAAAGAAGGTTTTCACGCCCAGCTCCTTACGCAGCGGGGCCACGTTTTTGAGGGCCGGGTGAAACAGCGGCGCGTGCAAAAAACAAATATTCGCCTCGTCCAGCTGCCGCTTGAGCGCGTCGTTATCGGCCGTAAACTTCACGCCCATGTGCTCCAGCACGGTGCTGCTGCCGCTGATAGATGACACGCCGTGGTTGCCGTGCTTGGCCACCGGCTGCCCCGCGCCGGCCACTACAAAGGCCGATAAGGTGGAGATATTGAACGTGTTGCGGCCGTCGCCGCCGGTGCCGCACACGTCCATGGCATCCACGCCGCCGAGGTCTACGGGAAGGCACAGCTCCAGCAGCGCGTTGCGGAAGCCGGCCAGCTCCTCCACCGTCACGCTGCGCATGAGGTACACGGTGAGGAAGGCGGCAATCTGGGCGGGGTTGTACTGGCCCTGGGCAATGCCCAGCACCACGCGGTGCGCCTCATCCTGGGGCAGCGTGCGGTAGGCAAAAAGGTGGTTGAGGGTGTCTTTCACTTTATTAGCTGAGTATTAATCTAGAACGTCATGCTGAGCCTGCCGAAGCATCTCTACCGCGTAACTAAAGTCAATCGTTGAGAATACTGCTGCGGTAGAGATGCTTCACTGCGTTCAGCATGACGACCTTTTTCAGTGAGTCCGGCTACCCATTCACCCAATTCGCCAGCATGGTTTTGCCGTGCTCCGTCAACACCGACTCGGGGTGAAACTGCACGCCCAGCACGTCATAATCACGGTGGGCGAGGGCCAGCACCTGGCCGTTTTCATCAAAGGCCGTGATGCGCAGCTCGGCCGGCACGCCCTCGGGCGCGATGGTCCAGGAGTGGTAGCGGCCCACGCGCACATTATCGGGCACGTCGTTGAAGAGCCGGTTATCGGCCGCGTCGGGCGTTTGGTGCAGCGTGTGGGCCACACCGTGGTGTACCTCGCCCAGGTTAGCGAGCTGGCCACCAAAGGCTTCTCCGATGGCCTGGTGGCCCAGGCACACGCCTAGGATATGCTTGGTCGGCGCATAGCGCTTTATCAACTCGGGCATAATACCCGCCTCGCTCGGAATGCCCGGCCCCGGCGACAGCAGAATGTGCGAGTACTTATCGACCTCCTCGAGGCTGATTTTATCGTTGCGAAATACGTCCACTTCTTGCCCCAGTTCGCGCAGCATATACACGAGGTTGTAGGTGAAAGAGTCGTAGTTGTCGAGAACCAGAATGGGCATTTTTTTAATTTTTTAAGTCGTCATGCTGAGCGCAGCGGAGCGGAGTCGAAGCATCTCTACCGCTGCAGTAGTCTCAACGTTTATAGTTAGTTGCGCGGTAGAGATGCTTCGACAAGCTCAGCATGACCGCCTATTTACTGAAAATGATTACACCTTTTCCGCCTGCTGCATAGCCGCGCGCAGCGCGCCCAGCTTATTATGTACTTCCTGCAACTCGTTGGCCGGTACCGACTTGGCCACTACCCCCGCGCCGGCCTGGTAATACAGCGTATTGTCCTTGCTGAGAAAAGTGCGAATCATAATGGCGTGGTTGAAGTCGCCGCCAAAGTCGAGCGCCCCGATGCAGCCGCCGTAGAAGCCGCGCTGCGTGCTCTCGTACTCATCGATGAGCTGGATGGCGCGGTACTTGGGCGCGCCCGAAAGCGTGCCGGCCGGGAAGGTTTCGCCCACCACATCGAGCGGCTCGGTGTCGGGGCCAAGCTGGCCCACTACCTTGGAAACCAGGTGAATAACGTGTGAGTAGTATTGGATTTCCTTGAAGCGCTCCACGGCCACCACGTCGCAGCGGCGGCTGAGGTCGTTGCGGGCCAGGTCCACGAGCATCACGTGCTCGGCGGTTTCCTTGGGGTCGTTGAGCAGCTCCTGGGCCAGGCGGGCGTCGGCCGCGTCGTCGCCGGTGCGCCGGAAGGTGCCCGCGATGGGGTAGAGCACCGCCTGGCCCTTGTTCACCACAATCTGCGACTCGGGCGAGGAGCCGAAAATCTTGTAGCTGCCGTAGTCGAAAAAGAACAGGTAGGGCGACGGATTGAGCGAGCGCAGCGCCCGGTACACATTAAACTCATCGCCCTGAAAACCCTGCTGGAAGCGCCGCGAAAGCACCATTTGAAACACGTCGCCGCGCTGGCAGTGGTGCTGCCCCAGCCGAATTAGCTCCAGGTACTCGGCATCGGTGGCGTTCGACGTTTCCTCGCCGGTGAGGTGAAAAGCATGGGTAGCAAAGTTGCGGTTCTGGATGAGCGTTTCGATGTAATCGAGCGTGTCGGCTACCGGCTCTTCGCCCTCGTTCAGGTACTGATGCTCAAATAAATACAGCTCGTCCTTGAAGTGGTTGATGGCGATAACGTAGCGAAATGCCTGGTACACGATGGCCGGCACCGTGCTGGCCCCTGGCTTATCGCGCAGCGTCACATCCTCAAAATACTGCACCGCCTCGTAGGCCATGTGCCCAAACAGCCCGTTGGTAATGAACGGCAGCCCCGACGGCGCGGCCGGCTGGAAGCTGCTCCGAAACTCCCGCAAATGCGTGAGCGCCTGGCGCGGGTCGGCCAGCGTGCTGGTGGCGGCCGGCTGGCCGGGGCGCTGGGTGGTGAGCTGGTTTTTATCGAGCTCAAAGCGCGCTACCGGGCTGAAACAGAGGTAGGAAAAGCTGTTGTTATTACCGTGGTAGTCGGAGCTTTCAAGCAGCAGCGTGCCCACAAACTGGTCGCGCAGCCGCAGGTACAGGCTCACCGGCGTGAGGGTATCGGCCAGCAGGCGGCGGTGGCGGCTATGAACAATGGTGGCGGAAGAAGTAGCAGTAGCGGCCAGCATGGCGAGGAAAGACGGGGGTAGGGGACAACAAAAAAGCCCGCTGCGGTGAGCAGCGGGCTTGGAGAATCTCTAAGGGGTTCAACCAACTTATAATGCCTAATGCTCAGCCTCTTGGGAAGGTTGAGTGCCACCAGCTTTGCGAAACGGTTGCGACGAAGGTCATTAGTTGGGGTCGGTTTGCGGGGGCAAAGGAACGACGATTTTTTGAAAAAGCAAATTCTCGGAAATGAAAAAATGGGAGAAGCTATTTTTCCACGACCACAAATCCTACGTTGACCAAGCCCCTCGCTGGGTCGGGCTGCGGGTTGACAGCAATTTTGGTGGGGTCAAAAAAGCCGCTTTTGGTCAGCACGCGCTGCGATTGAATGAGCTTGGCGCGGCTAAACAGCTCGCCCTGGTGCAGCGGTAGCATGCGCAGGATATCGGCAGTAGCTATTTTGCGGTTACTTTTCACGGTGATGGTATCTACTTGAGCAGTAGGGCCTTCATGCAGGGTAAAAAGTAAGTCGGTGGTTCCATCGGCTTGGGTTTTGGCCACTGGGCTCAGCGCGAAAAACAAGTAGCCTTGGTTCATGTAGCGGGAGGTAAAGTCACTATTGTCGGGCCAGTAATTGAGCTTGGCATCCAGCGCTTCTTTGCTATAGGCATCACTTGGTTTCAGCCCCAGCGCCCTGGTGAGCTGCGCAGCCGACAGAAAGTGATGGCCCAGCCACGTGATAGTCCCAATCCGGCTTTGGGCGCGCAAAGTATGAGAAACTGAGCCCGGCGCTTTGGCTGCCGACGAGGGGGTAGGGCCAAGGGCCGTCGCGCTCACTCAAGCAAGGGTAGCCACCGGAATAACTAACAGAAAACGAAGCTTTTTCATGAGAGAAGAGGGAGGATTGGTGAGTATTTGTAGGCGTAGGGCAACCTGCTTGGTAGAAAAGGGGTGAACCAATGAAACTGGCAGTGGCCCGGTGGCTAGCTTGAGCAGCAGGTGGCCATAGGCGCAGTGGCTGCCAGCGTGGCGCGTTACAGTGGCATCGGCCAGATACTCGTGTACCGTTTGCAGCTGCCAACGCAGATAAGGCACCAGGCCGTTGAACCAAAAGAACCAACCGATTACCTCGGCCAACAGCAGGTCGAAGGAGTGGTATTGGGTACTATGTACCTGCTTATACTGAAGTAGTTGGGCATAGTCGGGGGTAATGAGCTGCGTGTGGGCCGGCGACAAAAACACGTAGCGCCCGAAGGAAAAGGCCGGCCCGGCGCGGGCAGCTGCACCAGCCAGTCCCGCCCCAGCCGCGTGCGCGGGTGCCTTCGTACCAGCCGATACAGCCAGCCCAAGCTGCGCCCCGTGCGTCCTTCCTGCCAGGCCACGCCCAGCTAGTAAGCTACCAGTACCACCGTCAGTCAGGGTAGGCTTGCCGCCGGAGCCACCGCAGGTGCATCGATGGCCGCGGCCGCGGCAGCTAGCTTCCACGCTGGCAGACTCGGGACCGTGGCGGCCGGCTATAACAGCCGTGCCCAGGCGGCTGGCAACGCTACCAGGGGTAGCAACGCGCTGGCTACCAATGTACCCAGCGAGTAAGCGCGATTCCAGCCGAAGGTGCTGAGGCGGGCCAGCAGCAGCCGATAGCACAAGTTAAAAGCTACCTGGCAGGCCGTAGCCGCTGCTAGACACGGGAGCAGGCCGTTGGTCATGGCCGGGCTTGGGGGGTAGCATCGTCGTCATTGGCCAGTAGCTTGCGTAATTGCTGCAACTCCTTCGGGCTCAAGGTTTCCTCCACCATATAGGAGACAAGCGCGGCTGGCGAGTTATCGAAGTAGCGGGCCATCAGGCGTTTCAGGCTTTGGGCCCGATATTGCGCCCTGCTGATGAGTGGAAAGTACTCGTAGGTTTTACCGTAAGCCTTGAATCCCAGATAGCCCTTCCGCTCCAAAATACGCACCACCGACGACACGGTGTTGTAGGGCGGCTTGGGGTCGTCGGGTAGGTGCTCGATGATGTCCTTCACGAAAGCCTGCTTTAACTTCCACAGCGCTTGCATGATGGGTTCTTCGGTTTTCGTTAGCTCTTCCATACGCTAAAGATATAACGGATAGTACAGTTTTAAAACTTACTTCTAAGTTTTAAAACTGTACTATCCGTTTTTAGAAATTCGTGGTCTGCGAGAGAGTGCCGGGCGAGCACAAAAAAGCCCGCTTGGCCGAGTGGCACAGCGGGCTTTATTAAAGAAGTTTCGGGTAGGGTAGCTCAGTAACTTATCTAAACTGATTGATTATTCAGTTGAAAAATTCTAAACCCAGTTCAAATCAGGATAATACAAAATATTTTTACATAAAAATAAACTGCAACATAAGGCAAAAAGCACCCGAAAGAGATACCGCTACTTGGCTACTGCCAGCCGGGTTTCCTCAGGGCCCAGTTCTACCAAACCCTGCTTGTAGAGCGAGCCAATGGCTTTTTTAAAGACTTTTTTGCTCATACCCAGGCGGCGGTACACGTCGTCGGCCAGGCTTTTATCGCCGAGAGGTAGGCGGCCGTCGGGGCGCTGGCGCAGGGCGGCGAGTACGAGGCCGGCGGCACTGGCTACCTCGTTGTAGCCGGCCTGGCCGAGACGCACGTCGAGCTTGCCATCGGCTCGAATCTGGCGCAGGTGGCCGGGTAGTATCTCGCCCAGGCGTAAAGGTCTAAATACTTCATTGCCATAGAGTAAGCCCGCGTGGGTGCCGTTCACGATGACGTGGTAGCCGAGCGGCGTTTCCTCCGCGATGAGCAACTGCACACTCGCGCCCTCAGCCCCTTGGAAGGGCTCAGGATTCAGAAACTGCTGCCACTTGGCCGAGGCCACGAGGCGGTCGGTAGCGTCGTCCAGGTACACATACACTAGCACGCAGTCGCCGGGGCGAGCGGGCTGGCGCTGGTTGGCGTGGGGTAGCAATAGGTCTTTTTCGAGGCCCCAGTCGAGGAAAGCGCCGGGCGGGCCCACGTCGCGCACGGCGAGCGCGGCGAAGCTATCGACCACGGCCAGCGGCTCTAACGTGGTGGCAATGAGGCGGTCTTCCGAGTCGCGGTACACGAACACGCGGATGATGTCGCCCACGTGCACGCCTACCGGGCGGTACTTCTCGGGCAACAGTAGGTCGCCGTCGTCGCTGGTCAGGTAGAAGCCAATGCTGACTTCGCGGGCTATTTCGAGGTCGTTAAAATCGCCGAGACGCATAAGTACGGAAAGGCCGGCAAGCGCCGACAGGTGAAGGCCGCGAAGGTAGGGCCGCCCGGCACAGCGCGCCGAAATAAGCTAAAACCAGGAATTTTCAGCATCCTTGGAAGAATCGGGACGTTGTTCGGAAAAGTACTATAAAAATGAATCAAAAACCCTTAAATTTGACAATGGATAGCTTATCACTGCAGCCAGTGTTATATTTTTTTTACCTTTATGACCATGCGATTTATATCTTGCTTACTCTTACTTAGCTTGGCTTTGGCCGGCTCCGCGCTGGCCCAGAGCTCCGCGCTGGCCCAGAGCCCCGCACTGGCCTCCGCCGGGCCGCTACCAATGGGTAGCCTGGCCGCGAGCGCTGCCCCCAGGGCCACGCCTACCCCCGGCTTGCTGTTCAAGCCCGATTCTATTTTCGTGAACCCGCAGATGCGACCGCAGTTTACGGGCGGCGACGCGGCTTTACGCGCTTACCTGATGAAAAACCTGCGTTACCCTGAGTTGGCTCTGCGTCAGCACGTTACAGGTAAGGTGTACGTATGCTTTATCCTGAATGCCGCCGGGCATATCACCGATGCTTCGGTGGTGCGCGGTCCCGGCAGCGGCCTCAACGAAGAGGCCCTGCGGCTGGTGTGGCTCATGCCCAACTGGGTGCCTGCCCAGCAGCAAGGGCAGGCCGTGCGGGTATCGTGCACGCTGCCCATCGAGTTTCAGGAGTAGCGCTGGCTCCATCTCTTTGAATGGGGTAGGCGCTGATTTACTGCGCTTCAACGCTGGAGCGGCCTACGTAGAGGGCTTGCTCTGCGCGTCGCGGGCCGGTTACTGCTTTACTTAGTTGAATGGTCGGCTACTGAATACCGTACTGCACCACGCTGGGTTGGCCGAAGCTGAAGTCGCTAAAATTGTAAGAGTCGCGGTTGGTTTCGAACAGGCGCAAGCCGTTGGGGCTGAGCTGGCCGCGGGGGTAGAAGCCCAGCAGAATCTGGAACGTGCGCAGCACGGTCAGCTCGTTGCGGAAGCGCAGGCCCAGGCCAAAGCCGGTGTAGGGCGCGTCGCCGCCGAAGGGCGAGCCGCCACCAATGCGCTCGTTCACCACTGCCATATCGGCGAAGGCCAGCACCGCCACCCGGAAGCCCAGCAGCGAGAGCGGCGTGTACACGGTGCCCTCGTAGTTGGCCAGCAGGCGGCTGGTAGCCAGTATCTGGCCGCTGGGCCGGAAGCCGCGCACACCGTCGGGGTTGCTACTAACGCCGCTCAGCAGCACCTCGGCGGGGTAGCGGTTGAAGCCCGCCGTGACGCGGGCGTTCAGCAGGTGGCGGCTCAAATAGTTGCCCGCCCGGAAGCGCCGCGTAAAGTACAGCACCTGCCCGCTGAGCAGGCCCTGCTCCCAACCGCCATCGAGCACCCGCTGAAAGGTATTGAAATCGAGGCTGCCGTAGAGGTAGCCCTGGCGCTCGGAGTAGCCCGCCCCGGCCACGCGCACGTCGAAGTAGCGGCGCGGCCCCACCGCGTTGTGCTCTACGCCGGTCGTGAAACTGAGCAGCGTGCCGGCCGGCACGTCCTCGGTGCGGCCAAAGCCAAAAAGGTACTTGTCCTTGTAATACCGGCGCACTGAATAGCCCACCGAGCCTAGCAGAATGACGCGGGTGCGGTCGTCGGGGGTGTTGGCGGGGTTAGTAGTATGGTGCTCGTTGATAATGCTACCCGCGATGATAAGCCGGCCGGGGTTCTCGTAGCCCAGGTCGTAGGAGCGCAGGCGCAGGGCGCGCCCCACCCACAGCGTCTGGCTGGTGTAGGAGCGTATCTTGTAATTGGGGGGCTGGCCTTCGGCGGGGGGGGCATCGCGCGGTAACACGATGCGCAGGTTAAAGACGTCGGCCGTAAGCGCGCCGGCCCAGCGGGCGCTGGGCGAGTAGAAGTCGCGCCGCGCCGACACCCCGCCCGAGTGTGACTCGAACTCATTATAGTAGTGCCCCTCAGCGTACACGAAGTTGCGGAACGGTGCCCGGTAGCCCGCCTCGTAGCCCCAGGTTTGGGGCAGGTCGCGGCCAAACTGGTAGCGGTTGCTGAGTTGGTGGCCCAGGCCTAAGAAGTTCTGGTCGCCGGCCGTCACTACGGCTTGGTTTAGCCCGCCGCGCAGCTCGTAGCCCCCCGTGAGGCTGAACACGTCGGTGGTGTACACTAGAATATCCACGCTGTCGCGGGTAGCGGTGGCCTCATTTACTAGCACGCGGGCGTCGAGAATTTCGTCGGTCTGGCGCAGCAGGCGCTCACTTTCAGCCAGGGCCTGCGGCAGCAGCGGCTGGCCCACCCGAAACAGCAGCACCTGCCGGATGCGCGAGCGCGCCGTGCGGATGTGCACGGCATTGCCCGACTTCTCCAGAAACGTGTGCGGCTGGCGCAACGAGTCGTTCAGGCTATACCCAAAGGCATCGAAGGGCGTGATGCTGACGCGCCGCACAATCTTGAAGTTGTGCTGGTCGAACTGCCGGTTGAGCAGCACCGCGTCGAGGCCGTGGTCTTCTTGCCGCGGCTTGGTAAAGCGAAAAAACGCCGCTAGCGACCGTCCCATAATGGTGCTGCGCCGGGTGTAGCGCTCTAGGTTCAGGCGCACCCGCGCCTCATCAAAGCGCCGGCCCAGCGAGTCGGCGGGCGGGGCCACGATTTTTTCGGCGGCGCGCAGCGAGTCGGGCGGCACGGCCACCCGCGGGGTAAAATCCTGGGCGCGCACCCGGCCCGGCCCGCTCAGCAGCAAGCCTACTAATGAAAGACACAGGATTAAAAAACTACGCGACATCGGGCACGGCGGCACTACGCGCAAGTTACGGCGGGCCGCGCGCGGCAGGGCCCGGCTTGCGCGTCTACCCCAACGCTACTACCCCCCGTTAAGGTATGGCACCGGCGGTAGGGGGTAGGCAACGTAAGCCGCTGAATGTGGTGCGAAGCGCCACGGGTAAGGAAACTTTTTCTAAAAAAATTAGCTTATCAAAAGCTTGCCAATTTCAGTGGCCGGCGCTACTTTTACCCCCGCCAAACCACCCCGTTTCGATGAACGAGCGCATTCAGGAGAAGCTAAGCATCTTAGCCGACGCCGCCAAGTACGACGTATCGTGCAGCAGCAGTGGCGGCAAGCGCAAAAACGAGCAGCAGGGCTTGGGCACCGCCGAGGGCATGGGCATCTGCCACAGCTTTACCGAGGACGGCCGTTGCGTGAGCCTGCTCAAGATTCTGCTCACCAACCACTGCATCTTCGACTGCGCCTACTGCGTGTCGCGCCGCTCGAACGACGTGAAGCGCGCCGCCTTCACCGTGGATGAAGTGGTGGACCTGACCATCAACTTTTACCGCCGCAACTACATCGAGGGTCTGTTTCTGAGCAGCGGCATTTTCAGCTCGCCCGACTACACGATGGAGCGTTTGGTGCGCATCGTGAAAAAGCTGCGCACCGAGCACAATTTCAACGGCTACATCCACGTCAAAACCATCCCCGGCGCGTCGCCCGAGCTGATTCAGGAAGCCGGCCTCTACGCCGACCGCCTGAGCGTGAATATCGAGCTGCCCTCGGAGCTGGCCTTGCAAAACCTGGCTCCGGAGAAGAACTACGCCGAGATTCTGACCCCGATGGCCCAGATTCGGGACGGTATTATTCAGAATAAAGAGGAGAAGGCGCTGTTTAAGAAGGTACCGCAGTTTGCCACTGCCGGCCAGAGTACGCAGCTCATCGTGGGGGCATCGGATGAGAATGATTTACAGATAATTAAGCTCTCCGACTCGCTCTACCAAGGCTACGGCCTCAAGCGGGTGTATTACTCGGGCTACGTGCCGATTACCGACGATGCGCGCCTGCCGCAAGTCACGCAGCCGCCGCTCGTGCGCGAGCACCGGCTGTACCAAACCGACTGGCTGATGCGTTTTTACGGCTTTGAGGCCGACGAGATTCTGGACCCCGCGCACCCGTACCTCGACCTCGAAATCGACCCCAAGCTGGCCTGGGCGCTGCGCAACCGCCACCTGTTTCCGGTGGATGTGAACGTGGCCGACCGCGCCGTGCTGCTGCGCATTCCGGGGGTAGGGGCGCGCTCCGTCGAGCGCATTATCCAGGCCCGGCGCTTTACGTCGCTTACGGCCGAGCACCTCGGCCAGTTTGGGATAGTGATGAAGCGGGCGCGGCATTTCCTTTCGGCGCGGGGCCTGGCTCCGGCTGCCCTCGGCGAGCTGGACTCGCAGCAGGTGCGCCGCCAGATTTTGTTTGGAGGTAAGGCTACGCGCTCGGCTTTAGTCACGCAGCAACTGGACTTGTTTGCCCAGGTGGGGTAGGGTTGACGGAACACGTAACTTAAATTGGCATAGCTAGTGCAGTGTGCGGAATGGAAGAAAAGCAGGTACTCTTGTCCATTTATCCACTGCCTATTTACCGCAGCTATTCGCATGAAAAAAATTCTGCTCGCCGCAAGCACCCTCAGCCTGAGCGGCTGCCTGAACAATAGTTCGCCCAGCGAGTGCCAGAGCACGCAGGTGGTACCCGTGAGCAGCGCCATCGGCCCCAAAACGGTGACCGTGAATCAGCCCGCCACTTACTCCCTCACCTACCAGCCGGGGAGCCCCTGCGGGAAGCTCAGCAGCGTGGCCGAGCAGGTGCCGGTAGCCGCCAACACCCACCTGCTTGGCGTGCAGGTGGACTACAACGGCTGCAACTGCCCCCAAACGACCACGTTGGCTCAGGCTCTCTACACTTTTGTGCCGACCCAGCCCGGCACTTACTACTTCCGGTTCGTGACCGCCAGCGGCTACCTCACCGATACGCTGGTGGCGAAGTAGCCGCTGGTCCTCAGCTTGCCTGGCCGCGGTGGCCGGGATAACTTCTTTATACCCATGCAGATTACTCATCGCGCCCCCGCCGTCGCGTCGGCCCCCGCTTCGCTCGCTGCTGAGCCGCTGCTGGCGCTGGCTGGCCCTACCCCCCTGGGTATTGGCAAAGCCCCGCGCCTGTCGTGTTGCTGCCGTATTTCGGAGCTGCTGCCCCTGGTGCGCCACCTGCACGACGCGGCCCGCGCCGCGAGCCTGGCCTCGGAGCAGCCTGGCGTGGCGGCGTAAGCGGGCCGGCGCGTAACCTTTTGGGGGGGTAGCCGGGTACAGCCCACATGGACTACCCCCTCGAACACCACACCGTGCCCACCAATGGCCTGCGGCTGCACGTGGTGCAGTGCGGCCCCGCCAATGGCCCGCTCGTGGTGCTACTGCACGGCTTTCCGGAGTTTTGGTACAGCTGGCGGGCGCAGCTTCCGGCGCTGGCTGCCGCCGGCTACCGCGTGTGGGCCCCCGACCAGCGCGGCTATAACCTGAGCGATAAGCCCTTGAAAATCAAAGATTACGTCCTGCCGACCCTGGCCGCCGATATTATTGGCTTGCTCGATGCGGCGGACTGCCGCCAGGCATTTATCGTGGGCCACGACTGGGGCGGCATCGTGGCGTGGTATCTGGCCGCGCACTACCCCCAGCGCGTGGCGCGGGCTACTATTCTCAACGTGCCGCACCCGGCCGTGGTAGGCCCCAGCCTATGGCGTGTGCCCGACCAGCTGCTGCGAAGCTGGTATATTCTATTTTTTCAATTGCCAAGCCTGCCCGAGTGGCTGCTACGGCGGCGCAACTGGCGCTGGGGCGAGCAGGCGCTGCGCCGCACCAGCCGGCCCGGTACCTTCGGCGCGGCCGAAGTGGCGCGCTACAAAGTAGCCTGGGCGCAGCCGGGGGCCGCGGCGGCGATGGTCAATTGGTACCGGGCGCTGCGGCGGCCAGCCGGCACGTGGCCGCCCATTCGAGTGCCGGTGCAAGTGCTCTGGGGCCAGCGCGATGCTTTTTTGAACGCCCGGCTGGCCAAAATCAGTCTCACGCAGTGCCAGGATGGCCGCCTGCACTATTTCCCCGAGGCCACGCACTGGGTGCAGCTTGAAGAAGCGGCGGGTGTGAATGCCCGGCTGCTGAATTTTATGGCCGAGTCGGCGGCCGTTACGCCTGCTACTACTTTACCCGCGTGAGTGTCCCTACCCCCCTGCGCCGCCCCGATGCCCATGCGGGGGTAGGCCCGGTGGCCCCGCGCCCACCCGCGCCCACGCTGCACCATCCACCCGCCGACTACACCTACGACGGCTCGTTTGAGGGCCTGCTCACGGTGCTGTTTCGGGTGTATGAGCGCCGCTCGGCCCCCAATAGCATTCAGCCCGAAGGCGCGGCGCAAGGCGGGCTGTTTGCCCAGGCCGTAGCCATCGATACCGACGAAACGCTGGCTACCCGCACCTGGGACGGCCTGTTGCGCTTTATGCCCGACGCGGCGCGGGCCCGGCTCTACCACGTCTTTCTGAGCGAAGACCCCGAGCGCGAGCTGCTCATTTTCCGCTACGCGGACATGGCCCTGCGCGCGGGCCGCGACATCTCCGAAAACTACGCCGACCCCACCGTGCGCCGCATGCAGCGCCTGGCTCAGCAGCTCTTCCGCGAGAAACACCGCATGGAGGCTTTCGTGCGCTTCGAGAAGGCCCAGGACGGCCTGTTTCACGCCACCATCGAGCCCGATTTTGACGTGCTGCCGCTCATTGCCGGCCACTTTACCCGCCGCTATGCCGACCAGCGCTGGCTGATTTTTGACAAGAAGCGCCGCTACGGGCTGTATTATGACCTGCGCCAGACGACCATCGTGGAGTTTGAAACTGGCCGCGCTACCCCCCGCCCCGGCGAGGTAGCGGCCACGGTGCTCGATGAGCGCGAGCCGCTCTTCAAAATCCTTTGGCAGGCGTATTTCGACCACGTTAACATCCCCGAGCGCAAGAATATCAAGCTGCACCAGCGCCAAATGCCGCGCCGCTACTGGAAATACCTGAGCGAGAAGCAGCCCCGCGAACGGCGCTTCGAGCCGATAAAGAACAAACGCGGGCCCGAGCCGCCAAGTTTATAAAGCCGCGACCCTGCGCCACTCTCCCTGCGTGAGCGACCCTTAGCGCCGAGAGACGCGCAGGGTCGCGTCTCTACATAACTTGCGGCCTGAACGCTATTTACTGAATAAATGCAGACGACGCTGGTTTTTGGGGCCTCGGGCCAATTGGGGCAGTGCCTGGCGCACGTAGCCAAAGAAAAGAAATTAACCGGTCTGGTCTTTCCACCCGAAGCGCAGGCCAATATCTTAAACCCCACCGGCTTACGCGAGCTATTTGCGCAGCACCGCCCGGCTTACGCCGTCAACTGCGCCGCCTACACGGCCGTAGATAAGGCCGAGGACGAGCCCGACCTGGCCCAGCGCGTCAACTGCGAGGGGGTAGCCAACCTGGCCCGGCTCTGCGGCGAGTTCGGCACTACGCTTGTCCAGATTTCCACCGATTTCGTGTTTGCCGGCACCGGTAACCAGCCGCTGGTTGAAACCGACGAGGCCGCACCCATCAGCGTCTACGGCCGCACCAAGCTGGCGGGCGAGCAGGTGATTCCGCCTCATACCAGCCAGTATTTCATCCTGCGCACGAGCTGGCTCTACTCCGAGTACGCCAATAATTTCGTGAAAACCATGCTCAAGCTCGGCCGCGAGCGCGACGAGCTGAAGATTATCTGGGACCAGCTCGGCACGCCTACCTACGCCATCGACCTGGCCGGCTGCATCCTGCACATTGTGGAGAGCCAAAGCACAGCCTACGGCATCTACCACTACAGCAACGAGGGCGTGGCCTCGTGGTACGACTTCGCCACGGCTATTTTCGAGCTGGGCCGCACGCCGGTGAAGACCCTACCCATCCGC
Organism: Hymenobacter psoromatis; assembly: GCF_020012125.1. Classification (NCBI taxonomy): domain Bacteria; kingdom Pseudomonadati; phylum Bacteroidota; class Cytophagia; order Cytophagales; family Hymenobacteraceae; genus Hymenobacter; species Hymenobacter psoromatis. The sequence goes on from NZ_JAIFAG010000001.1 coordinate 590,455, forward strand.
ACCGCCGAGTATCCTACCAAAGCCACGCGGCCCGCCTTTTCGGTCATGGATAAGAGCAAGGTGAAGCAGGCGTTGGGGGTAGCTATTCCGCATTGGCGAGCGAGCTTGGAGGTGTGCTTGGGGCGGTTGGGGTAGGTATGGAAACTCTTGAACTGGTACAGCGGATTATTTATGGTAGTCAAGCCGAACAGGAGCAGGCTATGCAATTGCTAACTGCTGAGGATGATAGGGCCGCACATTATGCTGGTTTATTTGCTGGATTAGGTGTCACGGCTGATAGTCGGGTTGACTTTTGGTGTCTGGATTTACTGTGGCGGCACTTCAAGGTGGAATTGCGGCGCTATGCCAGCCAAGCCATACCTAACTTGCTAGTGGTAGTGGTCAATGAGAAGCTGAGGGTACTTGACCGAGCAGTTTTGGCTTTGACAGCTACTGGCCCGCTCTCCGTAGTAGCATTATTACAAGCAATTGGGGCAACAACTAATGCCAGCCATACGGTAACGTTTTTATTCGCCATTCGAGAAAGTCGTCAATACCTGCATTTGTACGCTAAGCCCGTGCTCTCCCTATTATCCACCAAATTAGCTGATTCTGATGAGCAGGTTAGGTGGACAGCAATGGCCGTTCTAATGGATATCAGCCCGTTACGGCCTCGGTTTAACGAACAAATGAACCCGTCTGACTTTGAGCCACTTTACGGCTCACTCCTAGCAGTAGCCCAAAACTCTGCCTTACATAAGCAGGATGATTTGACTGCCCAATATATTGGGTTACTGCGGCAGCACTTGGCCAACTGAAATGCTCACCCGATTATTTGTCCCCGCCCATAAAACCGGTGCAACGCCAGCGCCAGGGCCACGAACGCGCTGCCCACGGCGCACACGCCCGGCCAGCCGAAGTGCGTCCAGGCCAGGCCGCCGACGATGGAGCCTAGGGAGCCGCCCGTGAAATAGCCCGTCATGTACACCGTGTTGAGGCGGCTGCGGGCCTCGGGGCGCAGCGAAAACACGAGCGTTTGGTTGGAGATGTGGACCGACTGCACGCCCACGTCGAGTAGCAGAATGCCTAGTATCAGCCCGGCCAGGTAGCCGCCGCCTACCCCCAGCAATAGGTACGAAGCCAGCGCCAGCCCCAGCCCCGCCGTGATGGCGTAGCTTGGCCCGCGCCGGTCGGCCAGGCCGCCGGCCAGCGGCGCGGCCAGCGCGCCGGCGGCCCCCACCAGTCCAAAAAAGCCCGCTACATCGCTGCCGTAGCCATACGCCGGGCTACCGAGGTAAAAAACCAGCGTCGTCCAGAACACGCTGAATGCGGCGAAAATGCTACCCCCCACCAGCGCCGACCGCCGCAGCGTCGGCAACTCGCGCGTCAGCGTGCCCAGTGAGCGCATCAGCGAGCCGTAGGTGCCCGTGAAATTAGGCCGGTCCTGCGGCAGCCGCCAGGCCAGCAGGCCCGTGAGCGCCAGCATGAGGCCCGCCGCGCCGGCAAATACCACCCGCCAGCCCAGGTGTGCGCCCGCGTAGCCGCTCACCGTGCGCGAGAGCAGAATCCCAATCAGCAGCCCGCTCATGATGCGCCCCACGATACGGCCGCGGTCGGCCTCGGGGGCTAGGTGCGCCGCCATCGGCAGCAGCAGTTGCGGCACCGACGAGCAGATGCCAATGAGCACGCTCGCCACCGCCAGCAGCGCGAACGTAGGGGCCAGCGCCGCGCCGCCCAGGCACACCGCCGCGCCTACCAGCATCCAGAGAATAAGACGCTTGCGCTCCAGCATATCGCCCAGCGGCACGGCCAACAGAATGCCCAGCGTGTAGCCGATTTGGGTGGCCGTAGCCACCAGGCTGGCCTGGCTGTCGGGCACGTGAAACGTGCGCCCGATGGCGGCCAGCAGCGGCTGGTTGTAGTAAATATTGGCCACCACCAGCCCGCAGGTGAGAGCCATGAGCCAGACTAAAGCGGTATCGAGGCCGCGGGCGGGGGTAGGGCTGGAGCTAAGAATAAAAGGCTCGGTTAGTAACTCAGGCATCAGGATAACGCGAACGAATCGGGGTAGGGATAATGGCGAAATAGCAGGCATTAACCCCAAACTGCCCGCCAGGGTTACAATTGGGCTGCGCAACCCGCCTGCCCGGTCCGCGTTTGCCTGGGTATGAGCCGAGGATTTATAAAAGAGGACGATGCCCAAACGCCGCCCATCGTGCCGCCTCGCGCCGCACTGCCGCCCGGTACCCCAAACTATGTGACGCCCAACGGCCTAGAGCAGCTGCGCGCCGAGCTGGTCACGCTCGAAGCCACCCGCCCCGCCAGCGAAGCCGACCGCGGCAACGACACCGACCGCACCCACCGCCTCTCGCTGCTCAACGGCCGGCTCGCGCTCCTCACCGAGCGCCTGGCCAGCGCCCGCCTCGTGGACCCCGCCACCCAGCCTCCCGGCGAGGTGCGCTTCGGGGCCACCGTCAGGCTGCGCACCCGGCAGGGGGGTAGGGTCGGGTTCGAGCGCACCTTCACCATTGTGGGTGTGGATGAGGCAGACATCGCGCAGGGTAAGGTTGGCTTCGTGGCGCCCATCGCCCGCGCTGTGCAGGGCGCGCAAGTAGGCCAGGTCGTGACTTTGCACCTCGGCCCGGCTACGAAAGAGGTGGAGGTAGTGAGCATTGCTTATTGAGAGGGGTAGAGCGAAAACGTTTGCCCTTGCTTGATGCGCAACATGTTCGCAAGGACGGGCAGTCCTCAGCCGGTTAACAATTTTTACCAACTATCCGAGCCGTAACTTTTTTAGTGAGTAATGACTTACTAACTTAGTATTGTTGATTTGCCGCTGTTCAGGTTAACTGTGGCTGTGTCCCATTTTCATTCCTCACCAAATCCCACCCTTTATCATGGTTGAAACGCTTGAAAAACCAACTACCGTAGTGGCCCGGCCCAATTTTAAATCGCACTACGACAACTTTATCGGCGGCAAATGGGTCGCTCCCGTTAAGGGTCAGTACTTCGACAACCCGTCGCCGATTGATGGCAAGGCGTTCTGCAAAGTGGCCCGCAGTACCAAGGAAGATATTGAGCTGGCGCTCGACGCGGCCCACGAAGCCTTCAAAACCTGGAGCAAAGCCTCGCCGACCGTTCGCAGCGGTGTGCTACTGAAAATCGCCGACATCATGGAGGCCAACCTGCCCTACCTGGCGGCAGTCGAGACGATAGAAAATGGCAAGGCCATCCGCGAAACGATGGCTGCTGACCTGCCGCTGGCCATCGACCACTTCCGCTACTTTGCGGGCGTAATTCGGGCTGAAGAAGGCTCCGCTACTGAGCTGAATGAAAGTACATTATCGCTGGTAATTCAGGAGCCGCTGGGCGTGGTGGGGCAGATTATTCCCTGGAACTTCCCGCTGCTGATGGCGACCTGGAAAATTGCGCCCGCCCTGGCCGCCGGCTGCTGCGTGGTGGTGAAACCCGCCGAGCAAACGCCCGCCAGCATTATGGTCCTTATGGAGTTGCTGCAAGAAGTGATTCCGCCCGGCGTACTCAATGTAGTGAACGGCTTCGGCCTAGAAGCCGGCAAGCCGCTGGCCAGCAACAAGCGCGTGCAGAAAGTCGCCTTCACCGGCGAAACGACCACCGGTCGCCTCATTCTGCAATATGCCGCCGAAAATATCATCCCCGTGACGATGGAACTGGGCGGCAAGTCGCCCAACGTGTTCTGCAAGAGCGTGATGGACCACGACGATGATTTCCTCGACAAGTGCATTGAGGGCGCGGTGATGTTTGCGCTCAACCAGGGTGAAATCTGCACCTGCCCCTCGCGACTGCTGGTACACGAAGACATTTACGACGCGTTCATCGCCCGCGTTATCGCCCGCGTGAAAGCTATCAAGCTCGGTAACCCAATGGATACCAACACGATGATGGGCGCGCAAGCCTCGAACGACCAGTTTGAGAAAATCCTGAGCTACCTCGAAATCGGCAAGGCCGAAGGGGCGCAAGTACTGGTGGGCGGCGACGCGTACCAGCAGGAAGACGGCGCGCTGGCCGAAGGCTACTACATCCAGCCCACCATCTTCCGGGGCCACAACAAGATGCGGATTTTCCAGGAGGAAATCTTCGGCCCGGTGCTGTCCGTCACCACTTTTAAGGACAGTGAAGAGGCCATTGCCATTGCCAACGACACGCTCTACGGCCTCGGTGCCGGCCTCTGGACCCGCGATGCCCACGAAATGTATATGATGCCCCGCGCCATTCAGGCCGGCCGCGTGTGGGTGAACTGCTACCACGACTACCCCGCTGGCGCGCCCTTTGGCGGCTACAAAGCCTCCGGCTTCGGCCGCGAAAACCACAAAATGATGCTGGCCCACTATCGGCAGACCAAGAATATGCTGATTTCTTACAGCCAACAAAAACTAGGGTTCTTTTAAGGGATTTAATCGTAAATTAATCAACCAAAGAAGAACGTCATGCTGAGCTTGCCGAAGCATGACGTTCTTCTTTGATTCTTGGGCAGTCCCTAAATAGCTTCAGTATCACCCATTCACCCGTTGCCCAAAGATGCCTACCTCCCGCGTCCTCGTCACTACCGCCGCCGAAGCCACCATTGACCTGCTGCGCGACGAGCACGGCCCGCTTATGTTTCACCAAAGTGGCGGCTGCTGCGATGGTTCCTCGCCGATGTGCTTCCAGAAGGGCGAGTTTCGGGTGGGCGGTAGCGATGTGTGGCTGGGCCAGATTCATGGCTGCGACTTTTTTATGAGCGCCAGCCAGTTCGAGTACTGGCAGCACACCCAACTGACCGTGGACGTGACGAAGGGTAGGGGCGCAAGTTTCTCCTTGGAAATCCCGTTGGGCGTGCGTTTTCTCATCCGCTCCCGGCTTTTTACGGAGGAAGAAAGCCAGCACATGGAGTCGGTGCTCAACGGCGAAGAATATCTGGAGCAGGTCTGAAACCGGCCAATGCTATAACCCAAAAAAGGCCCGGCGACATTCGCCGGGCCTTTAGTTTGCGCCGTGGTCGGCGTTATTTTTTCTCCTGCACGGGCAGGTCTTCGAGCTGGGCGAGACTGATTTTCCAGTTGCCGTCGCTGGCTTTCTTCCACAAAAAGACGTAGTTGCCGGAGCCCGCGCCGGTGGCTTTCTCGGTGGCGGTGGGCAGCACGTCCACCGTAAACGTGCCGGCCTCATAGGCCATGCCAGCATCGCTACCGGTACTGAGACTATTGGTTTTGAGGTTAGAGATTGTGGTAATAGTCGGGGTTACCCACTTATTGGTCACCTCGTCCTTGCCGCTGAAATGCGTTTCGCCTTGCAAAAACTGCACGTCATCGGCCAGCATATCCGTGACCTGGCTCGCCTGTTTGGCATTCCAGGCGCTCACAAATTTCTGGTCGAGGTCGGCCACGTTGGCGGCTGTGCCACTGGCGGCGGGTGCATCGGCCGTGGTGCTGGGGCTAGCCGTGGGGCTGGCCGCGCCGGTAGCCGCGGGTTGGTTTTGATTGCCGGAGCAAGCCGTGAGCAGGGCCGCCACGCAGCCGGAGAGCAGGTAAAGTTTCATGAAGAGTTTTGGAAATGAAAGAACGAAGGAGGACAAAAAAACCCAGGCCGGGGAGCCTGGGCTGAAAACCTGCTACCTACCAGCTTTTGCGCCGCACCTCCGAAAAAGAGTAGGGATAGCCCGTCTGGTCGTAGTTAGGGTTGGAGAAAAAGCCGGCAGCCACGGCTAGGTCGGCCACGGCGGGCGCGGCCCCTTGAGCCTGGCTGGCTTCGGCGCGGTGCTCGGCGGCGAGGCGGCGGTCAGCGGCGGCGCGGGCAGTACTGGTGCGAGCCGCATTGGCACGCGCGGTGGCAACGCGCTCATCGGCAGCCCGCGCTGAAGCCTGGGCGGCGGTGGTGCGCTGGGTGGCGGCGTCCCGCTGGCTGGCCGCGGCCTGAGCTTCGGCGGCAGCCTGCTCGCGGGCGGCGGCCTGCTGGGCGGCCACGGCGGCGGCGGCTTTGCGCTTGTTATCCGTGTGCTTGCCTACGGCGTAGCCTACGCCGGTGCCCGCTAGGCCGCCAATTAGCGCACCCACCTTGCGATTGCGGCCATTAACCAAGATGCCGCCCAAAATGCCGGCGGCCCCACCGATGGCGGCATCTTTGGCCTGGGGGCTCCAGCCGCGGCGCGGCGGTGCCTGCGCCTGGGCCTGCGAAGCGGGAAATAAGCCCAGCATTAGGACCGGAATGAGGAGTAACCAGCTGATGCGTTTCATGATGATGAATAGATGAAGAAAAGATGCTCATTGATAAGGTATTAGCCAGTACCTAGCCTGGAGCTAGGTACGTGAAGCAGCCGAATGAGTTGGGCGCGGCTACTCGCGGTAGCGCCACAGCGGCCACACTGTACCCGCCGCAAAATAACTCACCTCGGGGGCCAGCTCCAGTAAGCCATCGGCGGCAAGCAGGCCCGCGAGGTCACCTGAGCCGGCGGTGGGGGTAGGGAAAGCCAGCAGCCGGCCATCGGGCGCGTTTTCCAGGCGCACGGCCAAAAAGCAAGTCAGCGCGGGCTTAAAGTCGAACGGCGCGGCTAGCGCCGCGAACTGCGGCGGCCGCGCCGCCGCGCCCTGGCACTGCCGCAGCCAGCCGCGCACGTAGCGGTAGTAGGCCGCGAACGTGGCCACCGGGTTGCCGGGCAGCGCGAACACCACCGCCCCGCCCGGCCGCGCCCCGAACCACAGCGGCTGTCCCGGTCGCTGCGCCACCCGGTGAAAAAGCTCGCTTACCCCCGATTCGCGTAGCGCTTGCGGTAAAAAATCGGCCTTGCCCTTCGACACGCCCCCGCTAAGCAGCACCGCGTCGAAGCTGGTTAGCAGCGGTAATAAATTAGCTTTAAGCGCGGCCAGGTCGTCAGTAAAATGAAATACCTTGCTCGCCACGCCGTCCAGGGCTAAGGCGGCTTGCAGCATGGCGGCGTTGGAACTGCGAATCTGGTGGGGCAGGGGCGTGGCCGCGATGGGTACGATTTCGTCGCCGGTGCTCACCACGGCCAAGCGCGGGCGGCGGGCCACGACCAGCGTGGCCGCGCCCACAGTGGCCGCCACCGCCACATCGGCCGGGCTCAGCACGAGGCCCGATGTTAGCAGCCGCGCCCCGGCGGGCTGGTCGCTACCCTGGCGGTGCACGTTGTGACCCGGCCGGGGGGGCAGGGCGCGCACGGCGGCCTGCCGGGCCGGCGTAGCAGTAAAATCCAGGTCCTCGTAGCGAATCACCGTGTCGGTGCCGGGGGGTAGGGCCGCGCCGGTCATGATTTCAATGGCCGCCCGCGGGTCGGCCAGCGGCTGGGGCACGTCGCCGGCCAGCTGGGTGCGCTCGATGCGGAACTGCGTTTGGCCGGCGGCTAAGGCGTTGTAGTTTAGGGCGATGCCGTCCATCGTTACCCGGTCGTAGGGTGGGAAATCGCGGTCGGCCGCTACATCCTGGGCCAGTACGCGGCCCACGGCGGCGGCCAGTGGCACGGTTTCGGGAGGTAGGGGCCGGACAGTGGCCAGGATGCGGCGGTAAGCGTCTTCAACGGAAAGCACGGAGGTAGGCTTTAGGGATAAAAAGTGGGTTTACGTAAAAGTTACCCGTCCTTGCGAGCGCAGCGCGGCAATCTTTCCTGGTCGTTCGCTTCACTGGATTAGTAATCTTAGCGTGATTGAAAGATTGCCGCGCTGCGCTCGCAAGGACGGGCGACTTTACGAATGACAATATGTTTTACGTAAACTCTCCGTCAAGCCAAATCCTCCCTCACTTGTTACCCCATCCATGAGCCCTACCCCCCTGCCCCGCGCCAAGCACGCTGACCTTACCCGCCCCAACCTGGGCGACTTTGCCCGCCACGAGCTGGCCTTGCTGGGCGCGCCCTGCGGCGAGATTCAGCGGCTGGCGGCCCGCCTCACGGCTGCTTTGGCCCCGGCCGGGCACCGCGTGGGCTACGTGGATGCCGACCACGCCAGCGGCGATGCCGAGGCCGCCCAAACACTGAGCCCGCTGCTGCAAGCCGGAGCCTGGGCCGAAGTAACCGATAAGATTCACTTCCGCCGCCGCGACGACCACGGGCCGTTCGACCGCTTTGCGCAGCCCGCGCTGCTGGCCGCTGCCGACCTGGTGCTGGTGAATGGCAACCACTTCCGCGCCCGCCAGCAAATCGTGCTCGTGGACCCGCGCAAGTCATTGGCCCACAAGCTGGATAAGCTGACCGACGTGCAGGTGCTGGTGCTGGCCGAGGGGGTAGGCGAGCTGCCCGATTATTTGCAGCAGCACCTGCCGCACCACGCCGCCCTACCCCGCTTCGCGCTGGCCGACCCGGCCGGGCTGGCTGCCTGGGTGCGGCAGTGGCTAGCGGCCCGGCAGGCCCCGCTGCGCGGGCTGGTGCTGGCCGGCGGCCTCAGCCAGCGGATGCAAACCGACAAAAGCCGCCTGCGCTACGGCCCCACCGGCCGCGAGCAGCGCGAGGTAGCCGCCGACTTATTGGCCGAAGTTTGCCAGGATGTTTTCGTGTCGTGCCGCGCCGAGCAGGCGGCGGAAATGCCCGTCGGCTTACAGCCGCTACCCGATACTTTTGTGGGCCTGGGACCAATGGGCGGCATCTTATCCGCTTTTCGGCATGACCCCAACGCGGCCTGGCTGGTGCTGGCCTGCGACCTGCCCTTCCTTACCACCAACGTGCTGCGCACGCTGGTGGCCGGCCGCCAGCCCGCCCGGCTGGCCACCGCGTTTCAAAGCCCCAATAATGATTTTCCCGAGCCACTCATCACCATTTTCGAGCCGCGCGCCTACCCCGAACTACTGCGCTTCCTGGGCCTGGGCTACTCGTGCCCGCGCAAGATGCTCATCAACAGCGACGTAGAAGTGCTCCCTACTCCCGGTGAAGAGGCCCTGCGCAACGTGAACACGCCGGCCGAGCGCGCGGCGGCGGAAAAGGCGCTGGGGTAGGGGTAGCGATTTAGGGCTTGCGCAACGTGCCCGCCAGGACAGATGATTATGCGTAAATTCTAGGCTTTACTTTGCGGGGCCGGCTGGGCCGGTTTCCCGCTATGGAGCACGACGAAGTATACTGGCGCACGCATTTTGATTGGCCGCTGCTGTCGGTGGCCACGCTGGGGTTTGTGGCCGCGAGCGTGCTGCGCAGCCTGCTCAACAACCCGCGGCAGCTGCCGCAGGTGCGCGCGTGGCTGCTGGGGCTGTGGGTGCCGGCGGTGCTGGGCTTCGGTGGGTCGGCCGCGTTCGGGTACGTCAATAAGTGGTTTGCGGTGCTCTACACGCTGTTTGTGCTGGGCGTGTGCGCGGCCGTGCTGCTGCGCCTGCGCCGCTACCGCCCGGCCGCCACGGCGCTGTGGGGCCTCACGCCGCTGGCGCTGCATTATACCATTGGGCTTGTGTTGCGGGCGCGGGACTTGCAGTTCGTGCTGCCCTACCGGGACTATTTCCGCATGTGGTCCAAATTCAACCTGCTCTGGCTGGGCGGGATGCTCGTGCTGGCTTTTGTGCAGAAAAAAAACCTGCGCCAGGAGCAAGAGCGGTTGGCCGAAGCCGAGCAGCTGCGCCAGCAAGTAGCCGCCCGCAATGTCGCGCTGGAACACTTGGTAGATGAGCGCATGGCCGCCCTCACTCAGCAGGCCGACGCGCTGCAAGCCGCCCTGCGCGAGCTGCGCGCCACCCAGCAGCAGCTCATCCAAAGCGAGAAAATGGCGAGCCTGGGCGAGCTGACGGCCGGCATCGCCCACGAGATTCAGAACCCGCTCAACTTCGTCAACAACTTTGCCGACGTGAGCGCCGAGCTGGTGGCCGAGCTGGAAGCCGAGCAAACCCACCCTACCCCCGACGCCGCCCTCGAAGCCGAACTGCTGAACGACCTGCGCCACAACCTGCACAAAATCAACCTCCACGGCCAGCGGGCGGCCAGCATCGTGCGCGGGATGCTTCAGCACAGCCGCGCCAGCACCGGCGAGCGCCAGCCCACCAACCTCAACGCCCTGGCCGATGAGTACCTGCGCCTGGCCTACCACGGCCTACGAGCCCGCGACAAATCCTTCAACGCGACCCTAAAAACCGATTTTGCGCCCATCCTGCCGCTGGTATCCGCCGTACCTGGCGACCTGGGCCGGGTGCTGCTCAACCTGCTCACCAATGCCTTCTACGCCGTGCAGCAGCGCCAGCAAGCCGGCGAAGCTGGCTACGCGCCTACTGTGGCCGTGGCCACCCGCCGCGACGGCGACGAGGTAGAAGTCAGCATCCGCGACAATGGCACGGGCATCCCGGAAGCGGCGCGGGCCAAGATTTTTCAGCCCTTTTTCACCACCAAGCCCACCGGCGAGGGTACCGGCCTGGGCCTCTCGCTGGCCCACGACATCGTGGTGCAGGGCCACGGCGGCACCCTCACGGTGGCAAGCCAGGAGGGTGAGTTCACGGAGTTTGTGGTTCGGCTGCCATTTCGGGATTCGACGGAATAAGACGTTTATTTTCAATAATATAACCAATCAATTGCATGGCTGATGGTGAACTATACCTGTCTGCGCCGCTAGCCATTGGGTTGGTGTACTGGGGCCGCAAAGCGCTGGACATTCCTGCGCGCCTGCCGCGGTGGGACCGCTGGCTAACGCGCCTCTGGCAGCCGGCGGCGGCCATCATGGGGCTGGGACTGCTACTGGGCGGCCCGGTGCTGGATTGGCTCGACGATATGTTTCTGGCCGTGGTGCTCGGCATTGGCGTTGCCGTGGGCTGGCGGCTGCGCGCCTACCGCCCCGCGCAGTGGCTGGCCCTGGCCCTGCTGCCCGGCGTGGTTGTGCTCGTGGTGGAGCTGCTGGCACGGCCTTTTACCTTGGCTTTAGATAAGAGTGGTACGGTTGATAACGTGGAGGGCTTGGTAGTGGCCTGGCTAGGAGTCGGGCTGCTGGTGGCCCGCAGCCAAGCCAAGACCCTTAAAGTCGATGTGCAGCAGCGCCTGACCGTCGAGCAGGAGCAGCGGGCCATTGAGAGCCAAAACCAAACCCTCGAATACGAAGTGGGCCAGCGCACGGCCGCCCTGGCCCGCCAAACCGACGAGCTGCGCACCACCCTTCAGGAGCTTCAGGAAACGCAGGGCCAACTGATTCAGCGCGAAAAAATGGCCAGCCTGGGCGAGCTGACGGCCGGCATTGCCCACGAGATTCAGAACCCGCTCAACTTCGTCAACAACTTCGCCGATGTGAGCGTGGAGCTGGTGGCTGAGCTGGCCGAGGAACGCGCCCGCTCCGTGCGCGACCCGGCCATTGAAGCTGAGCTGCTGGCTGACCTGCGCCAGAACCTGGGTCGCATTGCGCAGCACGGCGGCCGGGCCGCCGGCATCGTGCGCGGCATGTTGGAGCACAGCCGCGCCAGCAGCGGCGAGCGCGCCCCCACCGACGTGAATGCCCTGGCCGACGAGTACCTGCGCCTGGCTTACCACGGCCTGCGGGCCAAGGATAAAACCTTCAACGCCACCCTGCAAACCGATTTCGCGCCCGCCCTACCCCCCGTATCCGCCGTGCCCGGCGACCTGGGCCGGGTGCTGCTGAACCTGCTCACCAATGCCTTTTACGCGGTGCAAAAGCGCCAGCAAGCCGGCGAGGCCGGCTACACGCCCACCGTGGGGGTAGCCACCCGCCAGGTGGGCCCGACGGTGGAAATAGCCGTGCGCGACAACGGCACGGGCATCCCGGAAGCCGTGCGGGAGCGGATTTTCCAGCCCTTTTTTACCACCAAGCCCACCGGCGAGGGCACGGGGCTGGGCTTGTCCTTGAGCCACGATATTATCACGAAGGGTCACGGTGGCACGCTCACCGTGGTAAGCCAGCCGGGCCAGGGTACCACCTTCACTATCACGCTGCCCGGCTAAGCCCTACCCCCCTTCTGCCGCTTATGAAACACCTGCTACTGTTACTGGCGCTAGTGTTCAGCGCCGGCTCGTGCCTGGCCCAAACGCCCGATTCGGCCGCGTTGCGCATTAACCGCCTACCCCCCACTACCGGCCTGCTGCTGCAAAAAGGCTGGCGCTACCACGCCGGCGACGACCCGGCCTGGGCCCGCCCCGACTTCGACGACAGCCGCTGGGACACCCTCAGCCCCACCCGGCCCCGGCGCGAGCTACCCCCCGCCTTGGGCACGGGTATCAGCTGGCTGCGGCTGCGTTTTCGGCTCGGCGCCAGCTTGCGCCAGCGCGACCTGCTATTTAATTCATTCGGGGTAGGGGCCATCGAAGTGTACCTCAACGGCCGGCTGGTGCAGCGCCAGGGGGTGCTCGCCGCCGACCCCGCGCGGGTGCAGCCCCTGGGCCAATTCCTGCCGCCGGGTGCCGTGCCCGCGGGCGGCCCCGCCGAGCAGGTGCTGGCGGTGCGCTACGCACCCTGGCGGCCGTTGCTGCCGCTAGGACTCAGCCAGCGGCCGCAGCTGAGAGTGACCCTGTTTGCCCCGCAACAATTTTGGGAAGGCCGGGCGCGGGAGCGGGATAGCGCCATAGTTCTTTTGGTGCTGGTGGGGTTTTCGGCCCTGCTGGCATTCCTGCACTTCGCCTTTTTTTACTACAACCCGTCGCAGCCGGCCAACCGCTACTTTGCCCGCTTTGCCCTCACGATAGCTTTGGGGTCCTTGCTGGGCTACGGCTTCCGAACCCTGGCCTTGCCTACGCTGGTGCCCTTTCTGGCGCTCTTGGTGCTGGCCAATGTCTTGGCCGCCATGAATGGGCTGTGGGCCATTCGGGCCTTGTACGCCTTGTTTCACTTCCGGCCGGGCCGGCTCTACCGGGGGCTGTGGGTGGCCTACTGGGGGGTAGTGCTCCTGCTGATTGTTTCCCAGAACCCGGCCGTTGATAGTGCGTGGACGATACTGGTGGTGGGGTGCGTAGTCGAGCAGCTGCGCCTGACGGTAATAGCCCTGCGCCAAGGGCAACGGGGAGCCGGGCTGATTGCGGCGGGATTTGCTGGCCAGCTGCTGGTCGCGATGGCCTATTGCGCCGTGCTGTACCTCGCTAAAACGCCATCTCAGCTGTTGCTGAATGTACTGCTCTTGCTGGGAATTGTGTTGCCGGCGCTGGGCATCTCCCTGTTTCTGGCCCGCGAGTTTGCCCTCGACGCCGAGCTGCTGCAAGTTAAGCTGGGCGAGGTCGAGCGCCTCTCGGCCCAAACCATTGCGCAGGAGCAGGACAAACAAGCCCTGCTGGCTGCCCAGAATGATACCCTCGAAACCCAGGTGCAGCAGCGCACCGGCGAATTGCAGCGCTCGCTCACCGAACTGCGCGCCACGCAAAATCAGCTCATCCAGAAGGAGAAAATGGCGAGCCTGGGCGAGCTGACGGCCGGCATCGCCCACGAGATTCAAAACCCGCTCAACTTCGTCAATAACTTCGCCGACGTGAGCGCCGAGCTGCTGGCCGAACTGAAAGAAGCCCAGGCCGCCGGTGATGCGGCCGAAGTAAGCGCCCTGGCCGATGACCTCACCCAAAATCTGAGCAAGATTCACCAGCACGGGCAGCGGGCCAGCAGCATCGTGCGCGGGATGTTGGAGCACAGCCGCGCCAGCACCGGCGAACGGGCGGCGCTGGATATGAATGCCCTGGCCGACGAGTACCTGCGCCTAGCCTACCACGGCCTGCGGGCCAAGGAAAAGAGCTTCAACGCCACCCTGCAAACTGACCTCGCCCCCGGCCTGCCGCCGGTAGAGGGGGTAGGGGCCGACTTGGGTCGAGTCCTTTTGAACCTGTTCAACAACGCCTTTTACGCCGTGCAGCAGCGCCAGCTGGCGGGCGAAAGCGGCTACGTGCCCACCGTAAGCGTAGCGACGAAACGACTGGCGGAGCAGGTCGAAATCCAGGTTTTGGATAACGGCACGGGCATCCCGGACGCCGTGCGGCCCAAGATATTTCAGCCCTTTTTCACCACCAAGCCCACGGGTGAGGGTACGGGGCTGGGTCTCTCGCTGAGCCACGATATTATTACGAAGGGCCACGGCGGCACGCTGGCCGTAGCTTCGCAGCCGGGCCAGGGCACCACGTTCACCATCACGCTGCCCACGGCCTGAGCCGCCGGGCCTGCTCCTATCTTTACTTCCCATGAAAATTCTGGTAGTTGACGACGAGACCGACGTGCGGGTGCTGTTCGAGCAGCGCTTCCGGCGCGAAATCCGCAGCGGCGAGTTTGCCTTTTCCTTCGCCTACTCGGGCGAGGAGGCGCTCACGTTTCTGCGTGACCATCCCAGCGAGGTCGTCCTCATTCTCTCCGACATCAACATGCCCGGCATGAGCGGGCTAGAGCTGCTGCGCCACGTCAAAAGCGACCCCCTACCCCCCCCGCCGCCGCTCGTGATGATGCTCACGGCCTACGGCGACGAGGCTACCCACCAGCAAGCCATGCAGCTCGGGGCCGATGACTTTCTGACTAAGCCCGTGGACTTCGCGGCCCTGCGCGATAAGCTCCACGTTATCTCAACCACATGAAAACCAAAATTTTAGTAGTTGATGACGAGGCCGATTTGGAACTGCTCATCAAGCAAAAGTTTCGCCGTAAAATTCGGGAAAATGCCTACGAGTTCGTCTTTGCCGGCAACGGCCAAGAGGCCCTCGACCGCCTGCAGGAGCACCCC